>CAXBFD010000033.1:0-57481 GCA_963974925.1 uncultured bacterium | reverse complement strand
TCCTTCCTTCCCGCTGAATCGTTCCGTTTTGGGTGATCTCACGTAAAAGCGGTCTTTCTCCCAATTGATATCATCCAACCGCAGAGCAAACGTCTCGGATGGCGTTCTCAGTCCACCATAACGAGCAAGTGCAATGATCAGCTTCCACTCATCATCAGGACAAGCAGCAATCACTTTCTCAGTGTCTTCCTTCGTGATGTAGCGATGTCGGTCCCTGGTCGGCACGAATGCAGTCGGCACACCATCAAACGGGTTTTTAGTAATCAGCTCCTTATCAATTGCCAGATTGATAAATGTCTTGGACACTCCGCAGATTTTACGAACCGTGTTTTCTGCTTTCCCCTTCCCGATCAGATACGCGCGGAACCCTTTAGCGTCCCCTGCGTTCAGTGACTTTAGCGACTGGCTTGCTCCGAAATGGTCAATCAAGTGCTTTTTCACTCCAATATATTTCGCCATTGTGCGAGGCTTCACGTCGTTTAACTGCAACTTAATAAAACTATCAACCAGTTCCCCCAATGTGGATGTTTCCCGCGCCGCAATCAACCCGACTGTCGATAGCTTCTTACTCATCTTTCGGTCAAGATTCGACACCCAAAGCGCGGTAACATCATCAACCGCATGTCCTGTGATCTGGGCCGAAACCATACGCTCCACATGAACCCGTATTGAATTCGCTGTTTTGATAGGCACCTTGCCAACTCTTAACGTCCTGCGCCGCTCTGATGCGTCATAGAACTGGATAACCCTGTGTCCGTTCTTGTCTGTGCTTACACTCGCCATAGCTCAAAAATCCCCCTTTTACGAATGGTATCAGTCGTCTTTGCCTTGCATCGCGTTACAAGCGATTCTGTAACGATCTGAGACGTGTTAAGAAAACCCCCGCCTGGACGATACCAGACGGGGGAAGCACTCTAATTATCCAATGAACTGGTTACGCTCAAGCAAAAACTTTGCGTTGTGTTTAATGTATGCTACTGCTTTCTTGTGAGCCGATTCCGAAATAGAAACATAGGCTCGTTTGCGGTTGTTTGTGCTTTTATCGAGACGACAATTAAGAGACTGGATAGCAGATTTTCGTTTGTCTCCCTTTTGAATCTCGGCTAATGCAGGAGGGGTATCAAAGATATCCTGTGGAAACCAGTCACCAATAACTTTGATAGTCGCGATGCCGTACCCATAACCCGCAACCAAAACCACATTCCATTCCTGTACCTGACCATCAATCGAAGCGTTGAAAAATTCCCGGTTCAGCTTCACTGATGCCAAAACAGCCGATTCAGGCGAGACAAAACGTCGGTAACTGGACGGGATAGAACGCCAGCTCAATGGCATATAATCGCTTGGCACGTCCACTAGGTAGATTCTTCTGGCAGTATCAAATTTTTGCCAATTGGTTGACCGCTGGAATGGCTGGTCGACGGGGGGAACGCAAGAGGGGGAAATAGTGCTCATAATGCACCTTTCATTTGCGCAGAGGCGCAACAAAAAACCCGGCCCCACACCCAGAGCTCTCAAGTGGAAATGTGCCACTTTCCCGGCATTGCTGTTACGGGACTCTGAAGGTGGGGACGGATTCTTGGTTACATTTAATTTTTTGAGATTCACATTTTTGCCCTTTCGAGCTTCGAGAGTCTGATAATTTACCACCGCCCCCGAACGATTACAATATTGATTTGCCTGATTCCATACCCTAGTGAAAATTTTCACTAGGGTCATAAACCGCTATGTTTCCTCGATATGACAAACGGTCACTCCTAAAATCCCCGCCCTAATTCCTGTCTGCTTCCAACAAAAATTCCTCTGGTATTCTGGACAACACCAGCGCATCGAATGACCGTACAGGCTCATTATCCGGGCCATACTGGAAAGTAAACTCCTGCAATGGCACAACCTCGCCAAGCCCATCAGATTGACCGCTGCCGCGCTTGGCTTCCGCTTCCTGTAATTGATCAACTAGATTCAGGTATTCGGGATGGTAGCCCGCTGTGGCTGGTCCTGATGGCCTGCTCGTAAGATGGAACGCGTCCGGCTGGAACAGTTCAGGCGCTAACACTGTGAACACGTGGAACAAATCCGGCTTGTGAATCGATTCTTTCACGATTGTGAACGCGCGGTTATCGAAATCGAACAGCATGAGATAATACCTGTCATGCTCGATATGTCGCGTGATGTGAATGGACTGCTGCAATGTCTGATGGGTAAAGATCAGGCATTTGTACCAGTTGGGATATAGGTAATCTGGCAGTGTTACGGTACTCATTTATTTGTCCCTCGATACGCTAAGGCCTGCCGCCGCCGCTCTGTATGGTGGTCGCCGCTCTGGTGGCACGGTTGTTGATTGCTTCTGTTGTTGATTAGTGCCTTTTTTCTGTTCTCGCAATAACTCTTCCATCACGCTGGTTTGTTTGTTGATTGCGTTAAGCAGAGAGTTATCGTTTCTTTGCACGCTGGTTTGTTGAGCTTGTGCCTGGACGTCTGCCGCTGCCTTAGGCGCACCAGTTGATTTAACCTTCGGTAGTAAATTGCCAACCTCGCCAACTGCAGTATCGATTAATTCCTTCGCCTGTGATCGGCGCGTTAACTCGTCAGAAGCTTTGATCTGCTCGTCTAAGAATTTGACGAACGATCCTTCTTTTCCTTCAGCTTTTATAGCTTGTTCCCGAAGACCTTTAAGGAACAGATTATCCAACAAGACAGGGTTTCCCATTCCCCGACCATCGGTAAGTCTTCCGGTAAGATCTTTTGCAACGTTATGTCCTGCCCATGCCGCCGTCCGGTCAATCCATCCTGAAGGGCTTTCATCCAATGTGGCATCTACCAGTTTTCTGGAACTGGCTGCCATCGCCGCTTGATCTTCGCCAAGTCGGTATTGTTCCACATTTGACTTACTGGCCTCTGCCGCATTAACCAAATGCTGTTTTTCACCGGCCTGAATGTCAGACAGTTTTTGAGCGTAAACCTCACCCTGCTTTTTACCCAATGGGAAAATGGAATCCTGCACATTCTTCTCTAATTCCTGAACGCTTTTATCACCACCGAGATACCGCTTTATCACTGGTTCATACTCGAGCGCAAACGGATTCGCACCCAGGAACGCCCGCGTTAGCTCTGGAGAAGATTGAGCGACTTTGATTCGCTCTGCTGTGGTCTTGGCTTGTTTGTACGCGTCAATCTGCTCCTGTGGTACTTTGAATTTACCAAGACTATCCTTGCCATTTTTTTCAGGTACGAATTTTTCCAACCTGGTTGCCAGTGCTTTTGCTGCCGTTCCAGTGATCGCCCCGTTTGCGTCTTCCAGCATCTTATTGAGTGACACTACCAGCTCTGCCGCCTGCTCTGGTGTATCGCCCATGTTTTGAATCGCGCTGATTGCTGGCATCAAGTTTTGACCGACTTTTGTTAAATCAGTTACACGCGCCGTGTTCTGGATGTTCTGCATGAACCCGACGTTCTGTCGCATATCCAGATTGCCGGTCCTGTTCCCCACGTCAAGCGCTCTGGCTGCTGTGGTCTGGCCTGCATCCAGATTGCCTGGAAGCAACATAAATGCCGATTCTACAGCATTAAGGGCATCACGGTTTGATAGCTTACCCTTCGCAGAGAACGCGTCTGTGGCTGCCGCTGCAATGATCTTGGCATCTGTTTTCGTTCGGTCCGCAATTGCTTGAATCTCTTTTTCCAGATCCTTATTTTTCAGTGTAGCATCTGGAGTAAACGCAATACGGGTTAACCGCATCTGTTCGCCTAGCGTCCGGCCTGCCAGCTCTCTATTTTCCTGCCACTTAACCAATTCGGCATACTGCTTTTTATACAATGCAACAGCGCCCGAGATTCCACCAAACAAGCCGATTGCTTTAGTGAGTCCCATGTTCATTGTGCTGATAGACGCGGACGACTCATTGAAACTGGACTTAACATCCCTGCCTGCTTTCTTGCCAGATTTCGCCATCTTCTCTAAGCGGTCGATCTGTTTTTGCTGCTCCCGCTGTTGTCGCTGCCACACCTGCATCATGCCAGCGTCATTGCCAGCGATATTAATATCCACATTATTACCCGACATTAGCGCACCTCACAGACTGCACAAAGAGAATTGAGTGATTCCGATTGACCGAACAGTTTTAACTCTGAAATTACCTCACCAGTCAGCATGTAATTCAAACTCAGAGCATTTGCCACGTATTCGAACACGTCGCCAAAATCCAGCGCGTCACCTTCTCTCAGTGTGTCGAGAACTTCGCGCCATCTCATCGCCTCGTCAAAGCACTCCCGGTATTCATCACGAACATAGGAAACCCATTTGCCGTAATTGTCTAAACCGAAGTAATTAGGGAAACTGCCGACGTTTGGAATCATCCATTCCTGGCCATCGCCTAACACAACCATCCGGCCTGGATGTTGCGTGTTTCGTTTTAGATCATTTGGAGTCGGTTTTTTATCATTCCAGATCCCAACCCAATACCTCTTAGCTGCCAGCTCATCGCGAGGCGCTGCAGGAATCCACGTCTGTTGTTCTGGATGGTAGCCCGTGATCGTGTCGCCGGGAGTCACCCAACTGATGATAACGCCCTTTTGATCTTCCGGCCCGACCGCCAATTGAGCAGACGAACCGGCCACCAGATTAACCAACCCTGCACGCGTGAGGGGATTGATCGGCGCCATGTCGTTGACTTGCTGGTCATCGGTATGCGGGACAAATATTTGAAATCTTGCCATTTATCAATCCTTTAAAAAACTCCTGTCTCACCCGTACAAAGCACAATACGAGGTGAGACAGGAGGGAGGCACCGCCCGGAAATGTCTGAAAAAACCGGACGGCTGGAGAATTTTAGTGAAGCGACAACACGCCGCCGTTTTCCGTTGCTTTCAATGAGGCAACATAATCGGCCTCTGAAACACTGAGACTGCCCAGGATCGATTTGTCATTCAGATATTGCTGATGATAAACGTCATCGATGGCAAGTGACTCCTGCACGTTGAGCGTTGCTGTGGTCGCGTCTGATGCGGTTCCGATGGTTGACATGTCGATTGTGCCGCCTTCGTCGCTGGCCTTCAGAGAGGCAATGTAATCCTCTTTACTGACTGACAGTCTGCCGCCCATCGCTTTCAAATCGGCCTGATAAATTTCTTCATACTTTTGTTCTGGTGTCATTTGATTTTCAATCCCTAAATAAGTGTTGTGTTTTGCGTGTTCACGTTCGATGTGCCGCCGCCGTTGTTCCTGTGAGAGTCCCGCAGACGGTTGAACGGAAAACATGCCGCCATCCGTTCCCGCTGGACTATCCACGATGTCAAAGGCAGTCACACTAGAGAAGCTAAGTTCCTGCCCGTCGAAGTCTGCCGCAAAGGGGGCCACAATCGACACCCCTAGAGATTCGGGGGATTCGTCAACCATGTTTAGAACATAGCTGGCAAGGTCGCCATATGGGGTTTTGAACGCCGATTGTGCAATGTGCAGGTCTGCGCGGATCATGTCGCCCTCAATGCGAAAGTTTTTCCAGCGCCCGAGGAACGTACCCAAAGAGGAACGCCCTTCGCTTGGATGGTCAAACCGGGCCTTGATTCCTTCCGATTCCTGATTTGCAAAATTAATAACCTGGTCGAGAGTCGCGCGGGAGACGATCCACCCGCGTTTGTCGCGTACCTTACCGATCTTCAGCAGAGCCGCGCCATAAATGATATTGTTTTCACGGTCCAGCCTGCTTGAATCGGCTGTCGTCCATAGTGTTGCTGTACTCAATTTCTAGTCCTCCTGGTAATCGATCATTTCTTGTTTGATTCGCTGCTTTTCGGTTTCGTGTTCTTGGAGTTTCAATTCCAGATCATGAATTATCTTCTCACAACGGGCCTTACTTTTGTTCGCTACCCGTAGTTCACGTTCCTTTGTGTCAATCCTCTTTTGATAAGCATTGTCGTGCGTGTATTCCTTGAAATCACTGGGATGCACACCGGCTGCTTCAGGATCGACTAAGCGTCCAATATCCGTTTTGATCAGGCGAATATTGTTTTCAATGCGTTCGAGTGTCTTTTTCTGGTTAGCAATTTCAGTGTAAACACTACTTTTCAATTCACTCACATAAGACCATTCATCACGCAGGTTTTCATCAGGGCAGGAGTTTGCAAGATCATTTCTAAACTGGTTATCAATCTTGTTGACCAGATCACTTAACTGTAACCATCTACGCTGAGCCGGCACCAGCGCCATTGGTGTGAGTTCTCCCGCGTCTACTCTTGCCTGTATCGCGCCCATCTCTGCTTTTACCTGTTCGCATTCAGCAAGGTATTCTGGCCGCTTCCGTAAGTGTTCCTGCTGTTCATGTCGTTCTGTCATTCTCGCTGTTGCTGGCATGTCGCCTCCTTTGTGTTGGTTTACCCATTCTTGTAAGTCGCTGGAATCAAATCTAACCTCACCTTTACCCGGTAGCCGCACGTATGGCACATGTTCAGCCCGTACCAGCTTCATCAATGCTGCTTTCGTGATCCCAAGCAGTGAAGCCGCGCCGTGTTTTGTGATAAGTGGTTCGTTCATGGTTTCATTATTTCGATTTTTTAATTGTGATCATTACTAGATGCAGGATTTGGCAAGAATTCGCAGGGAGGAAAAGAAAGTTTTTGTTCCTGGTGATATCGGGGAGGCATGCGCGACACACGAACACGATACAGGGAGTCGATCCTTTCCACGTCTGGCATCACGGTTAGCATGCTGCGCATTTTTCGCCAGCCTACGCCAAAGTAACCCGCAAGCGCCTCTATGCTCATTGGTTCGGTCAGCATCACCTCTGCGTAGTATCGCAACATGATTTCACGATCAGTCAACACTGGCTACCTCTTCGTCAATGCCTGGAGTCTGATTCATGTAATTTGCCAGCTGTCTGAGAATCAATCGGTTGCTGTGCTTCCACTGAGAAAGGACTTGATACCGAACGTCTTCAGGGAATCCCGCCGCATATTCAGCAGGGGCATCTTCCAACCGATGGCGAATTGTTGTGAAGGATGTCTTGATCCAACGCTTAGCCGCCTCACGATCAATCAGAACGCCCGCTATATCGTCTCGCTTCATTTCCTTGATCATCAGATCCATTTCAGCAAGCGCGACGTCTGCCGCCAGCTTACGCCGTTTCAAATCGTTTGGATCTACACCAACCTCACCGCCCGCCGCTGAGTTGTTGAACATGAATGTTTTGAATCGCCATTCACAAACAGCCCATACGGAATAAGTACCATCGGCCTCGACTGGGAAGCCATCTTTATTCTTCCAGTCTCTCACGCTTCGGTAACTGATCCCTGCCGCCTCTGCCAGTTCTGTAAGGGTTTTGCAGTAGCCCGGTTTCATCTTGCTGTTATCCATCTATAAAACCTCGATAGGAGGGGGAGGAACCGCTTATTTTAGTGTACCTATTGACACGTTTTGTGGCATTGCTCAACCAAGCGCGTTGATACTTCCAGAAGGACCCAGCTTACCCATACTAACATAGGTTCTCCGCTGGCCTGAAAAACCGCCTCGCGTGTCGCCTGCATGCCAGAAATTTCCGTCGATAACATGCAAAACGGCTTCATCATCATCATGTTGATTCAACGTCCAGCCCTTCCATATCACCGCTGAAAAGGGCATCTGTGATTGATTCCTCTAAGGCATCCAGCATTGCCAACGCTACGTCCTTCGGTATCACCTCGCCCGGTTCCATCGGTTGCATGTCCAGAACAGAGATTCCGCAGCCGCCCGCTACAATGTTGAATCGTTGAGGTAGCTTATCCATTGGAGTCATGTGATTGATTGCCTGTAGCGTTACGAGGTAGCGCACTGGATCCGGTCTGCTGTCGTCTGTCTTCTTTACCATTGGTCTGCCTTTATGCTGATTGAAATTGTTTCTTGATACGTTCGAGGTCTTCCGGATTGCTCGACAACGCACCCAAACGACATAGCTTTCTGATTCGCTTGTATTCTGTGTGAGACTTCACCGCCTGCTCTATCCCTTCGATTGCAGTGCCACCGTTCGGACAATCCAAGGAATTCAAGAGGGCAGGTAGGAATCTGGTATACTGCTCCTGTACCCGGCCACTACGAACGCCTTCGATTTCTTCTATGCAGGCTGCAATGTCGTTGTCTACGAAATCGTTACTTGTCAGCCTGGAACGAATGCCACCCGCATCAGCGAGGTACGCGCCGAAAAGTATGAGTTCGCGTTTCATTTCTGTGTCAGTCATGTGTTTCCTTTCTGTCGATTAGGGCTACTAGGGCAGGTTTTTTGCATTGTTGCTCTGTGCCTATAAATAGGATTTATTTAACGGTTCCAATGTAGAAGCAACACAATAGAAAAAAGGCGCCCTACTCGCCCTAGTTGAATTTTCTGTTGATTTCGATTTGGTGTTCTAAGTCAAGGCGAACACTGGATATACAATCCCACTGCTGACCAACCCACACAAAACCTCTACCGTAGGACTTGCAGGTATTGCCCTGAATGCAATCAAACGAACCCTCGTCAATACCTTGCTTCAAAGAACGGGAAACCTTGATTGTGCTCAGTCGTTCGTTTGTGGCTTCGTTAAACCAATTGGTCGCGACTTTCGAAGGAATATAGACCTTGTCCGTATCAGTTGAGTAGTGGTAGTCAGACAGCTTCTCTCTGAAATAGTCCTCAATGATTTGAGTCTCTTCCTGGTCAACGTCTGTGGTCTGCTGCCGTTCGCGAATCAGTTTCTGGACTTCTTCAGGCTGCTCACCTCTGGCGATTACTTCACCTTCCCAAGCACCCCACCGGCTGACAGTCCGTAGCTGTTGGGCATCTCTGCGAAGATGAGCAATAATATCAGCGATGATTTTCTCTCTATGATCGTCGATATATTTTCTGGTTCCGCTTTCCCAGTTGCTCGAATATTTGGCCTTGTCCAGTTTGATAATGATACACCGCTGTGCGAGGTCTTTTGATAATCCCGCACCGTTGACAGTAAAGAAGAAGACAATCGTATTGGGCCTGCTGTGCTCGCCCTTATACATCTTCTTGCCGGAAATGGTTGACGCTGTGATTTGCGACTCTATGCCAGCGCTAGAAAACTTCTTCGACTTGATGTTGTCGTAAAGTCCCACGCGTTTTCCCATCGCCTCGGAAGACAGTAAACGCTGTTTTGTCGTCTCAATATTCTCATTAGGATCGATAAGAATAGCGCCACCGACCAAATGGGCTAACATCAGCACAAACTGAGTTTTTCCAGCTCCCCGCCCATAGTCAGAAGTGATCAGGAATGCGGGCCGCTGCCCACCATGACCACCCCAGAACAGTGTGACGATTGCCGCAAGAATCAGATCCTCATCGGCTTTAGTTGCTGGATTGAATCTCTTTACCAGTCCGAGCAGTGACTCACCGTTTCCCGGTTCTGGAATATCGCAGGCATAATAGGTATCCGGCATTTTTGGTTCGTGTGGCAATTTCTCGATTGCTTCATAAGATTCACCAGTACGCACCAGCTCGTTAAAGAATTCAGCAGGTTTGTGATATCCTGGAAAACCGAGAAACTTTGAAGGACAGCCAGTCAACGAACCGACCAAACCAAGCAGGGCCGCCGCATTCGTGATATAGTCAACCTTCGTTCCAGACTTCCAATCATGGTAGAACGGTTCACCGCCGCAAACCTTCGGCCAGCCCTTCAAGAGAGATTGCGTCTCTTTGACCATCTCCGGCATCGGCTTAGGCACGCATGCCTTTTTTACCGAGCCGTCCTGGTTCTTAACCTTCACTTCTTTGAAGTTGGTCAGAATGTTTTTATTCACTGTCAAACGCCCTCCCAGTAAGAAGACGTTGACAAATCACGTACGCGTTGTGTAACATTTAGCCATCCTTGAAAGTGCTGTCGTAAGCAGGAATACAAAAACCCCAGAAGCGGTCTAGGCTCCTGGGGTTTCTTCTTTGGTATTGGTGGGATTAGACGTCTTTGATTCTGACTCGATGAACGCCAATAAATCCGCGCGAGAATACCGGATCGCGCCGCGAAGTTTCACATAGGAAATCTCTCCGGCCTGGCGCATTCTAGCTACTGTGCGTTCGCAGCAGTTGAGCAGTTTAGATGCCTGTCGCTCTGTCAGTAAAAGAGGGGTTTCTTGAATTACGGTTGTCATCTCAGTCGCTCCCAATAAAAAAAAATCACTACCAGACAAGCGCTGACTTGGCCTGTCATTGATAGTGAATTTTTATCGGAAGTGCTTTACACAAATCGAGCCACAATTTCACCTCTTTTTGCGGTTTATTTGTGAGGTGCTTTTAATGCAATATATTGAGTAGAAGTTGAGCCACTCAGATTCCATGTCTCAAATAAACCAGATTCTAAAAGTGCAGCGTTGCATTTATCTTTTGCCGAAAGTATGCCGCGGTCGCCAACTTCACTACCCCATACATTGACTCGTAATTCATCGAAAGAAGCCGATTTGTTTTTAGACGTGTAGAGGTAATGAATCAATTTGAATGGTACTGGAGAGAATTTTGCTTCCTGTCCTCCTATTGTCATCTTTCTTCTTGCCATATCGAAAATATCAGCCTCGGCCTCTATTTGCTCAGCTGTCGAGGGAAGATTCTCAAAAGCGTGATTTCCTCGAATAACAGACGTTTTAAAAACCCGTAACCGTTCCCAGTGCATTCTAGCTTGTAGCTGTTTTTGGAATAACTTTGGCAATAATTCAGTGTGCCATTTATCAAGAATAAACTTAGTGTTCTTCCAGAAATCAGCCTCTATAGCTCGCTGCAAAAAAAATATAACGGCCTGGTGAGCACTGGTGCCTATGACTAAATCAGGCTCCTCATAGTATGAATCAGGAACATACCTTTCTGGATCACTGAAATCGATGTCGATGGTGTATAGATCAGAGATGGCTGCGAAGAGATGTAATGAACTATTGATAATCGCTGCTGTTTTCGGGAACCGATCTCTAATTTGTATTTCAAAACGGTTATAGGCAGCAGCTATCTTTTCCCGTTTACCGTCTTCTTCAACCTCACCTTGGTCCATGCAATTCCAGTTAATCACTAAGATTGCACTATTTAGGTAGTACTCAAGGTTGGCGGATGCTGCTTTTAACTCCTCGTCTTTGGTTGGATCGTCTTTGGTTTGATCGCTCATAATTGCCCCCTGTGGCATAATCCCTGAGAAATAAAACAGCGCGGCAACCAGTCAGGGTACTGGCTTTCGGTCCGTCGACCTAGCCGCGTGTCATGGGTCTAATTACTCAATTCTGACATACTGCCCGCAGCAGTTCCAGAGCTCTTAAAGCCTGCTGCATTGAATGGGGCAGTACTTTCCTAAGACACTCTATATCTTTAATCATAGAAAGCACTTACGAGTGATAGAGATAGTCCCGCCTCGGCTATCTTCTTTTCAAGACGCAGCGCAAATCACCGCAAAATGCGTGATTTCCAGG
The DNA here is from genome assembly GCA_963974925.1 of uncultured bacterium. Classification (GTDB taxonomy): domain Bacteria; phylum Planctomycetota; class Planctomycetia; order Planctomycetales; family Planctomycetaceae; genus Gimesia. The sequence goes on along the minus strand of CAXBFD010000033.1, from coordinate 46,077 downwards.
AAGTGCAACGCAACTTCCCCTCTCGCATTGAGCTGACGCTCTACTCCAAACTGCAGCTTACGACAGAGACCTCTCCTCGTCGTTTCTTGTCGCTGATGCCAGCTTTTAAACAGCTGTCTCCCTCAATGATCTGACACTTTAATCCATGAACATGTTTGACAGGCTGTGCATACTTGGAAGCAAAAACGAAAACCAGATTCTAACGGTTTATAATGTAGATAATTAAACAGATTCACCCACCACATGAGTACTACCACCTACCCACACGATGCTCTCAGGCAACAGACTCAAAAACAAAATATTCCCCAAAGCAACCAATGAAAGCGTATTCGGCCTGTGTCAATCAATTACGATCTCAAAAGTTCTTGACATCTACTTTCTGAATATTAACATGAAAGACGCACACCTTTTAAACCTGTAAGTTTTAGAAGGTGATGTGCCCCACTTGTCTGGCGCATTTCCCATCTCCGGGAAACAGTTCTCGTCAGGCTACCTCAATCCCAACGGGTTGACGGACTGGTGTTTTTGGATTTTCACTTGTTTGATTTTTCTGAATATCAAATTATTTCCAAAGCATACAGATTCCTCTTCCTGGTCTGTTTCATGCTCTGGTTGGGTTTCCCGTTTCAGCATACTAATCTCTTATTAGACATTTTATGGTCTGACCATTCTCAAATTCTCTGGAGGCGCTATGAGTAAACGACGATCTGGTTTCACCCTTATTGAATTGCTGGTTGTGATAGCCATCATTGCCATACTAATTGCCCTGCTGTTACCGGCTGTGCAACAGGCCCGGGAGGCAGCGCGGCGGAGTACCTGCAAAAACAAACTGAAGCAAATGGGTTTGGCGCTGCACAATTATCACGACACTCACCGCGTTTTTCCTTCAGGCGTCGTGACCAGTCAAACCGGAGCATGCCCGGCGGGCGGCGGCAGTGCCATAGGCGGGGCTCCCTGGACCGTTATGATCTTACCCTTTATCGATCAGGCACCCCGTTATCAACTGTTTAACACATCCGCGGGAAGCTATTTCGGTCTGTATCCCGGCGGTGGTGGCAGTGCGAATTCTGAAGCGGATCACCAACTGGAACGGAATTCCATCTATGAATGCCCCTCCGACCCCAATTCGAATGAAAGCAACGCCAACCTCTCTTATATGGCAATTATGGGATCCTGTGTGAGTGGAACTTCGACCGGTTGCTGTAATTCTACAGGCTATTCCAATACCAGAATTGGATCGAACAACGGAATGTTTTTCAATAATTCCGCGATCCGGCTGCGCGATCTGATCGATGGTTCAACAAATGTTTTGATGCTCGGTGAGTCTCGATACATGCAGTTAAAAGGGGGCAGTGCGAGCTACTACGCCACCTGGGCATCCGGTTTTTACACGGCGGGCGGACCGATGTATTCCACTGCGGTTGCCATCTTGAATCCGATCAACAGTTCTACAAGCAATCCCAGCCAGGCTGGCATGCATCAGATCATGAATAACCGGCTGGGAAGCTTTCATGTGGGAGGCGCTCATCACGCGATGGCAGACGGGTCTGTCCATTTCGTGAGCGAAAATATTGACATGGTGATTTACAGAGCACTCGCCCAACGGCAGGATGGGCTTCCAACAGGAGGATTCACGCCGTGAAGTGGATCAACTTGAAAGGGCGCGGGCGCCCCGACACCAACTGGTATGTGGCCAGCATTTTAATTCTGGTTCCGGTCACTCTGTTCTCCGGATGTGGATCAGCAGAGAGTGGGCCGGCGCGATATTCGATTTCGGGAACGGTGACTTACCAGGGGGAGCCCGTGCCTTATGGCGAAGTGATGTTTGAACCAAATAGTCAGAAAGGAAATTCAGGTCCTGCAGTCACTGCTGTAATCGAACAGGGAGAATATAAATCGGAAGCAGATAAAGGCACGGTCGGAGGTGCGATGATTGTGCGTATTTCCGGCCTGGATGGAAAAATCCCCAACAATGAAGATGAAGCCGCCATGAATCCACACGGCATGTCACTCTTTCCCGGGTATGAAACCGAAATCGATCTTCCCAAAGAATCAACGACGCACGACTTTGAAGTTCCCGGAAAATGACCGCCAAAGCAGTTTTTTCACAGCTTACCCGATCCAACATTGTCGATTTTAAAAATCGGGGTTTATCAATCGGCTCATAATGTACATAATACGACATCTCTGTCCCAAAATCTGATCGATATTATAACAAAAGGATTTCTTGCAGAACGGAATATCAGACTCGCGTTATGACGTTCTGGATTGGAAATTCTTTCAGATTCCACAGATCAACAGGGACGTTCTATGAACATACAGCGTGCAAAATTCCGCCTTTCAGGCATCAGCTGTATTCTCACACTTCTTATTTTTCTGATCGATCTGCAGCTCCCTTTAAATCTTGGCGCTTCGCTTTTTTATGCAGTGGCGATTTCTCTGCTGGCGGGGCAGAGACTGTTCTGGCTCCTGCTGGCTGCCGGTATCTGTTCCGCGCTGACTCTCTCTCGTGTGTTCCCTGGGCCGGTAATCAATGTCCCCCCTTTGACCTGGGAAAGTCGCTGCCTCTCACTGAGCGTCATCTGGATGACGGCTCTGGGCTGCATTTTCAGAACCACTCTGTGGAAACACAGAATCCACGAACTCGTGCAGTCATTGTTTCAAAACGGCCACCTGGCTCAGGTGCCAGCCTTCTCCACAGGGAATGGGGAGGCACAAACCGGGCACCGCGTATTCATGAATGCGGTCAACAACCGGGAATTTGAATGGCTTGGTGAACAGAGTCTGAAAATCGATGTTGAAATGCGGATGGCTGAATTAGCCCGAATGAACAAAAAACTCGCGCGAGAAATCCTGGAACGAAAACAGATCGAATCCAAACTGCAAACAGCGCATAAACGAACCCAGGAGATTCTTGACAGCTTATTTGTATTTGTCGGAGTTTATTCGACGGAAGGAATCCTGCTGGAGGCCAATCGCGCGCCACTCGACGCAGCCAATCTGAATAAATCGGACGTGATTGGCAAGCCTTTCTGGAATACCTACTGGTGGTCTTATTCCATTGAAGCACAGACGCAATTGAAAGCTGCTTTACAGCGGGCAGCGACAGGAGAAACGGTTCGCTTTGATACGAAAGCGCGGTTATCGGAACAGAAAATGATGGACCTTAATATCACATTCGGTCCCCTGTATGACGAGGCAGGCAACGTGATTCAAATTATCGGGTCAGCCGTTGATATTACCGACCGCCTGATCGCGGAAAAAACAGCCGCTCAAAAGACTGCGCAGCTTCATGCCATGCTGGAAGTTAATCCGGACTTATTCTTTCACTTAAGCGCTGATGGAACCATAGTCGGATATGAATGCGGCGATCACAAAAAACTGTATCTGCCCCCCGAAAAATTTCGTAACAGAAAAGTACAGGATATTCTCCCCCGACACGTCGTCAGGCTTTACGAAGCGGCCGTTCAGGAACTCGGTGAATTCCGCAAAACAGCATCGTTTGAATACACCTTAAAAATCGATCAGCAAACCTGCTGGTTTCAGGCTCGATTATTTCCGTACCAGTCGGATGAAATTCTCGTCATCATCCAGGACATCAATGATCGAAAAGCCTCTGAAATCGAAATCAACAACATGCACGCCAGGCTATTTGAAGCACAACGGTTAGCACATATTGGTAGCTGGGAATGGAACATTCAGGAAGAATCGATCTGGTGGTCGGAAGAGGTCTATCGTATTTTCGGCTTCGATAACGCAGCATTTCAACCGAACCGTGAAACTTTTCTCGAACGCATTCATCCCGATGACCGCGATCTTATAAAACGAGTCATCGCCAATACTCTGAAAAACGACTTACCGTACAGCGTCGAGCACCGAATTGTTCGAGCAAACGGTGAAGTACGGCACGTACTTGCGCAGGCCGCTCTGAAGAAAAATATTGATGGCGAAATATTGCACATGTATGGAACCATTCAGGATATTACAGAACGACACGAAGCAAACAGAATGGTCCAGGAATACCGCGACGAACTGGCACACGTCTCTCGTTTGTCTGTGATGGGGGAATTAGCGGCAGGTCTCTCACATGAATTGAATCAACCGTTAACAGCCATTGCCAACTATAGTTCTTCCATGAGAAGTGTTCTGGAACAGGGAGGAGATATTTCAGAGCTCATCACCAAAATCGAAGCACAATCTCTGCGTTCAGGAAAAATCGTGCGCAGTCTGAAATTACTGGCTGAAAAACGCAGACAGCAACGGTTCCTGTTTCATATTCACGACTGTATCCAGAGTGCAGTCCAGTTACTTAGTTACAAAATCCGACTGCAACAGATCAAAGTAAAGCTGATTCCCGGTGACAACGACACCAAAGTGTTTGCAGATCGTATACAGATTGAGCAGGTACTGGTTAATTTGATCAAAAATGCGGTGGAAGCAATGGAAGAAACCCCCGCACCAAGAGTTTTAACAATCACAACCTCATCCACCGCTGATTCCAGAGTTGAGATTTCCGTAGCTGACACAGGAGCAGGTATTCCGGAGGCACTCAAGCAACGGCTGTTTACCCCCTTCGCCACAAGTAAGAAAGAGGGTCTCGGAATCGGCCTCTCTTTAAGTCGATCCCTGATAGATGCCTCTGACGGAACAATATGGTATTGTCCGAACTCGAAAGGAGGCGCCACATTTCATATTTCTCTCCCGGCATCTCAAACACAGCATAAAAGCGACTGGACTATTACGAAAAACGATTGGGGTCCGTGTCCGTGACTGATGCCTGCTGCAGTCGCGCGACTCTCTTACAGTCTGAATCTTCTTCACACTTGTCATTAATTCGAAAGCACCCCTGCTGTTTCTGTCAAATAGCGGTTCACCATTTCGTATAACAATTCATATTTGATCGGCTTGCTCAGATATTCCGTACAGCCGGCATCGAGACATTTTTCTCTGTCTGAAACAAGGGCATGTGCTGTGATTGCTATTATGGGAATCTGATTCTCCTGCCTTCTCAAGTGCCGCGTCGCTTCGTAACCATTCATCACGGGCATTTGCATATCCATCAGAATGACATTGAAGTCATCATTACAGCTTGCCGCTTCTCGCACCAGTTCGACAGCTTCTTTTCCGTTCGAAGCAGTCACCACATCCAATCCCATCTTATTCAACATATAACTGAAGAGTCTTCGAATCTCTTTCGTATCATCTACAAGCAATACTCTTCCTTTAAGGTTACCTGAAGCAGACTTTTTGCTCCGGCTGCTGTGGACCTGACTGGCGGGGTTTACCGAACTGAAACTGCAGTTCATCTTTAATGGTTGAATTATATTACAGTCATGACCCACATCGAGCGTGACGGCAAATACGCTTCCCTGATTCACGGTCGACTGGACCGTTAAGTTTCCCCCCAGTAGCTGTACCAGTTTATGACTGAGAGTCAGCCCTAATCCTATCCCGCCGTAATTCCGAGAGGTAGAACTGTCGGCCTGAGTAAAGGGGTCGAAAATCGTTTTTAGTTTCTCTGCGGGAATCCCAATTCCGGTATCAGACACAATAAACTGCAGCAGTCGGTCATTTTTTGACTGGAAAAACGCTCTGACCTCAAGGTCAATGCTACCGGATTCGGTAAACTTGATGGCATTACTAACCAGATTCGAAAGGACCTGCTTCAATCTCAGCGGATCGGTTTGAATCGTTTCCGGAACTGAATCGTCATACCTGGATTGAAAGGTAAGTCCTTTTTTAGAAGCCTTCGATGCGTACTGCTCAATGACATTCTGCAAGACCTTCGTCGGTGAACAATGCACTTTCTTGATTTCAAAATTCCCCATCTCAATCTTTGAAATATCAAGAATGTCATTAATGACCTCTAACAGTTGAGTGCCATTAGATTGAATCATCTCGATCAGTTCGAGATGATCTTTGGAGCTGGATTTTTCCTTTAGGATTTCTGTGTACCCCAGAATGGAAGTCATCGGAGTACGAACCTCATGGCTCATGTTCGCCAGAAACTCACTTTTTGCCTGGTTTGCCCGTTCAGCATTTTTTTGTGCCGATTTGAGCTCATAGCTTTTTCTTTTGAGCTCTCTGCGAGATTGTTTAAGACGCTCTAAATACTCATCCAGTTTATTCTGTGATTGTAAGCGTTCTGTGATGTCTCTGATAATCCCGAAGTAGCGATTCGGTTGTTGAGCATCATCGAAACTCGCGATCGTTAATTCGCAAGGAAAGCAGGAATTGTTCTTATGTCTCGCCAGAATTTGCTGTGTCCACGCTGTTCGACTTGGATATCCAGAACCGAAGCATTCTGCCAGATAACAATCATCCTGTTTTAAATAGGGTTCAGACATTAACAGACGAATGTTTTCACCGATGATTTCCTCCGGCTTCCATCCAAATGTATGATAGATCGAATCACTCGTCGTGAGTATGATGCCCTTTTCATCAATTGCGACAGACACATCGATACTGAATTTTAAAATCTGCCTCGCCAGGTGATTGTCAATATGATTGACTTGGTTAGATATCATTTCAGGCCCTTTTTTGTCTATTAAAATTTATTGCTTTACCCCTTCGTATGCCCCCTATTTTGAAATCGATGTACGAAACTGTTGATAAAAACAATCCCAAGTGTTCATGCCTCAGAACACCAGTTGATCATAAACTCAGTAAAAGTTCTATCGTCTATTTTTAGAGACCAGATATATGGGGGATTCTCCCCATAAAACATCGAGATATTTGAGTCCGCTTTCTGGAATAAAAACGGCATAAGCCCCAGCATTCATGGGACTTACCTGCCTCGTTCTCTGACATGAAAAGATGTCAGAATGCCCCGTTCTCAGGAGTGGGAGAATCGTTTTGGTTGAGCCTGGAATGGAATTCGAAACTCAACAATTTCGATATCGACAGGCAGCATGGAAGGGAGTGATTTTATCTCCCTAAGAATCATTTCCGTTTTTTTTGTAGCCGGGAATATCCTTGATTTTATACAGAATATGCACGATGTCCGTGCCGCTGGAGATTCCTAATTTATTTAACACGTTTGCTTTATGTTTTTCCATTGTGCGATAGCTGATCGACATGGAATTTGCGATCTGCTTACCTGAAAAGCCCTCGGCGATCAGATGAAATACCTGTTTTTCCCGCCGTGTTAAACCATCATAGAGACGGAGATAAGAGAGCCCTCCCCCTTCGGAATCGTCTTCATTGAGATTCAGGAGTGTCTTCGTATATTCAATAGCCTGGATACACTTATCTCTCTCAAACGGCTTTTCAAGATAATCAGATGCTCCCAGCTTTACGGCTGATACGGCTTTTTCGATATCACCGTAAGCACTCATCATGATGACAGGAAAAAGCAGATTTCGCTTTTTAAACAGTTCCATTGCCTCAATACCAGAGATTTCCGGCATGATCAGATCCATGAGAATACAGCCTGGTGCCGCGACTTCTCTGGATTCTAAAAAGGAATGAACACAGTCAAAAGTTTTGACCGTGTAACCGGAAGTATTTAACAGGAATGCGATGGAATCCAGAACGTCGGGATCATCATCGATAATATATACTACAAAATCACTCATTCGGCCCCCCGATAAAAAGTGCTGGTCAGCACAAAATACACGCTTCACTCAGAAATAGAGAAGTAAACGAAAATCCAATAAGTAGTGCAGCTTAGGAACATTCACTCCTTTGTATACTCGAATTCGCCTGAAGTCCGATCAAAACATTTCAGCACTGGCTGAATCAATTGACCGAGATAATTCGATGTTTGGGGGGGAACAAACAAACGTCGATACTTTGATATGATTTTGGAGATTCAATCAATCAGTAACTCTTACTTAAATCTCTAACCGAAATATTGAATCAGCATGACGAAGGAGGAGAATCAGATGTCATTCTGATGTACATTCTCAATGAAATACTCACCAAATATTTCATTGTAAATGCGTTATTCTGTACCTTTGAGGGGGGATAACACACATGAACATTACGCACCCTATCCTACGAAGATCTGGTGCGCTATCGGGAATGAAGACTTCCTTGCAATACTCCTGCAGCTAAACCCGTTCGTCTTTCTGATATAAAACGGCGAGTCAATCAGTTCACTTTTCCTGGATTCCTGGGTGAAGTGCCTCGTTTTTAATGATGCTTACTTCTATATCTAGCCATAACCACAATCGTTCACCACACAACCCTATGTGCCCCATACTACGCATCCGTCCCACGGTATTCAACAATGAGGCAATTACTCTACCATAAAATAGGTAATATCCCCCATTTTTATTTCAATTCGAGAGGGCGATAAGATGATTAAGTGATAGACCCCAAATCAAAAAGCAATCTGCTAATGATTGAAATTCACAGCAGGGTAAGGATATGAAAATACTGATTGTCGATGAAATTGGGTTCCTACGACAGGGTTTGAGCCAGAAGTTGTCTCGTTATAATTTTAGTACGGCGACAGCGGAAAGCGGGGAAGAAGCGCTTGGCATCTTAAATACTGATTTTTCCATCGACGCCGTTCTGACGAGTCTTTTTCTTCCTACCATGAATGCACTCGATCTCTATAGAGCCGCAGCAAGGATTGAGCGATTTAATGATGAAGGAGTGATTCCTCCGTTAAATTTTTATCTTACAGTGACTAAGGAACATGGCAGTTCGTCTCCTAAAATGAAAGAACTCACAAGGGAGGCGTTAGCGATCGGATTCAAAGATCTCCTGGTAAAGCCAATCGATACAGAATTACTGGTAAGAAAGCTGCAAAATTCCAGCTCGTATAAAATTACTGAACGAAACGAGATCGAGACGATTGCGGATCAAAATATACGCGCAGGCGAATCTCCGGTCGATCTCAAAAAGGTTACCAAACGAATTGACGGGTTGGCTGTAGTACGAAGCAGCTTGCATGCTTTGAAAAAAGAAATGTGTGACTCCATCGATATTTTGCTGGAAGAAGTCAGTAAAGATAAATACGGATAACCTGAAGCTGAATCAAAGCCAGGCTTTTATGTTTGCAATTGATGCGAGCAATGAGTGCGTTTCGACTGAATTACAGTACACAAATCAGACTTTTAATTATTCTGTGACTTGCTTTGCACTGGTGGCTGACTGACTAAATACCGAAGTGCCTCAAGCACACGCACAGCCTGCATCGGGTTCATGATTAAGTAGCGATCACGGCCATTCATCCCAGGTTCAAACGTGATAAATCCATCATCGGCTACGGCGATTTTCCCCGGTGGTGAAAGATCAAAATAGTCATCCTCAGGACGAACGGCGTAAAGCACACTCGTCAAATCCCAACTGGGCCGATCATGTTCAGGCCCACTGTGCAGCAGATAAGCTTCGCGGACTATATGATGTGGCATATAATCAAAATCGCGTTTGATACTGGTGCGCGGATAACGGACGGCAATACCAATCTCATAACCGCTCCAGATGACAGGCACTTCATCGGGCCACTGGTTCGCAAACCGCTGCATTGACTGGATTCCATTTTTAACGTTCGCTTCCAGGAATCGCTTGTTCCCGTTGATCGGCTCGAACGCACCCGCCATCACAGAGACCAGTTTGACTTTGCGACGCACCAGTTCCAGACCACTCAGCGGGCTGAATTCGTCTGGTTTTGACTCGACCAGATCCGCCAGATTCGCCGCCAATCCCACCTGGATAATCACAACCGAGCGATCGGGTTCTGATGCCAGAGTTTTTCTTAATAATTTCGCGGCGTCAGGGAGTTGGTCGTTGGACAGAACATCGTGCGGATAACGCCGTTGATCGCCGTTTTTTTCAGTGATCAGTTTCAGATATTTACTCTTACGACGCTGGGCGTCATGCGTGACACCGATGGGAATATTTCCCCGCCCGTAGAAGGTATTCGTCGCATCGGTAAAGGGCCCCGTCAGTGGATTGATCTTAGAAATGGTCACTGCCAGCAGTTCACATTCTCCTCGATCAGCCAGAGCGTGTAACATCGCCAGCGCCAGCACATCATCGACATCTCCCGATATATCGGTATCAAAGATGACCCGCACCGGTTCCGCTGCAGCAGCCAGTCCTGTCATGAACAGTACACCAGACATGACAATACAGAATCGATTCAAAAACATTGCACTACCGTTTCTTTTCAGAGACTCAAAAGGAATCATTTGATATAGCAATAAAATCGCGCAAGGCAGAGAACCGCTTACTTGTTCAGTTTCCGTGTTGCCTGACTCTCCATGATGCGTTGCAATTTGCGCTGCTCCGCCGCCATCGCGGCATCAGAAACGTCAGCAGGTTTCACGGGACTCCGGTCCAGCTTCTCATCAGCGGGAATCGTTCGCAGCTTGATGCCTCGATACCAGACGGGGTCGCCATGATCCTGCAGGGAAAGTTTGGCTCCGCGATCCGCCAGGTTTCCGCCGCGATTCGCCAGCAATGCTACATGCCAGGCATAGCGAGGGTCGGCATAATCCATGTCAATGACTTTTTTGCCGTTGAGCCAATGCTGAATGACAGTTCCCTGACAGATAATCCGTCCCTCATTCCACTCGCCCACTGGCCGTGTCGCATCATGAGAGGGGGGCAGACAAAAATAAATCGAAGCGGCACTCGTCCGCGGATTTTTTCCGTCGACATGTTTTTGATTATCGAGAATCTGATACTCATATTGTCCGGGACGATAATAAACGCCGCTATTGCTGCCTTCCGCGACCTTCCATTCGAATTTCAATTCAAAATCATCCGGCAGAGCCTGAGTTTCATAAACCAGACTCCCCCCTTTTCCCGAACGCGTCATCACAGCGTCTTCCACTTTCCAGTTGCCACTATGCTGCCAGCCTTTCAAGTCGTTTCCATTAAACAGCAATTTGAACCCCTGTTGCTCCTCCTGTTTCGTCAATTGGTTCGGATCGGCTGCACAACCGGCCTGACTGGCTTGAAAGACGCCTAAACCAATCAGCCAGATCATCACGAATGGTGTTCTCATCAGGATTCCCTCAGACAGTTTATTGAAAGATATAATATTTATTGTTCAGCAAGGTCTTTAATCGGCAAGTTGGTTGAGCATCTCAAAAACCTGGGCGTTTATTTTAGTAGAAGCATCCACTTCGAGGTAACTCCAGCCCGACCGCCAGGTTTCGTAACCCTGCAGCAGATGCTGTTCCGGCGTGGGCAAATAACCGTTATAGCCATTGGCCAGCCCTATCACAAAGGTGGGTTTGAGTGGACTCTTCTGCTTGATCTCCAGACCAATTTCCACGAACGCTTCACAGGGAACGGCTACAATGCCCAGTTCGCCAATTCGCAGCGCCTGCAACTTGACGTTCACCGTATCGGGTCCCTCATTAATTCTTATTGTCTCGCGTGCATAAACTTCATTGGTCGTTAACCGCTGGGAATCTTTGGCATCCGCCAGCAGTTTGCGGGCATACGCCAGTTCTTCCTGATCCGGCTTGCGAATTGCCAGATCGATTGTGCGTTCCCGCATGTCGAGTGAGACATCACTGCGATACTGCAGCGATTTGACGGCCTGAAAGGTCCGGTCCGCAATGACTGAGGCTACAGCAGTGATACGTTCGAATGCCGCAGCGCGAGGCCGGGGTTCTTTGAAATTGATGTTATTGATATCACCGCTGGCTCCGTTCGACATGATCCCCACAAACGCATCATCCGCACCGAGTCTTTTTTTTATCTGTCGGGCGAATTCACCAAAATAATCTGCAGAAACCTGATTGGGAGGCAGGCCCCCCACGTAATGCAGTGAATAATTCGCCAGAAGTGCCAGGGGGCGTCCCTCTGCATTCTGCACGGAAAGTATCGAAATCTCGGGGTCAGTGGGACCTGCGGGTTTGAGCAACAGATCACTCCCGGCTGGAGGATTCATACGGACCTGATCCGTTGTCTTGCCAAACGGATTCGGAAGAATCGCCCCTTCCTTGACATGCCAGCGCCGATTATGAACTTCAGTCGGTTCTGTGGTTACAGTCCAGGCAACTTGCGCAGGCTCCAGACGAGCGTGTGCCTTGATCATTGATTGTGCAATACTCTCGGTCAGAAACTGAACATATTCCGGGCTCGGATTACATTGTGCCAGCGGAACGGCAGTCGGCGCGGTATGCGTGTGCGTCGCTGAAGTCAGCATGTGGCTGGTGGGAATGCCGGTTTTGATTGACGCCTGCTGCTTGGCGGCATCAAAGATCTCCCGTGATATCAAACAGATATCACAGACCACGAATACGAGACTGGTGTTTCCACTCTTTAAAACCAGCGCCCGTGCATGCAAGGGGTCATGGGCGGACAGCGCCTGACGATCCTGAAAGCTGCCCGTCATGGAGACCGGATACGTACGCGGGTTGATATTCACCTTGGCAGCGCCTGCCTGCAATGCATTTGTAGTGCCGTCTGCTGCATAGAGATTCAAGGGAAGTATTACGAGCAACAAAACCATCGTGCGAAACATCAAGCGAACTCCTGCTAGATTTTATTATCTGATTTATTTTACGGAATTAAAGAGCGGCGTTTGAGTGACCGCTTTTTCTCAGGCAGCAAACGCAATCCGCAGTTCCGGAATACGTAGATGCTATAAGAAACAGTCAGAGATAGACAGCAGAAGACGATCTGAAACGGAACACCGAACTCACTTCACCGTCCTTTTATTAGACCGTAGAGCGAGACACAAATCAATCTTGTACCACAGGCTTAAGCAAAAAGCTCACTCATGATCCGGCCATGCGGAACCAGCATCGTGGGACGCCCGGTATTTGTAAAGTATTCCATAAGTGGATCGATACCCAATGCATGATAAATGGTGGCGGCAATGTCATCGGGTGTGATGTTCGTTTTGTCGTCCGGCGCATCCCCCACCTGATTGGTTCCGCCGATGAATTGTCCGGGTTTGATTCCGCCCCCTGTCATCAGACACCAGTTTACGCGCGGGTAATGATCGCGGCCTGCATTTACGTTGATTTTGGGAGTACGGCCGAATTCTCCCATGATGACGACCAGCGTCCGCTCCAGCAGCCCTTTCTGTTTCAGCATCTCCAATCCCGCGGTGATCCCGCTATCGAGGGCCGGTAATAAGCGGCGGTGTCCGGCAAAGTTTTCAGTATGCGTATCCCAGCCAGCATAGGACACTGTCACAAACGGAACACCGTATTCCACCAGTCGGCAGCCGAGAAAAACAGACTGACTGAATTCATCAGGCGTAAATAAATTCCGAACTTTCGTGGATTCCTGTTCCACATCAAACGCGGCCCTGGCCCGCTTTGACGTAATCATATTGTAAGCCTGCGAGCCGAATTTATCCAAAGCCTCTAACAACTGGCTCTCCGTTACTTCAGATTTGAAGCGGCTGTCCAGTTTCTTGAGCAGCGCTTGTCGCTGATTCACTTTTTCAATCGTCAGTCCCTCCGGTAACGAAATGCCGCGTACTTGAAATGGCTGCCCCGGACGAGGAACCGTGTTCGTTTTGAAAGGCGCATATGCGTCTCCCATGTAACCGGCGTTCCACTCGGTTTTGGGGATCGCGACATAACCGGGCAGATCAGGCTGACTGGAAATTTCTTTGCTGATCACTGAACCCAGCGAAGGATAAATCAATGCAGGCACCGGACGATTCCCGGTCGAAATCCAGGACTGCCCCTGAGGATGCGCGCCTGCGGAATGCGAGATCCCTCGAATGAGGGTAAACTGATCTGCCTGCGCTGCGTACTTCGGCAGATATTCGCACACCTGATGGCCGGGAATGCAGGTCTGGATCGACTTGAATTCGCCCTGAGTCTCAGCAGGAGCCTCGGGTTTCCTGTCCAGCGTATCCAGATGAGAAACGCCACCAGCCAGATTCATAAATAAAACAGAATCCGCTTTTGCTGTGATCTTTTTATTTGATTCCGCCTGAGCGGCAGACAGTTTAAGAAAACCGGATAACGACAAACCAAGACCGCCAAGAAACCCGACCTGCAATGCATTCCGCCTGGTGATTTTTTTGCGATGATTCATATCAAAGTCCTCAGCCGTAATCGTTCATGAAACACGAGCGGTCGTTGATTTAGTGATTGGTAATAAATTCCTGCGTATTCAACAGCACCCACAGCAAATCATGCAATCCTTCTGAAACAGACTTCGTGGCCTGCAGATGCTGTAAACTCTCTTTCAGTTCTGTTTGATCCGGAAAGCGGGAGAGTGTTCGCAAATACGCTTCGGTTACCAGAGATTCCTGGTCTGTCTGTTTAACCGGCTGTTTGTTTAATTGTGTTAACCAGCCATCGGGGCGGGTCAAATTGCCCAGCATTTCGTCATCGTTCCGTACATACAGAGACTGCAGGAGCGTTGGTTCGTTCTGACGTTCACAATCGCAGTTCGTGGTTCTCAGCGGTTTGCCGAAGACTAATAACGAGAAATCGATCGCTCGCGTCTGATAAGACAACGGATGCTGTGATATTTTGCGGCGGTCCATATTGCTCCCGAACTGCGTTAATTTCTCCTGATTCGCCGTCGCCTGCAGAATGGCATCGATGGCAACTTCCGCGGGCAGACGTCGCAATACCGCATGGCTGAAATTACGGGTATCCTTGCGGTTGGATGGATTCGGTCGCCAGCTTAATTGATAGGTACGGCTGTTCGTAATCGTGCGATGCAGCCACTGCATATCGTAGCCGCTGTCAATAAACCCTTTCACCAGATATTCCAGCAGCGCTTTGTTGCTGGGTGGATTGGCCTGATTCAAATCGTCTGGCGGATTGATAATTCCCACATTAAAATAATGCGCCCAGATCCGATTCACAAATGCCTTCGCAAAATAATGGTTGGGTTCATTGAGCATCCAACGCATCAGCAGTTCACGCGGATCCTCGTTCCGGCTGATATTGATCTCCTGCCCTCCAAGCAGCTTGGCGATCTGTTTGTCACTTTTGGCAGGTTCGATAAAAACTTCGCGCCAGGGTATGGGTCGCCCTTCAGCAGCGATCCGCAGATAACTCTGCCTCCGCAACGATGCCGTATTCAGTTTCACCGGAACCCCCAGCATGTTCCGGGACTGCTCGTGTAAAACCGCCGCGTCGGGGGGCACGCCAAACTTGATGCGTGTAAAAAATTCCGTAAAGAGTTCGAAATCCTGTTTCGACCATTCATCAAACGGATGTTTGTGACATTGTGCACAATCCAGGCGCATTCCCAGAAAAGTATATCCAAACGCCAGCGCTTTATCAGAGGGAACCGACATATTGCTCCGGGCCCAATAGTGAGGCATCGTATTGTCGAGCGCAGTAAAATCTGCCCGATCCTTCAAGCGTGTAAACTCACTCTGCTGCGCCATAAATTCTTCAAAGGTCTGTCCCGGCAGACGACTCGTTCCCAGAATGATACCGGATACGATTTTATCCCAGCCGATATTCTTTTCGACACGCCGCCTGATCCAGGAATTCCACTGCGCGGTGACCGGCTGCGCCATTTCCGTCCCGCCGAGATATCCGGCGTTACTGCCTGTCAGATCGCATAGCTTCATGCTCCACCAGGCAACATAGGACGGCCGCTTGAGCAGTTCTTCGATTTTATTACTGCGTTTGTTGGCCGACTGATCTTTAATGAACGCTCGAATTTCTTCCGGCGTGGGCAGGGTCGCTGTCAGATCCAGACTGACGCGTCGCAGGAATTCTTCATCCGTACATAAAACGGAAGGTTCTATTCCCAGTTTTCGCAGTTTATTGACGACGTGCCGATCAATGTCCGTCGGAGTCGGCACTTCGGGATACGCGTGCGGTTGATATTTCTGAACGGGTAAAATTACCTGCGTCGAAAAGATTCCGTTATCGTAATAAGAAATCACATACGTATCGCCGGGCTCTTTCGAGCGAATCATGCCTTCCGGTGTGACTTCTGCCACGCTGTCATCTTTTGATTCAAACCGGGTCAGACAGGTTACATCTTCCTGGGTACCATCCGACCAGACAGCAATCGCCTTCAGAGATGCCGTCTCGCCCTTTTCAGAAAAGACCACCTGTTTCGGTGTCACATCCAGGCGTACAAACTGCGGCGGCTCCTTCCCGATGGAATCGGCGCCCGCAGCAATCCATTCCCGCAGTAATTTCTGTTCCCAGCCCCCCGCAGGCAGCCGCAGCCCTCCTTCGTGCTCATCTGCGGACGTGGGCTTGTTCAGAACCAGACTGTCGTCCGGTTTCTGTTTGTCGATCCGTTCCAGAAGATTATCATGATCGAGTTTGAAGTCGTAACCAAACATCGACAGTTGAAACCCGCCACGTCCCTGAAAAGAGCCATGACAATTGCGACTGTTACAACCCAGCCTGCCCAGGAGCGGAATCACATGTTTCTGAAAATCAGGTTTAAGGTTCTCGCCCGCGGCGATGCGATTCTGAATCGGCTCTAAAACCGGTTTCACGGTCAAAGCACCCGATTTCGCAAAGTGCAGGGATTCAGCGTTCGGTGTTTCCTGCGATGCGCTGGAAAAGAGACTGACTGTCGGCAGTTTTTCTCTGATCCGGTCAACAGCGTCATCAGAGAGCCCGGTGTGATAGAGTTCCAGCCCTTTCAACTGTGACATTTTCGAGAGGGAATCAACACTATTGGGATCTAACGTATTCCGATTCAGTGCCAGATATTCGAGATGAGGCAAACCGGCGATGTCAGAGAGTTGTGTTCCCTGGATCTGAGTGCGGGAAAGATAAACGACCTTCAACTGCTTCAGTTCTGCCAGAGCATGTAAACCGGCATCGCTGACTTTTGTGCCGGAAAGAAACAAGACTTCCAGATTTTTCAAGCCCACCAGATACAGCAGACCTTGATCTGTGACGTTCGTATTATTTAACGAAAGCACTTTGAGTTGCGACAGGGGCGTCAGCTCTGCCAGTCCCTGATCGGTGACTTTCGTCTGATCAAGGTAAAGTCGCTCCAGCTTGTGGAGTTGCTTCAAATTGGAAAGCCCCGCATCACCGACCTCCGATTCAGAAAGCATTAATGTATCGAGATTCGTCAAGTTCCGGATGTGGACCAGACCTGCATCGCCAATTTGCGGACAGACAATTGCCAGATAATCCAGCTGATGAAACTGTGCGAGATGTTCGAGAGCTTCAAGTGTGACATGCGGCTTACTCAGTCGCACAAGCCGCACGGAACCATCTTTATTCTGTTGCAAATTCGTAGAGAAACGTCGCAAGCCCTCGATGGCGATCTGCTCGGGTCTCTTTGCAGCAAGGGATCCTTTGACCTCAGCCGCTATGGACTGAGGCGCGAAAACAATCCGAAGCATCAGCAATGCCACGATCGACAGTCGGACTAACTGCATCTGTCACCTCATCGAAAACGTATCATATCAGGCATTTTTCGAGCCGCTTACATAAACCTACCTTAATATGTTCTTCATATCTAAGCAATCTTAATTAAATACTGTTTCGAGAATTTTATCGATTTCCAGACAGCAATGCAGTTCTCGCAGATTACTTTATTGAGCGGTCCAGCCACCATCGATGGTCCAGCAGCCCCCCGTGATCGATTTGGCATTGTCCGAACAGAGGTAACTCACCATCGATGCCACTTCAGCGGGTTCAATCATATTTCCGGTCGCCGAGGCTTTCAGAAAAACCTGGCTTTCCACTTCTTCCGCGCTGATTCCCAGTGATTGTGCCTGCGCAGCGATCTGCTGTTCCACAAGGGGCGTGCGAACATAGGCGGGGCAGATCACATTGGCCGTGATCCCGAACCGACCTCCTTCCAGCGCCGTCGTTTTCGTCAAACCAACCAGACCATGCTTGGCTGCGATGTAGCCGGCTTTGTTCAGGGAAGCGACCTGTGAATGAATCGATCCCATATTAATGATGCGGCCCCACTGCTTTTGCTTCATCATGGGAAATGCGTATTTCGTGAGCAGAAACGGCGCCGTCAACATCACCTGCAGCATTTTTTCCCAGACAGTTTCCGGAAAGTCTTCTAAAGGCGAGATGTTTTGAAAGCCAGCGTTGTTGACAAGAATGTCGACGGCACCGAAATCCCGGACCACTCGATCAACCAGTGCCTGACAACTCTCTTGTTTAGAGAGATCTGTGGAAACAAACAATGCGGATTGAGTTTCATGCTTCAGGTCCGTCAGAAAATCGGGTTCGTTCAAGTCGGCAATCACGACATGACAGCCGTCGTGAAACAGCGTCTTTGCGATTTCAGCTCCAATGCCGCTCGCGGCTCCTGTGATCAAAGCGGTTTTCATGATAGGCATTTCTTACTCCTCGCGCAATACTTGTTGAATCCGGGCCAGTTTCCCGTCGCGCCAGGCCGTCCATTCGTTGCGGCTTTTCTGTTTCAGATAGGCTTGTGTCCCCTCAACCGCTTTCTCTTTTGCCGATTCGGGAATCGTTGACCAGGTTTGCATCTCTTTCCAGTATTCTTCGAACGAGGCGCCGATCGTATCGAAAAACTTCTGATAGCCCCCTTCACCGCCGCCCAGTTCGTAAATCAGATGCTGCCCCATCATCGCCCAGCGTAAACCGGGCCCCTGACAGAGTGCAGCATCGATATCCTCCACACTGGCGACTCCTTCATCGAGCAGTGCCAGCGACTCCCGCCAGACAGCCGCTGCCAGACGATTCGCTATGTGGCCTGGTACTTCTTTATTGAGGACAACAGGATGTTTACCCAGTGTAAGGAAAAAGGCTTTGACAATTTCGACGGTCTCCGCAGCTGTCTGCTCGCCGGGAACCAGTTCCACCAGCGGAATCAGATGCGGCGGGTTGAAAGGATGCGCTATCAACGCCCGCGAAGGGTGCTGCATCACCGACTGCATCCGTGTCATCAAGAGACCGGAAGAACTGCTGGCCAGGATCGCAGTCTCGGGGGCGAACTGCTCAAACTCACGATAGACGTCTGCTTTGATTGTGTAGTCTTCAATGACCGATTCCTGAACGTAATCGACATCAGCCAGTAATTCCTGCATCGAACCCACGGTTCGCAGATTCGCTTCTCCTGCTTTCGCTGCTTCAGGAGAAATCAACTTCAGATCAACCAGACGCTGCAGATTATGGACGGCGATCCCCAGAGCCTTTCGTTTGACATCCTGATTTACATCATAAACGCGAACGTTCAATCCCTGTGTGGCGAAATAAGTGGCCCAGCTCGCGCCGATTAACCCCGCGCCAAGAATTCCGATTTCCTGCATGATGTGGACTCTCTCTGTTTCCGGAATGATTATTCTCCCGCCGCTTCAAATAACATCGCGATCCCCATTCCCCCGCCGATGCACAGTGAGGCAATTCCGCGCGGGACTTCCCGCTTCTGCATTTCGTGCAGCAGTGTGACAGCGATTCGAGCACCACTGGCGCCCAGTGGATGGCCCAGCGCAATCGCGCCCCCATTCACGTTCACGCGTTCGTGATCCCAGCCTAATGTCTTGCCGACGGCCAGCGTCTGAGCAGCAAATGCTTCGTTGACTTCCAGCAGATCGATGTCCGCTAAACTGAGTTGCTCCGCCTGCAACAAGTCGTCAATCGCATGCGCGGGCCCCATTCCCATATACTTTGGATCCAGACCCACATTGGAAAACGCGCGAATCCAGGCCAGCGGTTTTAAATTGTGTTCCCTGACAAAACTTTCGTCGGCGATAAGCAAAGCCGCAGCGCCGTCATTGATGCCGGATGAATTGGCAGCGGTTACCGTTCCGTCCTGCTTAAACGAAGTCCGCAAACAGGAGATTGTTTCCAGGCTGGTCTCTTTACGCGGGAATTCGTCAACAGATATCAATTCCGGGTCGCCTTTTTTTCTCGGTACCGGCACACTGATGATTTCATCATTAAATTTTCCCGCCGCTCTCGCCATCTGATACCGCTGCTGACTTTGCACCGCATAACGATCCTGCTCTTCGCGTAATACTTCATATTTTTCCGCGAGATTTTCAGCGGTGATTCCCATGTGACAATCGTAAAAAGCGTCCCACAGCGCGTCATGGATCATCGAATCCACCAGTTGCTGATTCCCCATTTTGAATCCGGACCGTGCCCCCTGCAGCAGATAGGGTGCATTGCTCATGCTTTCCATGCCCCCCGCCATCACAACGCGCGCCTTGCCGCACAATATGGACTGCATGCCCAGTGCCACCGATTTCAAGCCGGAACCACAGACCATGTTCACGGTGGTTGCTGGTACGTGATAAGGCATCCCGGAATGAACGGCCACCTGTCTGGCCGGATTCATGCCACAGCCGGCGGTAAAGACCTGCCCCAGAAAAACCTCATCGACCTGATCCGCAGTCAGACTACTTCGTTTCAGTGTTTCTTTGGCGGCAATTGTGCCCAGCTGCACTGCCGATACATCTTTGAAAGCGCCGTTAAAGGCACCAATGGGTGTTCTCGCGGCACTTAAGACGGCAACGCGTTTCTGTTCCTGCTGACTCATGATTCTGAACCTTGATATAAATCTCGTAATTTCCGACGCATCACTTTATTGGACGCGGTGCGCGGCAGTTGCGCGATCTCGCGCACTGCATGAATTTTAAAGAGCGGATTCAACTGACTGCGAATGATCTGCTGCATTTCCTGCTGTAACTGATCGGCTGCCAGTTCCGTCCCTGACTGCATCACCACAAAAACGACTAACAGGCTTGGCCCCCCTCCCGCGGGAGGAACCGCAATCGCTGCCACCTCTCTGACTCCACCTGCCTGCGTGAGCAGTTCTTCAATCTGCACCGAACTGACTTTGATCCCTCCCAGGTTCATCGCATCGTCGATGCGTCCGTGCGCCCGGAAATATCCGTCAGGCAAGGCTTCAATCTGATCGCCGTGCCTCCTGAGAATTTCTCCCCCAGGACCGGGTAAAACATCGGCAAAGTAAACTTCGTGATGATCTCGATTGATCAACCGTGTGGATAAGCCAATCACCGGCGGCGCAAAAAAGACTTCACCGTTCGTGCTTTCCTGCCCTGATTCATCCAGCAGCAACCAGGAAAAACCCAATGCCGGACAGGAAAACAGACCGGGCACACCGGGCTTCAGAACCGTGCCCGTGATATAACCGCCGCCAGTTTCTGTGCCGCCACAATATTCAATGATCGGACGATAGCCGGCACGCGACATCAGCCACAGCATGTCTTCGGGATTCGAACACTCGCCCGTCGAACTGAAAACTTTGATCTGCGACCAGTCCAGTTCCGCCACACAATCCTGACCGCGCCAGGCGGAAACAAGACTGGGAACCAGGCCCAGCATCGTCACGTTCGAATTCTGAACAAATTCGCAGAACGGGCCACTGGTGGGAACGGCATCAGTCAGCGCCATCGTGGCATCGTTGATCAACGAAGCGTAAACCAGCCAGGGTCCCATCATCCAGCCCAGATTGGTCGGCCAGCAAACCACATCGCCGGCATGAATATCGTGATGCAGATATCCGTCGCCAGCAGCTTTGATCGGCGTTGTATGATCCCAGGGAATGCCTTTGGGACTGCCTGTGGTGCCTGAGGAAAACAGGATGGTTGTCTCATCATGCGGACAACGGGCTACGTATGTTAATTCCCGATCATCGGAGAGGAACTCAGACCAGAGCGTGTCTCCCGTTCGTAGCGGAACCTGACAGGTCTCACCTTCCGGAATTACAATTGCCGGTAATGAATTTTCCTGCCCCAGCTTCGTGTAGAGCGGCAGTTGTTTGCCGTTTCGGGAAATCAGATCCTGAATAAAAATCAGGCGGGGCTCGGTGATTTGCAGCCGCACACGCATTTCTTCCGCCGAAAAGCTGTCGGCGATTGTCACCACGACACAACCGGCGGCGATAATTCCGAGAAAAAGGGCCACCGATTCCACGGTCATTGGCATCATCACCGCGACTCGCTCGCCCGGTTGAATGCCCGCCGCCTGCAGTCCATTGGCTACGCATGCGGTCAGATTTTTCAATTCCTGATAACTGAGCCGTTGTAATTCGGAGGTTCCTTTTTGAAAAACGATCGCCGTCTGCTCAGACTTCTCGCGGAAGCAGCTTTCCACAATATTCAGTTGCGCCCCGGTGAGCCATTCTACCTGTTCGACGCCTGCATTCAGATTCATGACCTGTTGCGGACGCTTACGGAACGCAATATCGAGTGAATCGATCAATTTCTGCGTAAATGCACCCCGGTTCTGCACTGACCAGTCATGCAACTGATCCATACTATTCAATTTCAGATCGCGTAACCACAGCGCCAGATGGGAGTGTGACTGTTCCTGTTCTCCCGGAAACCAGGCGGGCGCTGGTATGCCCTGTTCGATTCGCTGCTGAAAGACCCGTTGATAGAGGAGCTGATGAATGGAAAATGGTAACTCGGGTGTCAGTACCTGGGTAATCAGATGCTGCCAGACTGCAACGTCCCCCTGAACGGGAATTTTCTGCAATGTATTGACTAAAATATCTGCTTCATCCGAAGAGAGTCCACAGTCGATGAGCGCGGCGGCGGGAAGATCCATTGATGGTCCCATTTTCAAGCAGAGAATTTGTTTTTTCGTCTAAAACAACAAACTCTACCCGCTCCAGCGGCAATTCGCCAGTTCAGGCCGGCTCCTCGTAAGATCAACCTCAAAAAAGAGTTCGGAACCGTGAGGATTTTTGATTTATCTTCAGAACGTGACTTCCATTCAGCACTGCAAATGCGAAAATAGAAACACATTGGTCGGTTTACTCATTGCAGACGGGCGTGGAAATTCCAACACGTTCCCGTTCGCAAACGTAGTGACAACAAACCAGCGATTCACAGGCAAATTAAGAGAGAAAGAGGATTGATGTCTGTTTTAAAAATGAAGACCACGTCCCCACGACGTTTTATCGGGCACTGTTTCCTGGCTTTGATCGGGTTAAGTATTGTACTGCCCAATCATTCTGCACGGGTCCAGGGAGAAACTCCCGCCAAGACAGCCAAACCGGATGTCAAATCGGAACAGGATCCGCAACTCAATCAGCGAATGCTGGACGCGATCAAATATCTGGCTTCGGATGAAATGGAAGGTCGCGGCGTTGAAACGCGCGGAATCAATCTTGCCGCTGACTATATCGTCAAAGAGTTTCAGGCAGCCGGCCTGAATGTGAAAACGGTGGACGACGGCGCGTTCCAGAAGTTCACGATCAATACCGGCAGCAAACTGGGACCTGTGAACGAACTTCAATTAGCCGGCCCTGACGGTAAAACCATTCCGCTGGTTTATGATAAAGATTTTCGTGCCTGCTCTTTTGGGGGCTCGGGAAAATTTGATGTCGCGCTGGCCTTCTGCGGTTATGGAATCGACGCGGAAGATGTGAAATACAGCGACTATGCCGGAATGGATGTCAAAGACAAGGTCGTCATCATAATGCGACGAACTCCGCAACAGGGAGACAAGAGCAGCCCATTTGCCGGCGCGCATGGCATTTCGCGTTATGCGGCCCTGCGTTACAAAGTCAGCACGGCGTTCGGAAAAGGTGCCAGAGCGATTTTATTCGTCAATGATTTTTATTCCACCGAAGAAAATAAAAAAGAAGCCAAAGAACTCGAACAGGATGCCGTTGAAGAACTGATTTCAGCCACCGAAAACTGGGAAAAAGCAACAGACGACAAACGGGCCGACGCCGACCGTGAATTGAAAAAAGCGTTGCATGGCGTTCAACAGACCCGTAAACGTTTAAAAGACGGGAATTTCGATGATCTGATGGATTTCGGTTACGCGGGTGCTGGCGAGGGACGTTCGATCCCGATTGCGCACATCACCATTGAAAAATGCAATCAGCTGTTAAAAGACGCTGGTAAGCCTACCCTGCAGGAACTTGAGCGCACGATTGACGACGGACTCAAACCACAGAGTTTTGTGTTACCCGACTGGAAAGCCAGGGGTGAGATTTCGGTTGAACAGGTGCGTACGGAGGTCAAAAATGTGATCGGCGTTCTGGAAGGCAAAGGGCCTTTTGCTGATGAAACGATTGTCATCGGCGCTCATTACGATCATGTCGGCTTTGGTGGCGAGGGGTCATTAGCCCCCGGTTCAACCGACGTCCATAACGGGGCCGACGATAACGCTTCCGGAACGGTCGCGTTAATTGAACTGGCACGCAAACTGGCGGCCCGCAAAACACCATTGCCGCGACGCGTGGTCTTTATCGCGTTTACGGGCGAAGAACGTGGTCTGATCGGGTCTGCGCATTATGTGAAGAACCCGACCTTCGATATCAAAAACACGGTCGCCATGCTCAACATGGATATGGTGGGACGACTGACGGATGATAAACTGACCGTCTTTGGAACCGGAACAGCGCCACGCTGGAACAAACTGGTCGAAGAAACCGCTAAAGCATATGACTTGAAACTCTCACTCAAACCGGAAGGCTTTGGCCCGAGTGACCATAGTTCCTTTTACGGAAAACAGATCCCCGTATTACACCTGTTTACCGGAACCCACACAGACTATCATCGTCCCTCCGATGACTGGGATAAAATCAATATCCCGGGTATGCAGCGAATCATCGGTTTTCTGGAAGAGATCACTGTTGCCACCGCGGAAAACCCGAAACGTCCCGAATATGTGAAAATCGAACAGCCTGCCACCGCGATGCGCTCTGGAAATCGTCCCTACTTTGGCAGTATTCCTGACTTTGGCAGTGAAGGCCCCGGTTATCATATCTCAGGCGCTTCTCCCGGAAGCCCGGCGGACAAGGCGGGCCTCAAAGCCGGTGATACCATCATCAAGATGGGCAAGACAAAAATCGACGGACTGGATGATTTCGATCTGGCCTTAAGAATGTTTTCGTCCGGTGAAGAGGTTGAGGTGACTGTCATGCGTGATGGAAAACGCGTCAAACTGACAGTCAAACTAGGCAAACCTAAATAACAGCAGTTTGCCGTTTGATGCTATTTTCGCGTGTAAACGAGGGAAACGCTGCCCGTATAGTCATTTTTCTTACGGCCTGCGTTAGGGGCTGAGTTATAAATCTGCAGTAAACCAAATTTCAGATTCCAGCGGTCTTTATTATCCAGCTTGAACAGAATTCCGGTTTCGGTGGTAACACGCAGGATCGAAGCGATAGAACCGGTATCCATACTGGGGGTCCAGGTCTGTTTATGTTCCAGTTGCGCATGATCTGACAGAGGCCAGCGAAACTCCAGTTCCGCAAAGATATCGAATGTCGTACGTCGCAAGGTCGGGCTGTTATAAATTTCGCGCGTACCACCGGGTCCCACACGTAGGATCAGTCGTTTATTCTTCTCATTGATGAACCGATACCCCAAACCGGAGGAAATCGTTCCGCGCCAATCCAGATTTTCAAATTCATCGTACGTATTTTTATTTGTTATGAAGACAATCCAGTCTGTGGTACGAGCGATATCCAATGTCGCGTTCCCATACCATCGATTCGCATCCCGGACTCCATTCGATTCGCCCCAGCGACCGCCAATTTCGAACTCAAACAAATTATCATTGTCGGATTTTTCCAGAAACAGGCCTGTTGTCACATAATCCCGATCCGTATTTCCCCCCAGAAACGTTCCGCCCAGTTCCAGACGTTTGGTCCAGATCTCAACCTGTTCCCAGCAGCGATCATAATATTCTTCGATCTGATCGAAAGGCATCACATTCATAAATACCGGTTCAGGCTGTGGTGGGATCTCGCCCGTCAGTCCCGTTGTCATCAAAGGGGGCAATGCAGACTCTCCATCACCTTCACTATTCACTAAAAGCTTTTCATCCTGAGAAGGAGCATTGACGTCTGAATTCGGAGTGCCGTATTCAAGTCGATCGACTGCCTCCAGCAAAACCGAACGCACCTCACCATCGGACAGCCGGAAAAGAATCTTCCCCTCTTCCAATCCAATGCTCTCACCCAACAGATGTTGACCATCTTTCAGATACAACGTTTCCGTACCGGAATCAGATTCCGTGAAAGCAACTCCGGGAGCACCCAGTACGAAAAGCAGATGCATCAGAAGAAAACGAAACAGATATTTTGTGTGGTAAAGGAGGGGAAAACGACCCATTAAACCATCCGTGGCTGGATAACTCAGTTGAGAGATATGAAACAGGAGATAATGTAAGGAAAGGAAAACGATCGGGGGGAAAGGGCTGGTAATTCTAGTGCTGATCAAGATTTACTGCAATGCGTTTTCGAAGAGGATCACTGTGAAACCGTTTCCTGCTACCACATTTATCAGACACTCGACTAAAACACATAACCTATTACACATAAACCATTTACAAAAGACTCTGTTTAAATCGCCGCAAAAAACTCAGTTTGATCCTCCGTTCTTAACGGTGAAAGTAAAGACAGCAGTTTTAGCGATTATTTTAACATGAATTCTGAATTGAAGCTTACCTGATCCGCATAACTGGATGTTTTATCTGTCTGGAACTCCCCCCTCAGCTCATCTTTCCGGCTCTTCTGGCTCAAACTCATCAAAAAAGAACGCAACCTCAATACTACTTCAGACCTGCCCTTAATTTGCATGCTAGAGTTTTTTTGATTCCGGTTCGTTCCTGGCACAACAACAAAGAACTTACCGACGTATCAACCTATCAATTCAAAAAACAATACACAGCATAATTGGCGGTACAAGTCCAATTGACAACATGTTTGTTGTCTCTCGTGGGGGGGGAGATTTTACTATGGGATTCATAAAAAAATTCTTGAAGACGACGTATCGAGACAACACTGCGGGGAAATCACGCAGCAGTTTCGAAAGTCTCTCAGAAGATCAACTGGAAACACACTTGAATATTGCTAAATACGGTAACTTCATGCTGACCGATGCCATTCGTCCTTCGTATGATCTGGAAGTAGTTCCTCAGGCCGGTTACCGACATGATGTTTACACGGACAAAGAAACCGGGATCAAAATTCCGGTGCTGATGGCGTCTGCTTCAAAAGAAGTATTATTCGACCTGTTCATTGATCTGCTGGATCCGCTCGGCCATGAAGTCGATGTGGTTCTGGAAACCAGTCATGACGGATCGAACAATCAGCACCAGGATCTGTACCGTGAGCACATGGATCTGCCCGTTCTCAAAAGTACGCTCTATGACTATGAAGACCTGCTCCTGAATGATGGATGTGCAGGAATTGCAGTTCTGAACCCGCTCATTCCTCTGGAAGTGCAGTTTGATGAACACAAGCTGTTGATCATGTACGGTCAGGGAATCGAACAGTTCGAACTCACATTAGAGGAATATGGAATTCCTTATGTGAAAGATCTGAAATTCATCACTGAAGCGGAACACGTGCACTCATCCAGTGACGAGTCGAGTGAAGAACTGGATCAACTGAAATATCGTCTTGGCATTGATTTCGAATAATCGTTTTCGAAATCAATTCAAGATTCTTTTGACCGAATGCCCGGGCCGGCCTTCAATCAGATGAATCGCCTGATCAACGGCAACCCCCTCAAAATGCTGTTGCATTCCGGCAGGCCAGCTGACTTCCAGCATTTCAATTTGTGTTCCCGCTCCCAGACCGAAAACCAGTATTCTCTGATTGCTCGCCTGATATCCGTCGCCGGCCGTCATCTGCCGAACCAGCGTCTGTCCGTTCACTTTCACCCGGACCGTAGCCCCAATCGCATCCCGGTTCGATTCCGTCCCCGTCAGATGTACCACCAGTCGATGCCCGTGCTGAGCCGTTGTATTTTTCAATAACACAAAAGGCTGGTCGAGACTGGAAATCGCAGCTTCTTCCAGCCCATCGCGATTCCAGTCGAGCCGTGCCATTCCCCTGCCCAGCCGGGGCTGCTGAAAAAAAAGGCCCGTTTCCGCCGAATTCACGTCCTGAAATGTTCCCTGCCCCCGGTTCTTCATGAACTGAGGCCGCATCTGATAAGGAGTTCCTTCTGAAGACAGATCTTCGACATGACCATTCACAATCAGTAAATCCTGTAAGCCGTCGAGATCCGCATCAAGAAATTGCGTTCCAAATCCCAATTGATAGGTCGTCGAGTCGGACATATTCGCAGACTGAGTTTCATCCACAAACACATCGGACGCCACCTGACGATACAACGTATTTGTTTCTCGAAAGTAATTTGTCACATAAAGATCCAGCAGGCCATCGGAGTCCGCATCGCCGGCGGCGATTCCCATACAGGCTTCCGCCCGGCCCAGCGAGTTTAACGCCAGCCCGGACAACAACGCCTGCTCTGTAAATGATAATTTACCGGAAGCCTGATTGACGAAATAAAAATTGGCGACGGCATCGTTGGCGATAAACAGATTCGGATACCCGTTCCCATTCAGATCAGCGGCTACGATCCCCAGACCTTTTCCATTGGGAACCTGAATGCCTGCTTCGTCAGTCACATTTTGAAATAAACCATTTTTCAGATTCGAGAATAATTGATCCTGCGCCCCCGGAAAATTCTGTGGCATACAGGACCGGTCAGAACCATCCGATTTTTTGCAGACGCGACTGTAGATATCCGGGCCTGTCAAATAATTAACGGCATAGATTTCCGGCGCACTGTCCCCATTCAGATCCGCGATCAGACAACTGGTTGTCCACTGGTCGGCAGTGCCCTGTGCCTGTTCCAACTCGGAAAAAGTTCCGTCCCCGTTATTGAGATACAGCCGATTCAGGCCTATATTGCCGACATATATATCAGCAAAGCCGTCGTTATTCACATCGCCAATTGAGACTCCCTGACTGAACCGGTTCTCGTTCAAACCGGCTGACAACGTGACATCATGAAAGGTGCCATCGCCGGCATTCAGAAAAAGACGGTCGGTGTGCTGACTCTGCTGCTTCGCTCCCGGTCCGTTGGCCCCTTGTGTTAAATAAATGTCAGGCCAGTCATCCCCGTTATAATCAAGAACCCCTACCCCGCCACCGGTGAATTCATACATCTTATGTTCCGTCTCAGGCCAGGTCTGTCCATTAAAATATTGAAACGAGATGCCGGCCGCGGAAGCAACGTCTTCAAACGAGACGAGGGATATTGCTTTCGATTCTGTTCTTTCCGGCGTACCTGAAGTGTTAACCCGTTTGGACATCGATTCGGGAGGAGTGAACTCCAGGTCTCTGACCGGATTTTTTTGTTCAACCACACGTACAGCTTTTAACTGTGACAACTGCGGTGCCAGTTCGGCTTTAGCCTCAAGTGCCCAGTCCAGATTGGAATCAAGCGTCAGGGCTGCCTGACTCCAGCCATAGGCTTCCCACAGCAGTCCCAGATCTCTTGCCAGGGCAACCACATTCCGGGCCGCGTCTAAATCCTGATCGCCATAGGCGACTTTTGTCAGACTTTCATATGTCTGTAACTTGCTTGCAAATTCCAGCAGCCGCTCTGCTGCCTGTGTCTTCCCTGTCTTCAAAAGCAATTGTCCTAATTGATAACAGGCAGTCGAATTGGTGGCGTCGCGTTTGATAGCCTCGGCATAAGAGGTTATTGCAAAGGGGGCATTCCCCTGTTTCTGATACCATTGTCCCTCAAGGCTCCAGATTTCAGGATGCAGACGGTCCTGATCAGACAGCGTCTGCTGCCATTTGCGGAAGGCGTCCGGTTCACCAGAATTCAGCAGAATCTTCCCTGACAGGACTTTGGCCTGACTCAAATCGGGCTGTTCTGAAATCAGTTTCTGCAGCAGTGATTCTGCTTTCTGATACTGTTGCTGATCGAATTCCATCCGCGCCAGAGCCAACCGCACTAATGGATCGTTCGGATTGGCCTGTACGTATTCGGTAACGAGTTGAGGATTTTCCAGCGAACGATCATTCATGGCAAGCAGATAAAGCAAAATCGGATCGAAGCGATCCTGCTGTAACAGCTGCAGTCTCACAGGAATCGCTTTCCAGGTACGAGAGCTTAACCCATAGATGAATGAGAGTCGTTCCAGAATCGTGGCATCATCAGGAAATGAAGTGAGCGCACGCTGAAACTCGTTTTGCGCGGGCATGAGTTGCTTTAACTGAAACAGATAGTACTCGCCGGAACGGACACGTGCTTTGAATGATTCAAGACTGGAATTGTCGGGAACATGACTGTAAAGTCGGATGGCCTCCTTAAAATCGCCGTCGCTGATTGCGATTTCGGCTCCCAATATCGCCGCAGGCACACGATATTCGGGATCATCCAGAAGTTTTGCAACCTGCTGTTTTGCTGTCTGATAATCCTGAGTGCGAAATGCGTACGAAGCTCTTTGAAAAACGGTATCGGGATCGGACTTGAACAGATCTGAAAAGTAGAGTGCAAGACCTGTCACCAGCAGTATCGAGATTATGCTGACTGCGCGAAACAATGTACTCATTCCTTCATTCTGAAACAGCAGTCATCATTCCCGATTGAAACGGTTTCTGCACTACGATGATCAACTCAGACATTCAACCTTAGACTGTCACATTTTCCTGAGTCTCAATTTTGACTTCTTCCGACGGGGTTGCACTCGTTTGAGACTGTTTGACGATACCGGACCGCAAGAGGCTTAAGCCCCATTCTTTGGCATCCATCGTCAAACTGAATAATGTCGGCACCAGTACCAGAGTGAAGAGCGTCGAAACGATTAATCCGCCGAGAACCACACTTCCCAGGCCACGATATAACTCGCTCCCGGAACCGGGAAATAATACCAGCGGCAATAATCCCAGAACCGTTGTTGTGGTTGTCATAAAGATTGGTCTGATACGGGTTCGGATGCTTTCCAGAATCGCATCCCGGGGCGTCATATTATCTTCATTTATATGGTTTAAGGACTGATGAATGATCAGAATCGGATTATTCACCACGGTCCCGATTAAAATCACGAACCCCAGCATGGTGAGCACATCCAGTGTCTGCAGCATAAACAGATTCAAAATACTTAAACCCAGGATTCCCCCGACGGCACCTAAGGGGACACTGAAAATAATCACAAACGGATACAACCATGATTCAAATAAGGCCGCCATTAATAGATAGGTAATCATCAAGGCAAGCATCACATTGAATTCCAAGGCGGCCCAGGTATCGCGCAACTGATCGGCGGTTCCCGATAATACAATCCGATAACCTCCCGCCAGTTCACCGCTTTCCCGCAAAGGTTGAACGATTTCCGACTGAATCTGACTCATGGCATCTTCCAGAGCCATTGTTTCCGGCGGAGAAACTTCAATTGTGATCGCACGCTGACGCTCGCGGTGATTAACCTGTTCCGGCCCGCTGGTGATAACCACATCTGCCAATGCTTCCAGAGGCACCAGCGATCCCATGGGGGTCGCCACCGATAATGCTTTTACATCCTGCGTATTCTGAATATGCTTCGATCTGCCGATAATCGTCAGGTCGATTTTATCCCCTCCCAGATAATAGTCCCCGGCAAAGGCACCATCGATCAAGGCATTCGCGGTATAACCCAGATCGACACTGTTGACTCCCATTTCGGCAGCCTGAACCAGTTTAGGCTCGATATGAATTTCCGGGCTGGAAAGGTCCAGACTGGGAACCGGGCGGACCTGGGCATCGGGAATCATCTGCTTGACTTTCCCTAGAATCTGCCCCCCCATACCGACCAGTTTTTTCAAATTCGGGCCAATGATTTCCACTTCCACCGTACGTCCGCCCGTCAAGCCCCGTTCAAACAGACTGGATTGTTTGGCGACAGTGAATGTACCCGGAAGTTTCATACCTGCCTTTTGAATCAGGGGAATCAGTTCGGCTACGCGCTGCGAATCGAAGGCTCGAATCCCCATGAAGACCTGGCGTCCCCTTGCGACGAAAAAGAAATCACCAATGACCGGATAGCCCAGTTTTTTCGCTTCTTCACTTTCAGGATCAA
This sequence comes from uncultured bacterium, assembly GCA_963974925.1. Lineage (GTDB taxonomy): Bacteria > Planctomycetota > Planctomycetia > Planctomycetales > Planctomycetaceae > Gimesia. Next base: position 14,389 of record CAXBFD010000033.1, on the reverse strand, counting down.
TATCCCAGTAAGGTCGCAAATCACTTTCAACACTCTCTCCCAGTTCCATTAATTGATTGAGGTTATATCCGGGCGGGGGCAGCAAGATACAGAAAATCAGGTTGCGATTCCCCGTCGGCAAATATTCCACCTTAGGCCATAACTGCCAGCTGATGCCAAAGGCAAACCCCACCAGTAAACCAACCACAAGTATCCGACGCATCAGGCCACGTTGAATCCAATGATTGAATCCCACCACCAGATTTACAAATGCGCCGCAACCGGATTCGATCGGACCGATGATCATTTTCTGCAGCCTGCTCTTTTTCACAGGTTCATCTGTCCGCGGTTGAATTTGCGCAGTCGCATGTGTGTCTTCGATATCCTGACCGTCTCGTTTTTTCAGCAATCGCGCAGACGCCGTTGAAATCAATGTCATGGATACGACCAGGGAAAGCCCCACAGCGGCACTGATTGCTAATGCAATATCCTGAAACAACTGACCGGCTTCTTCCTGAATGAAGACGACCGGAAGAAAAACGGCAATGGTTGTCAATGTAGAAGCCAGTACCGCTCCCCAGACTTCCTGTGTCCCTTTAATTGCGGCGTGAAACGGGGATTCTCCCAGTGAATATCTACGAAAGATATTTTCCAGCACGACCACAGCATTATCTACCAGCATCCCCACCGCAAACGCCAGCCCCGCCAGACTGATTACATTTAACGAACGTCCTAGTGCGCCAAGAATCAGAAAGGTGCCGATGATACTGGTCGGGATGGCCAGTCCCACCACCAGCGCCCCGCGGGCAAACCAGAATCCGGATCCAATAATCAATGCCAGAGAAACCGCAAAAAACCAGGGAGAGATAAACGTGGCGGCGACTGCGGTAATGATGATCAATGGTATCACCACCAAAGTCCGGATTCCCAGATGCAGATATGCCATTAACACGATCATGGTTAAGGCACCGCCGATGAAAATGTTATTCTTCACCAGATCGACAGAGGAATAAATATAATCGGTTTCGTCATAAACCTGCACCAGCTGCAAACCGCGCGGCTGGAGAATATTTTCGTCAATATCTTTCACGGCTTCCTGTAAGCCATCCATGATATCCAGCACATTGGCGCCTGTTTCGCGAACACAGTTGATTGCGATGCTCGATTCACCAAATCGTCGCACCAGGCCATCGGGTTTTTTGTATCCTAATCGGACTTCCGCTACATCTCTGACATAAACAGGGGCACCATCCCGAATTGCCAGTAACTGATTTTCGACTTCTTCCATGTTGCGAAACTGTCCCAGCGTCCGCACGACCCATCGTCGTTTTCCCTCCCAGAAATCTCCGGCAGAAGTATCTTTATTCTGGCCTCGCAGAACGGTACGCACATCGGCAATGGTCAACTGCCGCGCTGCCAGTTGCTCCGAATCGACGACAACCTGCAGTTCATCCTCCAGCCCCCCCATCACATTGGACTGTGACACTCCTGAAACGCGCTCAAAGCGCGCTTCGATTTCGTCTTCCGCAAAACGCCGTAATTTTGTAACTTCAATATCTTCCTCTGGCAAAATGCCCCCTCTGACTTCGGGGTGTTCTTTCGCCAGCAGTCTCAATCGCAACATAGCCAGACCGGGATTCGGTGTCGCGCGAACCACGTCCAGTTCATCCTTTAATTCAGGATGGGCTTTCTGAAAGGCAATGATTTTCTCATCTGACGGTAAACGACTGCTGAGAATGAACCACGCAATCGGACGGTCTGCCGCGTTGGAAGTACTGATTATCGGCTGGTCGGCATCTTCCGGATATTCCGGCACCTGCTGCAAGCGGGAATTCACTTTCAGCAATGCCTCATCCATATTTGTACCGACCAGGAACTCCAGCGTGATTGAACCTTTGGAATCGGCGCTTTCCGAACTCAGTTTGGTAATCCCTTCCACACTTTTGAGCTGCTCCTCCTGTTCCAGCACAATTTCCTGCTCGACTTCCTGCGGGCTGGCACCCGGCCAGCGTGTTTCCACAGTAATCGTGGGTCTTTGTACTTCGGGAGTCAGCTGCATCGGCATGCGAATGAGCGCTACCAGACCGAACAGAACGGTCATTAAGACACCAACTGTCACCTTAACCGGATTATGAACGATTGCACTGATAAAATTCATGGATGATCCTCTTATTAACCGTCGGCGTTCATGGCTTTGGATTTTGGTTCCGCATCGGGAGACATGACTTCTGTAATCACCACATCCTGTCCGGGCCTTAAACGTTCGTTTCCACGGATGACAACATACTCACCGCGTTTCAGGTCTCCTTTGACTTGAATCAACCGGCCATTGGCAACGCCAACCTGCACGGGAACCGCTCGCGTTTTCCCCATTTTTTTATTGTCGGCTGCCGTTTCAACAACATAGATCATCGGAGTAGGACCTCCCAAAACCAATGCATCCTTGGAAACCAGCAATGCACTCTGTTTCGGTCCCGTCGGCAGCACAGCACGGGCCAGCATGCCCGACTTTAACATCGGACCATCTTTGGTAATCGTATTTTTGATGCGCACTTTTACCGGAAACGTACGGGCGCGAATATCTGCCTGAGGAATGATTAACGCCACACTACCGGTAAATACCTGATCCGGAATCGCAGAGACTTCAACCCGCACTTCCATTCCCAGTCGTACGTGTGGCACATGACTTTCCAGAACCTGAACCTCGACATCAACTTCGTTCAGAGCGATGACTTCAGCCACCAGTTCCCCGGAATTCACCCACTGTCCGACCTCGGTATGTTCGGCGACGACATAACCGTCAAAGGGTGAAATAATCGTATGTTTAACAATCTGGCTGTCGATTTTATCAACGAGCGCCTGTTGAATCGCAACACGCGAACGTGCCTGCGCAATTTTCTCTTTTCGAGGCCCTTCCTGTATAAGCTGATACTCTGCCAGCGCATCCCGATATAATTCGTCAGCACGAACGGATTCCGAAACGACCTGCTGAAGATCATCGTCATTCACGGCTTTTCGTTCATAGAGGGATTCCAGCCGTTTGAGACGTTTCTGCTGATACTCACTGATCGCCTTGGCCGCCAGCATCAGGGCCTGGGCTTTTTTGATTTCATCGGGTCGGGAGCCGTTCTCTAATTCTGCCAGTTCATGTTTTCGAAAATCCAGCTCCGCTTTTTCCGCGTCCAGCTCTAAATTAATGGTGTTGGTCAGCAACTGAGCCAGAGGTTGTTTGGCTCGAACGAAATCTCCTTCATTGACTGGAAACTCGGAGACGCGGCCTCCGACAGCACTGCCGATCACGCTGCGTTTAATCGGCATGACAGTTCCCACAAATATTTGTCCTGAACCAATTTCCCGCTCCACAATTTCCGCAACGCCCACCGATGCCGGGCCACGCTGTGCAAACAGCGGTTCTGAAAATAAAGCACATAAACAAAAAGATACAACAAGGCTGGTTGTCAATCTCATAAGTCCCCTCAACGTCATATTAAGTCATCAACTAGATATTTGAATTCGATTTGAATTGCGTTCATGCAGTCTCGAATTCTGAAACTTGAACTCCCAGATTTACCTGCACCTGCATCAGCAAAGACTTTAATGTTTCCACATCCTCGGCACTCATGCCTTCTGTGGCCTTTTTTCTGAGACGCGTCAAACAATCCACCATCTGAGACCAGACTGGTTTCGCCTCCGGAAGCACCTTCACAACTTTGCGACGGCGATCTTCGGGATCACTTTCCCGCTTAATCCACTGATCTCGTTCCATACGATCCAGAATTCTGACCAGAGTCGGGGGTTCAATCATCATGCGTTCGGCTAAATCCACTTGAGACAGCGGCCCCTCGTAAACTAACCACCCGATGACCTGAAACTGACGGAATGTAATGCCGTATGGTAATAATTCCTGATTCAAAGCATCTTGATAAAAATGCGAGGTAATCGTAATCCAGTACCCGACACTCTCTTCAAAATCATATTGCATCATCAGTTTCCCCTTTTAACGAAAGGACGATTATTCATTAGCCAGGCTAATTATTAGCCCTGTTATACTATGACGGCAATACCAGTCGCAAGACTTAATTCGTGTGCAATAGAGGCTTTGGAATTTTTCTAAAGGTAAACACGGACGACGCGGGGAGATATCACCGGGCCGTTTCAGCAATGGAATTCCAATAACAGGATGCCCCACCTGAACATAATCTGAACGACACCTGGAATCTGAGAATCAAAATGCCTTGGGATTCTTCAGTGCCGGGGAATTCGGCATTGGAATATCGGAGGGGACTGCCGAAGAGGGGAGATTCAGAACACAACGAAACCCAACATCACCGGGAGGAGTCCGCATGTTTTCTCCCGAGCGCTGACTGACATCCCAGGCGTGCGGATTTCCGCGCACCACCCGCATACTGGGTACGACTGGTCGCTTGGGTCCCGTCCAGTCCCGAACTACCCCTGCGTCAGACAGCGTCAGCGCGGCCTGATAGGCATTGTCAGAATACCAATCCTCGCACCACTCCCGTGCATTGCCGGATAAATCAAAAACGCCATACGGACTGAGATCACCGGAAAAAGAGCCGACCGGATCAATCTGTCCCGGCTGACGTGTTTTCTGCCACAGCGGACGCCCATTTCCCCAGGGATACTGAAAACCGCTTTCGCCACGTGCTGCCTTTTCCCACTGCGTTTCGCGCGGCAGCTGTTTTGCCATCGTACGCGCATAATTCAGTGCGTCTGTATAAGAAATCCCTAAAGCAGGAAACGCTCCTGGCTGCGTATCGTTGCCGGCCGGCTCGGGAATTTTTCCTTTCTGGGTAATCATCTCGGAACGCCAGCGGCGATATTGCTCTAACGTTATTTCATGCACATCAATGTAAAAGGCATTCTGATAAATTGTAAATTGTGGCGATGCGTTTTTATCGCCGTGATTCAGTCCCTGAATCGAAACGCCGGCAGGAACCAGAACCATCTCACTGAAATCCCGCTCGCAGCGAATCCGTCTGGGAAGCCCCTGTGCAGAATAACCGGCTTCCTTCAACGCCGAAAAACCCTGAGGCAGTTTAAAAGAAGCATCGGGTTCTCCCGGCTCGTTTTGAATTCCGGACTTGATCACCGAAAACGTAGTCGAATTAATTTCTTTCTGAGCCGGAAATACAACGGCAACCTGCTCGTCCATGCCAGTGGCAGAAGTCGGCTGCTGAATTTGATAATTGTGAACATAATCCACAACTTCAAAAAAATCGTCCGGATTGCCTTCGAGTTCCGGCAGTTTTTGTTTCACTGGGGCTTTAGGCTTAGGACTGTCAGCTAAGAAGGTGAGATCGGGGGCTTTCGTTCCTGAAGACGAAGCTGTGTTTTGTGGTGAGGAACTCGGTTCGAGAACCCGTTCATTTCCTCCACCACAGCCGACAGCGAGCAGCAAGAACCCTGCCGCAATGAAATGGAATGTTCCCCAATTGAGTTTCAGAGTTCGCGCCATCTTCGGAGCCATTCACAACTAACGATTATCAAATCAGAAACGCAGTAAACATAATTTTAACATCCCTGAAATCGATTAACAGGCAGATTCTGCAAATCTGTTCATAAAGATTCTTGAACCGACTCAATGAGCAGTTTTTCAAAATCCGGCATTTCGGCACATTGCCGGGAAATATCGGGATGAGCAAAGACCCGCACCCGTTTCACAAAATCATCAAACTGCTTTTGCGCCAGCGTGTCAACGACAGGGGAAACAATATGCAACGGCTGATATTTCGCATCACGGGATGAATAAATTTCCACGTTAAACTCAACTTCACGATGTGTTGGCGGTGCATCAATTAAAATGTCCGTTGAAGCAACTGACAGATTAAATCGTTGAGACAGCCTCCTGGATAAGTTCTCACTCCACTGGACGAGAGAAGCAACCGGCTGATGCGCGATAAGTTCGAATACATCTGCCGACTCATAGAAACTGAATTCAGCAACCCGTTTATACAAGGTACGTTTCGTACTGAAGATGCCTTCCACCAGTCTCTCGCACGGCGTCCCTTTCGCCTGTTCGCGCAATACTGAAATGGAATCTGCCTCAGTCAGTTTGAAATATTCCGTCAGATCAAGCTGCTGATACAGATGATAAAACGCGCGGGCAAACATCGTGCTCGCGGAACGAACCGCATGATGCCAATAGACTTCGCTGAACATCACATACCGCGCAAACACCATCAACTCTGCCGCTGTTTTTCCTTTGGAACCAATGGCGAGACCGTCGCCGGCCTCGTTGACCATCAGTGAATGAATTAAACGGTTTTTATCGAAATTGCGACCGTAAGGCACACCGGCATGCAGGCTGTCCCGGTCCAGGTAATCCATTTTATCAATGTCAATCGGCCCGGATAAAATAGATCGCACGAGCCGCATCTCCCTTGTATCTGAGCGGGGGACCAGAATATCGAGAACCTCTTCCGGCTCGATTCCCCATTCAGTTCGCAAAACATCGGCTAGTTCGTGCCCGTCCGATAGAAATTCCCGGGCAAACGTTTCATGTCGGGGAATTCCTTCCAGCGACATATCTTCAATCAAATGACAAAAAGGCCAATGTCCCAGATCGTGAAGCAGCGCGGCGACGATCAACACTTCCGCCGTATGCACGTCGATGGTGGAAGAAAAGCGGACATCTTTTCCTAACTGCCAGAGATACTCCAGTGCATTCCTGTAGACGCCTAATGCATGCTCAAAACGCGTGTGTGTTGCCCCGGGATAGACCAGCGCTGTAAAACCCAACTGGGTGATGTGCGATAATCTGCGAAATTCCGTAGTATCCACCAGCGCCCGAATGCGGGGAGTAAATGGCACATCCTGCTGAAAAGGAATGCGAATCAGACCGCTGCCAGACTGTAAATTGGAAAGCTCGGGAATCTCAACATACGGATGATTCATAAAGGATTAATCAGTTCTAATATTATTTCTCGTGATTCAGGCCAGCAATGTGGATCGATCATTGGGAGCAAACAGTTCTTCCACGACGGAGGCAATCATTTCATTATTTTCCTGTGCCCCTTCGGAACACATGGCTTCCCACAAAACCTGACCGGCCTGGACTGCCTGTTGCACTTTGGCAGGCAACGAATCGAGTTGAACCGGAGGTCGCAGATCATGATTCAGCATCGAGACAGACAATGCATCGGGAATCAGATCGATCCGGTCGACCGATTCGAAACCGACCATGCCGACCAGCAGCGGATTCACGCGTCCCTGAATTAATGAGCGAACATCGTCCTGATAGGCAATCAACGGTTTCCCCAGCATCCAGGTCATGGCCGCTTCCGAAACCGCTCCTTCGTCAGGAGTACGGCCATTCAGATTCCAGACCATTGCCTCGCATTCGATTACGAGCTGATAAACGTCCAATGCAAAAATGGCTTCGTGCAAAAACTGAGCCGCAGTTGGTGCATCCCAGTTCCGTTCCACCAGCACTTCCAGCACCAGTCGAAATTCCATACCATCCCGGTGAGGTAAATAAACAGTATAACCTGTTTCTGATAAGAGATCGGCAATTGCCGTCATCTCTTCACGTTCAGATCGATTAAATAACGGTCCCGCGCAATAAACGCGAATCTGCTCACCGGAATGTTTCATGGTCAAACCTGTTATGCTTCCCTGCTGAAAGAAAACCATTTAGAATATTAATACAGACGGGTTCCTGCAGACTATTGTAGCAATGCCCTGTTTTTTTTCACCTAAACCACATTCTTTTCACATTTCTTCTCTAAAATTCGTGATCTGAATCACCCGTTTTGTCACAATCACCGTGTGAGCCCCTGAATCCAGTTGGAATTTGATGAACCAGAACACCACACCCGCATCGCAATTTGACAGCCGACGCTTCACGTGCGCCGTGCTCTGCCTTCTGCTGGGAAGCGGTTCCGTCACACTGACAATACAATCCCTTTTCAGCAATGTGAATCTTGCCACCTTATACGTCAGCACGACGCTCTGGCAGAGTCTGGTTCAAGTCTGGTCGGGTCAGATCGAACCGGCGACCCAATCGGCCAGCATTCCGTTTTTTCCGCTGATGGGCTATCTGTTTTTTGCGGCAGTCGGAACCGGGATCATCGGCGCATTACTGATTTCCAAAATGGGCCGGCTTCCGATCAGCATCGCGTTTTCCGAATGGGGTTATCTAGGCTACCGCTGGTGGCTGCTGCCCGCAGTCTGGGAAATTTCTCGGATCGTGGCATTCATTCTCGGCTGGACCAGCCTGGAAAACCTGTTACTGGCGACTTCGCAATTCTGGTTCTCAGTTGCCATCGCGAGCTGGATCGCCACATTCGCTGCATTGATTCTACCGGTTTCCAGTAATACTTTTGATCCCCCGGCAGAACCGAATCAGATCAACACAGCACAAAAGATGAACATTCCCTTTGCAGCCTGGCTCATGATGGGGCTGTTTGTGACGCTGTTCACACTTATGAACTGGCGGCTCTACGAAGGCCTGCTGATCCCGCACGGTGATTCAGCCATGTACGAGGAACATCTCTGGAATGTCACACATGGAAAAGGATTTCGCAGTTATCTCGATCAGGGTTTATTCTGGGGAGAGCATATTCAGTTCATCCATCTGTTTTTGCTGCCACTTTACCTGATCTGGCCTTCTCATTTACTTTTGGAATTATGCGAAACACTGGCTTTAGCGATCGGAGCGATCCCCCTCTATCGCATGGCCGTTCGGCACAGCCGTTCGACGACGGCCGGCAAAGCGATGGTGGCCGCTTATTTGTGTTATTTTCCGATGCAGTTTCTTGATATTGCCATCGATTTGAAAACGTTTCGCCCGATCAGTTTCGGTATTCCCGTTCTGTTGTTCGCACTCGAAGCGATTGAGTTAAAACACTGGAAAACGGCTACTATCCTGCTGCTGCTGACTTTGACTGCCAAAGAAGATTATGCCATCGTGCTCGGGCCTTTGGGACTCTGGATTGCCTGGAGACAGTGGCACGAAAGCAAACTGACAACCACAAATCCCAAACCAACGTTCTTTAAGTCCATCGCACCGGGAATCAGTCTTTCCCTGTTTGCTGTTGTTTATCTGGCATTGGTCGTCAAGATAGCCATCCCCTGGTTTCGCAGCGGAGATCAGGTCCACTATGTGGGTTACTTCAGTAAATTCGGAAACTCGCTGGGCGAAGTTGTCTGGAATCTGTTATTTAATCCTTCGTTATTAGGGAGCGAGCTGATTCAGCCGGGCACCTTCATTTACGGCTTCGCACTGATCGTACCTTTAGGATTTCTGCCGCTCTTTTCTCCCAGCCGCCTGCTGGTCGCGGCACCGATCTTCGGCCTGTTGTGCCTGAACGAATTAGCGCACGATCCCCGCCACCACTTTCATGCCCCGATCGTTCCCATCCTCTGCTGGGCGGCGGCCGCCGGCCTGGGAAATATTCCCGCTCTGATGGAGCACTGTTCCCTGAAAAGGAAATCGTTGAACATCAATTCGGCCACAGTACGGACCTTTGCGACACACTTCCTCTGGAGTTCCGCGATTGCCACCGGAATCTTCTTCAGTCTCGGACCTCTGGGACTGGTCTTCTGGGATTCCGGCTCTGCCTGGTATTGGGAGCGTCTTTATGTTCCGGGAGAACGGGCGAATCAGTTTCCGAAAGTAGCACAGCTGGTTCCGCCGGAAAGTAACGTGGCTTCCACCGACTTTGTCCACCCCCGCTTCACGCATCATGCAAGATCCTACGACTACAGTAATTACCGCAGAAAAGTTAACGACTACCAATCGGGAGTGCCCGCTGACACAGATTATATTGTGATTGACACACAACATCCCTATAGCGAAATCAAAACCCCTGATCAGATTCCCGAATATCATGACCACCCCGAACAGTGGGAGTTGATCCCGGATCAGACAGAGGGTTACTTCATCATTCTGAAACGCAAGGCAGCGGATCAATAAACGCTCCGAGTCCAGGCACTGAGAAAAACGACGAAATCTCGACACACAGATATTCACTTCTGCTGTTCTGCGGTAATAATACAGGACCAAACCAGCCCCCTCGCTCGCTCAAGCTGGCAGGTCAAAACAGCGAAGTTAATCTGAACGAGAGAATCACTTTCTACATGGGAAGCCCGTCCCGTATTCAAAATTGAGGCCTGTTTTCAACAGTTTTTTGAATATTTCACGGAGTAGCCCCCATTTCGAGTGACTTGCGAAGAATGTCCAGCTATGTTATTCCGCAAGATTAAAGTCGGTTCCGAGCTTGAATCTGAGAACAGTCTAATTTCCCGATTTATCCGGATCTATTTTTATAACCGTTTTGAAACAAAAAGTTTAAGTCCAACAGGACACGAGATTGAGACATGGCACAACAATATATTATGCAACTGGAAGGCGTCACCAAAACCTACGAGCAGAAAGAAATTCTGAAAGACATCTGGCTTTCATTTTTTCCGGGCGCAAAAATTGGTGTATTGGGAGCCAACGGGGCAGGTAAAAGTACACTCCTGAAAATCATGTCGGGCGAGGATACAACATTTACAGGTGATGTCCGTCCTGCCAAGGGAATCAAAATCGGTCACTTCAAACAGGAACCGGACCTGGACCCGAAACAGACGGTTGATGAGTGTATCGCAGAAGCCGTCAAAGAATCTCAGGCCATCCTGGACCGCTACAATGAAGTTAACATGCTGTTTGCAGAAGATCCTTCTCCCGAAGAAATGGAAAAGCTGATCGAAGAACAGGCCAAACTTCAGGACCAGATCGACGTTTCCAATCTCTGGGAACTCGATCGGACACTGGACATTGCCATGGACGCCATGCGCGTTCCCCCCGGGGATGCGGTGATTGGAACGCTGTCTGGTGGAGAGCAGCGTCGCGTCGCACTCTGCAAAATTTTATTGCAGAACCCCGATCTGTTGCTGCTGGACGAACCGACCAACCATCTCGACGCAGAATCGGTTGCCTGGCTGGAGCGTTATCTGCACAGCTTCACTGGTACCGTGGTTGCCATCACGCACGATCGCTACTTTCTAGATAATGTTGCCGGCTGGATTCTGGAGCTGGAACGGGGAAGAGGCATTCCTTTTGAAGGCAATTATTCATCCTGGCTTGAACAGAAACAGTCGCGTCTGGCAGTAGAAGAAAAACAGGAATCCAAACGGCAAAAATTCCTCAAACGGGAACTGGAATGGGTCCGCATGTCGCCTAAGGCCCAGGCCTCTAAAAACAAAGCCCGTATTCAGCGCTACGAAGAATTGGCAGCAGAAGATTACGAAAAACAGGATGACGCTTCTGATATTCAGGTCCCGATTTCCAGACCACTCGGGAGCCGGGTACTCATTGCTGAAAATGTGACAAAAGGTTTCGGCGACAAACTGCTGTTTGAGAATTTTACATTCGAATTACCCCGCGGCGGAATTGTGGGTGTCATCGGCCCGAATGGTGCAGGTAAAACGACTCTGTTTAAAATGATCATGGGACTGGAAAAACCGGACAGCGGGACTTTGGAACTGGGCGAAACCGTCCAGTTGTCATATGTGGATCAAAGTCGTGATTCGCTGAATCCTAAAAAAACCGTCTATGAGGAAATTTCACAGGGTCACGAACATCTGGTGGTCGGTAAATCGAGCATCCACTCCCGCACCTATGTCGGTCGATTTAATTTCAAAGGTCCTGATCAGCAAAAACTGGTCGGAGAACTTTCCGGCGGTGAACGAAACCGGGTCCATATGGCAAAACTGCTCCGTTCGGGCGGCAACCTTTTATTATTGGACGAACCGACCAACGACCTCGACGTCGATACGCTGCGGTCTTTGGAAGAAGGCCTGGAACATTACAGCGGTTGCGCACTGGTCGTCAGCCACGACCGCTGGTTTCTGGACCGACTGGCAACGCATATCATTGCCTTTGAAGGCGACAGCAAAGTGCGCTGGTTTGAAGGGAATTACAAAATGTATGAGGCGAAACGGCATGAGGAACTTGGCAAAGACGCCGACTCTCCTCACCGACTTAAGTTCAGACCGCTTTCGCGCTAATTTCATGTGCCACGGCTGCGACGCAGACGGATAACACATCACGAACGCACTCGCATCCAGGTCAGCAACTGGAAACAAACAGAAGGGGCTTTCTTTAGAAGGGAGCCCCTTCCGCTGTTTAACGTCGATTGCCTCTGGTTCTGCTGAAAGTGGAAATGGAATCCACATCGGTTTTCGAGTCTGGGAATTCCTGTCGTTTCTCAGCCGTTTGTTTACGATTGACGTTTACCTGAGCCATTTCAACAATTTTTTTCGCAGCCAGTAACTGTGCTGTTGAGAACAGTGGAACTCCACCGCCGATGACACGGTCTTTCTTTTCATTCGCGAGTTCCTGCCATTCCATGTGACTTGATAAATGCCAGGCAATCGCCTGCATCATTTCCCAGTCATCATAGCGCGGGTCAAACTTTGTGAGCAACAAGACCAATGCTTTGTCTTGAACCTGTGATTCAATGGGTCTCAGCTCATAAGTTTTGAGACTCGAAGGGCTCGGTTTCCCATGTTCGAGGCAAACCGATTGCAGGCGCAAGCGAACGGTTTTTTCTGCCGGGATGGTGAACAGACCTTTGAAGTCAAAGTTTTGGTTGTTCCCGACCGGCGTCAGATTTCCTCCTACAGCCTGACTCTTGCCTGTCTGCTGCTGCGGTTGATTCTGCAGTCCTTGAAGAAAACCATCGCCAGGTCCGTTCTGTGCCAGAATATGAATCGACGCTACCGACTGGGGAAGTTTTACAGTGAGCGGCTGCGCTGTCAGATTAGTAATAAACACAGACGAATTATAGGCGCTGATCGGCGCGACTCTGACAGTCAATGCCTGCTGTTCGATGCCTTCGAATAAATTTACCTGAGGTACATCAGGCAGTAACTTTAACGTTGTGATCATACTGTTTTTGGGTGCGCCGCCGGCTGGTTCCACCAGAGTCCAGCCGACGATCAAAACGGTTCCCATGATCAAAAGTAACTGTATTCGTTTGGCCATTTTCCACTCCTGTCTACCAGATTATGCATCAGATAATTTAAGAACGCAGTGTTATGCCCACATCAGCTTAGCTTGCATCTCTTCCAATGAATGCGTACTAGAAACGTGTCCATTCATCTTTAGTGCAATCAAAACCAGTATTCGATTACGATGAAACATTCTCATAAGTCAACTGAACGACGATCACTTTACAGATCTGCGAAAGTCTGTGATATTGAGCGGAATTAGTGAGCAACCTGAAGAATTGAATGTTTAATGATGTGCTGCTCTATCTTTAACAATAACGATTTAATTTCAAGATTTCAATTTTTTTTATAAATTATCCGGAACCCGTCTCATGAAAAACTCAAACCGAACTGTGCGCTGGGGAATCCTGGGCACTGCTCGGATCGCAGAAAAAATCAGTATCGCCATTCATCAGGCAGAGAATGCGGAACTAACTTGCATTGCCAGTCGTGACTCTGCGAAAGCAGACGCCTGGGCACAAAAACATCATGTCAAACGCAGTGTCGGCAGCTATGAAGCACTTCTGCATGATCCGGAGATTGATGCAGTTTATATTCCACTCCCCCCGTCGCTGCACGGCGAATGGACCGTTCGCGCAGCCAAAGCCGGCAAACACGTTCTCTGTGAAAAACCACTGGCTTTAAATGTGAACCAGACCAGGGAGATGCGCCGCGTCTGCCTGGAGAACCAGGTACAACTGATGGATGGAGTCATGTGGTACCACCATCCACGCGCGCAGCAGATTCTCAAAATGATTCGCAGTGATGCACTCGGAGAACATCGACGGTTCACTTCATCATTCACCTTCTGCTGGGATAAAGTCCCCGAAAATGATTTACGCCTTCAACGTGATCTGGGCGGCGGTTCCCTGGGAGATTTAGGCTGGTATTGTATCGGTGCAGCACTCTGGGCGTTTAATGAACTCCCACAAAAGGTCTTCGGAACTGCGCGTCCTTACAATGACGTTGACTATAATTTCACAGGCATCATGTGGTTCAGCAAAAATCGCATCGCTTCATTCGACTGTGGTTTTGATATCAGCATGCGGAAATGGTTTGAAATTGCCGGTACGAAAGCATCCCTATATTGTGATGACTTCACACGCCCGTGGGATACAGGCAGGCCCGCGTTTCATGTCAAAGATGGTTTCGGCAATTCCACGAGGTACGAAACCGAAGCGCCTCTACAGGAAACCTGCATGATCAATCACTTTTGCGATATTATTCGTTCTGGTCGATTAGAACAGCAATGGGCAGACCTGGGGATCAATACTCAAAGAGTCCTGAATGCCATTGACTACTCTTCCCGTACGGAAAAAGTCGTGAATCTGGCAGACTTTTTTCCCAGCTGAACTCCATAAAAAAAGCACCCTCACCATTGATTATGATGAGGGTGCCTGAGGTGGAGACC
>CAXBFD010000032.1:0-57771 GCA_963974925.1 uncultured bacterium | reverse complement strand
CGAAGAGGCATTCACGGGGTTTGCCAATCACGATCCCACGGGCACCCACCCGCACGGTTCCGCAGCCAACCACGCGGCATTTTTGAGAAGCAACCCCAAGTATCAATGCCCCAGTGATATCAATTCTCAAACGGGTGCGAATAACAGCAGTTACTTCGGTGTGAACGGCGGTGCGACCGGTCCCGCGGAAGGAAGATGCACGACGCAAACAGACCGCTGGTTTTTTACCAATGGCATACTTCACACCGATTCTCGAATTCGCATGCGTGACTTAATCGATGGTTCGACAAACATTTTTATGGTCGCTGAATCAAAGTACCAGCTTCGTCCCGGTAGTCGCACCCCCGCCGACGCGCATTATGGCTGGGCCTCCAGCGATTCCAGCCATCAGGCACCCGGAGAAATTCCCGGCGTCCAGATCGGCGCACGCTGGCAGATTAACTACCTCGATTCGGACGGTTCCAAGACCGATACCGGATACAGCAATCGAGGGGCAATGAATGGTTCGTTCAGCAGCTTTCATGAAGGGGGCTGTCATGTCTGTATGGCTGATGGATCGGTTCATTTTCTGAGCGAAAATATGGATTTAACGACTTATCGTACACTCGCAGACCGTGGTGACGGGTTGCCGGTAGGGGGCTTTGAGCGATGAACGGCTTTCAGACTTTCCCATCGAACAGATACCGCTTTTTATTCATGCTGTGCCTGTTCTGCCCGACAGCAGGCTGTGGCGGATCACAGTCCGATCTCAAAAAATATCATTATTCCGGAACCGTGACCTTTGAAGGAAAACCCGTTCCCGTCGGTTACATCTCATTTGAACCAGACTCTGTACCTGGCCCCGGCAGTATGGCTAAAATCAGTGAAGGATTTTATCAGACGTTACCGAATAAAGGCCTGCTGGGCGGACCTTATAAAATCAGCATCTCCGCCTTTGATGGACAGGTCGCTGCCGGAGATTTAGGCGACGGAACTCTGATCTTTGAAGACTACGAATTGAAACAAACAATTCCCAGAGAAAATCAGACTCTGAATTTTGAAATCACAATCAATGACATAGACCCCAACTCGAACAGGAAATCACGCCGATGACTAAAAAACGAGCGCTCATTTGCTGTTTGATCGTCTTCTCGATCTGTATCCCGCTCAGAGCGGAGGTGAGCGAAACCGAAACCGAAACCGATCTGCTGATCGTTGGAGGAACCGAATCGGGGTGGGCAGCGGCGATCCAGGCTGCACGGCTGGGAGTGAACTCAATCACACTTGTGCTGGACGGGAAATGGCTGGGGGGGCAATACACAGAACAGGCGCTGGCCTGCGTCGATGAAAACAAAGGCCCGGGAAAAGTCGGCTGGGGTGTCGACTGGCATCCCATGAAACGCTCGTTTCATCGCAGTGGACTGTTTAAAGAATTGATGGATCGCATCGAAACCTTTAATACAGAGAAGTACGGCTCCCCCATGCCGGGCCGACCCTTTCATGGACCTTCCACATTTCGCCCCGCAGAAGCCGAGGCGATCTTTCGAGAAATGCTGCAACCCTGTCTCGACAGCGGGCAGGTCCGGCTGATCACACAGCGTTATCCCGTCAAAGCCGATGTGAATCGTAACGGAGCGCGCCCGCAATTAACGGGGCTCTGGTTTGCGCCCACAGGAACAGAAACGGCGGACCTGCACATCACGGCGAAATTAACCATTGACGCGTCAGACTGGGGAGACGCCATTCAGGTTTCAGGAGCGGAATTTGAATTCGGAGCCGATCCCCGATCGCGGTACAACGAACCCAGTGCGCCCGTGAATACCGACGATTATCCTGCCAATGAAATGAACCCGCTCACCTGGGCGATGATCGTGGAAGAATCCGACAAAGACACGCCGATTCCCAGACCGGAACGCTATGACGACCGCAATTTTGTACGAACATCGAAGCTGAGCTTAGCCCGGATGAAAGATCTGAAATGGGATCGACCGGTCAAACTGGGATCGATTCTACACTGGCCGGACGCTGGCAAAGCATCGCCGCGGCAACTTTCGATTTTCACCGTGAGACGGATTGTCGACGGATATACCAGCAAAGATCACAAAACCAGCATCCTGCTGAATTTTATGCTGGGTCAGGATTACCCGCTCGAACGGTTGCCTTTACACGTCATCGAAGCGCTCGAAGCAACGGAACCGGGAGCATCCAGGAAAAATATCGTGCTGATGAACCGTCGGCAGAGACAGATCATTTTTGACGATGCCAAACGACATTCATTAAGCCTGCTCTATCATTTACAGAATTTTGTGCATGAACAGGCTCCCGATAAAACGAACAGCTTCCGTCACTTTCAATTGAGTGAGGAATTTGGAACAACAGACCGGCTGCCTCACAAACCTTATATTCGAGAATCACTGCGTCTGAAAGCCATGTATATGATGCGTGAGCAGGACGGCCGGAATAATGATGGACCCACTAAGAAATCCGCGCGCGAACGCTTTTCACGGGTGATGTATCCCGATGGACTATTCGCCTGGCAGTTCCATTACGATTTCCACCGCACGGGCCGCGCTTACTTAAAAGAAGAAGGCAATCAGGGCCCCTGGATCGACTATGAAAAACCGGGGCGGAACACCAGCCTGGTCAGCGATCGTTCGGTCTTTCCATTACGGAGTCTGGTTCCGGCAGAAATGGATGGTCTGCTAGGGGCTCAAAAAAATGTGGGATACAGCAGTATTGTGAGCGCGGCGATTCGTCTGCATGATCAATGTGTTGCCATCGGTCAGGCCGCCGGTGCAACAGCGGCCATCTCCTTGCAGCAGGGAATACCGCCACGAGAGATCCCCTACGATCGTGAACGGCTGGAGCAGGTACGCCACGCATTGTGCGGTGCGACGGAAGCGGGAGTTGCAGTATTGATCTGGCCGTATCGTGATTTATCGCCGGCACACCCGTCTTTTGTGGCGATTAATCGACTGGCAGCGCGGGGAATTTTACCAATGGAAGTGCGCAACGTTGATTTTCACCCCGATGATCGTGCCACGCCCGAATGGCGAGAGGAAACCAGATGGCTTGCATTCAAAACAGTGGATATTGCCAATCTGCCGCTTTCATTTGACGAAGGTATCAGCCGGGGAGAATTCTGCCAACGCTTGTGGAACTCCCTCAAAAATCTGCCCGTGAAACAATTCCCCCGCTTGAAGCCCGACGATGCAGACGGCGACGGTATTCCGGACGTTGATGATCCCACGCCGTTTACTCCCGGTGAACCCGTCCAGTGGAAAAAAGCGGAAGCATCCGCTGAGCAGGACGGCTTGTTAGACAAAACCAAAACCGTTTCTGGCCGCCGGATTAATTTCACAGGAAAAAACGCGCCCCCTGTAACCGGCTTTGACTCGGATCATGGCCTGGTGTTCGATCACAAACGGGGTTTCGGATGGGGACGCGATCTCAGTCCGAATCATCGTCAACGGAATCAAGTGCCTGAAGCCTATCGGGACACATTTCTGTTTACGCGCGACCATGATGTCTGGGAGTGTGAAGTGACCAACGGTTCCTGGCTGGTCACCGTGTGTATTGGAGATTCCGGACACGAGCAGATCGGTCAATGGGTCACAGTGGAAGGGAATCAGGTGGTGAAAGATGCCGCCACCGCCAACGGAACGTTTCTGGAGCGCAAAGTCAAAACCGATGTTTCCGATGGTCGACTGACGATTGAGATCGGGAAACCGGGGGCCGGGACTAATACCTGCCTGAACTGGATCTGCATCGAACCGGACCGGTAGAACTGGTTCGACAGTGCTGCGATGCGCGATCCCGCGAGGCTTGCAGAGCAAGCCTCGTACCCGCCGGCCTTCTTCAATCCGGTTGAGAATGTTTCCGGATCTGTTTTGTGGTACCCCGCACTTTGATGACACGACACTCGCCTGTTGAATGGGGCACCGATGCGCCCTGTTCTGTGATACCTGCCGGATTTTCATCTGCGTTTCTCTGGTTGACATCAGGTAGAATCCATTCCAGGTCTGCTGCGCACTCTTTTGGACACAGCCGCCGAAGGACTGATTCGGTCTGCATGGTTTTATCTGATCGCAATTGTGAGAGAGGTCTGACATGGAATGTCTGCTTTTTGTGTTGTTGAATCTGTTATCCAGCCGGGGACGCGTTGTGGTATCGCTGGAGACAATCATTGTGAAGGGCGTGAGGATGTCAATATGGGGTTGTGACAAACGGAGCGCAGAACTGTGGTGGAACATGTTCTGTTCTGCGTTCCTCGGCGCCCAGGTGCGACTGATGCGCGCCGATAAGACGCCGAACGTTGGTGCTCATTTTGAACCAGGAGGCTTGAGGTTGAGTAAAATCGGTCTGAAACCAGCGGGTTTTATGGGGAGCAGATTCACAGGGGGGGATGCATTCACTGGCAGAATCAAACACCCACGCGCGCAACGCATAACACGCATATTGGAGAATGGCACGGCGGTGTCAAGAGGGTGCATAATTCCAGTTGAAATCGGGAATACACGGCGAAATTGTAGCATTTTTTTCAGCACAACCCAAAAAAAGAGACCATTGACTGCGCTCTCAGCCAACGGGTCGTTTCTGATAATGAACACGATGGGCTTTACCGATTTAACCGTCCAGGAACCGTTCTATTTCGGTCATTTATTTAACCGATACCAACAATCCTATTGAATACATCAATGGATGACGATATAATTAGGAAGGCTAAATATATAAGGCGTGGCACCCCGTGTTTCGCCATCTCAAATCGGTAAGTGGAATCCGTAATGCAATTCAGAAATCATCCGCGCACACATTCGCAGCATGCTTTTACCGCGTTTAATCCGCTGGTTCCTGAAGGTTTGGTTTTGCAGAGTCGGCGAAATATGCTCAAAGCATCGCTGGCGGGACTGGCGGGTCTGTCTGTTCCTGATCTCATTCGCGCCTCGGACCAACTGAAGTCTGTCGGTAAATCTTCGCTGCCGAAAAAAAGTGTGATCCTGCTCTGGATGACCGGCGGTCCGAGTCACATTGATACCTGGGATCCCAAACCGGATCGTCCGATTCAAAACCGAGGCCCGTTTGGAGTCACACAGACATCCGTGCCCGGCATCACGATTACGGACCGACTGCCCAAGCAGGCGGCGATGATGGATCGCTTTACACTCATCCGCTCAGTCGACCCCAAAATGAGCAGCCATCAACCCAATCAGGTCATGCAGACTTCCAACCTGCAGGCAGCGCCGCGCACCAATCGCAAAGGCGATCGATTTCCGGCAATGGCTTCCATCGTGGCGAAACATCACGGCTCGAATCATCCTGGCATGCCTCCCTATGTGGCGTTCATAAAAGATCCGACACATATCGCATGGGGCGGTTATCTGGGAAAACAATACGATCCATTCATTGCCAACGATGCCGCCAACCTGCCTGTCTATGATACACTGGGCAACGATACCGGTCAGATGAGCGGCGGAAAAATGTTTCAATTCGCCTCCGGACTCTCTTACGAACGTATGAAAAGCAGACGCGATCTGATGCAGCAGTTCGATAAATTGCGCAGTGATATTGACCAGGCCGGTTCGATGTCCGCCATCGACAGTTACAGTCAGCGGGCTTATGACATGGTTCTCGGGCAACGTGTGCAAGAGGCGTTTGATCTCAGCAAGGAATCCACCGCAACGCGTGACCGCTATGGCAAACACCTCTGGTGTCAACAGGCGCTCCTCGCCCGGCGACTGGTCGAAGCGGGTAGTTCCTTCGTGACGCTCGATCTGAGTTACCACCCCTCTTCCGGAACGTGGGATAATCATGGCGATAACATCCCTCCCTACGGCGGCATTAAAAACGGACTCGGTCCTTTGTTACCACTCTTTGATCACTTGCTGACCACGCTTGTACTGGACCTGGAAGAACGCGGATTATCGGATGAGGTGCTCGTGATTGCCATGGGAGAATTCGGGCGATCTCCGATCTCCGGAACTCAGGGAAGTACCGACGGCCGTGACCACTGGCCCGTCGTCATGTCAATGTGCCTGGCCGGCGGTGGCATGAAACATGGGCAGGTGATCGGTGCCAGCGAAGACGATGGTTCCGAGATCAAGCATCGCCCTGTTCGCCCGGGAGATCTGGCAGCGACGATCTATCGCTACATGGGAGTCCCCCTGGATACCCATTATATTGATGATAAAGGGCGACCGAATTTTGTCATTGAAAATGGCGAACCGATTCACGAATTATTCTAATTCCCCGTGCATGGCTGCTTCTGAGGTTCTCTGATTGAGTGATCATCGGGCATAGAATGATCTGCTTTTTACTGAAAAAATAAAAAACAGTGTGTAAACGCATCAGTTCCCCGTTTGTTTTTTGGGTTGCATATTATAATCTTCAGGCTGAGATCTGTTACCAGCCTGCGCGATGTCGCTGCTGTTTTCCGTCTCTCTCCCGGAAATTCAACCAACGTGCGCCCTTTCAGAAAACGCCTCTGACTTTATGCCGAACTCAACCGCCTCGACATCGATCGCTTCCCTGGAACCGCAGGAACAGGCCACTTGTTCCCGAAATCTGCGCTGGTTCGTGTACGTGCTATTGTTAACGGTTACGCTGGGACAAAGCCTGGCAGCCATTCTGAATAGCGCACCGCTGCAAAGTGCCAATGACCGTTCGCGATGGTGCACAGTCTGGTCGCTTGTGGAACAGGGCACCTATCAGATCGATACGATCGACGCGCGGGCCGGCTGGTCCAGCATTGATAAGGTTCGCCATGAAGGACATTTTTATTCATCCAAGCCGGCACTCTTCCCGACGATGGTCGCCGGTTTGTACTGGGTCATCAAAACAACAACCGGATTAAATCTCAATCAGAATCTGTACGACGTTGCGCATCTGATATTAATCATCGTCAACCTGCTGCCGATGCTGATTGCCCTTGTGCTCCTCTGCCTGATGGTGGAACGATATGCACGACACGATTTCACCCGCTTCTTTGTGGTCATCGCGGGTTGTTTTGCGACACTGTTAACGCCGTTTCTATTAACGTTGAATAATCACTCCATCGCCGCCTCCAGCGCCGTTTTTGCGTTGTACCCTTTCCTGAGAATTCTGCTGGATCGGGAACAGAAGCCGTTTTATTTTCTGCTGGCCGGTTTCTTCGCGATGTTGACCTGCTGCAACGAATTGCCGGCTGCTTTATTCGGCCTCATTGTGTTCGGGCTTCTGTTTAAAGTGAACCCCCGGCTGACGTGTCTTGTTTTTCTGCCGGCGGCACTCGTTCCTCTGATCGGATTCTTTGCGACGAATTATGCCGCTACCGGAGGCTGGAAACCCTTCTATATGTATTATGGAACCGAAAAGTATTTATACGAATACCGCGGCGTTCCCAGCTACTGGAAAAATCCACAGGGACTCGACCAGAATCTGGATTCCCCACTGGTTTATTTGTTCCATTGTACTTTGGGCCATCACGGAATTTTTTCGCTTTCCCCCATCTATCTGCTGACCCTGATCTCCTGGCTGCGTCTCAGAAATACGAACGACCATGTTCTGCGTCCCCTGCTCTGGATCAGCCTGGTTGTGAGTGTGATCGTGTTCGGATTTTATCTGTCCCGCACAGACAACTATAACTACGGTGGCAACAGTGCTGCTCTGCGCTGGATGTTGTGGCTCACTCCGTTCTGGCTGATCAGCATGATTCCTTTTCTCGATGCGTTTTCCCATAAACGCTGGTTACAGATTCTGGGAGTCTTATGCCTGCTGGGCTCCGTCTTTTCAGCCCATCATCCTCTGCACAATCCCTGGCGGGCTCCCTGGTTATATACAGTGTTACAACAATCCGGCTGGATAAACTATGAGCGACGGCCTCCCGCTTTCGAGCGTCCCTTAACCACCTGGCTGGCTTCCATTCCCGATCCCACGCCTGAGATTCCGGAGCCATTTGTCGAGTTCACGGGGCCTGCCAATGACGGTCGCCTGATCAGACTCAGACTCAGCGTGAAACCTTTAGATGAATCCGACGCCGCAAAACATCTGCGTACGATTCAGGTCACCCGATTTCTGGGGAACGAAAAAGTAGAAACGAAAGAATATCTGATCGATGTCCCTGCTTTCAAAGTGGGGAAATTTCCGCAAGACTTTTTACGGTGGCCAGACGGGAATGTCAGTCCGGCGGAAAAACATGCTGCTGAACGTTTCTTTTACGGCATGCCTCGCGCCCGGAAGTATAATCCGGGAAAGATCAGATATCTGTTTATACCACTGAGCGACGATGCGATTCGCTGTCAACTGGCAGCGTCCCAGGTTTCAGTCACGATCGGTTCCAAAACAGCGGCAGAGAAAGAACTGCGTTATCGAACGGACCTCTGGTTAAGTGACCAGATTCCTTTCGGAATCGCGCAGGTGGAAACTTCGGTGTATGACGAATCGAAGAATTTACTCCTCAGCCGACAGACTCTGATCGCCACTAAAACCAGTAGCATGATCAGAGTCGAGACTGAAGAGAAACCATAAAGTTACTGTTTTGGAGCCGCCGGTCCTGGAGTTGGCTGAACCCAGGCACTTTCGACATCTGTGATTTCCGACGGATTGGGATGCAGCCTGGAAGAACGGACCAGAGCCCGCACATAAATTTCCTTACCATTGAAATCATAACTGGCGGAAGTGCCTTTCACGGTTTTTAAAGTAGCGCCAATCTTTTTGCTGTAACGTTTTGTAGCGTGTAGCTCCTGACCTTGTTTGTCCAGTTTCGGCAGTCCCTCTTTAGGATAACCTTCCAGCGTGCCAATGAACTCTGTTGTATATTCCACTCCCTCTTCCGGATCGATTTCGACCTGAACTCCTTGATCGGAACAGGTAACTGATTTTAGTTTGACTCCGGAGGACGCATAAAACCGACCGGTTTCCATCGCATCAACCAGAGCTGCGGGCTCAAGCGTTTTCGATAAGACAACGACCCAACCCCGACCCGGTTCGCTCGCACGGCTGGGGATGTTGTGATAGTTATGTCCGTCGTCTGTCGCCAGACCATACATTATGGGAAGTTTCAACTCTGCCAGTCTTTTGGTCAGGATGATATCCCAGATCCGGTCGGTGCTGGGATAGATTTCATCACCTTTGTTATTCACACCAGGATGCCCGTTATAGACTTCAAAGAAGTTTTCGCCCACGACCTTCATCAATTCTTCTGCGGTAACGCCGTAGTGAAAATTGGGATGATTCAAATGAATCATCATCGATTGACCTGTCCGTTCGCGTTGTGCCAGCAAGGCATTCGTATTGTTCTGCATGACTTCATAAACACTCGAGCCTCCCAATGGAGTCAACAGCGAATGCAGGTTAGTGGCGTTCATATGCACCGGCATATTTTTATAGCGGTCAGTGACCTCTTCACTCAGGATCATCAGATATTTCCCGGGCTCTCCCAGTTTCTCTGAAACTTCCTCGAAGGTTCGCAAACGAACTTCGATCTCGCCGTCTTTGTTTTTTCGTTCTTCGACCCAATCTGGAAAACGTTTTTTCAATTCTTCATAGGCATGCCGCTTGCCTTTATTTTTTTCGGGAACAGTCCAGCGTTCTGACGTTGAGAGTACATTATGATCGGTAAAAGACAAGAAGTCATAACCGTGTGTTTTGTACCAGTCGGCAATCATCTCCAGATAATCATCGCCGTCACTCCATAGCGAATGCGTATGCAAATTTCCTTTATACCACTTTTCATTATCCGATTCTTTTAAGGAAACCGGCTCTGCTGCATGAATTATTGACACCAGCGCGAACAGGCATATACTCGAGAGAACGATTGGTTTTAAATTGATAAATCGGTGCACACAAGTTGGTGTTGATTCACGGCAGGTCATATTCAATGCTCCGAGGTACTAAAATCAGTGTCATGAAAGAATGACAAAACTTAAAAACTCTGAGGAGATCTGCTGATCAGGTCTGCCTGCAGTTCTTTTTGTTTGTAAACATCGGGTGAGGCCACCGGCTTTAAAACAAATCCTGCATTCACGAGGTTTCGTAATGAAATGGGAGAGACTCCCCAGCGAATGATTACTTGTTTTTCTAGAGTGGAACTGGGATTCGAAGTTGTTGACACATCCGGAAAATCCAGATCCTGTGGCAACACGGTTCCCTGCACATGTTTAAGGTCAATATCTCCCCAGAGATAAAAGAGTAAAAACGTTAATTCGAGCGGTGGGTCATTTTTGCTGACCAGAATACAACTCGATACGTTCTGAGTCAGGCGCAACTGATGCTCAAACTGTAATAATCGCTCTCCCGCGGGATTTGGTTTCGGCACGGAATAACCACCATAGACAACATGTAAGCACGACAAGGCAATCACCAAAGCAATTTCGACGACGCGATGTCCATTCTCTTTCTTAAAGCGATTGCTGTACCAGAGAACCATGATCAATGATAAACCCAGAACAATCAACTGCTGCAGAAAACTGGCTGAGACTCGAGGACTGAGCGTTTCTCCCTGGGAAGCACTTACGAAAATCACTGACAGTACACCGATCGTAAAGACAGCCAGCACGGTTGGAAAACTGACACGACGGAGGGCAATCTGCTGAAACTCCCATGTCACAATCGCCAGCATCGGAATGACAAAAAACATCTTCCACATCGCACGGCTGCTGGCTTTCATTTGTGGAAGATACTGCACGCCCCACCAGAAGAGTAACCCACACAGTAACCAGATCAGGACCAGACGTAACCAGGCAATGTCTCTTTGATTTCCCTCAGGTTTCAGTACACGTTTGATTCCGTGAAACAGGCCAAAGAGAGCAAAACCCATCAAAAAACCCATTGAAGAAATAATATCACGCAAAAAATTAGAGGGATAAAATTCCGTTTTCCAATACAGACTGATCAGTGGCTGGCCGGGCCCCGCAAACCAGTTCTCCCAGAATCCGTCAATCTGCGATGCCGCCATTAATTCCCACCAGCCTCCCACGGCAAAGCCGGTAAATGCCAGGACTAATAACGATTTCCAGAAACGAACTGCCTGTTTTAATACTGGCATCCTTTTCAAATCTGATGATCCAGAACGATTCTTAGGCAGATCAACAGGATTGATAATATAGAGCCCCAGCATCAGGAGAACTCCTAAGGCCAGCGCTCCACCTGAAAGCAGACAAAGACCAAGGGAAATTCCACCACACAATAATTTATAAGAGACAACACCGGATTCTGTCTGGATATGTCCGATGTATCCCCAGATCGTGAGTAACGCAAACAGGATGGGAAATGCCGGCGCTTCGATGAGCTGAATCTGTTTGATCACAACAGGGTGAAATGCCAGCAGGAAACAGAACACAAGCGCGTAGCGGGGATTGCAGACTTTTCTCGTTAAGCGATATGCAACGAACAACATGCAGGACGTTGAGAAAAAAGAAAAAAGTACCAGCGACGAAGACCAATGGCCAATCAAAGAAAGCAGCCCCATATAAAGCCAGCGCACGAGAGGAGGCTGGGAAATCAGTGCATTGCCGCTATCGCTGATCAAACTGGTTTTTCCAAGACACTCTAATCCAAACCAGGCAGATAACTCATCAATGCGATAGGAATGATAGGCCAGCAAGCCTGGCATCAAAACCAGTAAGACGACCAGAGGCGACATGACTGCCGCTCGCCTCATCACCGGAAATAAATCATGAGCAGGCTCAACCGACCGTTGTAATAGTTCCTGATCACTGATGATTACCAATGGGGTTTTCCTTCTTCTTTAATCAATACTAAAGTACAGATGGTGCATCGCTTGATCCCTGCGTGGGGAGACACCAGCCGCATTCACTCCCACGGTACTCGCTCACTTTATTGTAAAGCGAACTGGGCTGAAATACCAAGGATCACTCCTCGTACCGGAATCACCCCCAACAAAATCAGTAGATACGACTACATAACTCATGATACAGAGAATACTTGCTCATTTTAAAACATCTCCAGTCATACCTCTTATTACGATTGTAATCCCTCAACTCAACCAGAGCTACGGAATCTGCCAGACCGTTATATTTTTTCTGAATGCGTGCGATTCTGAGAGCCGAAGAGAACTATGTGTGCAAATGCAGGCTGCACTACTTCTTATTACTTCAGGATGAGATAAATGTATAAGGATAAAGTAAAATTTTTAAATCCTTAAAGTATCGGGCTATTATGTCACAACACATCGCCATAGATCATGCACATCAGCTCAACGAGTTAGTCAAGCATGCCATTTCAACTTCAATAATGATCGCAAATCAGAATGTTCAATACGAAATTGAACAGGAAGAAGTTGTTTTAACAGGTATTGTCAAAAGTTATTACGAAAAACAGGTCGCTCAGGAGTCAGTCAGTCGTGTCAAAGGCGTACGCCAGGTACATAATCGTCTGATTGTAGAGCCTTCACTGAGACTGGACGTCATATACAGTACCAATTGAGTTTACAGTACTAATTGAGTTGATAGCCCATTCTCTGGCAGTATAGATGATGGCATCCACTTGCAACTCGACACAACAAGTGATCTTTCGTATACACTCTAACAAAAAACATGACAATACAGCAGGTTACGCAAGCTGACCGTTGTCAAATCCAATCTGATATTGCTAGAATCTACCTTCCCTATATGCTTCAGAAAAGGGAAGTGCTCGGTTTGCGCACAGACAATCGGGTTGAACAGATATCACGAAAATGGTCATTAAAACATCATAAGGGATAGTGGAAGACAATGTCTTTACGAAGAGCTCAATTAGAACGACAATTACAACACGCGGAAGCAACAATCGCCGACTACAGTAAAGTGCTGGATGAGCAAAACGTCCCAGCTGATCAGCGAAAAAAACTTCCCAAATGGCGGCAGATGACCGCACAGAGACTTCAGGTGAAAAACCGTCTCAAATCTCTGAAAGTGATTGAAGACAGAGAAGAATCCTTCAGACAGAGTGCAACTGCAGCCTCTGAATCATCAGAAGATTAAGTTCAGGTACCTGACGTCGAATGTTGATACATCAAAATTCCTGAGTGTATCTAATGACATGACGACGGCAGAGCTTCTCTATGATAGGACTTCTCTATGATAGGAATTGAAAGGTTCTGAAAGCGCTACCATACACCCGAATTCGGGCTAAGCTGACAGATCCTCACTCGGAGAGGTGGCAGAGTGGCCGATTGTGCAGCACTGGAAATGCTGTGTCCCGGTAACGGGACCGGGGGTTCGAATCCCCCTCTCTCCGCATTATAAACGCTTTGCTATAAGGGTTTACGTCAAACGCCTACCGTTCACACGGTAGGCGTTTTTTTTTGTGTCCGCATGGTGTTTGCACGGGTTTTCGTGCAAACACGGTGCAAACAAAAAACGCTGTTCGCTTTCACGTTTCATTCTCAAAACGGAAGGCGAAAAGATGAAAGTATGGAAGAAGAAGACAGTACAGTACGTAGACGAAAACGGTAAACGGGTTCAATCTGGAACGCCAAAAGCAAAACGGAAAGTTATTGAGAGTCGAAAGTTTTACGGGACGCTGAAGACGACAAGCGGTAAGAATAAACAGATACCGTTGGTCGAAGACCGGAAAACGTCAGAAACGCTGTTACGTCGTCTTCAAACGGACGAAGACCGTAAACGGGCGCATGGTATCACGGAAATGGACGAAAACCGTGAACGTCCCATTCAAGAGTTGTTGAGCAAGTACGAGGATGAACTTCGTTCCCGTGGAAATACACCGTTCCACGTTTCCCGTACAATCGATTGCATAGACGCAATTCTTAAAGCGACGAAAACGAACACGCTGTCCGGTTTGAACGCATCAAATGTTACGAACACGCTTTCCCGTTGGCGGAAAAAAGGAAGACCGCAAAAAGGTAAACGTACATCGCAACCGTTATCTATTGAACGTACCAACGTGTACGCAAGAGCGATTAAGGGGTTCACACGTTGGCTCTGGGTTCAACGGAAATGTGAACACGATATTCTCCAGTCTGTTCAACTGATGAACGCCAAGGTTGACCGCAGGCGGAAACGTAGGGCGTTGACGGAAGACGAAATACGTTTGTTATTGAAGACTACCGCCAGCAGTAAAAAAACGTTTCGGGGGATTACGTGGGCGTTCACGCCAGCGGATAGAACGATGCTTTATGCGTTGGCAATCGGTACGGGGTTAAGAGCAAGTGAACTCGCTTCGCTTTCCGTTTCATCGTTCAACATGAAAACGAAAACGGTTACGTTGAATGCAGCATACAGCAAACGGAAACGTGAAGACGTTCTACCGTTACACCCTTCTCTAGTGGAACGGTTGACGGTATGGATTGACGGGAAAAAAGGAAAGCTATTTCCCGGTACGTGGGCGGCAGAACGTAGGCAAGCGAAAATCTTACGTCGTGACTTGGAAGAAGCGGGAATCGAATACGTGGACGAACAAGGGCGATACGCTGATTTCCATGCGTTACGTCATACGTTTGTGAGTTCTCTTGCTCGTTCTGGCGTCCATCCGAGTAAAGCTAAGGAATTAGCCAGGCATTCAACGATAACGTTAACAATGGACGTTTACAGTCACGTAGAGACGGAGGAACTGCGTTCGGCACTGGATAGCGTTCCCGGTTTTTGACGTTGTACGGGTAACGATTGTAACCCAATAAAAAAATTCCTACCTATCCGTTACGTTACCCCGCTCCCTTTGGGAGCGGGGTTTGCTTTGCGCATCAACTCGGGGGGCGTCTTCAAAAGCTACAGGATTGAAGGACCGCTATACGAACACGGCATGCGCTTTATTTATTCGCACAATTCAGGACGGGGGGCCCGTATCAAAGTTACTTTGTTCCGAAACTAAATACGCTTATGGGTAAACGGAAGAAAGCGTGTTGTCGCTGCCTAAAAGCGGATTGCGATTGTAGCAAGAAGAAAAACACCAATCGAAAGACGTTGGAGAACAAGTGTAGGTACAATGAAAGGTGGAAACGTTACCGTCTACAGTACCTTTCAGAGCATATTCTATGCGTTTCGTGTTTGGCTAAATCGCCTTCAATCACGGCAGAAGCAACCGTTGTCGATCATATCATTCCGGTACGTCAAGGGGGCGATATGTGGGACTCGGAAAACCATCAAGCGTTGTGCGTCAACTGCCACAACCGAAAGTCCGCAAGCGGTAACTGATCGGGGGGTAAAATTCTGGCGTACAGTCAGACACCTTAATCGTGGCTCTCCTGCGTACATTTCTTTGATCGAAAAAATGATAAAACTGTGAAAAACCTAATGCCCCCTAACGCCCCGTGGTACGGGCAAGAGGCTAACGCTGACATTTGACGGTCAACTATGCGGGGCATCGGGGCGTTAGGGCGTTAAGCATCGATTCCAAAAAAAACCTAACGCCCTCTTGCCCCGATGCCCCCACTGTAGAACACTTCAAAAATGCAAACGTCCCCCGAATCCGCCAAAGCATCGCTACAGTAAAAATCTTTTCCGCTTTGTGAAAAACTCCATAACGACACTGTAATAGAAAAACGAAACGAAATCGCAAAACACCTTGAGTTAGGATGTTTATTGGGATACAACCGCAAACCGAAGGGAGACAATTATGATCTCGATTAAAGCAGTAGCAGAAACGCTAGGGGTTACACCGCAAACGGTGCGAAACCTCGCACACCGGGGAGTGATACCCGGTTACCGAATTGGCACGCAATTAAGATTCAAAGAACGGGACGTTCTCGAATACCTGCAACGCCAAAAGATAACGACAAACGAAGAACAGGAGGCATAACGATGCCATTAGATCCAATCGATACGAACAAGAAGGATAAGGAATACGTCAACGAGGTATTGACCGTAATCGAAAGCGGATACACGCCAATACCAGTTGGAATGTACAAAACTAAATTTGATGGAGCGGAAAAAACGACCACACGAACCGGGCCAGCATATCGCTGGTGCTTTACGGTGGACGAGGGCGAGTACGCTGGAAAATGCGTGACTGAGTTGTCAGACCGCATACCGTCCACCACTAATAAATGCGGTCGTTTCTTGGTTGCTCTGGCTAAGAAACCGCTAGAGAAAGACGTGCAAAACAATCCGAATGATTACATCGGTAAGCGATATATGATTATCGTGGAGGCAAAACCCAACGATCCCAAAGATACGAAAATCACCACGTTTACGATGCTCGACAACTAAACGATAAACGCAAAAACCTTACACGCTGCGTAGGCGTGTAAGGTATGCGTTTCCTCAAACGAAAGATTCTTATATGGAAATCCTTCAATGCTATTTAGTAATTCTACAACGAAACTCGAAATTGCGCAAGCCTATTGCGAACTCGGGTTCAAAATCTTTCCCGTCTACGCAATCGAGGACGGGAAATGCTCTTGCGGGAAACCAGATTGCAACAACGTTGCAAAGCATCCGATAACGACACACGGTCATAAGGATGCGACAAACGACCCCATAAAACTACAAAGTTACTTTGGCGGTAATTACGAAACGGCGAATATCGCAGTCGCCACGGGAACGCCTAGCGGTATAATCGTGATCGATATAGATTCTACTGGGTTATCAACGAAGCTCGA
This sequence comes from uncultured bacterium, assembly GCA_963974925.1. Lineage (GTDB taxonomy): Bacteria > Planctomycetota > Planctomycetia > Planctomycetales > Planctomycetaceae > Gimesia. The sequence goes on along the minus strand of CAXBFD010000032.1, from coordinate 41,261 downwards.
AAAAAAGCACACGCCATTTTACAAGACGTGGAAAGCGAAGACCGGAAACGGAACACATCTTTTCTACCGCTTACCTGAAAACGTGATCGTCAAAAACTCGACTAAGAAAATCGATCCCGTTATCGATGTACGTGGTGAAGGCGGTTACATAATTCTTCCGCCAAGCGTACACGCAAGCGGTAAGCGTTATGAATGGATTAATGATCCCACGGAAACGGAACTCGCTGACATTCCCGCTTGGCTCCTGCCATTGCTTACGCAAACGGATACGGAAGCGTATATGAATGCGCATACCGTTACCGAAATCGATGACGTGGAAAGAGCAAAGCGGTATCTCGCAAAAACACCGCCAGCGATAAGCGGTCAAGGCGGTCACGATCACACGTTCTCTACCGTATGTCGTCTTCTGGAACTGTTCCCCGCTCTTAATGACGATGAAATTCTAAACGTACTCGAAGAATGGAACAATCGTTGCGATCCCCCGTGGAACGAAAAGGAATTACGTCACAAAGTAACTTCCTCACGCCAACGTGTTGGCGTAGCGGAAGCGGACGACGAAGACGATTACGAAATCGTGTACGATATAGAAGACGAAGACGATGAACCGGAGGAATGGCCTACGTTACACGATGACGCTCTTCACGGACTTGCGGGGGAAGTCGTTAGACGTATTGAACCGCAAACGGAAAGCGATCCGGTAGCGCTATTGGTTACGCTGTTGAATGCGTTTTCCGTGATCGTGGGACGATCACCGCACATCGTAATAGAACAGACACCGCATCACGCTAATACGTTCTTCGCTATCATCGGTCAGAGTTCACGGGCACGCAAAGGAACTTCGCTGGGTCATATCGTCAACGTATTTTCGGATAACGATGAATTATCCAATATACGAATCGATGGATTATCCACGGGAGAAGGACTTATCGCACACCTACAGGATCATCCACAAGCGTGGACGGTTGAAAGCGAATTTTCGCAACCGCTAAAAGTGATGAAAAGAGATGGAAATACGTTGTCACCTATATTACGTAATCTCTGGGACCGTGGTACGGTATCGATTCGCACACGTAACAATCCGTTACAAGCTACCGATTGTCATGTATCGATCATCGGTCATATTACGCACGAAGAGTTATACAAGTCACTCGATAACGTTGATGTATTCAACGGATTCGGGAATCGGTTTCTATGGGTTCTTTCACGTCGTTCGAAATCGTTACCGTTAGGTGGTGACGTAATCGAGTTAGACGATCTACGGTTACGATTGAAGGAAGTAACCCAACAATCAAAGTTGATCGGCAAAATGGAACTCTCCCGTGATGCGAAAACGTTGTATGTTCAACGTTACGATTTACTCGGCGAAGGAAGACGTGGTCTTTGGGATGCGGTAACTTCCCGTTCGGAAGCGCAGGTAATCCGTTTAGCGATGCTTTATGCGTTACTCGATGGCGTTGCCACAATTGACGTATGCCATCTGAAAGCAGCGTATGCGGTATGGGATTTTGCTGACGATTCTGCCAGATTGATTTTCAATCAAACGGAAGGCGATACGCTGGAGAGTAAAATCCTTAGCGTGTTGAAAACGTCACCCGGTATCACGAAAACGGAAATCAGAAACACGATTTCCCACAAACTGAAATCGGATGTTTTAAACCGTTCTCTGAATTGGTTGGAACGTAAAGGTAAGATTCTGCGTATAGCGAAAAACAAAAACGGCAGAAGATACGATGTCTGGTATCTTGCGGGGCAGGAGGGCATTAGGGCATCAAGAAAAAAGCTTAATGCCCCTAATGCCCCGATGCCCCAGTGCCCCGAACAAGCGGGAACGCTGTCCGAGTTGATCGACTGGCGAAACACGAACTCAGCAAAGTTCTATCGGCGTGAGGATGATGATCTTATTTGGGTTACTAATGAAGACCGGTTAACGCCATCGCTCAAAGTTACTTTGCAAACACAGCAGGAAGCGTTAGCGGACTTCGTCCCCGCTCCCACGGACGGCAGCAAACCGCTTACGGAAAAACAGTTCTTCGCTGACGACTTCGAAAGGGGATTGTACGAACTCTAACGTTGACGAATACGCTGCCCGTACTGTAAGCTGTGCAAATATGGTGCGGATAGCGTTTTAACGTTGACGCAAACCCAATAAACGTAAATAGTAGTGGCGAGAATACGATAGCACTGGAAATGCTGTGTCCCGGTAACGGGACCGGGGGTTCGAATCCCCCTCTCTCCGCTTAATTGATTGCCGTTGAGTTGTAACCCTATAACTCAGCGGCATTTGCTTTATCTGGACCGCTCCAGAGCTTCCCATTTGTGGCACATTTTGTGGCGTTTTGTGGCACGGGGGTTCTCTGAAAGGCTCTGTTGATGAAGCAATCATCAAAGCAAAACCGTAAGTCATCATTCCGGATCGGTAAAGTTCGTGGCGATCTCCGCGGTAAAATTTGGTATCTCACCTACCATGAAAATGGAAAGCGTTTGCGACCCAAAATAGGTCCGGATAAAGAAGAGGCGCGGCAGATGGCCGCGCGTATCAACTCCCAGTTAGAGTCTCATACTCATTCGGTGTTCAATTTTGAGCCTGTTCAAATCGATGATTTGCAAACCAGATGGCTTAACCATCACGAACAAGTATTGCGGTCCTCATTACAGACCATCCGCCGCTACCGGGCTGCGACAACTCACTTGATTAACTTCATCGCGCAAAAAGGTGTGGCTTCAAAAACATCACTGTTCCAGGTCGGACACGCAGAAGAGTTTGTACATTACTTACGCACAATCAAAGTCGCTCCCAATGGTCATAAGAATTCGCAGAAACGGCCCCTGCTCGACAAGGGTATCAAATATATCCTGCAATGCTGCCGAAGTATGTTTGGCTACGCGATAAAACGACGGCACCTTTCTCCGTATGCCGAAAACCCATTCTCCAGTCTCGATCTGGACCGTATTCCAATTGAAAATGCCAAAACTGTTTCCATCTTCAGCCCTGATCAGGAAAGAGCGTTTTTGGAAGCCTGTGACGACTGGCAGTTTCCGATTTTCCTTACGCTCATGCTGACGGGACTCCGCCCTGGGGAACTTACCCACCTGCTGCTACCTGATGATCTCGATCTGGAATCAGGAATGCTCTACATCAGAAACAAACCCCATCTAGGCTGGCAGGTCAAAACACGCAATGAACGTGAAATCCCTTTAGTGAATGAGCTGACAGATGTTCTAAAAATCACGATTGGTGATCGAATCACAGGCCCAGTCTTTTTACAACGTCGTTATACATCATCTTCCGCACAGCCTGAGCTAAATGGCCAAACCGAAAAGCAACTCGAAGACATTCTCCAGCAACGAGTCACACAAGAGGAGTCCGCCTTCGGCAAGACCATCAATAGAAACCAGTGGATAAAACTCTCACAAACAATCTGGCGCGATTGCGGAGCATTGAAAACTGATCGGATACGAACCGAATTCATCAGGCTGACAAAGCAAATTGAACTACCTCAATTTACTGCTCCTAAATCACTACGGCATCTCTTTGCTACGAGTCTGCAAGATGGGAACGTTGATCCTTTAATTCGAAGTGAATTGATGGGACATTCTACTTCTGCAACGAATGGGGCAAGCCATGGTTTAGGTATGACTGCAACTTATACTCACTCACGTCCTGAAACTAAACGCAGACAATTACAAAATGCATTGTTGATTAGGCCATCAATAATAATAGCTCGTAAGCGTTTTTTAGAGTCAATGAAGTCTGGACTCCCTTAGTACTACAGCGCCTGAACGATTGGTCTTTTACGCTAAAGTGATTTTGGAATATAACATCAATCGTTTGACCGGTTTTTCTGTAGCTGGGAAGTTCAAGGATGGACGTGAAAGCGATTGAGTCGCTGATGCCGGAACTGGAATCTTTTGTGAGTCGCTACCTGCCTCACTTTGGACGGATGCAGAATCATGCGCATGCGATGACGATTTTGCAGGGACTGCTAGCTGGCGGTGATCGGCGAAACGTGGAGAACATGGCTGAAACATCGAAGGCGGGTTAATACGCACATTGAAGAAGTTCATTGCCCAGGCTGTCTGGTCCGATCAGGATGTGCTTGCAGAACTTCGGCAACATGCCTGCGAAGCCCTGGGCGAAGAAGATGGTCTGCTGATCGTTGATGAGACTGGTTTCCCCAAGAAGGGCAAACAGTCCGTGGGAGTAGCCCGGCAATATTCGGGAACGCTCGGTCGCGTCGATAACTTCCAGGTGGGCGTTTTCGTGAGTTATTGCAGTTCACAAGGCGAAACCATGGGCTGTTTCTTCCTGAACAATGGACGGCAGATGAGCAGCGTCTTGCGCAGGCCGGTGTTCCCCTCACCGTCATTTTTCGCAGCAAGCCGGAACTGGCCAGTGAAATGATCCAGCAGGCAATCATTGAGGGCGTCCCATTTCAATGGGTCTGTGGAGATAGTGTTTACGACACCAGCCCAGTATTCGTGCAAACCGTTCGGGAGTTGGGAAAGGGTATGTCGTGGAGACAGCCTGTGATGCCAGGGTGTGGACCACCAAACCGAAGTTGCGGCCCGTCGGCCAGACAACGCGCCAGGGGGGCCGTCCCACGAAGAACGCCAAACCTCTGAAGAAACCCCAACGCGTCGATGAAGTGGTGGCGAATCTTCCTGCGTCTGCCTGGAAACGGATGAGTGTTGCGGAAGGAAGCCAGGGACCACGCCTCTACGAATATGCAGAAATCACAGTCTGGTTTTCCGAACAGTCGCGTCCGACTGATCGGCGGGAACGTCTGCTTGTTCGCCGTTCTGTGGGACAAGATTCGGAATTGAAATATCAACGCTCCAATGCTCCCGCTGAGATTCCCTTGAAGAAGTTAGCGGAAGTCGGTGGCAGCCGCTGGTGCATTGAAAAGAACTTCCAGAGTGGTAAAGGCGAATGCGGGCTGGATGAATACGAAACGCGCGGCTGGATCGGTTGGCACCATCATACCTGCCTGTCGATGCTGGCGTTGCTGTTTTTAACCTTACAGAAACAGCGGCTGGGGAAAAAAACATCCGGGCCTGACTGTTCCGGAAGTCCGCAACATACTCAGGCATCTGCTAGACACAAGAGGCTGGACCTCGGCAGTGCTCGTCGAATGGAGCCAATGGCGAATGGCCCGCAATCGGATCGCAAAACACTGCCACGAACAAAGAAGAAGAAAATAACTTCGAAGACGCACTAGAAAACGTAAACAGGCACTGTAGTACTAGAAATAGTGGGCGCTGTGTTAAAGTTATGTAGCCTATTCAAACTGTTCGTGGCTTTTATTGCCCAGACCGCGTGAGGCATCTCGCCTGTCGAGTGAAACCAAGAGCCAACAAACGTCGGATAAAAGCGCTGGCCCTGGCATAATAATGCCGGTCTTCGTCTCGGTGAAGGTAGGAAAATCGGTAATAGAAATGCCACCTTCGACCTACTGCTTCGGAATAGTAGGTCGGCCCAAAATAGTTCTGCATGGTCCCAGGAGACACCAGATCATTCTAAACGATCGTGGCGTCCCCCCTTGATATCAATTCGCGTGTGACCCGGTTCAGGGAATCGTGAAACCAAAGTAACTTACAAACCTTTGAATCCTCTACGGTGCCCTTAAGGTAACCGATCTGGAGGATGCCGTCTCAGCATCGATTCGGAGGATCTAGCAGCATCTGAATCTGGCATGCACTGCTGTAGGTTTAGGGTATGTCACATGCAGTTGCTACGATGCGTCAATCTGCGTCGGTAAAAACGGCCTATGCTTGTTCCGATATCTCGGCAACCGGTACGGGTTTGATCGTCCGAAGCATTCAGCGGTTTCCGACGGGTTTCCAGTACCCCGGACCGTCTGCTGTGCAACTTGTATCGGTCGTGAGCACTGACGCGCGCAACAAAGAAATTATGGCAACTCAATTTATTCTAGAGCTGAAAATCGGCGTCTGGATTGCAGATTGGGAAGGCGATCCAGGGCGAAGTTTTCCACACGCTCAAGTGCTTTTTAGACATTGATTATCCGATCCCGTATGACCAGGAAACGATGTTTTACCGGACAATTCTTTTATGCTTTCGCTGTCAGTACTTTCTGAGTAGCATGATATTCGATTGTTTATGTTACTTTGGTTTTATTATGGAGAACTGTTGTGAACACGGAATACGACCAGAAAATATCTGAGTTGAAAAAAGTGATCGATGAATCAAATCGCATCATGGAAGAAAGTAAGCAAGAATTTTTAAATAAATCAGTACCTTTCTTAAAAGACTTTTTCATGTCGTTCGCTGAAAAAGTTGCGAAGGCCGATTACGAAAACACCAACAGTCTCGGTGATACTAATCGTCTTGATGATTTTAAAAACCAGATTCGTGATCTTCAGTCTGAATCAGAAAACATGATCGATAAATTAGTAGATACAGAATCTGTTTGGTATGGATGGCGTAAGGGTAACCATCATGAGAATGGATACCATGATCTTGGAAGTGAAATCGAATTGGCAATGGCAAAGGCAATGTGGCGGATAGAAGTGGTTTTAAAACGTTTTAATTATATGTCTCCCCAAAAAGGGATGGGGAGCATTCCTAGCTTACCGTCCATCCCACCTGAAATGGATCAGTCATTGAAAAGATTTGATGAAGCAAAGACTGATCTTCAGAGGGCAGCAGAGGAAATACCTCGCATTCAGATTGAAATCCAGAAAAAGAAAGCGAGTGATTTATGGGATCAATAACGAAGTCCCTTTTTATCAGTTTACTCATTGTCCAGTTGACAAGTCCTGTCTGCTCATAAAAGAACTCATGCATTTTTGGAGTCAAAGTAATGGGAGAATATCCATCAAAAGATCTTTATGCCATGCATCGATCAATCCAGGATAAGTACACATACTTTTTGCTTGCCATTACAGCATCTGCAATAGCTTTTTCTATACAGAAAACTGATTCGTTAAAAATTAGCTGGTCTCTCATTCCTATAGGATTTGCTGTTTTATTTTGGTGTGTTAGTTTTTACTGTGGTTGCAAGAACTTGATCTGGGTTCAAGTGACTTTATATGCAAACTACGCGCTAGTCCAGTTATCTGAAGGAAATCATCCAGATCAGCCTGCAAATCCAGCGATGTCGCAAGCCGCAAAAGAAGGAGCTGCAAACGCTATGGTGGAAAACGCTTCCAGAGCAAGATTTTATTCAATATTTCAATATCGTTTTTTAATTGCAGGGGCAATTTTATTCTTAATTTGGCATATATTAGAAATGCTACTTAGAACATATGGCTGATAAATTAATCAATCAAGAATCGGCTGACCGGGAAATTATTGATAGCCAGATACTTATCCGGGTAATAGATGGTTACCCGGTCATTGAGAGTCGCGCAAAATCGCCTGCTCCAAGGGAGTCAAATCCCATTGAGCGAGCACAACGTTGAGGCTTTTGCCAAGATGGTTCAACAGCATATGATCGACCGGAATCGTCTCCCATTCCGCCTTCCAGAGAATGTAATAATTCGACAGATTCCCAGCGGGAAGCAATGAGGGGAGATTGTGGGAACGACCGCACCCCATCGCCGCAGCACACTTTCAATATAGCGTACGCAGTATTGCTCATCTCATAGATCAAATCCCTCAAAATGAATCTCCTGAGACCCTATTCGCGAAAGATTGCGAACTTCCACCTTCCAACGTGGAAACGCTCAAGAACTCTACCTTGAGTATCTCAACCAAGTTCAGCGATCACGTCCTGTGATCGGAAGCCTGATGGGACACTTTTTTCGGTCGGCAGATTATGCAGAGATTCCTGACCGCTGTGGTATCGAGGAGTGATTTCGCATTGATGCGTGCCACCGGATTGACCAAGTAACGATGTTTTCCCAGAGAATATTTCTGTCATCTCAAACGGAAAGTGTTAAAATCAATGGCTTTGATATGGTAGCTCAATCTTTCAGCCTGTTTTAGGGACAAATGATGGCACGACAAACATTACCAAAGGCAAAAAGAGAGTCTATTTTACGTGAATTTAATCATCGTTGTGCGATTTGTGGTAGTGATAGACCGCACATTCATCATATTGATGAAGATGCTACAAATAATGAATTAGAAAATCTGTTACCCCTTTGTCCAAATTGCCATCTATTAGATCAACATAACCCTACTTCTCCAGTAGATCCAAGAAAACTTTCACTCTTTCGGCGCTATAAAGATCCTCTGATACTCTCGACACAATTCGAACCACTTTTTAAGAGAATGTGCTTCCTCATTGAGATAAATTCGTATGACAAATTTGATAAAGTTAAAGCAAAAAGGCAGGTAGAGGAATTAGCTTTATTTGTAAAAGCTCTTGAAATGGGGGATTTTTACGGAGAACGAATAGAGAGCCTCACAAAAGAAAAAGGACATGTCAGAGTCTTCGGAGAATCTACCCCTGACGCTGTATTTCAACGTTGGAGAGAAGAGGAAAGGAAAGAATATTATGATATGCTGACAGAGAATGCAGAAGCTATTATTGGGATGATTATTGAGTTACTGAGATATCAAAAATGGTCCTGAAATGACCGCGTAATAGGTATTTCCCGAATAGAAATGAACAGAAATGGTCCAAAGTGAGGTAAGCATGGAGAAGCCGACTCTAGAAATAATAAGCATGAAAATTTGGGAAATTGAAGATATTGAAAGCGGAAAAAACATCCCGATAAGGACGGGCTCGATAAATGCATCTGCTGATAGGTATGCAACTTTTTTGGTTACATTCACTAATCAGTATGAACCCTTATTAAAAGTTCCATTTTTATTGGAAGATAATGGTTCAGCCAGAATTGGCACACCTGTCGATTGCACAGGTAAAACTTGTTGGCACGGAGATATTATAAAGATTAACGACATAAATTATGAAATTGATGAATCTAAACTGTCTTTAAGGTCAGAAATGGAACGTAAGCTTACGGAGTTTCATAAATTCTCTTAGTAATTTTTTGACCAGCTTTACGGAAGTCGTTCAGAAAGGTGTCTGGCTTGATGTGAGTTCACACTAGTTCGACTGTCCTAGATCCTTTTTCGCTCCAGGTTCTTTGGTGGGAGTCTGTTATGCTGTTTCCAATGGTATAGCCTTGCCTGCTGATTGCGAAGTAATCGTTGTTCGGTTCGCCATCTCACGTTGCGGGGTGAATCGCATTCCATCTCTCGTCTCAATATCGACGCGATCCCCAAACGGACCTGATTCAACGTTATCGCAGGTGTCTTTTTTTTCCGCCCGCCGAGTTTCGACGGTTAAAAACCAACTTGCCAATAAACTCAATGTCTGGTGATGATGCCAGCCGACCTAATTTACGAACTTCGTAATCGGAAAGACCTGCCTGACCGTTGCATGTCCTTTCGAGGATACATAGGCCATGTAGATGCCAACCTGACAGTTCTCGATTTTTCCAAGTCGGCCACACCATTGCCGGGCTACACCGACAGACTGATCTCCCGATTTTGCAAAGGCAGAGGGATCGAAGGCGATCACACCATCGAATTCACCCAGTTCCGTGCCAATCTGCTTTGCGAGTTCTTCTCGAATCGGTGCATCGGACCTATAGGATTCACCCAGAAAATGCTGTATTGCTTTGCGGTCCAAGCCGAACAGATAGGCGATTGATTCACCGTTTTTATGTTGCAAATCGGAGCATAAATCGCGAACGACTGAGCAGCAGATAGCAGGATTTCTTGGTCTTGAGTGACGGTTTGTCTGCATGCTCTTCGGAACTTCCGAGATAACTTTCCGTCTCAGCTTTGCCCCCCATGCAGGCTTGCCGACAGTCGGCCTGACCGTCGTTTGAAAGCCAGTTAAATTCGGCAAAGGTTTTCCCAGCACGCCTGCCCCACTGTCGAACTCGTGGAGATAATTAATATAAACAATAAATTCGCCATCCTTTTTCACCAGTTTACCAGTAACTGTCTGTGTATGTGGGCCGCTTCGAGACTTGCAGTGATAAGCCTGGTTAAGACGCGTCACCACCTCAATGCTGCGTAATGGCTTCTCTTCTGGATGCTCCTCGGTTGATTCGATGTACCCAACCAGATCCGCCCGTAAAAGGTATTCCTCCTCAGCGAACACCATGGCACAAGAGACATAAAATCCCACAATTATCAGCATCGCCTGTTTCATCTGTAATTGATTCCTTTCGCAAATCCATCAATGAGGAAATGATAGCTGCCTCTGGTCAAGACTTGACTCAAAGAAATAGCCGGGGTAGGAGGCATGCTCACACTTAAATTTTCTGGCTGACTCGCAAATAACAAGTCAGGAGCTATTGAACTAAAAGCTCAATTAACTGGTGTCCAAATGCAAAATAAAAATGTTCTAGGTCAATAACAAGATCATTTTCTTACTTTTCAGTACTGCCAATAAGGCACCCCATTTCCCATTTATAAGTATTTTAACCTGTCATTTTTGCACTAAGATTAGCCTACTTCACCACCATGGCACATCCTATTACACCAATACCACCCATTCCCAAGTGGCACAAGTGTTGCTGTATCAACCATTTCCTGATTGTGAGAATCGCAAGGAGTTTGCATTCTCAACACTGGATTTATCAATGGATTTCAATACTTCTTTCCCATTTATTCAACAGTTTAATTTGGGATTTGCTAGAGATCCACGAAACAATGAAATCTCCCAAGTCAACCGTGCGAGGTAGGGATGTCCACATATTTTAAATCATATCACAGGAAGATTGATTTATTACCAGATGGTAAGCCGGGTTTGCGACTTCCTCAAATCGGCGCAGCGAGTTCATTGTTGTCACATGCTACGCGACGTAATGAGCCCGCGGTAGTAGTTTTACCAACAGGGACGGGGAAAACTGCAGTACTTCAGCTGACCCCATTTCTTTGGGCTAGCGGACGGGTCTTGGTCCTAACTCCCAGCCGACTTGTACGAGATCAAATCGCCGAAGGATTCGGTAAGCTAAAACTTCTAAAAGAACTAGGAGTTATACCTGAAAGCCTTGAAACACCATCTGTTAAAGTGGTCCAGAAACGGATCACACTACCAGGGGAGTGGGAAGAATTGCGTGAATTTGATGTCGTGGTTACCACTCCAATGAGTGCATCACCTTCAATTGAGGGAATTCCAGTTCCTCCACCCGACTTATTCACTCTCATAATGATAGATGAGGCACATCATTCTCCTGCTGTCTCTTACGCGGCCTTGCTAGACTCTTTTCCAAATGCCCGGAAAGCCTTTTACACAGCAACACCGTATCGTCGAGACAAGAAAACCATTTCTGGAAGTCTTATCTATAACTATCCACTCCGTGCTGCGATTGAAGATGGAACTTATGGAAAGGTTGAATATTTACCATGCGTTCCAAACGATGGTGAGAACCACGACGTCGCAATAGCAAAAATGGCCGAACAGGAATATTTCAAAGATGTAGATCAAGGATTGGATCATCGAATGATGATCCGTACTGACTCAGTTACGCGTGCAGAGGAATTAGTCGACATTTACAAAACTAAAACCAATTTACGATTACGTCTGGTGACTGGGCGACACTCAATAAGGCACGTCTCTTCGGTAATAAATAATCTCAAGCGAGGAAAGCTTGATGGAGTTATTTGTGTTGATATGTTTGGCGAGGGAGTAGATTTTCCTCGACTAAAATTGGCAGCACTTCATGCACCACATAAATCGTTGTCGGTGACCTTACAATTTATTGGAAGGTTTGCACGCACCAACGCGTGTGATATTGGATCGGCCAAATTCATCGCTGTACCCCAGGAAATCGATGCGGAGGTTCGTGAGCTTTTTAAAAGTGGGGCAAATTGGCAAGAGCTGGTAGCAAATCTCGCTGATGCTCGTGTTGAAGAGGAGGAAATGGTTCGTGATGGACTCTCGTCATTTAAAACGGAACTCTCAACTGAAGTAGGTGAGATTGATATAACGATTGATTCATTATCTCCAAATTTCCATGTAAAAGTATTTCGGGCAGACCAAGAGCCCAATTGGGAATTAACGCCGTTTGTACCTCAAGGTTGCGAACTGATCTTTCATGCGGTGTCAAATGATCTGGCTTCCTCAGTAATGATCTGTCAGCGTCGAACAAAACCAAAATGGTTACAAAATTCATCCCTACTCGATACAAAAAATGTATTGATAATCTCACACTACAACCGTTCTCACCAATTATTGTTTATCAACTCTCAAGAACACAGCGAGAATCTATACGATTGCATTCTTGAGGGGCTTTATTCTGATGGCTCAGGCACAATCTGTATTCCCCTCTCACATGGAGATATCAGTCGAGCTCTTAGAATCCTGAAAAAACCGAGTTTTTACAATGTCGGAATGAGGAATCGAGAGCTTGGCGGTCAATACGAAAGCTATCGAACTTTAACTGGCCCGAAGGCAGATCGACACGTCAGTAGGTCAGATGGAAACACACGATCCCGAGGTCACGTCTTTGGTGGCAGTTGTGTTGAAGATGAATCGGTTACTCTTGGTGTAAGTACACTTTCAAAACTCTGGAGTAATAAAAATGGTCTTGTCCCGCGATTGGTAGATTGGTGCAATCGCTTAGCGATCGAGATCGCAAACCCAATTCCAGTTGTTACCAATTCAAACATTGACAACTTGGATACTGGGAAGCAGGTTTCAGAAATTCCATCTCCACCAATCTCGGCAGCATGGCATGAGCATGTGTACCAGTACCCGCAGAAAATTTTGATTGCTGGAAATGCCGAGGAACGTGACCTAACTGAACTTGAACTTGTTATTGATAGAAGCTCATACAACAAAAAGAAAGTTGAGTTCGACTTAATATTAGATAATTCCTCGATTGGAAGATTTATATTCTCTCCTGGGACACCTAATTTAATTGATCGCATAGACTCAGGACCAGAGTTGGTGATCCGTGGTCCAATTGCTGACGGAACCCTTCAAGAATTTCTCAAAATTCGCCCTCCAACTTTCTTTCTCGCTGACTTTTCAACAATTACCGGAAAAGATTGGTATCGTTGTTTGTCCATTAAGCCGCTTGATCGTTCATGGATACGAACTTTTGATGACTTTGGGGTATCTGTTGATATCGAACGAGAATTTGAGAATGCCAAATCGGGCATGAAGACTATCCACGCATTTACGGAATCAGAATTATTGTCACAAGGGCCTGATGTCGTTATCTACGATCACCGGACTGGTGAAGTTGCTGACTATATATCACTGTTTGAAAATGATGATAAAGTTGTCTGCACATTAATCCATTGCAAAGGAGCGAGCGGTAAGAAGACGTCTAAGCCGAAAAAGGCCGCAACGCGCGTTGATGATGTGTACGAAGTTGCCGGACAGGTTGTAAAATGCCTTCCTTTTAGCCGTCATCCAGAGGATCTCAAAAGAGAGTTGGTTCGGCGAATTGGTACCGGCTCAAAGCTTTTACGAGGAACAGTCAAGCAACTTGAATTGATTCTGAGTAATGCAGTCAATAAACAATTTGAGTATCGAATCTGTTTGGTTCAGCCTGGATTGTCAGCATCAAAATTAAACCAACCCGTTGAATCCGTGCTCGCTGCAGCAGGAGAATATATCTCCGCAAATACAGGTTTTCCACCCTCTTTTTGGATTTCTCCATGAGTCAAAAAATGGCAGGTTTCCTATTTTCCTTTTCTACTTTCTCAACTGGCCCAGTCAAACAAAACCAACGAGAAGTTCATACTTCAGATATTGTATATCGTAACTTTCTCTAGCCTAGTTGAGATTAAGAATGTTGAATGTGATGACAGAGGTGAATGATAAGGAAAAGTTTGTTTTCGAAGTTGGTAAGATATTACCAACTCTGTGTCACAATTTCGTCACTCGTATAGTGGCTGTCCGAGATGATGGTTCATACGAACATCGTGGTACCGCATTGTTGTGCCAGTTTGGTTCACAAAAAACTTTTGTGACGGCGCTGCATGTGATCACAGAAATCGAAGAAGATAGTAATATCCAATCTTGGGGTATTGGTGCAAAATCTGAGGATGGTTTTGTTGATGTTCTTCGTCTAACAGAAATTGATATAGCCGTTATCGTTCCGAGGGATGACTTCACACCAAAAGATGACCTAAATTTCTGGTCAGCTGCCCAGTCCGATGATAACAGCGAACTTTTACCGCATGATTATTTACTTGTTCACGGATATCCGGATAGTTTTGCCAGGTATACAACCTTTCTACCAGGTTTTGTTGCAGAAGCATACACGCATTGTGCATCCATTAGACCTCGTGAGAGTGAGTTTTCCGCTGAAGCACTTGAAGTCTTTAAGGAACAAATTCCTTATTATCTACCAGTACCCGACAAGCTAATGAAACCCTCTCAATTCGCGATCAACTATGCCGAGGATACTGGTCCCCTCAAGACTCCGGAAGGAAAAGTGATTACCGATGAATCAACTCTTAAGGATCACTCCCAATTGTATTCAGATGGACCGGCCTTGCCGGGGCAATTGAAACATGGAGCCTTTGGCCTAAGCGGTAGTCCAGTTTGGCGTTTCGGAGCATATGAGTGCAACTGGGGTGTAAAGAACTGGTCAGAAACACATGCTCGTATTACAGGTATCGTGACGGGCTGGAATGAAGGTAATAAGATCTTGATAGCAACTCCATTTTGTGAGTTTGCATCCAGGGTGATGGCAGAAGGAGATTTCTGAACCGATCTGTTAAAGACGGCCCAAAAGGTTAATGTTTTGATGGTTAATCGTATTTCACAGGAGCACTAAGCACTACTTGATAAGTTTGGAGGTGTTTTTTGTCGAAGCTGGATAGTTCCGTAAAAGTTACCCTTGGTATTGCAAGCCAAATTTACGACACCAATTGGAACGGTAAAATAATTAAAGATTCGGAGGAGGTTCTTGCCCAGTTAAATTCCACTATCGACATTGATAGTGAGCGTCGAGTTGCATTTAGCATCGTCGCTTCATTACCTAAGCAAAGACTTAGAATGCCTGACGAAAAACACATTGGCGATAGGATCGGGTTTCTTACCAGAAAAGCCATTTCCAATTATTTATCAGATTGCTACAGCATTGAGTTGTTTCAGATTCATAGAATCTCACTCATGGATTATCTTGGGAATCGACTTCCCCTCACGCCCAAAAATCCATCCGAATTTCTTGCTCCATTTCGCTGCACTATTACTACAGAAGTATTCAATTTTTTAAGCAGTCAGTATATCGAATATTCCACAGCTCGCGAGTCGTTTAATCATGCTGTTAAAGAGCTTCGTTCTCTGGCGGATCTTTCTCCAGCCGGACTTAAGCACCATAAGTCCGAAGTATACTCACTTCTTGATTTTATTGGAGAATCATTAGCTTCTGCTGAAGTTGGTCATATGGGAGGGTGGTACAAAGAAAAACAGTCTGGTATTTGCAGTTCATTTGAAGACATGTTTCGTCGAAAACAAGCCAATCATCCTGGTTACAAAAGCTCCCAAGATTATATCTCTAGAACTTTATTCTCATATCGTGCCCCAGAGGTTTGGCGTAATCATCCACCAAGATTAAACACGATTGATGATTGACTTATAGCATGACCTTGGAGAATTCGTAATACACAATCGATAAATTCAAAATGCTATACCGTTAGAGATGGTCATTTAAACCTGCAAGGAGATCAAATGCAAGAAGTTCATGAGCGTGTTTTTGTGACAAATGAAGAATCATGCCAATCTGGATCGACTAAATTTGCAGTGATACATGCATGCAAGACCCCATGTCATCAACTCGCAGTCGGGTATAAGGGAAGCTTGTCAAATACTCATCCTAACTATTTGGTTTTGAAACAGGAATATGATTTATACCTAAATATTATTGACCCTCCTGTACCACTGTTTAAGCCTGGCTTGTTTAGTAGCTTTATGAAATTTGCAAATAAGCATTGGACTGAACAGAGAACAATTATTATTCACTGTAATCAGGGCCAGTCCAGAGCACCATCTCTTGCATTATTGTTTCTCGCTAAATGCTTATGCGTAATCAACAATGACTCTTATCATCTGGCCCGGGTTGAGTTTGAGACCATCTACCCTATCTATAGACCGGGCAAAGGTATTGAAACTTACTTCGAAAAGAACTGGGGAAAGTTAGGAGGTACTTTCTAACAAAAACTTTGCATCGATGTAACCACTTCAGAGAACTATTGGATGCGATCTGGTTACCCCCCCTCCAAAAAAATAGCTCCTGATAGTGCCGTTCTGTCGTCCTCATCAAACAGGACGCTAGCAACGTTCAAATCAACTTAACTCTTTTTTGAAAAGAAGATTCCTTTACCAAAATATTTAATTTGCAGCATTCATCACACGGAGGCCAATTGAAATTATGTATGCCGCCATAAAAACCGTCTAAAGATAGATTTTCATGGCATTTGACTGGTCATTCACATAATTAAAGCAAGTTTACCGATGAAACCTACAATTTCTTCTTGAGGAATCCTCTCTTGCTCGAGACGCAGTTTTTTATGAAGTAGAAAATGGTAGATCTCTTGCTCTGAATTTGAAAGCTTTATTGGAATAGAACCTGGTTTATTTGGCCATGCAATTGCCAAGTCGGAATGCGTATTAAATGTTGTCAAATCCATCAGCATACTCTCAGTATGTTCAAACACCTCTCTAAATTGGCTAAGTATTTCAAATCCTTCAATATCCAGATCCCCCCAGTAGTAAATATTGGATCGATGAAGCCAATCAACATCGCGAAACAATGAAATCGACTTACCCAAGCCTCCGATTGCAATCGAATTCGAGATTGGAGGTAGTGTTAACAGGTTGACTTTATTTTCAACCACAAAAACATTTACTGGAGGTGGTTGAAGTTCGTTGATTGAATTAACAGGTAGTGATAGTTCAGAGAATCTTAGGCCCAGTCGCTGTTGGAGCATGGGGTCGAGGACTCGAAATAGTAGATGTTGCTGAATGAACCGGAGACCATACCTGGGTTCAAATTCAGTTCGATTAAATTTGAAATCAATTTTGTCTCGTGGCAGGAGTAGATCGAGCCATGACGCCAGCAACTTTTTATTTTCTTCAATTAGTTTTGTGGAGACGGGCAGGGCTATCTCCCGAGCAAAACAATTCGGACGCGGATGGTCTACTAGATATTGTGTCAATAATAGCAACTCATCAAGCTTCCCAGCAGCTATAAGTAGATCTTTCCAGTGAGTTGATTCTAGAAGCCAAGGTTCAAGGCTGGGTTGAAACCGCCTTAATTTCTCAACAGAAAATTGTAGAGTGCGAAATTCTTCAACAGCATTCACTAAACGGAGAAGATCCATTTGTGTTTGTAAAACAATAGCTACTGGAAAATCGTTAAGACCGTGTGATCGACTCTTTATCGGTTCCCAATCAATACTATAACCATAGCCACAATTCTGCTTGGAATTCGCACGTAATAATTCAATCGCTTGCTTTGCTTTACCAAGTTCCTTTGGTAACTTCAAATTAGCAGGCACACGGCGAGGAAAGAACTCTTGACCGGTAAGCCATGACTTTACGAACTGAGGATATATCCGAAGTGATTTCTTTCTGATTTCTGAAGGAGTGATCATTTACTATTTCTGATTCATGCTTGCATGCGAATGTATAAATTCTTCACTGTGCTCGGATGAATAGCTCAGGATTTCGCTTCGATTTGTCTCTCCATCTTTGACAACATGCGCATGTAAACCGACATAAGACTCACAGACACGTGCTTTCGCATCAAGCGGCGCTACGATTAATAATTGCAAACCAAATTGTTCAAATAATTCTAGAGCGTACTTTGCATATTTTGAAGCAGTTCGTGAAAACATTTCGTCGATCATAACAAAATGATACTTATCACTACGTGATGCATCTGGGTCGATATCATATTGATAAACAATAGCCGCAACTAGAACTAAAAAAGCAAGCTTTGCTTTTTCACCTCCGGATTTTCCAGCGCCTCCATCATAATAGCTGCGTGGTTCCCCCGTTTCTTTCACCAATTCACGGGCAGAGAAGCTAAACCATCGCCTGACATCAATTACTTTTTCACGCCAACGAATATTACTATCATCACTCAGCTTGTTGACCAGTTTCTGAATCCGTAAAAATGTTTCTTCGTCTGCTTGCATCGTCCCATTAAGATATCCGGTAAGACACGCAGCCAGATCTCTTCTGAAATCGCGGATTTCTGCATCTTTACCATCTTCTGGTTCAAGTCGTATGTAAGTTCCAGGGTTCCATTCAATTCGACGCAATCCATAATTAATTTCTTCAATCTTGCCAATAATTTCTTCCCGTTCATTCTCCAGGTGTGAGTTCAGCACTCCAACTTCATGCAGTACCTTTTCGTTGAGCCGCTCTTTGAATCTATTTTCATGTCGAGGAAGATCATCTTGTTCAATTTTTTTGTGCAATTCAATAAATTCAAGCAAAGAGTCTATGCTACCGCTCATATCACTTTGGAATTCTGGAAATTTAGACAAGAAACGTGACATCTTTGACATTATTGGTTTAGCAATAGAATTCGACTCTTTCTCAAGACTGTCTACTTCTTCAATACGGTCCTGCGTGAATTTTTGTGGTAATGTAGTGATGTTATCAAGTGTTAATGGTTCATCAACGAGTAATGTCTCTATTGATTCAAAATGAACTTCAAGACTATCGTATCGCCTATCTTGTTTCGCTTCATTTATTGCTCTTACTGCGTTTTTACAACATTTAATTCCATTCTCTAATTCATTTTCTTTTTTTGAACATTCATCTGAAAGAGTCTTAGATTGCAAACGGTCTCCTTCTTGCTTTACTTCTAGATCTTTCTTTTTACTTTCAAGTTCACGTATTTTGTCATTGGAATCTTTAAGTTTATGCAACTCCACTTGATATTCAGCTATTTGTTTTCGATGCTTGGCTTCATCGATTAAATCATAATCTTTGAATTCGGAGATTCGATTCAGGTAACTAATTTGATTTGTAGCCTTGTTTATTTTGTTGTTAAATTCGGTCTCGTTTAATTCTAACTGATCTAAAAGAAGTTCTGTATCTGCGATAGAATTTTTGAGCGCGAGGATTTTATCACGATTCTCCCATCCTAATACGAACTGTTTTCGATCACCAAATCGACCACGATCGTCCTTACTATGTTGTTCCTTCGTACGTTTGATGTGACGATTCTTTGTCATTGCTGCATGATTCGCCCGTTGAAACTCATCAATATTATCACATGCTAGAAAGTCAAATCTATCAGCGATCTTGCCCCTTACCCATGCTGCAAGATCATGATCCTCACGAAATTTGAGCATAGAGAACAATGTTCTGCTATCTTGGTTAAAATGTTTTCCCGACGGCGCAACATTTGTAATTTTCCCAGCTACCACGCGAGTATAATTGAGTCGTTGCCCTCGTCCGTCTTTGTCAGATAAACGTTTATGATCAATGTATCCTGATACTTTGGCATAGTGTTGATCCTTGACTAAAAGATCTCGGGCAAAACCACTAAGAACTTGTTCAATCGATGCTTCCCATTCACGATGCTCAGGCACGATCGCAATCAATTCTGCTGCAAATGGAAGATCTTTCACCGAGATCTTTAATTCACGGCATATTTCATCTCGTACAAAGACGAGTTCACGTGGCATATTGCCTTTGCGAGTTTGAAGAGATGAAAGTTCTTCTCGGTCATCAGAAATACGTTGACGAAGTAGCCCAATTTCGTACTGGATTCGAGCTGCATTTTTTTGCGCATGTTTTCTATTAGTTTCTTTTTCCGATATTTTATTAGTCACCATGCTTTGTATTATGGTGAATTCATTTGCTGAATTAACAATGCCTTCGATATCTGCTTCGTAGAGCAAAGACTCGAACTCGATTCTCGCTTTTCGCTTATGATCTGCCCTTTCATGCTCGATAGAAATCAAGCCAGGCAATCGGCTCAGTCGCTCCCCTCCCGCACCGATAATCTCAAGATCAATTTGAGCTATTTCACGAGTAGTTTCAAAAATGTGTTTATCTAATTCATTTATTTTCGATTTGAATGAAGTGATCTTATTTGCCCACAAGTCACACAACGGTTCCAACAATCTTTCAGTAGCAAAGTTGAAGTATAGTGAAGTTGCTTTAAGTTGGTTCTTCACCAGTACGAGTTTTGAATTTAACTCACGATACTGCATTCCTTCTTCAACGATAGGTGCGAGCATTTTGGCCTGGTCACGAATGATCACAAGCGAACGATGTGCCTCATTGAGTTCAGAAAAGTGTTTGAGTAACTGAGAGACCTTTTCATCCCAAGGGTGTTTTTCGAGCATCTGGTCTCGTACAAACGAATCTAGTTGACTGACATCTTTTACCCATGCTGCCTGATTGAACATATCCATCGCTTTGGGAAGGCAACTCACTTTCCGACGTAACCATTCAAAGTATTGTGTGTACGTCTCAGTCACCTTGAAGTTTCTGTTTTTTAGTGTCGTCAATACACTGGAATATTCAGATATATTTCCGAAATCTTCAGCAATGCCGCGTTCCTGCTTGTCATCAAATGCGTAGAACTTCTTTGGCTTATTATTGGAATCCAAGTAGAGAATCTGACCGACAGTAAACACCTTCCCTGTTTGATAATTCTCAAAAAAGGCGAGCAGTGCCGAATAATGCTTGTTTCCTGGTCGTAGATATTTTAGTTGAGGAGTTCCAGTTGGTCCTAGGACTTTGTCATAAGCTCCTTGGATATATGTACGCTCATCGCGTTCCGTTTTTGCGGCACCTGATGCGAAGTTATATTTTCGTGTGTTTGGACGAACAAGTAGAGTCAGTAACGCATCAACTATTGTAGACTTTCCTGTGCCGTTTTCTCCAACGAGTAGAGTCCATTCACCGCGCGGATGAAAGCCATGCACGGTATCATCGAAAGTCCCCCAGTTATATAATTCCATCTTTGATAGGCGATAGCCTGCAGTTTGTTGAATCCCTGTCAATAGGTTCATGCTCCACCTCTTCTGCGCTTAGCCATTTCGGCTTCTAGTTCGTTACGGATTGTTTTAAGTGCCTCTAATGGCAAACGTGCTTTCAGGATTCGTCGAATTTCCCAAGAAGGTGGACACTTTTCAAATCGTCGCACAAATTTCATTTTTTCAAGACGAATAAGATGTGTTGAAAGTGTGTCATTCAAACGAACTTCATCTGAGTTTTCTGGAAAGAACATCTGCCAAGTCGTAAATAATTCAGATTGTTTTACGACGCAGCGATCATTTAGAAGGTCTTCTTCCTCGCTCCGACGTAACTCATCACGCAACACTACGCACAGTAGAGTACCCTCAAACCCCAATGTTTTTTTGTGAAATAACTTGGGGATCGTCTCGTAATCGGAGGGCAATTCATCATCCTCAGGTTGGTGAAGCCAAGCCATGCCATCTTCTTCATTAATAATTAGAACGATACCCAGTCGTCCAAATAAATCAGTAAGTGGTGATACATTTGCCAAGATTTCGTTCCAAGTGTTTCCCTTGTCATCGTGATACACTATTCCTTTGAGTAACTTTATCGCAGCAGAACTCCAAGGTTCTCGTTTAGGAAACTCAAACACATTAGTGGATTGTGTTATTTCTAGCTCATCAGTCTCACTCATAGTGAATTACTCTCATATTTCATAAAACTAACTTTTCGGAACACAACTTGAGGGATTCGTACTCGTATTTGATTACTAGTTGCAGCGTCAGTGAGAACAACTACACAGTGATTTTCACGATTAATAATGTGCCCATCTTCAAATGCAATTTGAAAATAGCCTACCAGCTCCAATATTCCTGATGCTGGTGGAATGGCTACAATGATGTTTTCAAGTGTCAGATGTTCTTCTGATTGCAACATCATTTGCACGTTTTGACGCAGTTGTTCCAAATCTAGATATTCTAAATTAGCGAGCGATGTGCGTTCACGTGCAGTTCGTTCGAGGTCTATAACATGCTCTTCTGGCTGACTCACAAACGTTTGTGGAGTAGTCCAAAATGTGCGAGTGAAAGGCGAAAATAAGTCGAGCGACGTTTGGACTACTGCTCCACAGGTGAAATCCGGAATAGTTTTATCACGCAATGATACAGCCAATTGCTTAATTTCAAGAAGGACCTCAGAAACTTGCCTTCGATTTTCCGCGGCTTCGACGTTGAGCAATTTTCGCAATGAAGTTGAAAGATGAGCATTTTTTGATTGTACTTTGTCCGCCTCATTCAAGAGTAATTTGACCATTGATTTTAGACGAATGATTGAATCTCGTTCGTCCTGAACTGCTTCAAGTCGAATCACTTCATCAATCGTTTGACGTAATGCTTGCTGGCTTTCCGGAGTGAACAAAAATGCGATAAATGCATAAAAACTGATACCTTCATCTTCAGTTTTCAATAGATCCTCTGAGTCCATCGCATTACCTAGTATCTGCCCACGCGTTTCCAGAGATTTTTGTTGATCTTGTTGGACTTTTAGAGCGATTTCATGGAATCGTTCCTCAACTGCGCGGAAATCACTCTGTAATGTTTTTAACAAATTAACTGCCATCTGAAACCGTTCACGGATTTGAGATGGTTTATAAACCTCAACAGGAAGACCATGTGTCAAAGCTTCAATTTCATTCAGAATGGCCTTCTTCTGGCCTTCAAGATAAGCAAGTCGTTTGTCTGGGTCGCTCGAAGATCCTTGTACAAGGTCTGAAAGAGTATCAATGATCAATCGCAGACGGCTTTCCGTCCCGACCAACCCAGTTCTTTGGGAAATTAGAAGATCTGCAAATTGAATTACATCTTCAGAATGCCTCGTCAATTGATAGTGAGGTTCATTTGAGGAGGACTTGAGATGCCGGTTTAGCCAACCACTGTCAGACCAGTTGACCAAATATCGATCCATGGCCCCCTTCAAACACTCCGGATCGGTTTCGTGCAATTGTTCCGTATAAATAAGTAATTTTTGTTTTAGTTCCTCTTGTCCAAGTGTTAGAATTCCTGTTTTTTTGAACGTTAGGTTTAGAAAATCTAGAATGAAAGGAGCAGAGTCTGATCGCAACAATCGTATCGCAGCTGAAGAGTCAAATAAGGTGCGAATTTGCTCAAGATGCATATATGACTCACGTTGATACGAACTGATTCATTAATAAATTGGTGTAAAATCTCCAGAATATGTACATATTGTATGACATGATGACCGAAATTCGAGTTTTATTATCGAATGTAAGATGAAATGTCCATCATCGGGTTCGAAGACATAGGACAGATAATGGAGCCAATCTTCACAAAGAAATCAGGTCATATCGATAAAAGTTAGAATTATGGCATTTGAAATGAGTTATACTCTTATGGTATTAGGAGTTACTGAAATCAATGATTTATGAAACTGATCTACCTAATCATTTTTTTCTTCTTTAGTAATGATTCAAGTGTGCGAACAAAAATACTCAATGTTGTTCCCAAAACTTCACAGACATCATAAAGCTCTAAGATGTCCAATCTACGTTCCCCAGATTCGTATTTGCTGACAAATGACTGAGGCCGCCCCAGTCGTTCTGCCACATCATCCTGCCTCAGGCCTGCGTCTTTCCTGATTTTTCGTAATAAATCAAGCAGAATGCGCTGCCGGTGCGTGTATAGATTCTTTTTCAAGCTCCCTGTACCTCCTAAAAAAAGTACGGGGAGATTACATCCCACTTGAGGATATCCCATTACAGGATATAATGGGCGGGGCTAAGAAACTTTTTTCTCAAGGGGAATCAATGTTTGGAATACTGAAACCACAACGAAAACTATTAAGTGAGTCAGAAAACAGACGTCACATGTCAGCGTACTGCAGTCTTTGTGGGTTTTTGCGCAGCCAATATGGGCTGAAATCACGCATGCTGGTTGTACATGACATTGCCACCCTGTGGTGGTTACTGGAAGCACCTTCCTGTGTTAACGATCAAAATCTGCCCATCGGGAATTGTGTGCGAGGTGGGGCTGGCAAATTAAGAAAGAGAGGAGTTTCTGAACTACAGAAGTTTTTGGCTGCAATGAGTGCTTACACAATCGGCATAAAGGTGAAAGACGACATTACAGACGGCAGTAATTGGAAAACACAGATGGCAAGTTGGATGTATTCGGATCAATTTGAGAAAGCCAGGGTTGATCTGATAGCAGTGGGTTTCAATGTCGAGTATTTAGAACAGATTCTGAGTACTCAGTTTGATATGGAAAGAAAAGGAGAGAACGATTTCAAGATCGCATCAGCACCTACGTCTCAGGCCTATGCTCTAGTTGCCAGAGAAATAGTCAGAAGATGTCATTCCCATTTTACCGAAGAGCAGGCACAGCAGGTAGGAGAATCTCTGGGACGCTCAGTGTACTTAGCCGATGCGATTCGAGATTTCACACAAGATCAAGGAACGTCATTTAATCCTCTTTGTATTGAGGCAGGCCCGCAGAACCATACATTGCCAAAGGATTTGAAAGACAGGGTATTGACTTTTCTCGGTTCGAACTTGAGCGAAGCTGGTCACTTCGTAGCTCAGACCGGTGAAGAATTGAAGCGATCCTGGCATGCTGTCGAGCGTTCACTCTTGGCAGCCGCTGGTATCAATGACCAGAAGAGTATCACACTCTATTCCAGTTGTTGTATTCCATGTGGTGATGGTGCCATCATTCTTGATGGTGATGAGTGTGGTAAAGCGATTTCTGGTTGTGTTTGCGGCAGTATTTGCTGCTGCTTCGCTTGTAACTATATGTGGTGATATTGTAGGCCAATTGATGAAGTTCCTCAGAATCGTTTGCACTCTTTTAAGAGCGCCAACTATTCCTGGGGAAGTCCAGTAATAGCTCAATTTCAGTATTGTGTTACAATCGGGCACCTAAAATTGGCCAAAAACGTGTCATATTAAATAGGATTATATGCCGCGTGTTAGCGCTCAGGTGGAGCGGTTTTCCGGGGTACTCAACATGCGGCATATGATTTATTGGACTGAACCACAGGGGCGTTTTTCATTTTTGGGATTGAATGCCCGCAGGATGAAAACAGCGTCCCGTTTTCTCTGTGATTGCGGGCATAATTCTCCGACGGAATAGTTCGCTCAAGTGTCGAGACAGGCCGCTGTGGCGAATTGTAATTGCCAGGACGGTTGTGCGGGAGTTCCCGGAGACGGTATCCATCACCGGCGCAGACCCCGGTAGAAACACTCTGCAAAGGGATGTCAAAATGACGAACAGATTCTCTCGCAGAAGACTCATGAGGTATCACAGACTTCCCAGAGTTCGGAAGCCGGCAGCGAAGCAAGGATCGCAATGGGAGCAGAAAGTCGCTCCCAGCGGGAGGCAGTTCCTGCGACCTGTGGAGCGCGGCCTGGCCGCAGGATGGACAGATTGCAGACGACTCCCCCGCAGCCGGGGAATCTTCAAGGGAATGTTTTTCGGTCGGAGACGTCGATCTTTTCTGCCCGGAAGCGGTTGGCCAGAAAGCCGTAATGCCGAATCCGCATCAGTCCGTCCGGAAGCACGTGTTGCAGGAACCGGCGGACCAACTGCATTTGGGGTATGGATGTACCGAAACTGATGCGGAAGAAACTGTTGACTTAAGGTTGGCCCGGGGCGGGTTGAGCTGTGTGATGATATTGAGCTTACCTTCAGGCTCATCACATCATTCTCCAGTCTGGTAGCCCCTTCTTCATCTCCCTGGTTGCTCGTTTGGGATCGAACTTGTCTGGCTCAAAAGAACCGCCCCATTCCATGAACTCTTCGTGATGTTCGGTGCGCCAGGCTAAGTCTGGTTGATCTAGTCAGTTGAAAGGAACTGACCATGACAATTACTCGTTCTTCATGTAGCCGATCGGGCGGTGGTTGTCGGGGCGACCCGTCCGCCGAAGCCCCGTGAGGCGAAGACGTCAGCCGTAACGCAAGTGAACCCGATTCGGCCTCGTTACACCAGTGAGGGTGGCCAGACTTCCGAATAGGATGAAGCCTGCCACCGGCCGTGAAGCAACGAGTATTCGCAGCGGCCGGGCTCTCCGGGGTGAAAGGGGACAGCAGACGTCGACAGATCAACTCAGGAACCTGGGAGACCCGGCGGGGTGAGCGGTGCGGAGGGTGTCCGGACGGCTCAACGGGTGACGGGAAACCATAACCGCCATCTGGCCCTGTTGGGAGTCGGAGGGGGACATAGTAGTGAGGACGCCGGGTAACGCCGGTCGAGCGAAGGTCCCCTGTCGAAAACATGCAACCGCAAGAAATAAGGAGCACCGCTTGGACAATCAACGTCCCATGAAGGATTCGTCGGTCAATTCCGCTGACCACTCCCTGTCCGCAAAGGCGGCGGTGAAGTCGGGCGTGACCCTGCCGGTGAAAGTCTCTGAACTGAGGCGGAAGCTGAATGACAAGGCCAAACAGCAGCCGCAATTCCGGTTTTACGCATTGTATGACCGGGTCTATCGGCTGGACGTGCTGACCGCTGCGTGGTGGTTGGTGCTGGAGAACAACGGCGCCCCGGGCGTGGACGGCGTTTCGTGCCAGGACATCATAGATGGACCGGGCGGCGCGGCGGCCTTCCTGCAGGGACTGCACGAAGAACTCCGGACCAAAGGCTATCAGTGTCAGCCGGTTAAACGTGTCCCTATCCCCAAGCCGGACGGCCGGACCCGTGCCCTGGGAATTCCCACGGTCAAGGACCGGATCGTACAAGCGGCCGTTGTGCTGGTGATCGAGCCGATCTTTGAGGCGGACTTCCTGGACTGCTCCTACGGAGCCCGTCCGGGCAAGCACGCCCATCAGGCAATCGACGCCATCGCCGGGCACCTGCAAGCCGGATACCGGGACGTGTACGACGCTGACCTGCAAAGTTACTTCGATACGATTCCTCACGACCAGTTGATGAAGTGTCTCGAACGACGGATCAGCGACAGCCGCGTGCTGAAACTGATCCGTGGATGGCTCACAGCGCCCGTAATTGAACGCGACGAGGACGGCCAGACGGGAGCCCATCGGCCGGAGCAGGGGAGCCCGCAAGGGGGAGTGATTTCTCCGTTGCTGGCAAACATCTACCTGCACTGGTTCGAAAAGGCGTTCCATCGGTCGGACGGTCCCGCTCACTGGGCCAACGCCAGACTGGTGCGGTACATGGACGACTTCGTCGTCCTGGCCCGTTATCAGGGAGACCCGCTGATCAACTGGATCGAGGATCAACTTGAAGACCGTTTCCGATTGACAATCAATCGGAATAAGACGCGTATGGTGAATCTGAACGAACCGGGAGCGAGCCTCGACTTTCTGGGCTTCACGTTCCGCTTCGACCGCGACCGCCATGGCCGCGACGGGAAGTATCTGAACGTGTTTCCCTCAAAGAAGTCGGTGGCTCGGGCGCAGGACAAACTGCGGGAACTGACCCACCCCCGTCGCTGCTTTATGCCGGCGACCGCGATGGTGGAAGACGTTTCCCGGTGGATGCATGCGTGGGGGAACTACTTCCGCCATGGGTATCCGCGTGCTGCGTTCCGGAAGTTGAACCGGTTTGCCTGTCTGCGTCTGGGACGGCATTTGCAACGTCGCAGTCAACGTGGCTTCCGCCCGCCGGAAGGACGATCGTTCTACGCCCACCTGCAAGCCCTGGGCTTGCGGCTGTTGTGACCGACACCACGTTGAGTGACTGTGCATGCCTGGCACTGAGGAGTTTTCGAGTAAGCCGGATGCGGGAAATCCGCACGTCCGGTTTGATGAGGGGGGAGGCGGCTCACGCCCTCCCCTACTCGACTGCTTCGGGTCGGCTAGAGCTTCCAGGTAGTCCGCATAGCCCCAGACCCCGCCAATGTCTTCAGGAGGGCAGGCTTGTTCTCCTTCCAGACAAAGCGGGTACTTCCTGTACTTCTCCAGTGGAGGACGACCTTCGAATAAGACTTCATGTTTCCAGCCGTCACCGAAGTCGTATTCGTACTTGAAGGAAAACCGCTTCTTTGTCTTAGGAAGAATTTGACTGAGTATCGTGGCCGTCAAGTCGAAGCAATGAAAATCTCCGAAACCATCGTCCAGGAGATCAGGATCACCGTACCGTTCCCCTTTGATCTCGAACTGATGCAGGTGCGAGTTGGTCCAGCCCATTGCGGTCTGGATGTGTTCGTGCAGTTGATCGAGTGTGCAATCCTGAACCTGAATCCGCCTCCAGATCGCTGGTTCGAATCCGAGCAACGTAATCTTGAACTGATAGAGAAGATCAGGGTTCGCCTTCAGCCTGGGCTGCAACTCTATATCCTCCAACTGTCCAGCCCTCGCCATGATTCCCTCTTTAAGCTGATCCATCAGGTGGCTGGCAACCAGTAGCAATGCCATCTGTTTCTGGGTCTCACCATCCACAAGGTCCTCCGCCAGGGCCAGCATCATGCTGGCGACTTCTGCCACAGTGAGAGGCTTTTCCTTCATCAGCTTATTCTTGATGCGCTTTGACATGCCGGGAATCAGCAGCAGAACATCTCGCTGCCCCGGTTCCAGACAGAAGTTTTCGAGCGGCTTTGTTTTGATGCGAAGTTGTTCGGCAGCTACAAGGGTCGCCCCTGCAAAATTAGCGATCTGCACTGCCTGATCGGAAATCATCCTTATCTTGTGTGCATCCTCTATTTTCAAAATCGGCGGCGGCTCTTCATCAATATACGTGTCGAGCAAGTGCTGAATCTTCTTGAATATAATGTCGAGTTTCTTTTGCTTCTTCCTGTCTTTGCAGTTGTTGAACTCGGCAGCAAAGTAGCTGCCGAAGTCGTACAAGTCGTCGAGAGTCATCATTACCGGTTTGCCGGTCGGTGTTTCCCGAATGATCTGCTCGTAATCCTGGTCGAGGCAAAGCAGGTCGTCGAGGATCAACTTCCGCTCGGCAGCGGTCAGTTTGAGTGGAATTTTCTCGCCGGGTTGAATCTGTTTTTGGGTGGGCATATTAGATTCCTTGTGGTTCTCGAAGTTCGATTCTACCAATTTCAAGCAGTTACCGCCAGATTCCAAGAGAGGTTGCTACCTGTTTTGTTTTCGTTCTTTCACGGTCCGGACAGGGATCATTTTCACCTGATCCCATTGACTAGATAACGCATTAAAGGCAATCCACTGGCTGATCAGGGCTAAGTCATATTGCCGGGTAGAGCTAAACTTTTGAGCTTGAACCAGCCAACTGTAAACCCGATGAAACCGGATTGCCGTCGTGTGATCAGACTGTATTTGGAATGGCAGACCGAGAGAAGCGTTTCAGAGGATAGTGAGTTTAAATTCCGATTTGATCAGCTCAGTGTATTTATGGTATTCCGGTTTTGTCAGAAAAGTAGCCTTACACTACAGTCAACTTGCGTTTTGAGTTAGCCATCGGTCAGTTCCTTTAAGAGCTTGCAGTCAGTTTTGTATTGCGCCAGATCACGTTCAAATGATGCCTGAGTTTTGGTGCAGACGAGCGTGAAAGGTCGTCCTCGACGCTCGGTAACGTGCGTGCAGTCGATCCGATGGCGTTCGATCTGTCTATGCAGGTGTTGACGTAAATCAGTGCGTCGTGGAAAGCGATGGATAGGCGCATCTTTATCTTTGAGGAATGTGGCAAGTTCCCGGCAGTCTGCGCAATCGCAATCAAGGTTGGCTTTTCGTTTCCAGTTCCCGGGTGGGATGGGTTTCCTGGCTGCGCGCTGTTTGATTTGTTCGACACAAAACTGACGCAGCTTGAACAGGGCCGTTTCCTGCAGCTTGCCGGAAGCGGCAATATTCTGATCATCCGTTAGCTTGTTGACGGCGGGAATGAGAACCTTATGTAATTCGTAGTGTTGTGGCCTGGAGGCGATTTGTGACAGCAGGGACTTGAGATCGCTTTGCGTGCCGACTGAACACATCCCACGCAACAGCGGCTCAACGATGCCCTGAAACGCCTTTGATCGATTCGATGCGAAATTATTATCCCTCATCGGATTTGGTCTGTTTTTCTCCCACCGTGATATCATCAGCATCACTTCTTTCAATACCGATTTGCAGACTCGTTTTCGACTGGAGGAGACGCCGTCACCCAGGCTGGCCAGCGAACTGAAAGTAGTGACCAGGTAGCGCAAATTGGCGTCATAATCGTCTGGTTTTTGGGATTGAAAGAAGGACAGCAGTGATTTTTCGATTGCCCCCCACTTCGCGAGTTCAGCTAAAGACAGCAACGATTCACCATCAAGCGTAGGATATTCTAGGGGTAGTACCTGATCAAAGAACTTCTGTGCCAGGTTGGCATCGCCAATTACCAGCAGCGACCGGATCATGCTTGTGCCTGGTGAATTCGTTTTACGACGTCGTCCATGAGTCGGATACACCCAGTGATCAATGATGTGTCTGGCGAATGTTTTGCAATCTTCGCACTTTGCAGGATTTTCCGTAGCCGCTACAAGTTCACTCAGGGCGGGTACCGAGTTATCGGTGCCTTGCGACGCCAGAACCTGAAAATGACGCCCTTCCGGCCAGAGAACGATCACCGCTTGATGATACCAGCGTTCCATCGACATACCTTCATTGCCGGTTGCCTCGTGAACCTGTTGACGAGACGATCGACCTTCGGCATTCAGATCACTGACAATATCGTTCTCGTCAACAAACAACCTGTAAAATGGTTGCCGCTTGCCATCCAGCGTGTGCCAGTGCTGAAGTGAAATCGATTCTTCGAAGACATCTTCGAATTCCGCTTGTTCATTGATGTTGCTGACATCTTCGTAACCATGGCCCCACCGCCCACCGTAGGGACTGTAATCGATCGTATTGTAGTCGGGATAACCTACCTGCCAGTGCGTCAGCAGTGCGACAAAGGCGCGGCAATTCGCACGGGCCGCTACTTCGGCCAGAACGTCGGTGCGTGCCCGGTCAGTTCCCTTAAATTGCAATGGCACTGATGTGGCGGCTGAGTTCGGCAACCGCCCCGGCATGCGCCGTCGTTTTTGAAAGCGCCGCGGAATATCGTTCCGTGCTTCGTCGTCGGGATCATCCTGTTCGTCAAGTCCTTCCTCGTCATCCTCCCATTCATCATAATCCTCAGTCGCATCAGATGAGTCGTCCGGGGTAAGACCGGCCTCCGTGTATTGGTGCAACAGCGGCAAAACAATCATGTCTCGCAGGTCGTTTTCTTTGAAGATTGTCTCGACGGCTGTCGTTGCCGACTCGACCGAGTCACTGAATTCGGGAGCGACTGGTTGCTTCCTGCGACCGTCGGTGGTGAGATTATAAACCAGACAAATGCGATAGCCGTCGGTCACCGGACGTATTTCGTGTTCGCAGTCGGCATAGAAAGCCGCGTATTGCAGATCGTAATTCGACGTTTTTCCGCCGAAGTCTACAATCTGGGATTGCCCGGCGTGTGATATGATCAACTGGCCCCCTTTGTGTTTCGACGGGAGACAGATGACGAGGGTCGCGAACATGCGGTGCAACTTTTCGGTGTCACGATGCGGGGCAAAAAAGCTGCCTTTTTCATAGATCAGCAGTTTGTAGAGGTTTGCCGTAATGTTTTGCTTGATACCGAATTCCGATTTGACCGAATTTGCGACCTCGCAGACAAGCGATTGCCACTGTGGGTTTTCCAGTCGGAACAGATCGGGCTCCAATTGCCAGACACGGCGTACGTTGGTGTCAACAATTGTCGCTTCGCCGCGTCCGTAAGGAGCCTGGCGGGCCTGCTTGATCAAGCTTCGCGCGCTGCTCTTCGAGACAGGAAAAGCGATTTCATCGATGCCATCAATCGTCAATCCCGGCAAGACGAATGGACACTTCCCACTGGCACTGAAAGAGATCGATTCCGTTAAGTTGCCGAGTGCATCAAGCAGTTGCTGTTCCGCCGCTGAGAGTGTTTTTGCCTCAAAGTCCATTGCGCCTATCTCCGCTTTGCAAATCACATGATTTAATGTCGCTAAAGTAATCCATTGGTATGTCGAGTGACGATTCTCCTGGCGGTACAAACGAATCAAAGATTCTCGTGTTAGTCCGAATTGTGCCCGATCACGAAATTTGAGAAAAGCGGATTCGCGCACAAGCATCAGTACCGCATCCACAGACAGCGTTACATGTTTCAACTGGCAGTCGTTCTGTACTCTGAGCCTCGTTTACGTATCGCCTTTCAATATCTAAATTTTAGCCAAATACGTGTCATTATTAATAGGAAAGATATTAGCTATCGAGCACGAGAATAACACATTTAATGTCGAAAACAAAAGAGATTGCAGTAGATGAAAAGGTCAGTGATGACTTTTTCATCTGGTTCTGAAAAACGCATATTCTAGAGCGAGTCATTTTTAACTATAGCGTCTCTCAATCTATTATACTCGGTCCAAATGCCCCTGGAGACGCTACAGTAAAACTGGACACAGTCTAAGACCCGATTCCGTCTTTAATCAAAAGTCACATTTAATGAAAGGAGCACAATGCTATCGAGACAAGAAATCATGTTAATCAGAGCTGCCCTGCAGTTCTGGTGCGAAGAAATGGATCTCGAAGATGCAAAACTGTTCGAGATCTACGCGGGCGGCCCGCAGTTAGAGCCGACAGGGGGACAGGCAGACATCCAGCGGCTGCGTCAGCAGTTATTGACAGCACGGCTACGCTATGCTGTGTGCAACCCTGAGGCGACAATGGTGAAGAATCCCCGCCTGTTTGAAAACCCAGAAGCCACCAACCAGTCGATGTCTGACGACTCTGACCGGCTGGGAGTCGTCCTGGTTGCTGAACCTGCGGTCTAAGTTCCCTCAAATCCCATTCATCAGTTCTGCCAGGCTGATTTCCAGGGTATCGGCGATCCGCTCGATATTCCGTAAGGAAAGATTTCGTTCCCCCCGTTCGATCCCGCCGACGTAGGTCCGGTCCAGCTCACACGCGTAAGCAAAATTCTCCTGAGAGTAACCTTGCTCTTTGCGCAGTTTGCGGACCCGCTGTCCAAATCGAACCAAGATGTCTGCTCGTTTTGCCATACGAACATTTAACACTTGACAATGACGATAAAACCACGGACTATAAGTATCATATGGTAAGTGGACGCAGGTGATCCGCTTACAGGTTATTCAAAAGTATTCGTTGATAATGATGGGAAGATCAATGTTGCAACTGTCTGGCAGACTTAGCTGCTCAATTGAAAGAACTGTTTGTTTAAACCTATTACTGGTGGTTGTAAGTACCTTGCCCATGGCTCTTTTACTTTCGGGCTGTGGTAACAATGCATCACAAGGTAATCTCCCTAAGTACTCAACCCCCTCCAGCACACCGTTTCCTGCTGAGTATCGGGTACTCGCCCAGAACCTTGGTATGGAGTTGAAATCTGATCCCGATCAATTTCAGAATGATCGTGAAATATCGGATGTCATGGCGGAGTTACAGTCGGTTTTGTTAGACTTGCGGGAAATCAAGTCGAATGATAAAGAAATCACATTTCTTTCGGATCAAGCCCGTGATGCGATTACCGTAATTTTGCAACGTCTTGACAACGTAAATTCTCTGCCCAAGCCTCCGGATGCGGGAACACTGATTGTCGGTTCCATACTGGATGGATTGGTTGGTAATTTTGAGGGGAGTCATCATCGAGGCCTGGAGGCAGAGGCGAAGCAGAATGCTTTGAATGCAGAAATTCAGTCGATGATTGCTGCTCTCGATAAAGTGGATGCGTCGTTGCAGTTGCTTCCCAAAATAGCGGAAAAGTATTCGGCTACCTTAAGTGACTCAACCGGTCGAATCAAAGTCGATTTTAATGAAGCTTGGGGAGCCTCCGGATCTGACGACTGGCTTTTGCTTCAAAATCGGGGAGAAACACTTGAAGATTGTACCATTCTGGTGCAATTGACTGGCGCGAAGGGAGATATCCGAAAAAACGTCCATTTCCTGAAAACGTGGCCGACCGATACCAGTATGTGGGGGCGGTATCAAACAGGAAAGGAAGTCCTGGGACGAACTGTGGAAAAGACCACGGTCACAAATGTGAAAAAACTGGACATTACTATTTATTCCCCGCAGTTCGCAACACAGTTTCAATATGTTTATCAGGGAGCAGAAAAAGACAAAGACATTGCTCAAATCTGTAAAGACCTGAGTTTTCAAGGTTCCTACCAACCGTATCAAGCGGGAATTGTCTGGGACACTCAGCGTGGCGTTCAACTTACTTTAAACGGAGTTTCCTTGCTTCCCCAATGTCGGGTTGATGTTTCTTTTCTAAAAGAAGGCCAGTCAAAATCATGGTTCTGGAAACACGATTCCTGGGTGAAGGAAGAAACAAAGCACTTTTCTACACCAAAGGGAGGTCTGGATTTCGATCCAGACAGGATCGACTTCGAGATCTCTTTTCCCCACACAAATTACAAATATAAAACGACGCTCAACGTCGCTACGGAATCTGGTAAATGAATTCCCCTTCAAAATTTCAATCAATCGATCAGACAACCTTTAAAATGGTCTCTTGAACATAAAGTTCCACGAAAACGTGATCCATTTCAGGTTTTGGTGGGTTAAGTTCCAGCTACAGAACTTGAAATCTTTTGAGAGAGTCGCTTCTGCACAGTGGATTCATACACTGTATCTAAATTTTGGCTCGAAACGTGTCATGATTAATAGGTGCGCAGCTTAGCTATCGCCACTTACTGTCACCCTTAATTCAAAAACATAATCAGTTAAAACGCCTCGTATTTCTTTGGAATGCGGGGCGTTTTGCTTTTCACTCAGTTCCCTTTATTAGAAAGAAAGGAGCATTGCTTGGAATACATGGTTTTAACGTTCGTCTCTGTTGCCCTGTTGCTGGCCGTCGTCGCTTTTATCAAGGAACGACGACTGCGACTGGCGCTACAGGGAATTCTCAGACATTTGATTCATCGCTGGAGGGCTCATGGAAAAACAGATTCTGCTAATCACACTGACACTGATCCTGCTGATCGGAGTCAGTTGTAGCTCTGACGAAAACGCTCGCGTGGCAGAACTGGCCACCCAGCAACTGGAACGACAGGCGGATCAAAACCGTCGGATGTCGGAACTGCAGCAGGAAGTCGCCTCGGGTTCACGCAAACTGGTGGAAGCAGACGCCAACGCCAGACAGGAAATGGTCACCCTGCAGCGTGAGATTCAGACCGAGCGGAGTGAGATCGGTCACCAGAGGGATCAGCTGGAGGCAGAACGCCGCGAAATTTCCGACAGCAGAAACCGAGATCCGATCATTGCAGCTGCGATCACCAGGGTGGCGTTTGTCGTGGTCAGTCTGATGCCGCTGTTGATTTGCTGGCTGTTACTGCAGCAGAAGGTTGAACCGGCAGACAAGAATGAGATCACAGAGTTACTGCTGGACGATCTGGTCTCAGCAGAACCACGACTGGTGTCATCTGCCACATCAAAGCCACTCAAACGCCGATTAACGGATTTACCACAACCACCTAATAACCCATCAACAGAAAGGGAAAACTGAAATGTCACATATTGTCACCATTCAAACAGAAGTTCGCGATGCCGAGGCACTGGGCCTGGCCTGTCGCCGACTCGAACTGGGAGCCCCCATCCTCGAAACCGTTCCCCTGTTTAGCGGGGAAGCCACCGGATACACAGTCCGTCTACCGGATTGGCGGTATCCTGTTGTGTTTGACGTGGAGCAGGGACAGGTTCGATTCGATAACTTTGAAGGTCGCTGGGGAGAACCGGCTCAACTCAACAGACTGCTTCAATTTTACGGCGTGGAAAAATGTCGTTTAGAGGCACGCCGGAAGGGACATTCCGTCCTCGAAAACCAGCAAAGCGACGGTTCCATCAAACTCACCATTCAGATCGGAGCAGACCATTGAAAACAATCAACATTATTTTTTCAACGGACGGTCAGTCCCGCATCGAAACCCGCGGCTTTACCGGCTCCCGGTGCAAAGACGCCAGCCGGTTTCTGGAAGCGGCGCTGGGGAAGGTCTCTTCAGAACAGCTGACCGCCGAGTACCACCAGAGTGTTCAACATCAACCCAACCATTTAACACAGGAGAATTAGCTTTCGCAAATCAACACATTCAGGTCTTGCCGGACCCGATCCCCAAAAATCCCTCGCAGGTTCGTGTGCTGGTCGTCGTTGAAGGGGCACACGATATTGAATTTCTGACCCGTATCTCGACACTCCTGCATAGGGCACATCCCAAACTCCCTGACCTGGCCGCCATGGAACGCAACAGGGAACTCGTTTTTCTGCCCATCGGCGGACATCCTCGGGCTTGGCTCAGGCGGCTGGCTCCGCTCCAACTGCCCGAATTTTATCTCTTCGACGGAGAGGTATCCCCTGAGAGGGAACAGCGAGAAGGGCTTATTGCTCAGATCAATCAACGAATCCGTTGTCGTGCTGTCCTGACACGAAAACGGAGCCTGGAGAACTACCTGCATCCGCAAGCGATTCAGGCTGTCGCCGATATCACTGTTGAATTCGGTGACCATGATTGTGTGGCATCGGAAGTGGCGCAGCGGGTATTCGACAGTCGGCATGTTGACTTTAGCTGGAAACAACTCACCCGCCGAATCCGGGTTCGGCTCAGGAATCGAGCAAAGCACTGGCTCAATACCAGCGCAGTCGAACAGATGACGCTTCCCCTGCTGCAGGAACGCGATCCAGACGGAGAAATCATCTCCTGGCTGGAGATGATCGGCCAGCTGGCGGGGACCACTTAAGCACACCTCATACCTTTTATTTCAAACCATCAAGGAAACTCTTATGTTACTATCCGAACGTCTTGCGGAGAACGTACGCGCCTGCTTTACTGGTATCTGGATTCAGAGTCATGAACACGACGAGGCTTTGCTGGAAATGTCCCGGCTCTGCCACAGTGAAGACTGGCGGTTGCTCTCTTGGGACATTGACCGGGGCCTGCAGGGAACGGAACTCGCTGGAGACCGCGACACGTCGCTCCTTGATCCCCTGGCTGCCATCCACTGTCTGAGCGGTCAGGCCGATCCGGATCGGCCCACGCTGCTGGTCCTTAAAAACTTCCATCGCTTCATCAATTCTCCTGAAATCATTCAGGCGCTGACACAACAGATCGGCTTGGGGAAACAGGCACGGACATTTATTGTCATACTTTCCAGCCTGGTTCAAATCCCGACAGAACTGGAAAAACTGTTTGTTTGCCTGGAGCATGATCTTCCTGATCGTGATCAGCTGCTGGAAATTGCCCGCAGTATCGCCACGGAAGCCGATGAATTACCGGAGGGATCGGAACTGGAGTGTGTCCTGGACGCTGCCTCAGGGCTGACCCGTTATGAAGCAGAAGGGGCTTTCAGCCTCTCCCTGGTACGGCACGCGCGCATTGAAGCTTCTGTCGTACTGGAGCTGAAATCCCAGACGCTGCTGAAAAGCGGCCTGTTATCGTTGCACCAGGGAACAGAATCGTTCGCTGGACTGGGCGGCCTGGAATCGCTCAAAGCCTTCTGTCTGCAAGCTCTTCGATCTCGCTCCCAGGATACGACAGTTGTGCGTCCCAGAGGCGTGTTGTTACTGGGAGTTCCCGGAACCGGCAAAAGCGCGTTTGCCAAAGCTCTCGGAAAAGAGACGGGGCGTCCCACACTGACACTCGACGTGGGGGCTCTAATGGGTTCACTTTTAGGTCAGACCGAGGAGCGAACTCGTAGAGCACTCCGAATCGTGGATGCGATGCAGCCGGCCGTCCTGTTCATTGATGAGGTCGAGAAAGGGCTGAGTGGCTCTGCCTCTTCTGGACAGTCAGACAGCGGCGTTTCGACACGCATGCTGGGTACGCTGCTGGGCTGGCTCAACGACCATACTTCGGACGTGTTCGTGGTCTGTACCGCCAACGACATTTCTAAACTGCCGCCGGAGTTTGTGCGGGCTGAACGCTTTGATGCCCTGTTCTTTCTGGATTTACCGGGGGATGACCAGAAGCAGGCCATCTGGAGTCTGTACCGTGAACTGTTTGGCCTTACGTCCGATCAACGTTTGCCGGACGACCGGCACTGGACCGGTTCGGAAATCCGGGCCTGCTGTCGTCTGGCAGCGCTACTCGATGTACCTTTAATCAAAGCCGCGGAAAACGTGGTTCCCGTGGCGGTCACTGCCGCCGAATCGGTGGCCCGTCTCAGACGTTGGGCCAGCAGACGTTGCCTGTCTGCAGAACAGCCTGGAATTTTTAGCAACGACGAGCGTTCTGGTTCGCGTTCACGCCGGAATCTCTCACGCGATCCCCACAGAAACTAAACCACACTCTACTCAAGGAGATAATATGACCATGACTGCTGTCGAAGACGTAAATACTCGCACCGATCCCATCGATCGGCTGCGATCAACGATGTGTGCCACACGTATCAGTTTTGAATGGTTTGGCACGCGTAAATCGCTGACACGCGACCAGAAGACTCAGGCTGCCGAATCGTTTGGGGCGGAAGGGACCTTCCTGAGTGCGGGCAAGAAACTACTGGATACCGGACATCCCCGTTTCCGGGCCGTGAATGCGGTCCGCCAGCGGGTGCGATCCTACTGGACTTCCATCAGCCTGCCATTTCCGGAACCCGGAATACGGTTGTTGCGGCAGGATGCCCTGACCGCATTTCAGGAGCAGATGCACCAGTTCACTGAAGAGCTCAATGAGGCTGTCTCAAACTTAGATGAACAATACCTGTCCCTGAAGTCAGCGGCCCGGGAACGCCTGGGGAGTCTCTTCAATGACGACGATTATCCCATGACCCTGATAGGTCTGTTCGAAGTGTCCTGGGATTTTCCCAGTGTCGAACCGCCGGATTACCTCAGGCAGCTCAATCCCGAACTGTATGAGCAGGAGTGCCAGCGTGTGCAGTCACGGTTCGAAGAAGCCGTCAGGCTAGCGGAAGACGCCTTTGTGGGAGAACTCTCACAGCTGGTGTCACATCTGACGGATCGTTTGAGTGGACAGGCTGATGGTCGGCCCAAAGTCTTCCGGGATTCCGCCATCGGCAACCTGCATGAGTTCTTTGAGCGCTTCCGTTCCCTGAATGTACGCTCGAACGAACAGCTGGACGTGCTGGTAGCCCAGTGCCAGGGAATCGTGCAGGGCATCCAGCCTCAGGAATTGCGAAAACGAGACACACTCCGGCAACAGGTAGCCTCTGAGCTGTCGGGAGTTCAGGCAGCCCTGGATGGTCTGTTGATCGACCGCCCGCGTCGTCAGATTATCCGAACCCCCAAGTGAGGTAATCAACATGCAACTTTTAATCTCGCCACAGGGAACGGTGCACTGCGTTTACTCGGAAGCCATTGACCTGGCAACCCTCGGTCGACAGGCCATCTCACGTGGCTCTTACGTCGAACCGGATGCAGCCGGTCAGTGGCTGGTGGATCTGTCCCCTGTGGACGGTCCACAGCTGGGCCCCTTCGCGCAGCGGAGTGCAGCCCTGGAAGCCGAAACGGACTGGCTGGAGCAGCATTGGCTTTCACCCAGCCCCTGATATTGGAATTTCACAACAGTACGCCCCGGCCTTGCAGAATCGTTTCCGCAGGGCCGGGGCTTTTTTTGTTTCAACATTTTCATTTTAAAGGAGACTACTGATGAAACAGGCAGACTTGAATCGGGCCGTTGCCCTGGCAACCGGGGAAAGCATGTCGACAGTAAAACGTCTGGGCTTTTTATTAGCTGAGCCCGATGAGGTCATTGATCCCGCAGCAGAGGAATCAGGGCCTTATGTGATCGACTGGGATGAACTGGAAACCAATCGACTGAATTCCAAGCGACAAGGGGCACGCCATGAACCAGTGGTGGCCTGACCTTCAATCGAGCGGATACTGTCGAACGATCCCAGAGGACCTCAGTGCACGATCGAACTCGCAGTCAACCCTGCGGCAAACCATGTATGCCGGTCGCATCAAGGGACGACGCGGTGTGAAAAGTAATTCACGTCGCAGGAAACGGCGTCGCAAACGACAGACTGTCACATA
The DNA here is from genome assembly GCA_963974925.1 of uncultured bacterium. Lineage (GTDB taxonomy): Bacteria > Planctomycetota > Planctomycetia > Planctomycetales > Planctomycetaceae > Gimesia. Next base: position 1,431 of record CAXBFD010000032.1, on the reverse strand, counting down.
AACAACCAATGTGTTTTTAAACGAAAATCAAACAAGAACGGAAAGACTTTTATGAAACTTTTATTGATCAACAACGATGGCGGTGGTTTCGCTGATTATATCGAGGTGCCCGCAGGAACGACTGTGGCACAACTCTTCGAACAGAAAATGGGGGATGCAGAGGCACGCGATTACTTGATTCGCGTGAATCGACAGCCCTGTCCTCCGAATCAGCGTTTACAGGACGGGGATCGGATTTCTATAACGCCGACGAAGATTGAGGGGGCGCGGTCCTAGTTTTTGTATTTCCACGGGCTGTCGGGGTTTTTCCCCCGGCAGTCCGTCCTGGAATCTATTTTTTGAAAGAGGAGAAAATGAAAGACCCACGAAAACGATTCTGGCGGACTGCCAGTCGAATTTATCACCGCCTGGTATCAGAAGAACCCCCGTCACTAAATGGACTGCCGTTCCAAGCATGGTGGCACTGTGACCGCTTGATACGGAAACGCCAACAAGCACAACGCAGAGGCTGGGTTTCGGCTGCATCAAAGTTGGAACGAGAACTGATATCAGCTGTAACCCAGTTGATTCAGCAACTGACCACTTTACATGGGGGATTGTCGTCTGATGCATCTCAGCAGCAGATTTCTTCCGTCAGGGAACTCTATGCAGAACTGCGATCTTTAGAAGAAGAATTCGGAGAGCTGCAACTGGATCTCCGTGAACAAAGCATTTCCGTCAGCACTGAACCGATTGAACTGGAAGGCGTCTATCTGGGTCCATTTGAGATTCGTCTCAATTATGCAAATCTGAAAATGGATAACGGGGCCCCGTATCGGGTGATCGCCAAGGACCCCCATCCGGCGTTTACCAATGACAGTGTCACGCATCCGCACGTTCAGTCAGATGTCGTCTGTGAAGGGGATGGACGACAAGTCATACGCCGATCGCTGGAACAGGGACGGCTGTTTGATTTTTTCATGATGGTGGCCAGCCTGTTACGAACTTATAACTCCGACAGCCCCTATGTGGCGCTCAGTGACTGGGACAGCGTTGAATGTACCGAGTGCGCCGATGTGATCGCAGCCAACGAGCAGACACGCTGTGATAACTGTGAAATCACGCTTTGCACAGGGTGTGCCCAGGATTGTTTGGACTGTGATTGTCCGTTTTGCCATGAGTGTTTGTCGTACTGTGATTGCTGTCACGGCCACTGCTGTTCGTCCTGTTTGAAACAATGCATACAGTGTCATGCCGACTGCTGCCAACGCTGTTTACTTGAAAATGAAAGGTGCTCTGATTGTGATGAAGAAGAACTCGAAGAAACAGAGGAAGAATTACCGGAAACCCACGCCTCAGCAGCAAACCCGGTTACCGCAACTGCGGTTCAGCCCGACTGCCTGGGCGAAACTGTTGTACCTGCGTGATTATGGAGACACCGAAGTCGGTGGC
>CAXBFD010000031.1:0-59301 GCA_963974925.1 uncultured bacterium | reverse complement strand
TGGTTGGATGCTGGCGTGACGAAAGGTGACTTCGAAGTCGCTACCCCCTAAAGGTAACTTCGCAGAAGCGAAGTCTGATCGCAACGTAATGACAAGTAAATCGCAAGTGGCCGGAAATTGTTCGGTCACTTGCTTTTTTTCGTTGACAAACGTTGAAATGGTATCGGATAATAAAAGGTGTCAGGAACCTTAAATTTAAGGTTCCTGACACCTTTTATTATCTGACACCTTTTATTATCCTATGAAATGATATCTTTGATGACATGTCCATGCACATCGGTGAGACGACGGTCAATGCCGTTATGCCGGAAGGTCAGCCTTTCATGATCGATTCCCAACTGATGTAATATCGTGGCATGCACGTCATAACACAGCGTTGGATTGGCGGGATCAGCGGGTTTGAAAGACCATTGATCCGACTCGCCGTACGTGATGCCTCCTTTGATCCCGCCCCCGGCCAGCCAGTTGGTAAATACGAACGGATTATGATCGCGGCCTTTACTCCCCTGACTGCAGGGCATTCGGCCGAATTCGGTCGTCCATAGAATAATCGTGTCGTCCAGCATGCCGCGCTGTTTGAGGTCTTTGATTAACGCCGCCGCCCCGGTGGACATGCCACGTCCTAAAGGCCAGTGATCGCGTTTGATATCTTCATGCGAATCCCAGTTGCGACGAGGGTAACCGTTGTCGGCTCCCGACCAGATTTGTACAAATCGCACCCCCTGCTCCAGCATCCGCCGCGCCACCAGGCAGTTTCTGCCAAAATACGCGATTTCGGCGGCTTCGCTGATGCCTTCCTGCACTTCATAGCTGGTGGAATCCAGCCCATACATGTTGAGCGTGCTTTTCGTTTCGTTGGAAAGATCGAGAACCTGCGGCGCCTGTAACTGCATTTTGGCCGCCAGTTCGTATGATTGAATCCGCGCGTTCAATCGCGAATCTCCCGCGCGTTCCTGTTCGTGTTGTTGGTTCAACTGTTTTAACGCGGCCAGTACATCGCGATCGCTTTGCCGCGTGATGAAATTATTCGAAGCAGGGAATAAATTGGAAATCGGCGTCTGGGAATTCGGGCGAATCATTGTTCCCTGATTATTGGCCGGTAAAAAGCCCGCGGACCAGTTGGCCGCACCATTGGGGGCGAAACCGCGTGGATCAGGCAGAACGACAAACGTCGGCAGGTTATCGGTCAGGCTGCCGAGACCGTAACTGATCCAGGCACCCATGCCGGGATAACCGGGCAGAATAAAACCGGTAGCCTGCATGAAGGTTGCCGGCCCGTGTACGTTCGACTTGCTGACCATGTTATGGATAAACGCCATATCGTCTACGCAGTCGCCCAGCGGTGCGACGCACTCATTCATCCACTTGCCCGATTCGCCGTACTGCTGCCATTTCCAGGGCGCCTGCATGGTTTTGCCCGGCGAGGACTGAAACAGTTGCACCTGTTCGCCGGGGTCCCACGAGTTGCCGTTTTCCTTGATCAGTTCCGGTTTATAGTCGAACGTATCACACTGACTGGCTGCTCCGGACATATAGAGCTGAATCACCCGTTTGGCGCGCGGCGGGTGATGCAGAGTCTGTGTACTGGTCAGCGGTACGGCAAGCAGTCGATCATTCTGCAGCAGAGACGCTAATGCGATTCCCCCCAGTCCCCCGCCTGCCGACATCAGAAACTCACGACGATCCATAAGATCACTTTCTATATTTAATCGATAAAAATGAATTCGTTGCTGTTGAAGATCAGACGACAGACATTCTCAATGCCATGCTGTGTGCCGATGGTCTGCAATAGATCCCGCTCTGCCGGTTCCGGCGGGCGGCCTAAAGTGGTTTCAAAAGCCAGTTTGATCTGGGTCGGCAAGTCATCCGTTTCCGCTTTGATTTTTTGCGCATAAAAGGACGACATACTCACCATGAAATGATCGTTCAACAGCGAGAGCGCCTGCAGCGCCGTTAAAGTTTCGAGACGCTTGGGAGTCATTTGTGAAGGATCGGCACAATCCAGCGATTCCATAAACGGATCGGGAACCGAACGCACGATGAATCGATAGATTGAACGACGATGCCGTTTCGCTGAATCGGGATTGTATTTCTGATAGAGATAATGAGGCGAGTGTTGCGGTTTCTCAAGCACAAACAGTCGGTCGCCCGGACCGTACATGGTCAGATCCAGTTTGCCGCTGACTTGTAATACGGAATCGCGAATCGCTTCGGCTTCCAGTTTGCGGCGGTTCATGCGCCACAAGAGCCGGTTGTCGCCGTCAAGCTGGTTGCCCTCGGGATGCGTGATCGAAGTCTGCTGGTACGCGGTGCTCAACACCAGCAGACGATGCAATGCTTTCAGCGATTGTCCTTCATCGCGAAAACGGGCTGCGAGATAATCGAGCAGTTCGGGATGTGTGGGGAGGGCTCCCATTTTTCCAAAATCATCGGGAGTATCGACGATGGCTTTCCCAAAATGATATTGCCAGACGCGATTTACAATCGAACGCCAGGTGAGCGGATTATCGCGATGCGTGATCCACTGCGCCAGTGCCAGACGGCGGGCTCCTTCGTTCTCTGGTTCTTCCAACGGGAAGGTGCCGCTGAGTCCGGAGATCAGCTTCGGTGCGGATGGTTCCACTTCTTTGACGGGGGCTTTTTCACTTCCGCGGCTGAGTAAATAAACGGTCCGCGGTTCGCCTTCCGTCGGTTTGAAATTTCCCTGCGGCTTAAAATGAGTCGCAGCAGCGAACACTTTTCGAAGTTTCGGCAGTTGACCCAGTTCCTGTTTGATTCGTGATAATTCTGCCGTGATGGTTTTGAGCGAAGTTTTTTCGTCGGCTGTGATCAGACGGGTAAAAAGCTGATCGCGTTCCGCCTTGAGTGAGATCAGATCTGTGTTGGAGTCGGCGGAATGATAGAACTCGCCATCATTCAGATTCGTCCGGGACCAGCGCGGCGGGCCTTCGATGGAATCCAGGGACGTCACGGTCGCTTGCCCGGCGAGATTGTTGCCTTGCGAATCGAGCACTTTGATTTCACCCAGCGCAAATATAAAATCATTCGAGCGGGGGGCGAGTTGAGTGGCCGTCATTCTCAGAAATTGAAAACTCTGTCCTTTCAAATCGAAGTTGACGAGTCGGGTTCGCGGGTTCGGAAAGTCCGCTTGTGTGTGGTCGGCGATGATGGTGTTCGTCGCGGCAAAATCGTCCGTATCCGAAATTTCCAGTTTGAACCGTTTCGGAAATCCGAAACCGGCTTTGATATTGTTAAATTCATCATAGGCGGCAATCAAAGTGATCCGGTCTGCAGTCACCGGCTGTTTGAAATTGAGCTGCACCCATTTCGGGATCTTGTCTGTGCCTTCAATCAGACTGTGATAACCATATTCCCCCCCTTGCCCTTTTTTGGCTTTGAGGGCTTGGGAAATCTGTTCGTCCAGTTGTGCCAGCGATTTCCCGCCGCGGGTACGTATTTTTGTTTCGAGAGCCTGCTTCTGCTGCTTAAAATTTTCCTGTGCTGCCAGCAGTTGTTTGCGTTTTTCGGCGGATTGCGGGTTCGGATCATAATCGCGGTCCGCGCGGTCAACGCCGGCGAAGACGGCCTGCAAGCCGTAGTAGTCTTCCTGCGCGATCGGATCAAATTTGTGGTTGTGACAACGGGCGCATTGAACAGTCAGACTGACGGTGCTGTTCATGACCGTCATCACCATGTCATCGCGGTCCAGATTGCGGGTGATTTTTTTCTCGATCAGTCTTTCGTTGATTTCAATCTGTCCCACCCAGTCGAAGGGGCCTGCGACGATAAATCCGGTTGCCGGAACACCATCGGGCGAATGCGGCTTCAGGATGTCGCCGGCAATCTGTTCCTGAAGAAATTCCGTATAGGGTTTGTCTTCATTCAGAGCGCGAATCAAATAGTCCCGATAAGGCCAGGCGTTTTCGCGGAGTTTGTCTTTGTCATAACCATGTGTGTCCGCATAATGTACGACATCCAGCCAGTGCCGTGCCCAGCGTTCTCCGTAACGTGGCGATTCCAGAAGTTGATCGACCAGTTTTTCATAAGCACGCGGGTCCGGATCGTTGACAAATTTCGTAATTTCCGCCGGTGACGGAGGCAGCCCGATCAGATCAAAATACAGACGACGCATCAGCGTGCGACGGTCCGCAGCGGGAGAAAATGAAAGCCCTTTCTTTTTCAGTTGTGCGAGCAGAAACGCGTCGATGGGTGTTCGAATCTGTTTAGCGTCTTCCGCTGAGAGTTGTGGTACGACAGGTTGTTTCAACGGTTGGAACGACCACCAGTCGGTCTGCGAAAGTTGTGCTTCCTGAATCTGCACATCTGCGGGCCAGACCGCGCCGTTTTTGATCCATTGCCGGAGCGTTTCAATTTCGGCTTTGGATAATGGCGCGCCTTTTTTCGGCATTTCCGGTTCCGGGCCGACCACGTAGTCCAGCAGTATACTTTCTTCGGGCGCGCCTGCGACCAGCACACGACCGTTCTCGCCACCGGCGATGATACCCTGGTTGTTTTCCAGAGAGAGCCCACCGTCTTTTGTACTTGCGTTGTGGCATTCAATGCAGTGTTTTTGCAGAATCGGTGCGACCTGTTTTTCAAAGACGGAATCTGCGCCGATCGCTGCCGATGAAATAATCAGCAGACACGTCGAAAAAATCAGTGGCGTGAATTTGAATTTCTGCTGTCTGAAAAAAAACATATTTGCTTTTCTATTCCTCACAAAGCGGGAGAATTAATGGCAGGACGTAAGCCGATCCGCCTCCCGGTTATTCCAGAAATGATTATAACCGAGAGTTCAGATCAGGGATTGACTGATCGGCAAAAAAATGAATTACTCCATTTCCAGATCAAACAACTGTTGATTATTACCGTTTTTAAGCGTGACTTTCAGTTCCGTGAGTCGATTGAATCGGGCAGGGATTGCATTGGCATATTCATCGACCATGGTTTCGCCGTCGGTATCGAGAATTTTGTTGCCCGTGGGGACACTGGAATCAATTTCCACCCGATAATCGCCGGGACTGGGTCCTTTTTCTTTGGGAATTACAAATTTCCCCGCTTCGATATTCGCACCCGCGGTGGCTCCTTTACCGGAGGGAATGAACGTGATCACGCCCTGTTCAATCGGTGAGCCGTTGAGTGTCACCACACCTTCGATCTGAGTTCTCTCAAAGGCCTTTTCTTTTGTGCAGCCGGCCAGCGTCAGCAGGACACTGCAGAGTACCAGCAGGATTTGAATGTAGTTCAACATGTCTCTGGTCCTTCTTGTGAAAAACAGCAGTACAAGATTTTGTTTCCATAGAAACGACGGCGTCTGATCTGCGGGGTGATTTAAAATTCGCCGATCACTTCGCCATTACTCATGCTGCTTAACGCCTGCCAGGTGGTGAGTTCGATATTCTCAGAGACAAATCGCACAGCGCCATCGCACATCAGGGCATGCACGCCGCCGACATGCATACTCCGCGATGCGTTACTGCGGTCATTGCTGGCAATCGAACCCGTACAAGGCAGTCGATCTCCCTCGGAAACACAATTGACGACCAGGTCGGGGGCAGAACTGTTCGGGCCGACGCGTGTCATCACGACGGTTTCCGGTTCGTCGTTCCAGATCCAGGCGCGATAATCGTTGGCAGAACTTTCCGGCTTCAGCATTTCCATCATGGCGAGTGTATTACTTGAACCATCGGTGAGATCACGAAACTTGGCACCGAATGCATTTTTGAACGGCGCTGGTTTGATTTGTGTGCCGAACGTCCCCTGCCCCCAGTTCACGCCATAGTTTCCCCGAATACTGCCGTCAGGATTGGCGCTCCAGATCGCATCACGGTCGGACGGGCACTGCCAGACGGGTAGTGGGACGAGGCGTACACCGTTTCCCGCGGGTTGGGGGTCGTGAACGGTGTCGTGCCAGTTCTGATTGTGATCGTAGAGGTTATACACGTTGGCTTTATCAATGAACGGAAGCAGATGCAGGCAGAATGGTGTACGTCTTCCAGTAGGAGAAGAGGGGGTGACCAAACGGAAAATCATCCCGGGGGGAAACAGGCGGTGGGTCTCGTGATAATTGTGCAACGCCAGGCCGAGTTGTTTCAGGTTGTTTTTGCAGGTGCTGCGGCGGGCGGCTTCGCGTGCCTGTTGTACCGCGGGCAGTAACAGCGCAATGAGAATTGCGATAATGGCAATCACCACCAGCAATTCGATTAGAGTAAATGCGGAACGCAGGTGACGGTCATGTTTGCGAGCGACGGACATAAGTTCTCCTTGGTCTCAATTTGAATAGATGTGATTATGAAATGGAAAAAGACTCCTCGGCAGCGTTGGAACGTAAATCAGCTCTGTAGTATTTAATGCGGAGGGAGATCAGAAGTGAACCAAATCGCGCCCTCATGATTGATATGGCGCGCCGATTTCTGATTTAGTACCATTAGTTTTGGTTTTTCGTTGAAAATCTGGAGAATCGCGGATTTTCCGGTACCAATCCGAAAGATTTCGCGCCACATAGAATAGCGGAGACGCGTTGCGGTTGTTCCCTGCGCTGATTTATTTCACCCGATCCTCTGTGACTGCCACTAACACCTTGTTGCTGATAGACTTAAATTCGACATGAGTGAGCACTTGAATAATCCGGTCATGAGCGAGGAGTTTTTCCGTCTGTTTTCGCGCGATGACCGTAAAGTGTTTGGCTATATCATGGCGCTGGTATTGGATATCGCGGCGGCGGAAGACATCTTTCAGGAAACGTGCGTGATCTTGTGGAAGGAATTTCCGAATTATGAGCGGGATCGTAGTTTTTTAAACTGGGCGAATGGTATTGCCTTTAATCAGGTGCGCAAATATCGCCGCAAGTATCAGAACAAGCGATTGATTTTCAGCGACAGCCTGGTCACAGACCTGGCGGAAGATGTGTCGGGGATGATTGAAGATCTGAGTCAGCGTCAATTGGCGCTGACTCAATGTATGCAGAATTTAAGTGACCGTGATCGCGAACTGATTGACGCCTATTACGGGGATCAGGAAACCGCGGGCACGGTGGCGGAACGTTGGAAATGTTCCTCGCATGCCATTTATAAAACGATCAAAAAAATCCGGAAAGCATTATTTGATTGTGTGAACCGTCGCCTTTCCAGTGAGATGACCTGATGACCGAACCAGAACCCACACTCCGAGCGCAGATTCTGGAACTGGCCGACGCGCAGTGTTCGGGGATCATTAACGAAGACGAGATGGAAACTCTGGAAATGCTGCTGACGGAACATCCTCAGTATCGCAGGGAATATCTGAACTATGTGTTCCTGCACATTGGCCTGGCCGGTACGGTCGGTTCGCGACTGCTGCAGTCGCCGCATTTACCATCGATATCGGATACTCCGGAAACCGAGGTGGAAACGGCAGCAGGTTTAGAACGAAGACAGCAGGCAGTCCGACCATCTACTGAAAGCGTATTTCCCCTGTTTCTGGTCCCGGCAGTTTGTCTGGCCGTGTGCCTGTGCGCGCTCGGGTTGTTTCTGTATTTTCCGGTCGAACTGCAGGATGCTGCGGCTCCGCCTCAGGTCGCTGACAGCGTTTCTCAATATTATTTCGATGAGAACGCCACTCCTCCAGAAGATGTCGCCACCATTTCTGCTGCGATGCAGGCAACGTGGACTCTGCTGGGCGAATATCCCGCGGTGACCGATCATTTTCAACCGGGCACTGTGAGAGTCACTTCCGGAAACGTGGCGTTTGCCTTTTCAGGTGGCGCTGATATCTCGCTGACCAGTCCCTCTCTGTTTGGCATGGAACGCAAAAACCAGGGAACCCTGTTTTCCGGCAGACTGTCGGCGCGGATGAGCGATCCGCAAGCGCCGTTCACTCTGGAAACTCCCAGTGTCGAAGTAATTGATATGGGAACTGAATATGAAGTCAGTGTGAATGAGGCAGCCGAGACCTTCGTGCATGTGTTGGATGGTCAGGTTGAAGTAAAGCCCCGCGGTCGACTGCCCCGGTTTTTCTGGACCTTCGATCAGCCGGAAGACAAACCGCTCATAGACTCCATAAAAATCAGCCCGATTCAAGCCGGGAAAAATGCGGAACGGGTTCACGGCTTAGTTGGCACCGGCGCCGTGCGGTTTAATAACCGGCCTGATGCCAGTCTGCTGCTGGGAAATGGGGGCGGGAAAGAAGTGGGCACCGGTGATTATTCGGTTTCAACCGGCATTACACTCGAAGCACTGGTGGTTTCGGAGTGGCAGGCTCCCGATGTGTCTCAGAAAAAACGTCCGTTTGACTATGACGAAATCTTTCGCAAGGAAGATGGCAGCTACCGGATTTTGCTCAGCTTTCAGGATGATGACAAAGCCAGCATCACGCAAATTCCCACGGTCGAATCAGGTCCCTGTCTGTCGTTCGGATTATTCCTGTCAGGCATGGGGTACAGCGAACTGGATATGCCATTGGACGGCAAAGAAGGCCGCCCAACGGTTGCAGAACTGCGGGATGGAAAACCGCATCATATCGTCGCCACCTATAACGGCTGGACCGGCGTGAAAGCAATTTACATCGATGGTGTCGTGCGGATGAGCCATCGATTTCCGGTGGGAACAATGATCATCAGCGGCGGCTCCACTCCCGCGGTGATCGGCAACCTGATCACCGAACGCTTTGATTCTTTAGTGGGCCGCGAACCCTTCAACGGGGTGATCGACGAAGTCGCCTTCTACGATTATGCACTCGACCCGGCGACGGTGGCTCTGCATTATGCAAATGTGAAAGCGGGCAAAGATTATTTCGACGGCCAGTTGAACAAAATCGTGCTGCAGGAAAAACAGGGGGGCAACATCTTCCTCAACAAAGGCGAAAAAATGAAATTCGCCGCGGGAACCGGCGAGCCGATGTTGTGAGAGCGGTTGTGTCGCAACGATCAGAAATGCGCTGTCCATTCGCACGTGTGGCTCGTCCGACCGTGTAAATATTTTACGCAAGGCTTCGCCTCAGTAAACGAAGCCATCTCAAGAATCAGACTGAAATCAAGGTGTTTTGAGCCACTTGTACGTCTGATGAAAATGAGAGAATCTTGCTGTCAGTGAAAGCATCGCGCGGGCGCTTCAGATTTTAAGATCGAAATCATGTTTGGCAGGTTCGGTGCCTGTGATCGTAGCCTCTAAAGTGGAACGAGTGTTATATTTTGCTGGAATCACCGTTTGCTGATTTTTAGGAAGTTCCATGTTTTCTTCCACGGTGATTTGAACGGTATGCTTTCCAGTGACGGCGCCGGGAACACCAGCCTTATAGTACAACTCGTAGCGGCCTTCAGCATCAGTAGTGCCGTTCGAGGGACGCCCGCTTTGTGGGACGAAGGTAACTTGTGCGTTTTGCAGCGGCTTGCCTTGGAGAGTGATAACACCAGAAACAGGGGCGAGTTCCGGGAGGTCTGAGCCACCGCTTGAACAACCCGTTAGAACAAAACAAAGTATCAGCACAGAATATAGGGCTGCTTGTCGAGACCGTTTCATTTGATTAGGTCCTCTCCTGTATCAGTTATAAAAAGTATTGTATAGATCCCATATGAGGAAAAAACTTCTGGATGAGTCAATCAAAACTCATCCAGAAGTTGATCATTGTTGAAACGCAGCACTTAATTAAAATTCAGGCATCACTTCGCCACCAGAAATGGTGATAAGTGCGTTGAGCACGGAAACCTGATCTACGTTTTCACTGACGAACCGCACGGAGCCATCGCCCAGAAGGATGTGAGCTCCACCGATGTGGTAACTGGCTGCGCCATTTCTCGCGACGTTAATGCCGGGGGCCGCTGCATCAGCATCCGTGTTGAGCCCCTGTTTCAGATTGAGCCAGGAAATATAACTGTAAGTGTCCCAGAACGGACCATTCCAGAGTTCGGTCGACTTCTTTGTAAACGGTGTTTCAACCAAAACGGCTGTATTGGTTGTGCCATCGATGATGTCACGAATACGAGCCGAACCGTTTGCACCGAAAACGCCTTTGGTGGTGAGTGACTCCGCTCCATAAACTGTTGCGATATAGCCGTGCCCGGCTACGAAACCATAACTTGTGCGGTGTGCCCCTGCATTGTCTCCGAATGTAAGCGCAGGGTTGGCGCCGATAGGATTACCAGGATCAGATGGACACATAAACGCTGGTAGCACACTGGTAGCAACACTATATTGGCTTGCCGCAGGTTGTGTTTGGGTGCAATTACTATCGTTGTTGTAGAGCGATCTTCCACTGGCGGCATTGAAGTTGTACAGGTTATACAAAGGGGCCTGGTCTATATAGGGAAGCATCATCTGAAATCCGGTATGATTCAAGATGGGGCCAGTGGGGGTGAGAATATTACAGCCAGCGCCAGGTGCAATGTATCCCGGGGGAAAAACGCGGTGCGTATCATGGTAGTTGTGCATCGCTAAGCCGAGTTGCTTCAGATTATTTTTGCAGGTACTGCGCCGGGCTGCTTCGCGCGCCTGTTGCACTGCGGGAAGCAGTAAGGCAATCAGAATCGCGATGATGGCAATCACCACCAGTAATTCAATCAGCGTAAAGCCGATTCTTTTGCGGAGCTGTCGTTCGAATTTCATAAGAACACCACTTTCATTAAATAAAAAAAAAATTATTTGAGGAGCCATTCCGGAATTGATCAATGTGATACGAATTCTAGTCTGGCTTACGTATTAGATAAGAACCGTTGATGGTATAATCCCCGCTGTTTTCCACCTCTTCAAACCAGTCAGGCAGCACCTGAATATCGCTCGCCTGAAATCCACTGGCGATCCCCTGTATGGTTCCATACAGGGCAGAAAAATAAGTGATCTTTTTCTTGTTCGAATTGGTTTCAGCATTGGTCTCTTCAATGCTGGCAAGCAGTAAGTCGGTGGCGGCAGGTTCGAATGGAACTGTCTGTTCATTCGCCTGAATGTGCCAGCGTTGAGCCGTTTCATCAAAGTGGACGATGGCAAAATGTTTTGCCACGCCCTCCCAGCCCTGTAGTTTGTGTTCAGCGGCTGGAAAACGATCTTTCAGTGGAAGGACCGAATACATGAGATATCTGATTCCCATGTAATGATCGGCGCCAAACACGCTATGCCGGGTGTCATCAATAAACACCATGTCCGGCAATGATCTCTGTTTATTATTCTGCATCTCAGTATAGAAATTACGGGAGAGTTTCGGGGCAGGCTGCCATTGTTTTTTCCCTGCAGCGCTGCGCATTGTATTTCCTGTCGGGAGGACGATTCTGCCTCCTGATGCCTGTTTGAGCTCAACTTCCCCCTTGTAAACCTGCACGCCGGTCTCTCCGGATTTTTCAATCTCGACGCCAAATACGGTTCCCAGATCAATTACGGAGCCTTCCGGTGTCTGCACCGTGAATCCCTTACCGGCTGGAGTTGTTACCTTGGCAATCAGCTTTCCTTCTGAAATGCGGAGTTGATTGTTTCCCGTGATTTCAAATATGGCAGGCGCAGAAATTAGCACTCTGGTACCTGTCTCAAACAGCAGCTCAAGCTGACCACTATCCAGCAGGTAGGGCTCAAGAGATTTCAACCTGTTTCCGATACTGGGCTGTTCACCCTGGCTCATTCTGGCCTGATGGGCATCGGTCACTGTCGCATAACTGGGAGGCACCCGATTGAAAATCAGGAGACCGATGATGAGCAGCAATGCGGCTGGTACTCCCAGAAACGCGAGGTAATACCGTCTTGAAGGGCGAAGAGGTTTCAGCGATAGTTCAGTCAGAAGCTCTTGATCTGAAAGAGGCCCCTGATTTTTGATGGAGAATGTATTCTTGAGGCTTTGTTCCAGTCGTGCATGTGTTGACATGAACTCGATGTAAAAGTCTCTGGCAGATTCATCGATCTCAAGCGTGTATTGTAATTGCGCGTATTGTTCGTCTGTAATTTTACTGTCCAGATGGAGAGAAATCATTTTCCCCAGCTCATCTCCATGCAGATGGTTTTTATCAGGCTGTGAACCGCTCATATCTGGTTCTCCAGCTTGAGGGATTTACTCACACAATCCATTAATGTTAACCTCATCCGATATAAGAGTGCGGCCGTCGCCTGGTAAGTCCGCCCACAGAGGTCGGCCAGTTCTTCCAGCGAAAGCTCTTCTTCGTAACGCTGTCTCAACAGCTTCTGTCTGTCATCAGGCAACTGCTCAATACAGTCAAAAAGTGAATCAAGGCGTCGATCGTATTCTTTATTTTTTGAAAGCGTTTTTTGAGAAATCTCTCGCAATTTCTCAACGCTGAACAACATCGATTCTCTCTGGCTGTCCCGGCGATGCGACAGGACTTTGAAAAAAGCGATTTTTGAAGCCCAGGCGGAAAAAGAGGTTCCCGGCGTAAAATCGGACACCTTCTCCAGGATGCTTTTATTAGTTTCCTGCAGAAGATCGCGCGCAATATCACTGTTACCAGTCAACGACAAAATGTAGCTGTACAATTGGGACTGGCATTCCGTGATGCTTAATATAAACTCTTCTGTGATCATCAGTTACGTTTCCATTATCGGACGAGTTGATAAATGGATATAGATAAGGCTTGTGGTTAAATTCCAGTTAGAGACGTTAATTGACGATCTCTTTCGAAAATTATGAATGATTTTCGGAAATCGTCGGCGTATCAGAATGAAGAGATTTTTGAGTGACCAGTGAGTAATTATACGCAGCCGGGAACTGTCTGAGGGCATGAAATGCCAATCAGACCACATGTGGCTGGTGTTAATGCGTGCATATTGCGGTGTTTGAGAGGGGGCAAAGTTCGCGGGCCTTGGCGCGCGTGATCTCAAACGTGAGGCGACATCTTTGCCAGATTCATTTTCAGATCACAATTCCGGAGCGTCATGCCTCCAGCGACGTTCCGTTGGTCTCTTTGACGGTGAGTGCGATGAAAAATGTAATGGCAGCGATGCCGGAGAGATACCAGGCAATGGAGAGCGGGTTGCCTGTCGTTTTCACCAGCCAGGCGTCGACCATCGGCGCGGTTCCGCCGAAGATGGCGAACGGCAGATTATAACTGATACTGGCGGCACTCACCCGCACATTGCGTTTGAAGAGTTCAGTAATCGTCGCGGGGATGGTTCCCGCGAAGCAGGCGACAAGCAGCGCGAAGCCAATTTGTCCGGTGAGGATGAGCGCAAAATTGTGATGGTTCATTAAACCGAGCAGTGCCGGCGACAGCAGGGCGATGCCGGCGGAGCCGATCAGCAGAAATGGTTTGCGGCCAAATTTATCGGCGAGGATCGCAGCCAGCGGAACAAAGAGTGTGAGAGCCGCCATGCTGATGGTATTGATGTCGAGCGCTTCCGCGCGGTCCTCGCCGACTTCGGTAACGAGCCAGGAGGACAGATAGATAAAAACCGTGTAAAACGTGACGGCATTCATCATATTTAATCCCGCGGATTGCAGCATCTCTTTCCGATGAAAAGTAAATGCTGCTCGGAGCGGCGAATAGGCTTCCTGTTTTGCCAGTTCTTCTGACAAAGTCTGTTCAGGGATGCCGTGCCTGATGAAGTAACCGACAAAAGCGACCAGAACTCCGGACACAAACGGAATGCGCCAGCCCCAGGCCAGCAGTTGTGCGTCTGTTGTGAAAGTATTGATCAAAGCGCCGACGGCGGAACCCAGCAAAATGCCGCAGGTGGCGCCGATCATACTCCACGATCCAAAAAAGGCGCGGCGGTGGGGTGGTGCATGTTCAACGAGAAATACAAACGAACTCGTATATTCGCCTCCGACAGAAACCCCCTGCACCATCCGCAACAGCACCATCAGTACCGCCGCGGAAATTCCAATTTGCGCATGTGTGGGTAACACACCGACCAGCAGCGTCGGCACTGCCATCATCATGACTGAGAGCATGAGTGCTTTCTTCCGACCGACCCGGTCACCAATGTGGCCAAACAAAACCGCGCCGACGGGCCGCATCAGAAAACCGGCTGCAAACGCACCGAAGGCGGCTATCAGAGAGGTCGTGGGATTATCCGAAGGGAAAAAGAGTTTTCCAATCGTGGGAGCAAAAAATCCGTAAACGGCAAAGTCATACCATTCGAGAATATTGCCGATGAAACCCGCTGCCAGAACCCGAATGTTCTTGCGGCCTGCTTCCTTAGTATCAATTTCCTGTGCCACGACAGACATGCAATCTTCCTTGATGGTGCGATGAGTGTTTGAGCTGAGTCTGTAGCCCTTAGTTTAGAGGAAATGAAATTGGTTGGGAATGTGGATTTCAGTGAGAACATCGATTCATGAAGGTCCACTCATTCGCATTGTGGGTGAGCAAACACAACTCTTTCGGACAAGCCGAAAGTGGCACACGGGAAGCGGTATGATTTTGATTTATGAAAGAATTTGATCCGTCGGGTAGGGGCGGCCCTATGTGGCCGCCCGCTGTATCGGAGTGGACTGTGTAGCGGATCACGAAAGTTTTACCGGTTCCATCCACAGGTCAAAACAGATTTGATCATCGCCAGGTGAGTCGGCCCATGGACCGACTCCTACGTTTCAGTAGCCGGAGGGAATTTACTATTCTTTTCTGTTTCGTGTGTTTTCGCGGTAGTAAATATCCTGGAGACATACATCACGTTGTCTTCAAAATATCCAGTTTGTCGAACTTTTGACCGAAGACGGTTTGACTGGGAACGTTCAGCCAGTCTTCCAGGATCGTGGCGTAGACGCTGCGGAAGTCGACGCCGAATACGGGATCACCGTCAACCAGATTTTCCAGATCCGGATCGGGGCCGTGTACTCCTGACGTGAGATTGCTGCCGACCAGGAACACAGGGCCTGCGGTGCCGTGATCGGTGCCTGCGCTGGCGTTTTCTTCGACGCGTCGGCCGAATTCCGAGAAGACCAGAACCAGTACCGGCCGATTCGGAACGTGTTTGCTGACATCAGAAATGAACGCCTTCAGGGATTGTCCCAAGTCACTCAATGCATTGTGGTGAGAATTGAGCTGCTGTGAATGCGTGTCGAAGCCCGTGTGTTCGGTGTAATAAATGGGCGTGGAAAACCCGGCGCGAATCAGCTGGGCCACCATCCGGAGTCGTTCTGCCAGCGGGTTTTCGGGATACTTGCCCGAAGTGGACTGGTCGAGATTGATTTTTCGGATCTGCTCAGCCGTCGTATGCACGGCGAGTGAACTTTGCAGTGCCGCTTGCAGAAGCGGGTTTGAAGTGGAACCGGTTCCACTTTTCCAGGCGGCGATCTGGGCCTGCTGAGTTTTCTGATCGAAGAGACCGGTGCTGTGTTTGAACTGCGCGAGACTTTTAATCGAGGGCACCAGTATGCGACTGCCGAACAATGCCTGGGGCATTTCGTCGACGCCGATATTGAAAGCCTGCGACGATGCTGTCTGTTGCGCGATCGTCGCACGGTGATTTATTGTGCGGGCCAGCCAGCCTTCTCGCGCGTCCACGCTCTTTTGGGAACTCAATTTCTGATCGCTGGGAGCCGTCTGCCAGATCGCCATCGATTCGAAATGCGAGCGATTGGGGTTCGGATAGCCGACACTTTGAATGATCGCTGCCTCCCCTGCCTCCATCAGTTCTTTAAATCCTTTCAAAGAGGGATGCAGCCCGATGTGGTCGTTCAGTCGATGAAGTTTTTCGTCGGCCAGTTGCAGCTTGGGGCGCAGCCTGCGATAGGTTTTGTCCGTGAACGGGACCACGGTATTCAACCCATCATTGCCGCCCGTCAATTGCAGGACGACGAGCACACGGTCGGACGTCGCTGCTTTTTCCGCGGCGGCGAAGGCAGTTTGCTTCAGGAACGCAGGCACCGCGGCGCTGGTGGCGAGCAGTGTGGAACTCAGTCCCAGAAATTCGCGACGGCTATAGTTCATGATGGGCTCCTATGCTAACTGAAATTCCGGCGTTTGTAACAGCACCAGGAGAGCGGATCGCAGTTGCGACGGGTCTTTGCCTGCCAGACGGTTCGCGAGTGCCTCTGATTCCGGGCTGAGGTTGTTTTGCAGAAGTAACTTGGAAAACGAATTGACCGCCTGCGACGGTTCGATCGAATGTTGTTTGAGCCAGCGTGTGGGATCATAGGCTGGTAAGCCTGACAGCGGATTGCCGTTTAACAACTCCGCGATCCAGTTCAATCTGGTCAGAGTACTGTTGGAATTGAGCCAGGCCGTCCCCCCCTCCCAGCCTTTGACGCTGGGAGGGTTGAATAGAATTTGTCCCTGCTGATCACAGTTGAGAGCCACCAGCGGTAACAGGTTGGAAATTCGCTTCGGTTCCAATTGGCGAATGGTGCCGACGCAGAATTCGACCGGCGACTTGACGCGCTGCCAACGGGCGGCGGGTGAGAAGAAGTGCTGAGATCGCAGTATGATGCCGACGACATGTTCGATGGAATAATTGCTGGCCCGCATCTGAATGGCCAGCGGTTCGATCAAGGTGTCATCGGGAATGGTGCTCTCACTGACAAACCAGCGATAAAGGCGGCGGCAGAGGTATTTGGCGGCTTCGGGCTGCTGAAGAATGATGCGAAAAATATCATTGCGTCGCCAGGCGCCCGTTTGTCCCAGAAACGTTTTGGGACTGGTGTCGACCAGCGTTTCGTCGTAAAGAAATTCGTTAGTCTCATGCAGCTCGGTGTCGCGCCCCGGTTTCCAGCCAGTCAGACCGCGGGCCGCTTCGCGGATATCGGTCTCGCTATAGTGGCCTTCTCCGAGCGTGAAGAGTTCGAGCAGTTCCCGCGCGAAGTTTTCGTTGGGGTGTTCTTTTTGATTGGCGCCTCCATTGAGCCACTTCAACATTGCCGGATTGGCTTCGATGGCGATCAGCAGATCCCCGAATTGGCCGCGCGCGTGATTGCGAAAGAGTTCATTCTGATCCAGCATCAGTTTCAGGTTAAAGACACCCGAAATCGCAGTCGCGAAGTGGTTGTGCCAGAACAAGGTCAGTTTTTCTCCCAGCGGGTCACTGCCGAACGTCAACCGAAATAACCACCAGGCCTGCAGGGGAGATAAATCTTCTGTCGTCATAAAATCGTCACCGGAAGACTCAATAATGTTTTTGAGCACGTCGGCCACCCGTCGGAATTTCTGGGGCGCGGGGGGCGGATGCAGTAAACGGTCGATGCTCTCCGCGGGGCCCGCTTTGAGATCGCGGTGCAGTTCTTTCCAGTTCGCTGCAAAACCGGCGCGACGGTGCAGATGGGCCACCTTTTCCAGGTTCCACGGTTCTTCCGGCGTCGGCACATAGGGTGCCCAGGGCTCGGAGTCTGATTTCATCAATCTACCCCTTGACTCGGGAACGTCACAAACTCATTTATATTTCATAGCTTACTGCAGTTCCAGCACTATTTTTCCCACATCTGTGGTTTCACCGGAACGAACGGTGAATTCGTACCCGCTGGCCCAACGTCCTTTTTTGAGTAACTGTAACTGGTACATAGCACCGGGCGAAACTTTAACTGGTTCCATTCACAGAGTTAAACAGAATCGAGCCTCCCCAGGCGGGCGGGCACGCGGGCACCGCCCCTACGTTTTCGTTGCTGAAATGCATTCGGTACTACCCGTTGTTTCAGGCTTGCGGGTTAATATTCACTGACGTACTTTTCGTGGGCCCAGAAATATTTGTGTTGTTTGTTTTGTACGCGGACGAGGCCGCCGAAACTGTTGGTCGGATCTTTTGCTTTGAGGAGCGCGTGCAGTTCGCGTAAGGTTGATCCCTGTGCCAGCATGTTGCGGGTTGCTTCCATCTCTGCCTCATCATCACTGACCAGCCACTCGCCGACCTGTTTTGATCCCTTCAGAAAACTCTCCGCGCAGGTGGTGCCGAAATTGAGTTGGTTTTCAATCGCATCATAATTCGCTTTGTCCATCGCGATTTTGGCGACGGGTGCTGCTACAGGGAGTGCGAGACTCAGTGTGGCGGGAAGAACTTTGAATCGAGCCGGTTTTGAACTGTTCCTGGATGAATAATTGATGAAGTTTAAGAGAAGATATAATTTCATCTGAAATAGGGACCAGCATTGACTCTCCACTGGCTGGCTTGGGAATTAGGATATGCTGCATCGCATTTGCAGTATGTAAGAAAGTTCGCAATTTGCATCTTCTTGTGCGAATGTGGAAGCCTGAAAAGAACAATGGGTAGCAGGTGAATCACAAGTAACAAGGCTCCTACTCGTGACCAGATCATTGATCGATGAAACCGGATTTGCCGTCGTTGATAGCGCAGGCAATGTGTTTGGACAATGCAAGTCTGTCTATTTTACAAAAACAGTCAGTTTGAAATCTGCGGAACTCATCAACTCGCCTGCAGACGCATACCGGCGGAAAGGTGAGAATACAGAGAAAGCCTCAGCCGCTGATGCTCGCAATATTGTTGCGATTTCCGAGAAAGGCAGTCTGATCATTCGCGATCATCTCTGTCCCATCTTATCGTTTCATTCCACTCAACCAGCTGCCATTCACGCCGCCGTCAAGCTGATCAAACAGAAGTCGCCGAACAGTTGGATGATTAAGTCAAAGCGACACTACGGAGTGGCATTTTTCACCCCCCTGTTCGCTGGCCTTTTCTTTGGTTTATGGCTGTTCTTGATCTGGCACTACGCCGTCGATCTCGAGGCAGGCCTGGAAGTAACAACGACAACAAACTTCCGGCATCGTGCTAAAGCGCAATTATCCCTTGCGATTGCTGAATCCATTGGAACCAGTGGAGTAAAAGTTGCGGCTGGCGTACTCACCATTTTTCTCACAGCATGGACCATTTGGGGCGTGATTCACGTCGACAGCACGACAACCTTCAAACTGAAAACCAAAATCGGCCAACGCAGAAAACGCGCGAAGCTGAAAGACATCTAAACAAGTTGCATATGACGACCTCGGTCCGCAGCGATTCGAAATGTTTCACAGACTGATTTGTAAGTCTTTCCAGTTCGCATAAAACAAGATGGGGCGTGAATACAGATTTCTATGTTTTTACTGACCGTTTCCTGTTGTCTGCTTATCAACGCGTGAATGCTTCCACTGGCCCCATGACGACACAAAACAGAGTTAAACATCGCCAGGCGGGCACGCAGGCACCTCGCCTCTGTTTCTGGCTGGTTTCTATCCTTTTTAGATCGTACTGTGTGCCTGTTTTGTGCTTTTGTTTTCGGTGTATTAGGATCTCGACGGAACTCTGCTTCAATTAAGGTGTGAGTGCCGGGATGCCGATGGATTGGCCGTAGGCCTGGCAGAGTTGTTCTACGGTGAGGCCGTAGGCGCGTTGCAGGCTGTCCTGCCAGGTGAGGCCTTCCTTGATGCCGTTGAAAAAGAGTTTGAACTGTTCGGGGCTGGCTTTAAGCATGAGCTGGATGATGGCGCTGGCGGAGCCGTATTGCCAGCCGTCGAGTTGATCTGCAGTGAAGAACTGTCCGCCGAAGGTCTGCGTCTGCCGCAAGCGGGTGACGGCTTCCGTTTGTCTGTAACGCACTTCTTTGGAAGAGGGGACGATGAGCATGGCGATCCAGTCGGCGATTCCTTCATTGATCCAGACGGGGATGTTGACCGTGGTTTTGTAACGGTGAATATATCCGTGTGCAGTTTCGTGGACGAGGACGGCACCGAAGAAGTTAGGGTTATCACCGCGATAGCAGGAGACAATCACCTTTCCATCACTGTGTGAATGGCAGAGGCCGATGGCGTTGCCTGTTTCGATGCGGTCGTAAAACTGTTTCTCGAATTCCAGGAAAGCCAGCTTTGACATAAACGCGATAATCACCGCTTTGCCGCGCCAGATATTATGTCCGGGTTTGAAACCGAACGACTGGCCCAGCAGTTCATTCATCTTGTCGAGTTGAACGAGATACGGGGCAACCTGTCTGGCGGGCATGTCCGTGTAAAACAGGAAATACTTTGTTTCATATAACTGCATCTTCAGCGGGCTGAAATGTGTGCCGACTTTTTCGAGAAAGTCCTTGAGTTCCTGCACGTGTCTGGTCTGATCGTCGTCGGAGAGTTCTTCCCAGAACTGTTCGTTGGAGGATCTTAACTTGTCGGTGATCGCTGCATTTTTCTTTTCCAGATCTTCAATCGTGGCTGCCTTGAGAGAGGGGAGATACTGGAACTGGTATGTTTTATCATCGATGGTCATCTCGACGAGTTTGGTGGCGAAAAAGCGTTTGCTGCGGCTGGCATTTTCGGCTTTGAATTCCATCGATTTGACCTGGCTCTTATCCTTCCCGGTAAAGAAACGGGTGATTTCCACATTCTGTTCCTCGTTGCCGGTGGTCGTCAGAACATTGGCTTTTTTTCCTACCAGCGCTTCGATTTCTTCTGCGGAAAGGGCAAACTCCATCGCCGCCGCCTCGACCGAATTTGCCGGCTGGGCTTTGAGATTCGTGGGACGATTTTGAGCCGCGGTTTCCTGAGTTGAAACAGCCAGCATCAATGTCAGAACCAGTAAGGTGTCCGCGATGGGGAAATAAGCAGTTGAAACAGGGCGAGAAAACCGCATGCGTACTCGCTTTCTGAAATGAAACCAGAGAGGTGACAGAAAATAACCGGAAACTACCCTGTATCGTGCGGGAGCTGGGTACAATTGTCAAGTAGTTAATCGTTGAATGGGAACGAGTTTGCGCGAATCTGGCTGAGAGTATGCGTTGATTGTATTGCATGCGTTAAGTGTCTGGTC
The DNA here is from genome assembly GCA_963974925.1 of uncultured bacterium. Lineage (GTDB taxonomy): Bacteria > Planctomycetota > Planctomycetia > Planctomycetales > Planctomycetaceae > Gimesia. The sequence goes on along the minus strand of CAXBFD010000031.1, from coordinate 38,674 downwards.
TTCTTTTCTCTCTACGTCAGTCTGCTGTCGTTTCCCATTCTATTATTGATACACTGACTTGAGTCTCAATTTCTGATGGGGCAGATTCGGGCTGTGATTACCAGTGAATCAAGTCGAATCTGGCAGATTTTATCTGCGGTCTCAAATTGGTTAATTGGTAACATTTCACTATAAAAACAGCAAAAAATGTGACCCTAAGGCAGGCCGTCAAACGAAGTCAATGGCATTTCCTTGTATAATTTTGTCACTCAGCTTGTTTTCTTCGAATGAGCCGCTAGAATAAGCTTTCTGCGGTTGAGCAGCCTGAATCAGTTATGTCGGGAAACGCCGTAGAGATTTTTTTATTTTTTAGGAATCGGAATACAAGATGGCTGAAGGTACAATCAAGAAAGTGACACAAAAGGGTTTCGGATTCATCGATACCGAAACTGGCGATGACTTGTTTTTCCACTCGTCCAACCTCGAAGGAGTAACATTCGAGCAGTTGTACGAAGGACAGCGAGTATCGTTCACTGAAGGACGTGGCGAAAAAGGTCCAAGAGCTGAGCATGTTAAACCTATCTAGTCTTAACAGACTGATAGTGTAACATCAGGAAACACTAAGAAGCCGGCGAGTATCTCGTCGGCTTCTTTTTTACGCCTGTGTGAGCTGAGTTTTGTGGCAGCGTCGTGATGAAACCGTTTGCGAGAACAACGATTTCAGTGGTGACAATGCGGTATTGCCGGAGGGTTACTTCCACGTTCAGGCAAGCCGGAGTCGTTTCCGGGCAAATTCCAGTGCGTCGATCAGTGCGTCGATCTCTTCTATCGTGTTATAGAATGCGAGACTGGCGCGGACACTGGCGGCGATATTCAGATGCTGATGCAGGGGCATCGTGCAATGATGGCCGTGCCTGACGGCGATTCCTTTTCGATCCAGCAGTGTGGCGAGATCTTCGGGATGCGCCCCTTCGATATTAAAGCTGAAAATCGAACCCCGGTGTTCGAGATCCTGAGGACCGTAGATCTGCAAGCCGGGCACTTCCTGCAGTTTCTGCAGCGCATACTGGCTGAGTGTGTGTTCCTGCTCCTGAATTGCATCGAATCCAAGGTCTGTCACATAATCGATGGCGGTACCCAGGGCAATGGCTTCGGTGATGGCCGGGGTACCGGCTTCAAAGCGGGCCGGAATCTGAGCCCAGCTAGAATGATCACAGCGGACTTCGGAAATCATATTTCCGCCATACAGAAAGGGGGGCAGCGATTCCAGTAACTCTTTGCGACCATACAACACGCCGATGCCGGACGGGCCGAACAGCTTGTGACCGGAGAACGCGAGAAAGTCGATTTCACTGTCGACGACATTGATCGGCTGATGAGGCACGCTTTGGGCGCCGTCTACAAAGATCAGCGCGCCGACTTCGTGAGCGCGCTGCGCCATTTCTTCCACCGGGTTGATGGTACCCAGCACATTCGAGATGCCGGTGACGGCGACCAGTTTTGTTTTTGGTGAGAGCAGACTTTGATACTGTTCCGGATCCAGGCGTCCATCGGGAGTGAGCGGAATGAACTTGAGAACCGCGCCCCGTTCTCTGGCTATTGCCTGCCAGGGAACGAAGTTGGCGTGATGTTCCATTTCATTCAAAATGATTTCATCGCCGCCTTTGAGAAAATGGCGTCCCCATGTCTGGGCAATCAGATTGATCGACATTGTAGTGCCGGAGGTGAAAATGATTTCTTCCGGCACGCTGGCGCCGATGAAGGTTTGAATGCGGGTGCGGGCGGATTCCATTTCCGAGGTGACGCGATCGCCGAGTTGATGAACGCCGCGATGCACGTTCGAGTAATAGTGCTCGTAAATCTCAGAAATTTTGTTGATGACCGATTGGGGGCGTTGCGCGGAAGCGCCGCTGTCCAGATACACAAGAGGCTGTCCATTGGGAAGCCTCGTATTGAGGATCGGGAAATCGTGCCGAACGGAAGTGATATTGGCGACCATGATTGTCTGCTTCAGTCGTGAGGGATACGTAAATACTGTTCTACATGAATTTTAGCACGAAACAGCGGAATGAAAAGGGCTCTGTCGAAAAGGGGGCTCCTGAGCCGGAATTAGTAGACATTGATCGAAATAACCCTGTTTTGTGTCTGTTTAAGACACCTGACCGGGGGGGAAAGTTCGTTGCCTCCAGATGCTCAAACAAGTGCTGCCGTCTATTCAGCTACGGCACCTGGGTGGCATTTACTACAATTGCCGGATGATTAAGCGAAGAATGTACGACGGGCCTTTTCGGTAGCCTGCATGTGAAGTTCTTCAGGCGTGCCCTGAATGTGCCGTGCGTTGGTACTGATGTGTGTTGGATCGTTGAGTCCCTGCTGTTGACGGCTGCGGAGCCTGTTTTTTGAGAACGACTTTTTTTGTAAGCGAGAGTGGTCATGAATTCGAATCCCTGTTTTCAATATGAGATCAAGATTGCTGACACTGTCGTATCTTACGAAAGTGCATGTGGCGTTCAAGCTTATTTTGATTCCGAGATGATCGAAAATGAAAGTCGATCGTTACAGAATGATACAGGAACGAAGCGTATCGAAGATGTCGTTTTAGGGTACTGTATCTGGGGAAGCGGTTTTTTCGAAAGCGGGAAAAACGTTCTGAATCCCGTTAGTTTTCGACTCTGGGAACATGAGGTGCGCCGTGTTTAGCGGTGAGCAAAGTCGTTCTCTCGCGCGCGCGACGCTAACCATGAAGTTTCGAGAAAGGGATGGCGGAGTCAAGGCGTAAAAAAAGCCCTGTACTCAGGGCTTTTTTGTGCGTTTGCACAGACAGAAGTCTGTCAAGTGATTTTGCTGTTCCGACTGTTTGCGATATTTGTCAAAAGATTTGAGCGGGCATTATTTTTTGGGGAGTAATCTTTGCGCCTTGGAAATGCGGTAGCAGGGTTTGCCCATCCTGTCCTGCCGGGAACCATCGATCTGTCCGTCGAGGAGCACGACATCTCCATTTTTGAAACGATTTAATTTACCCTGATCGATGAGGACGATGTTTCCGCCGAATTTATCTGATTTGTCGGGAGTGGCGTTATAGGTGATGTTCCAGGATTTTTCCTGCTCATCATATTCAACAATTCCCCGCAACCAGCGGTAATGTTGTTTGTCATAATTGAAAGGAGAAGGAGATTTCGCAGCAGAGGTCTGATTGCCGGCGGCAACGGGGAACTCAAACGAGGCTGCCTGAAATTCAGCAGGCGGCATGAACTGATCTGACTTTACCAGTTGCGGTCCCGAGGCGCGACTTTGATGATCGGCGTGACTGACTTTTCCTGAAGAGGGATTCATCAGAGAGCCGCTGTTCGGACCAAAGGTCTCAGAGCCGTCATCTTCGGGAAAGCTTTTTATCGGAGGCTGAAATTCCTGGCTGCGGTCGAGGGGATTGGCATCAAAAGTGTTGTTGCGATTTGCATCAAACTTTTTCGGATTCGCATCAAAAGTATCAGCGTCATCTTCAAAACTTTGCTGTTGAACAGGGGGTTGAGCAGGCTGAGGAACACTGAAGCCTTCATTATCGTTACTTTGAAACTGATCGTTCGGATTGCTTTGAAACTGGTCGTTTGGATTGCCTGGAAAAGGATTGTTTTGGTTATTCTGGAACTGATCATTACCGCTGGGGGCAAATTGATCTTGCATCTGTGTGGTATTTCCAACAGGCGGCTTCTGGGTTTGATTGCTGTCAAATTCATCATTGCTACTTCCGGGAAACAGACTTTGAGGAGTTTCGGGAATCTTTTTGCTGTTTTCGGGAAATTGATTGCTGGGTGTCTGGTTCGGATCCTGATAGCTGGGAACAGTCTGTTTGGTTTCCGGGCTGCTGTTTAAGCCGCTTCCGAGGTTTGAGTTGGTTCCCGATGCTGTCGGGTTGGCATCGAACGGACTGGAATTGCTGGCGCTGGGGAGGCTGTTCGCAGGTTGCTTCCACTGGGAATCGACGCCATCGTAGTTCGTATTGTTGGTATTATTGGGAAACGCATCGCCGTAAGTTTGAGGCGGCGAGGAATAAGGGAGCGATCCCTGGGGCGGAGGCACGGGCTGACCCAGATTAGGCTGCGCGGGATAACTTCCGGGAGGATATGTTTCCGGTCCCATTGTTCCTGGAGTTACCTGGTAAGGTCCAGGCGAGCCGTATGGTCCGGGATACGTTCCACCGTAAGGATATTGATGGTGGGAATAGCATCCGGAAACAAGGGCGCTCAGTAGCGCGCACCAGCTGATGTTAAATAGAAATCGCATCGACATGTTAGGGTCCTTAAAGTTCCAAGTGATTTCCCGGAAGAGCTGAAGATCTACAGAAAGGGAAAAATCTATGGACGGGTACCTGCTAGAATTGAAGAGTCGGGCGTTTTTGCTTCACATACAGCGGGGATTGATGTGAATAGTCTCTGCGGGGAGACGGGTACAAAAACAATCTTCTTTCCAGCAAGCGAGCGGGATTTTAGAGAATCTTCAATATGTGTCTATACCGAATCAGGGATTCTCTACCTTCAGCCAAAAAACGTGGAAGAAAACCCTGAGGAGAGCTTACTTTGCGTTTCGTAATTGTAATCTTTACAATAAATGTGCGTTTTTTCCCGTAAGCAATTGTTTCCATCAAAGATTTTGCATGTCATCTCCGCAGTTAATACTTCCCACGATCCAGAACTGGAATTGCCACAACTGCAGCGGTTGTTGCAGACAGCATGAGATCGAAATCACACCGGAAGAAAAAGAACGGATCGAAAAACAGCGCTGGGATCAGGATGAATCGATTTCAGCCGGCCAGCCTGTTATTGTGAAATTGGGACTTTCTCCAGTCAGCAATCGTTATCGGCTGGCGCATCAGGCCGACGGAGCCTGTATTTTTCTGGATGAAAAAGGTTTGTGTCGCATTCATGCCAAGTTTGGTGAACCGGCAAAACCTCTGGCATGTCAGGTTTATCCTTATGCGTTTCATCCCGCAGGCAACGATGTTGCCGTCAGTTTACGATTCAGCTGTCCCTCGGTGGTATCAAACCTGGGTCAGCCGGTCAGTCAGCAATCAGCGGAGATCCGAAGCATTGTTGATCAGTTACTCCCGAAGCGTCGCAAAACACCTCCTGCCCCCCCGCTCACAGCCAGAGAATCGCTGGGATGGCCTGATACTTTGAAAGTAGTGGACGCATTAGACCAGCTATTTGCCTCTTCAGACGCGCGATTCCTGATCAATCTGTTACGGGCCGTTGCCTGGGTAGAATTGATTGAGCAATCCCGATTTGAGGTAATCCGCGGGCAACGAATGGGGGAATTTCTGGAGTTAATCAGCGAGGCGACGCTACAGGAACTTCCGGGAGACCTGGATTTGACCCGAACCGTTCCCAGCAGACTGGGGGCAATTCAATTTCGTTTACTGGTCGCACAGTATGCGAGAAAAGACACTTTTGCCGAAGAGTCCCGAGGGATAGGGAGACGTTTTTCGCTATTGATGTCGGCTGTGAAATTCGCGTCCGGTCGAGGTAACATTCCCCGTTTACAGGATCGATTTAAATCGGTTTCTTTCTCGCAGCTCGAAGAGCCGTTTGGAGAATTATCACCCGAGACCGAAAAGCTGTTTACCCGTTATTATCGGGTGAAAATTGAAGGTCTGCATTTTTTCGGGGCAGCCTATTATGGCATCCATTTCGTAGAAGGTTTTTATCATCTGGCTCTGATGTTTCCGGCGATCATGTGGATTGCCCGCTGGCTGGCGGTTGGTGCAGGCAGATCCGTTTTGCTACCGGACGATGTTCAGGAGGCCATGGGTATCGCCGATCATCATCACGGCTATTCGCCCGTATTTGGATTGCCTCATTTTCGCAGCCGGGTACGAAATTTGTCTCGTACTCAGGATATCAAAAAACTGATCACCTGGTACGGCCAATAATCAAAGCAGGAATTCCCGGTTCATGATTCCTGCCTCAACTCTACGCCCTTCCAGAAGGCAATCCGATTTTTCAGCTGAGGGTAAGCTTTTTCCGGATCGAGGTAATACCAGGCGGCGTCTCGATTCATCGTGTTGTCAACGACAACATCATAAAAGAAGGCTTTGCCTTTACGTGGACAGACTGAAGTGGATGAGCTCTTTTTCAGAAAGCTGCTGTTCACAGATCCCAGTGGAAAATAGACATCGCCATCTACAATGACCGTATCGTCAGATTCGATCAACACAGCCTCATTCCAAATCGCTTTGGACATACCCGGACTCCTCATTACAACGTTGATACAAAATAATTGTAAACGATATGAGAATGGTTATTTAACGAGGCTGCCTCCTACTATACTAACCAGGCGGGATTCGAATGCCATCAAAATATTTCAAAATTGTGGTTCTTGAAAAATAATTTGTGTCTCGAGATAAAATATGACGTCCCGCGGCTGTGTCAATGGACCTATCCAGGGGTATTGCGGATCGTTTAAATTCCGTCTTGATTCTCATCAGGAATCTGACGGGGGCTGAACTTGATAATCCCCAACTCCCACTGTTTCTTTTTGAACATGTTCTGGGAGTTCAGGGTATGGATATAAGTGGCGTTCTTCCTCTCATAGGAGATCAGGCCACCATCTTCGAGCTCGACTACGTGGATCAATTCCTGGGGATGGGCCGACGGGTATTGTTTAATTTCCACTTCCTCTGAGTCAATCAGCGCTTCGACCGATAATTGAATCTCTTTTTGCCGGAGTGTAAAACGCCCATTGGTATTGGGAATCTGTTCCCATTCAAACCGTTTAAGTAACTCGTCTACTTTCATGGAATCACCCTCTGAGATCTGCCACTATTCAATAAATAGAATGGGTCGGAACTTTTTACTGGTGAGTTTAAAAGTTTTTCGGTTGAATTGAAAGGACAGGCTGCTGACTGATGTTAAGTCAGCCAGGGTCAGCGCATAAAAAAATGATGTTTCTCAAAAAGAGAGACACCATTTTCATTTTTTGTATCAGACATGTTCAAATATCAGAATTTCCCGAACCTCAATTGAAAGTTTTTAAAACTTTCGTTTTGTGAAGTCCGTCCGAGGGAACATTTCCCTCGGACTTGACGTTCACGATTATTGAAGCTGCCCTTCAGACCTGATAGGGCCAATCCCTTAAAGTACAGGGACCACAGTGATTCTCACATTCGACTAGTTGCAGCAAGACTTCGGAGAAGGAGCACAGCAGGTCTTAGGAGCTGGTGCACAGCAGGTAGGAGCTGGTGCACAGCACTTTGGAGCCTTGTGTTTGCAGCAACGAACCTTCACTCTGCTGCAGCTGTCTTTGCAACGATTGAACATCTTACCACAACGATCTTTGCAACCTCTCAAGAAACTTCCCTTGAACAGTTTGCGGTGACCGCAGCAAGAATCAGATGTGTTGCAGCATGACTGAGGAGCTGGGGCACAGCAAGTCTTAGGAGCAGGTGCACAGCATGTCTTAGGAGCTGGAGCACAGCATGTCTTTGGTGCTGGAGCACAGCACTTAGGAGCAGGTGCACAGCAAGTTTTAGGAGCAGGTGCACAGCATGTTGGTTTAGGAGCACAACATCCTTTACCAAGGAAGCTAGCAGCTTCGACAGATGCACCGGCACAACAAACAACCGCTAAAGCGGCAACGTAACTTAACAATTTCATTTGGGCAATCTCCAAGGATTCGCTTCGTGGACGGTCGTGAGGTACTCAATCATGGTTGATTCGGGTGAGGTTTCCCTATCAACCTGGGAGTCCAAATCCTCACGTAATTAAAAAAGGTAAACCTGAATATTTTTTCGACCACATTTCGGAAAAAGTCCTCGAATAAACATCAAATTGTAGTCCCTTCCACCAAAGTCGATCCTGAAAATTCACTTGTATCGATTATGCGGTCTCTGGGCTTAAGGTCCGAAGCAAATCAGGAGACACGCTATGAAATAACGCCGCAATATGAGTGTTTTTTTGTATATTTTAAGTTTCTTCAGAATGAGTACTATCAGCCGTCAATCTGATATTCGAGAAAAATCCTAGCGGGAACTGTCCTGAGGCTCCTGTATGAGTTGTATTCAAGGCGGGCATGTATACGATTGAAATAATGTCAGAGCGTATTCTACGAGTTGAACCCAGTTTATATGATCGTATGTTTAATCTGGATGGGGTTTTATGAGGAAGGTGTTTGTTCTGGAAGAGCGGACTCACATCGTTTCTGAACTTCAATGGCAGTTTGAAACAGAAGCCGACTGGACCATTCGAGGGTTTTCTGCAGAATTCAATCTGTTTCAGCATTGCCTTCGAGAAAACTCAGAAGAACTTGTGGTGATCATTGACCTGAGCATCGGCAAGCAGGTTTGTTTGCAGTTTTTACAAAGATGCCTGGGGCCAAAGATTTCGTTTCCCGTGATCATTTTCTCGGAGGAACCGCTGTTCAATCTGGAATGGGCATTACGGGAGTTAGGGGTCATTCATCTGCAGACAGGCAGGCTGGAACCTGAGAGAATCGCGAAAATATGTCGGTGGCATTTTGGCATAACCGCATGAGGACAGACGGCTCAATTACAAACAGGCGACTTACGTACTTGAGATTCATGAATCAGATCGTGCAAGCCTTTCATTTTTCCTGACGGGTTCTTATACAACGATCTGAATCGACCTGAGACACAAATCACTATTGCAGTTATTGGAAAGCACAACAAACTGATGGGTAATTCTGAAATCAATGAAATGAACTTACAGAGCTGTCTTAAGGAACTCGTTGATCCTGTATTTAAAAAAACGTTTGCAGCCTCCGGGTTTTTGAAATCGGCAACAGTCGACGAATCCGGAATGGTCTGCGTACAAATTGAGTTGCCGGTTCCCTCTTATCCGCTGCAGGCCGAGTTGTCAGAGCTGATTCAAAATTCCCTCCGAAAGCAGTTTTCTGAATCTCTGGATGTGAGTATTGAATACAGTATCAAACTCAAAGGAAAAAACTCAGGAGGTCGACTGGGGCTCAATGTAAAAAATATTATTGCCGTCGGTGCAGGCAAAGGTGGGGTAGGAAAAAGTACGGTGGCGGCGAGCCTGGCATTCGCTCTCAAGCAGTTTGGTGCGCGTGTAGGGCTGGTTGATGCTGATGTTTATGGCCCGAGTATCCCGCATATGGTGGGAACTCGCGAGAAACCGGTGGCTCAGGAATTCCAGGGAAAAGACGGCCAGACGCTGACTCGCATTGTGCCTGTCGAAGTCGACGGTTTGAAAGTGATGTCGATGGCGTTTTTTGTCGAGCCGGATCAGGCCGTCATCTGGCGCGGTCCAATGCTGCATAAAGCGATCACCCAGTTTCTGCAGGATACTGAATGGGGTGAACTCGATTATCTGATCATTGATATGCCTCCGGGAACCGGTGATGTCTCATTGACGTTATCTCAATTGCTCGATCTGGCGGGTGCCGTTGTGGTCTGCTCTCCTCAGCAGGTGGCTTTGCTGGATGCGGTTAAGGCAGTGCAGATGTTTCGCCAGGTAAAAATTCCGGTGTTGGGCATTGTCGAAAATATGTCTGGTGAATTTTTTGGACGGGGTGGCGCGCAGGCAAAAGGCAAAGAACTGCAGATTCCGTTTTTAGGCGAAATTCCGATGAATGCAGAAGTTCGGGAAAAATCAGATACGGGAAACATCTCTCAATTAGTGGCAGAAGGTTCGGAATCGCGAGCACATCTGCTGAAAGTTGCCGAGAACACGGCGATCGAAATCGCCCGCACGCTGTTAGAAAATCCTTCCAGACCCCCTTTGGAAATTCTCTAGAGCGGGTTTGTTGAAACCATCACGATCTATGCACTGAAATTTCTGGATCGAATGGGTTTGAAAAGACAGGAAGAAACCTGAAAGTCAGGTGAATGACAATAACACAGAATTCAGCATTACAAAATACGACCTGAAAAATGATTAGTATCGAAGAACTGATAGACGAGTTTGAGTTTCTTGAAGATTGGGAAGAACGCTGCGACTTTCTGATTGATCTGGGATTCGAACTGCCACCGATGGCCGATTCTGACAAAACGGAAGCAAACCTGGTGCATGGCTGTCAGAGTACAGTCTGGCTTACGACCGGCTTAAAGCAGGGCGGTGACCGCCGGGAACTTCAGATTAATGCCGACAGCGACGCTTTAATCGTTAAAGGTTTAATCGCCGTGCTCCTGGCGATTTATAATCACAAGACCCCGGAAGAAGTCCTGAAGACGGACGTCAGACAGTATTTTTCTCAATTGCAACTGGATAAGTATCTCAGTTCACAGAGAAAAAATGGCCTGTTTGGCATGGTTGAACGAGTTCAGCAGGAAGCAAGCATGCTGGTTGATTCGAAATAAGTGGCAGATCATTTTATTCAGTGACGGTCGTTTTCGCAGGGATTTCGAGTTTTTCAAAACGGAGCTCAATCGGCGCAGAAGTGATCAGGGTCGGCGCCAGGTAGGTAAATTGAAAATTGCCCTCTTGTCGGGGAAGATCAGTAAACCGATAAAGCACACTGATCTTGCCGGCGGCTTCCAGTGTGGTTTGCGATGAGCCATTCAGCCAGTATTTCCTCCCTTGTGCATCCTGCAGATAAGCCCGGTTGTGGTAGATCCATGTGCGGTGCGATTCAAAAGCGGGGCCGCCGTAATCGTAGCTTAAGGCGATGCGGATATTCAGATCCTGCGTGGTATCCTGATTCGTTTTTTCGGCTTCAATCAATTCGACTGAAACATTGCCCCGTCGACGAATGGCTCCGTGCGACTGGAACAGATCATCAAAGGTGATCGGCAGCGTTTCGGCTGCCAGTTCCATGTTAAGATGCCCCTGGATCTGAATCGTTTCGGGACGTTGTTTGCTGTTCAGAATCCATTGCATGGTAAATTTTAAATCCTTCCCTCCTTCTCCCAGCGGAAGTTCATACTTCGCATAAGGATTGAAGGGGGGCAGATTGAGTTTGGAGTCTCCCGAGGCCTTGAGATCCGCGGCGGCATAACTCAGAAACAGAGGTCGTAAGCGAGGCTCGACCTGAATCCGAAACGTGATTCGTAACAGTTCCCGGTTGATGCTGCCTACGAGGGGACGCCTTTGAATTTCAACTGCCTCGATCCGAAAAGGCCCGGCATAACAAACCGGAAGAGTTGCTTTTTTCGAATGTTGTTTTTCTGTGTCATGCCTGAACTGTAAATCTCCGCTGGAGCCGTTGATCTGATAATTCAGAGGCAGTTTTCGCGTGAGATCGTCAATGGTCTGCCAGAAGGGGCGGTCGATAAAACTGACGTCGACGGTTGTTTTTAAAAGTGACTCAGATAAATCGGTTGTCTCAAGCTGATTTCCCGTCTGGTCGGCAATTGTATTCAGAATCCGGTTGAGCGGGAACTGGCCTTTCAGATTCACATGCGAGGCCTTGATCGAATCTTTCGCGACCTGTTTTTCGATTTGCAGTTTCACACGTTGCAGCGCCTCTCGTACGGAATTACTGGAAACGAGTTCTGGAGGAGGCAGTAAAGAGAGTACCGGCTTCCCCAAAGCGACCAGTTGGAGTTCAGCCTGCTGACGGATGACGCGCTGATTCGAATCCAGTTTGCTGATGAGTTCGGAAATTTGCTGCCTGATCTGTTCCTGCTCATCCGCTTTTTCTGCCGGTAGTACGGAATCGGATTTCGCCGGCGTCGGCAAACAGGACAGGCTGAGGAGGGTGAGTCCAAACGCAAACCAGATACGTGACACGACAAAAGATCCAATTCCAATAAACGGCGATCAAAGAAACCAGCAGCGCTGCGGGCACACCTTTATTGTAACCAGTTCCTGGCCCGGAAAAACACCTGGAAACTCTGCTAATACAATCGATACATTGAGAATGATCGCTCTGTTTCCGTTGATTGGTACTTTATTAAGCACTGAATGACGGAAGAAATTTATTTCCGGAACCTCATGTCAAAACAGGTATTAGACTACATATAGAGGAATTTTTATCGAAAGTGAATCTGCGAATCTGCCTGCTGTTGAGAGGCCCCCGCGATGTTGACCTGTTTTCGTACTATTCTATTATGCTTGACGGGGGTCAGTCTCTGTTTCGCAGCCGAGACGGCTGTTTTTGCGAAGCCCCCCTCGCTGATTGAGATCAAAACCGGAAATGACGTTTTTGTTGGTAAATCAGTGGCACATAATGCTGACGTGAGCTGGCTGATGGATCAGGCTGGCATGCTGTCTGAAGTGTCTTTGCAAAAGGTGACTTCATTTCGACGGGTTGCGCCGGAATTTCAAAGGCTGCCTCTCAATAAAATGAAGCTGCAACTGCAGACAGAGTTTGGCCCCCTGTTCGAAGTGATTTCCACCAGGCATTATCTGATCTGTGCGCCCCGCGGTAAGGCGAAAGCTTACGGTGGTGTTTTTGAAGATCTTTATGAATCCTTTGCGCATTATTTTTCATTGCGTGGTTATCAAGTGAAGTCTCCCGAATTTCTGATGGTGACCATTGTTTTTCCGGATCAGGGGCTGTTTTACGAATACTGCAAAATAGATGGTGTGAGACCGGGGCAGGGACTGTTGGGGTATTATCACCCGCACACGAATCGAACGGCTTTGTTTGACCAGCGAACTGCAACCAGTTCCGTCGATACGGAACAGCATCAGAACGAGAATGAGCTGGCATTTTCAAGAGTATCCTCAGATGGTAAAAATCTGACAGAAGCCCTGCGCGATACCATGATTCATGAAGCCACTCATCAGGTCGCGTTTAACACGGGCCTGCATTCGCGGGTCGGCGATAATCCACGCTGGGTTGTCGAAGGACTGGCAACAACTTTTGAGTCCGACGAGCTGCGGACACACACCGGGGGACGTGGAAAATCAATTACCCGTATTAATCGAAATCGGCTGATCTGGTTTGCCAATTATGCGCAGAAACGACGTGAAAAAAATTCACTGCGGTCGTTTGTCCGGGAAGATGATCTGTTCAAATCTTCTACACTGGATGCCTACGCAGAAGCGTGGGCGTTGACGTTTTTTCTGGTGGAAACGCAACCTGCCCGTTATGCCCGCTACCTGAAACAAATCTCAGAGCGAGATCCTCTCAAGAGATACTCGGCTGAGGCCAGAGAGCAGGATTTCAAAGAAGCGTTTAAAACGAATATTCAAACGCTGGAAGCGGATTACCTGAAGTTTATGGACCAGTTAACTCAGGAACTGATCAGCCAGAAATAAGCTGTCAGAATCAAGCGGCTCGACGATATGGTTCCTCTTCCATCGCTGCCACAACCAGTGCACCGCGGGCGATGGTGAAATGTTCGTCTTCAATCAGTGTGACCGCGCGGGAGTCGAAGCGAATCTTTCTGCTGGTCAGGTTCTGTGCCAGTAATTCTCCAAATCCGTCAAGATGTGACAGTTCACCCATGAAGACCACCGGAAGCGTTTCCAGCGTTTCAATATATTTCTGCATCGTATTCATCTGGCTGGCGAATTTGTCTAACAGCGTGTCAAACAGTGATTCATACCAACTTGCCAGCAGGGAATGATTGGTGAGATATGGGCTGAGATTGATCTCGGGGCTGAGGCGTTTGGTTTTGGCTTTAGCGGAATCCGGCACCGTCTGGCCTTCTGAATTGGTGGTAAAAAATTTGAAGGCATGGGCTAATTGTTCGTCCATCCATTCACTGCCATAAGGTGCAGAATGCCTGACGACCACGCGGCTCTGATGAATCAACCCGATTTCCGAATGGGAATGGCCGAGGTAAACGACATATCCTGAGAAGTGTGAACTGGCGGGCAGCGCAGCCAGACCGGCGGCCAGTGTGATGGTTGTCGCTAAAGGAGTGTAACCTTGTAATGTGATCAATTGCGCTACCAGTTTATTGAGTGACGAAGCAGGATCTGTACCCGGAGCGATAAAAGAACAATACTCGCCGGTTCGATTCGTTTTGGGCAGGACCGATTGAATTAAGGTTGAGAGTAACTGTCGATTGACCGGATCATTGAGAACCAGTTCCCCTTTCGAAAACAGCGAAAACAGAGGCAAGTTAGAAAAACGTGCCATGGCGCCTGCATTTTCACCAGGAATAATCAGGGTGTCTTCGGAGTAGAGAAAAGGGATGGCAATCTTCTGCAGCAACGCACGATTCTCTTTTGTGTCTTCCATGACTGTGTACGCGGTATCGATTGAGCGGCGTGTTAACCTATGATAAGAATCGTTCTGTAATGATCTGAGGCATGTTGACCCAAGAAATAGTGAACTGCTCATTTATGGATCACTCCCTGCACTGCTGACAAAACACGATCGAGAATCCCGGAATTCACTTTTGTTTCCGCCTGGACAGCCTGTTTCTGGTTCAAAGAGTCGGGGCGAGTCGTCTTTTGAGGAACCGTTTTTTCCTCAAGCGGCTGTGAAGACCCCGGGTGAGATCTGTCAAATCGAAATGCAGGCGACTTCAAATTTTTTTCCGTCGTTACGGGCCTGGAATCAGCAGGAGCCGAGGTTGTGGTTTCCTGCTTTGGAGGAACTGTCGATTCACGTGCTTCCCGTCTGTTGAAATGAGGCCCTTTGAGAGACTCCGGCTGATCGATCCGCGCTGATCTGGACTGGTGACGTCCATAAATAAATGTTTGCGTCGGAATCTGAGGATTCTCTTCAATCACGGGAATTTTATTATCCAGGATCTGTTCCAGCAAGGACTTGTTCGGCAAAGGCGGTAATGAGTCATATCTGGAAATCATCGTTGCATCTGAGTTCCGAGAGTCAGAAGACATATTTTTTTGCCGGACTTGTTTTGGAGAAGTCGTTTGCGACCTGTTCTGGAGATATTTCCAGCATACGCCAGCAATCGCAGCCAGAAACAGATAATAGCTCCATTGAGGCAGGAATGAGGAACTCGCACTCGCTTCATGATCCTCTTCCTCGATTTTGGGTAAATCTTCGTCATTCAGAACTTGAATGGAATCTGTGGGAGGAGCAGGAGCTGCATCCAATGCCATAGTGGGCACGGTAGACGGTGCAGAGGGATTCGGTGATTCTGTCTCAGCAGATGCCGTTTCCATATGCGTATTGGACTGAGGAACATCGGGTTTAGGAACCAGGGTCAAGCTGGCGCCTGTCTGCTGCAGAAGTGGGCCGTTCAGTTGCAGCTGGTCTGCTCCTGTTTTCAGAGGAGCTGCCTCTGAAGAGGGAGAGATATGTTCCGGATAAATGACTCCCTGCGGTCTACGATGTGTGTCATCTGAATAGGGAGACGTCTGTCGAGATTGTGATTTTTCGTATGAGACTGACTCAGGTGCCGTTGATCGTAGTGATGCTTCGGGAACAGGCGAGAGCGTCGAAGGTAAACGTCGAGGAACCGGCAACGAATGGGGGACCAGCGACAGATCGATGCTCTTCTGAGAATTCAGAACCAGTACGGTTCCGGATGCAAATTTGGAAGTGAGTTTTTTCGTTTTGAAATCAGCGTTGGTCCCGATTCGTTGCGGCGGAATGACTTTGATGGATTCCGCAATTTGCGAATAGTTTTCCAATGGTTGTTTCAGGCAGTGGAGAATACCCGCCAGATCGGAAATTTCCGGAGGGACGCCAAATACGACCGGGCGGTTCAATAAATTGACAATTGCGATCTGCGTGAGCTTTGTTGGAGACTGTTGCTGATTTCTCTGGGCATCGTTCCATTGTTGTTCCGCGGAAATATTGATCACATTGGTCGGAACCGACAGGGCAAGCAACACATCACCGTCCATCAGGGGAAAGGCTGACTCAGGCGAATAAAGCAGATCCTGACTGACGCGTCCCCCGCGAATCACGCGGATGATACCAGACGATTCCGAGGTGAGCCCCTGTGCCTTTGAGATCACCTTCTGTAATGTAAGATCCTGCTCTTCCACTTCATAAGTAGCGCAATGTACAAATTCACCCAGCAGCCCGATGAAGGCGGTCCGTTGGAGCTGATTCTGTTGATGCAACTCGCGGAATTCTGTTTGCGCAAAGGTGACGTTCAATGCGCCCGGTAAAAGGAGCATCGCCAGGACTTTGAAATAAATCGTGCGCCAGCAGAACATCCGGCCTTCCTTGTGACAATATGACTGTAATGTAGAGGAGGATCGAGAGGAAACCGTACAATCATTAAAATCGGCACAATCTGAGTTCCAGCATCACCCAAAGTAAGGGATTTCAGTGAAATCACGGGATTCTGCTCCTGCTGGTGAATAAGTGGTAAGTGTTGATCTGTAAAAGGATTGAGGGAACTGTACGAATCGGGAGGAAACTACTTGGTATCTCGAAATGCGATCAATTTCGTGCGGGGTATTTGTTCCAAGTGATTTGTGATGTTGCTAGGATAAAGGAGCATGTGAACCAGGATTGTGTTCTCTGGACGATGGTTACGTTTCTCGATATCCATTAATCTCTTATTGCGTAAGAGTTTATAATTTTATGAGGCAGGATGTTTTGGTGAGCGTTACTAGTTTAACCGTCGAAAATTACATGAAGGCGATCTTACAAATCAGTCTCCAGTCCAACTCGGAGTGGATCAGTACCGGTGAGCTGGCCAAATATATGGATGTAGCCCCCGGAACCGTCACCAGCATGCTCAAAACGCTGAAGCAATCCAAGCTTGTCGAGTACCGCCCGTACGAGGGAGCCTCTCTGACAGACATTGGGAAACAGACTGCAATTCGGGTGCTGCGACGGCATCGGTTGATCGAGCTGTTTCTGTTCCAGACACTGAAACTGACCTGGGATCAAATCCATGCAGAAGCAGAGAATATGGAACATGCGGTGAGTGATTTTCTCGTCGATCACATCGATGAGTATCTGGGGTTCCCGGAGACCGATCCACACGGAGATCCGATTCCGTCTATCGATGGTAAGATGCGTCGTGCTTATCCTAACCTGACGACTCTGGCCGCATGCCAGCCTGGGATGCACGTCCAGATTGTCCAGGTCACCGATCAGGAGACCGAATTTCTGCGATTTCTGTCCCGGTCAGGTTTGAAGATCGGCTCACGAGGCACCGTGAAAGAAAAAAATGCGGAAGCGGGCATTGTGGTTTCGGAATGGAACGGGCAAGTCCTCTCGATGGGAATTCATGTTGCAGAGAATGTAAAAGTAGTTCCTGTTACAGAATCTTAGTATTAATTGAATTGATAATGTGCTAACAGAATCCGATTGAACTCGCTGTTCGCCGCGCTGAAGAAAGAGAAGAAATTGAGCCATCATATCTATGAAAATCCGTTGATCAGTCGTTATGCTTCCCAGGAAATGAGCCAGCTCTGGTCGGCGCAGAAAAAACATTCGACCTGGCGCCGGTTATGGGTCGCGCTGGCAGAATCTCAGCATGAAATGGGTCTGCCTGTTACCGCAGAGCAGGTGGAATCCCTGAGAGCAACCATCGATGATATTGATTTTGATCTGGCTGCTAAATATGAAAAGGAACTGCGTCACGATGTGATGGCACACGTGCATACTTACGGCGATCGTTGCCCGGACTCGATGGCAATTATCCATCTGGGAGCAACCAGTTGTTTTGTGACCGATAACAGCGAACTGGTGATGATTCGTGAAAGTCTTGAACGTGTTCGCGCCCGACTGGTTTCGGTCATTGATCATCTGGCGAAGTTTGCGCACGAGTATCGCGGTTTACCCTGTCTGGGATTCACTCACCTGCAGCCAGCTCAACCGACAACGGTCGGAAAACGGGCGACCCTCTGGTGTTATGATCTGATTTTGGATCTGGAAGAAGTTGAGCATCGTCTGGAAAAACTACGTTTTCGCGGCGTGAAAGGGACCACCGGAACTCAGGCGACATTCCTGCAACTGTTTCAAGGCGATCATGCGAAAGTCGATGAGCTGGATCGGCGTGTGACAGAAAAGATGGGTTTCATAGATCGTTATGCCGTTACCGGGCAGACCTATTCTCGCAAAGTCGATGCGCAGGTTTTATCTGCATTGAGTGGCATTGGTCAGTCGGCTCATAAAGCGGGGAACGATGTTCGCATTCTGCAAAGCCGCAAAGAACTGGAAGAGCCGTTCGAGAAGAATCAAATTGGTTCCTCAGCAATGGCATACAAACGGAATCCCATGCGATCCGAACGGATGTGTTCGCTGGCCCGGTTTGCCATCAGCCTGACCGCGAATGCGGAAGATACCGCTGCGACACAGTGGATGGAACGCACACTGGACGATAGTGCGAATCGACGGCTCTCGCTGCCTCAATCATTTCTGGCCATTGATGCGGTTCTGATTCTGTATCGCAATATTGTGGACGGCATGGTCGTTTATCCTAAGGTCATCGAGAAACATCTGAACGAAGAACTGCCCTTCATGGCGACTGAAGAATTTCTGATGGCCGGTGTCGAAGCGGGTGGCGATCGTCAGGAATTGCATGAGTTGATTCGCGTCCACAGTCAGGCTGCTGGGGCGGAAGTCAAAGTGCGTGGCGGACAGAACGATCTGATCGAACGCCTGCAGAAAGATCCTGCATTCAAAGACTGTGATCTGAACAGCGCCCTCGATGCCCGGAAATACATCGGTCGGGCGCCGGAACAGGTCGACGCGTTCATCGCGGAAATTATTGAACCGGTCAGACAGCGTTATCAGAGTGATTTGGCGCAAGGGGCAGAAGATTTGAAGGTCTGAAAAGCCGCTTCAATCTAGCCAATGATGCATTTCCAGAATGAAGGTGCCCTGTTGATCAAGAGCATCGGGGTGCACCTCAGGGACGTTGTAGTGGCATGTTACGTCAGAATGTTTTTGATGACGTGTGCTTCTTCAACACCCGTGAGTCTGGTATCCAGACCCTGGAATTCGACGCTGAATTTCTGATCGTTAATCCCCAGCAGGTGCAACATTGTCGCATGCAGGTCACGAACAGGCACGATGTCTTCCACGGAATTGTAACCCAATTCGTCGGTTGCACCATGAGTGATTCCCCCTTTGACTCCTCCACCGGCCATCCACATGGAAAATCCTTTAATGTGGTGATCGCGGCCTGCGCCCCCTTTCCCCTGGAACATGGGAGTTCTACCGAATTCCCCTCCCCAGATTACGAGGGTTTCATCAAGCATGCCACGCTGTTTGAGATCATTAATCAGGGCCCACGTTGGTTGATCCGTTAAGCCACAACATGTATTCATATAACGAACCAGATCGCCGTGATGATCCCAGCCACGGTGATAAAGATGTATAAAACGCGAGCCCCGCTCCGCCAGGCGTCTGGCCAGCAGGCAATTCGTGGCATAGGTTCCCGACCCTGGTTCGGCTCCATACATTTCCATAGTCTGCCTGGATTCACCGGACAGGTCCATCAGTTCGGGGACGGAGGTCTGCATCTTAAACGCCATTTCGTAGGCAGCAATGCGGGTTTCAATTTCCGGATTGGCGACACGCTGATTGCGGAAGCGATCGAGTGTCTGAACGGTTTCGATTAATTCTTTCTGCTGACGCGCACTGACACCGGCAGGGTTCTTTAAATAATTCACCGGATCACCGGTCGAGTTAAATTGCACTCCCTGATAGCGACTGGGGAGAAAGCCGGTTCCCCATTGACGCGAAGCAATCGGTTGCGGATTCCGTCCGCCGACACTGGTGAGTACGACGAAACCGGGCAATTCTTCCGTTTCACTGCCCAGACCATAGGTGATCCAGGAGCCCATGGAAGGCCGTCCGCTGATGGCAGTTCCCGTGTTGAGAAAGGTATGCGCGGGGTCGTGATTGATCTGTTCGGTGACCATCGAACGAATGATGCAGATGTCGTCCGCGATTTTTGCCGTCCAGGGGAGAAAGTCGCTGATCTCCTGCCCGTTACGGCCGTACTTGCGAAATTTGGTTAACGGGCCCTGGCATTTCAGTTCTTTGCCCTGCAGTTGGGCAATCGGCTGACCTTTGGTGTAACTTTCGGGAAATGGTTTTCCGTCCATTTCTGCCAGCTTGGGTTTATAGTCAAATGTCTCAAGATGTGTCGGGCCACCAGCCATGCACAGAAATATGACTCGTTTCGCTTTCGGTGCAAAATGCGGCAAGCCGGGAAGCCCTCCAACGATGGACTGCGTTGAAGCCGATTGCGCGGCTGCATTTTTTTCACCCGCCAGCAGAGAACTGAGTGCAGCGGCTCCCAGTCCGACACCAGAGTTGGTGAGGAATGTGCGGCGATTCAGGCCCGTTTGTAGCTGATCGAAATTTGGCATGATGTCAGTTCCTTGTCACAACTTCATTCAGATTCAATAAGGCCCGTGTGATTTCCGTCCAGGACGCAAGTTCGACCGTATCCAGATCCTGTTTCGTTTTCGCGAGACCGGCTTTTGTCAATTCAATCGCAGTTTTGGGTTTTGACTGATAAGCCTTCCGATTGGAATTCAATAATGTCAGCAACACTTCAGATTCCATTTTTTCAGGCGCACGCGAGGTTGCTTTTGAGAAAGCATACCGGATTTTATCAGCATCGGAATCACCGCCGTTCTGTAAAACATCTTCCGCAAATTTGCGTGCCGCTTCGATGAATGTCGGATCGTTCAGCAGAGTCATCGCGGCAATCGGAGTATTGGATCGTGGACGCTGAGCCGTGCACTCTTCTCGGCTGGGCGCATCAAAGGCTTTCAGCATGGGATGCAGAAACTGGCGTTGCCAGTGCACGTACAGGCCGCGGCGCCATTGCCGCGCATCCGTATGCGCGACGTAGGTCCGTTTGGGGAAATTCAAGTGCCGATAGTAGCCGTCCGGCTGATAAGGTTTCACACTGGGACCGCCGATATCGGTTACCAGCAATCCGCTGATGGCCAGTGCATTATCACGAATCATTTCCGCCGGCAGACGAAAGCGTGCCTGTCGATCAAGCAGCTGGTTGAATGGATCCCGTTTTCGCTGTTCCGCTGATTCGAGAGAAGACTGACGGTAAGCACGGCTCATCACGATGAACTTGACCATCTGTTTGACGTCCCATTGATCTTCATAAAATTTCAAGGCCAGTTGATCGAGGAGTTCCGGATGGTGCGGTGGTCCCCCCTGTCCGCCGAAATCGTCCAGAACCGGCGCAATCCCCCGTCCGAAGAAGAGATACCAGAAGCGGTTCGCCATAACGCGTGCGGTCATCAAGCCATAACCGTTTTTGTCTGACAGCCAGTTCGCCAGGTCAAGGCGGGATGAGCGGCCGCTCTCTTTTTTTAATGTTCCCAGAAATTCCGGAATGGCCGGTTGAACCACAGGACCCGTTTCGTCGAGCCAGTTGCCTCGCGGGAGAATTCGAATTTCCCGGGGCTCAATGGAGACTGTAATCATGGTTTTTACCGCACTGCGGTCAATGGCAGCACGCTTTTTTTTCAGTTGATCTAACTTCACTTTGAGTTGCTTCTGTTCTTTTTCAGGTGTAGTTATTAAGGCCTTTTGCGTTGTTTTGATGTTCGATTCGATCTCGGAAATCTGTTTCTGTTCCTGATCCGAATAGAGAAAGATTTCCGGTTCTCTGATGGTGGGAATGCGGTCAGATCCTCGTTTCAGGTGCTGGTCTTCATCGATGTCTGCGAAAAATGAGACCAGCGAATAAAAGTCCTTGATGGTATACGGGTCGTATTTGTGGTCATGACACTGGCAGCAGCCCATTGTTGCCCCCATCCAGACCCCCGAAAAATTACGGATGCGGTCGGCGGCGTAGATCGCCAGATATTCCTTGCGCTGCACGCCCCCCTCATGTGAAGTTTGTAATACACGATTGTAACCCGTGGCGATTTTTTGCTGCAGCGTGGGCTGGGACAAGAGGTCTCCGGCTAACTGCTCACGCGTAAATTGATCGAAGGGCATGTTCTCATTAAATGCCCGAATCACATAATCCCGATAGGGAGAAATATGATGGTCCTGATCACCGTGATATCCCACGGTGTCCGCAAAACGGACAAGATCCAGCCAATAGATCGCCATCCGCTCGCCGTAATGAGGAGACGCCAGTAATCGATCCACAAGCTTTTCGTAAGCCTGCGGACTTTGATCTTTCGCGAACTGATCCACTTCCTGCGGAGTGGGGGGGAGTCCCGTCAGATCGAAAGAGAGGCGACGAATTAATGTGACTTTATCCGCTTCCGCCGCGGGCCGCAGATTCTGTTGTTCCAGACGTGACAGAATAAACTGATCGATCCAGTTCACGGGCCAACTCTGATTTTTGACTTCAGGAACTGGCGTCGATTGAGGCTGCTGATAGGCCCAGTGTTTGGACCAGGGAGCGCCGTCTGTGATCCATTGTTTGAGCATTTGAATTTCATCTGGTTTCAGTGATTTTCCGGAATCCGCGGGAGGCATGACCAGGTCGGGATCGCTGCTGATAATGCGTTCGAACAGCAGGCTTTGATCGGGGTGACCGGGACGAATAATTGATTCGTCTCCTGATGTTGATTTCAAAACCTGTTCGATGTCCAGACGCAGGTCGGCTTCGCGATGGGTTGCATCGGGGCCATGGCAGTGAAAGCAGTTTCGTGAAAGAATCGGGCGGATATCACCATTGAAACTGATTTTATTCTGCGCAAAACTGGCCTGGAGGGGGAGTATCCCACAGATAATCAGTCCGGTCCAGAAATGTTTTGGAATGACCCGGTTCATGAAAATTCGCTCTCAGTCGGGGACGCGAATGAAGGACAGGGGAAGGTGCTGATTTAGCCCGGAATTCCTGGCACATCAAACGCATTAAAACTGGTTTGGTGATACCGATCCGTAACGATTGGTGTTAACGGTAGCCAGACTTCCAAAGACTGGCAGGTTGAATCGTGGTGATCGGCACACAGTGTTGATGGCTGCCAATCTACTCTAATGATAACAGGCGATTTGAGCCTCTGCAACGACGAGTTCTCGCGTTTGGTTTTGAATTCAGACGTTTCAGAGCTTGACAATCAGCTCTATTAAGGCGAACTTCAACGACAGTTGCGTGTCACTCCCTTTAAGTTTATTCTGTTTGCAAAATCAGTTTGGTTCAGTCAGGTATTTCTTATGCAAGTCCCTAACTTTCAGGATATTCAGGAAGCAGTTCCCCGCGTTCGTCAGGTGTTGGCACCGACGGCCCTTTATGAGTGGCCCGGTTTGAGCCAGTTAACGGGAACCAATTTCTATTTAAAGCATGAGAATCACCAGCCGGTGGGCGCGTTCAAAGTACGCGGGGGGATCAATCTGGTCAGCACGCTTTCTGACACGGAACGTGCGGCGGGAATCATCGGATGTTCGACAGGCAATCATGGTCAGTCGCTGGCATATGCGGCCCGCAAGTTTGGCGTGAAATGCACCATTGTCGTTCCGAAAAAAAATAACCCGGATAAAGTCCGTGCCATCAAACTGCTGGGAGCGGAAATCATTGAATGGGGAGCAGACTTTGACGAAGCCAAGCGGTATCTGGAACAGGAACTGGTCGATGGAAAACGTCGTTATGTGCATTCCGCCAATGAACCGAAGTTGATTGCCGGCGTGGGAACGCAGGCGATCGAAATCTTTGAAACGCTGAAAACACCCGATGTAATTCTCGTTCCCGTCGGCATGGGGAGCGGCGTGTGTGGAACGGGCATCGTCGCCAGACATTTGAGTCCGTCTACGGAAATCATTGCGGTGGGGGCAGAGAACGCGCCGGCCAATCAGTTGTCCTGGAAATCGGGGACGCTTCAGACGACGGAATCCGCTGATACCTGGGCGGAAGGCGTTGCCACGCGATCAGCGGCCGAATTGACTCAGGAAATTATGAAAACCGTCGTGGATGATTTTCTGCTGGTCGGCGAAGATGAGATGCGAATCGCCGCATATCAGATCCTGAAGGAAACTCACAATCTGGCAGAAGCTGCGGGCGCTGCCGCGCTGGCGGCAGTCTTGAAAGATAAAACGCGATTTCAAGGTAAGACGGTCGTAGCGATTTTAAGTGGCGGCAATTTGAACCTGACTGAACTTCCTGAAATATTACGACTCGGTTCGCAGCAGTAAACTTTGCCTGATTAGCCTTCCAAGGAACACAGGGAAAATAAAGCTCATTTAATTAATCCCTGTTTGAGAATTCATCTCAGCCTTTGATTGGAATTCCCTCACGGTAATTGTTA
The DNA here is from genome assembly GCA_963974925.1 of uncultured bacterium. Taxonomy (GTDB): domain Bacteria; phylum Planctomycetota; class Planctomycetia; order Planctomycetales; family Planctomycetaceae; genus Gimesia. The sequence continues at coordinate 14,696 of CAXBFD010000031.1, read as the reverse complement.
CCGTAAATGGCAAACCGGAAATAGTATCGCCCGTTGATTCTGAGTTTGATCCTGCGAGATAGATCGTGTGAGGGAAGTATGAGATTTAAAGATCGCGCCGTGATAGTTACCGGCGGCAGTAAAGGGATTGGAGAAGGCTGCTCCCGTGTTTTTTGTGAAGCAGGCGGGCTGGTCGCGATTCTCGCGCGAGGCATGCACGCTGGCCAGGATTTAGCCCGCGAGCTGAATGAAAAAGGTCCCGGCAAAGCAATCTTTATTCAATGTGATGTCGGCGAACACGAACAGATTCGATCCGCAGTTGAACTGACTGTGCGACAGTTCGGCCGCCTGGATTGCATTATCAATAATGCGGGAGTACACCCGGCGGCGATGTCTCTGGAAGAAACCAGTATCGAAGAAATGGAAGCTTTGATGCGCGTGAACTTTCTCAGTACGTTTGCCGGTGCGAAGTATGCCTTGCCGCATTTGCGCAAAACCAAAGGGACGATTATCAATATGTCGTCGATGACCGCGGTATTGGGGCAGCATCACTCAACTGCCTATTGTGCGACCAAAGGTGCTCAGGTGAGTTTTACGAAATCGCTGGCGATAGAACTGGGTGAAGCCGGCGTTCGCGTCAATGCGATTCTACCGAGTAACATCGACACGCCTCTGATGCGAGACTGGGCTGCTACACTGCCCGACCCCGAGACGGCATTGAAGCGAGTCGCCGATCTCCAGGTTTTCAAACGTATGGGAACCATCGAAGAAATGGGGCGACTGGCACTGTTTCTGGCGACCGAAGATTCCAGCTTTCTCACCGGTCAGGCGATCGAAGCCGAAGGGGGCGCCAGTCTGGATTATTAGTCCCGCAGTGGGATTCTCTGGACGGGACACATTCGAGATACGTGGATCATTTCAATTTGTAAGTCCGATTATTAACGAATAGAACAGGATAAGATTATGGCAGGCTTGCGTAAAATATTTCATATTCTGACGGCTGTCGTTTTTCTGGGAACTGCCTATCACACTTACGGTAACCTGGTAGAGGAATACAAGAATGGTCTGATCTGGAAAGAGCCCACGATTGTGACCACAAGTCCTGGTAAGCCGCCTTCCGATGCGATTATTCTGTTCGACGGTAAAAATCTGAACCAGTGGAACGACGGTGACCAATGGAAAATTCAGGATGGTTACGCGGTTACCACCAGTAAAAGCATCGAAACGAAGCAATCATTTGGTGATTGTCAGTTGCATCTGGAATGGGCCACGCCTGAAAAAATCGAAGGCAAAGGACAAGGCCGCGGAAACAGCGGTGTATTTTTGATGGGAAAGTACGAAGTCCAGATTCTCGATTCGTACGAGAACAAAACATATTTTGACGGTCAGGCGGGATCGATCTATAAGCAATGGCCTCCGCTGGTCAATGCCTGTCGCAAGCCGGGAGAATGGCAGACATACGATATTATTTTTACCGCGCCCCGGTTTGACGCGTATGGACAACTTGTAAAGCCCGCTTTTATTACGGTCATCCAGAATGGTGTGGTTGTGCAAAATCATACGGAACTGCAAGGCAGCACCTTTTATCATCAGCCTCCCTTTTATACAGCTCATGAAGAGAAACTGCCCCTCCAGCTTCAATTTCATCAAAATGATACCCGGTTTCGAAATATCTGGATTCGCGAAATTGCGGAAATTCAGCCCATTGGATGTGTCTGTCCTGAGTGACAGTGGGTCGCATCAAGCTAACATATGATTCTACTAACAACCATTGATTGACAAACTAAGGGATGAAGGTAAACAGCATGGCAGTATTTCTGGGCGTGGACGTCGGCACGAGTGGCACAAAAACTCTGGCAATGCAGGAAGATGGAACGATCCTTGCTTCCGCAACGATTGAATATCCTCTCTATAGCCCTCATCCCGGCTGGTCGGAGCAGAACCCGGAAGACTGGTGGCAGGCTACGATTAAGAGCGTTCGCAAAGTGTTGAAGGAGGGCAAAATCAAGGCTGCGGAAGTCAAAGGGATTGGACTGAGCGGGCAGATGCACGGTAGTGTTTTCCTCAATAAAAAACACGAGGTGATTCGACCTGCCCTGCTGTGGAATGATCAGCGAACGGCTGCCGAATGTTCTGAGATCGAGCAGCGTGCCGGCGGACGGAAAAAACTGATCAGCATGGTGGCGAACCCCGCGTTAACCGGTTTCACTGCGCCTAAAATTCTCTGGCTCCGCAATCATGAACCCCGGAATTTTGATAAAACGGTGCAGGTCTTGCTGCCCAAGGATTATATTCGTTATCGGTTAACGGGGGAATTTGCGACGGAAGTCAGCGACGCATCGGGAACGTTACTGCTGAATGTCAAACAGCGAAAGTGGAGCCGTCCGCTACTGGAGAAATTGGAACTAGACGAAGGGCTGTTACCGGAAGTCTATGAATCAGAAGACGTCAGTGGACATTTAACCGAAGCTTCAGCCCGGCTGCTGGGACTTTCCCAGGGCTTAGCCGTTGTCGGTGGCGGCGGAGATCAGGCCGCCGGTGCGGTTGGCAATGGAATTGTGAAAAAAGGTGTGATTTCAGCGACGATGGGAACGAGCGGGGTTGTGTTTGCCCATAGCGATGAAGTTCAGACTGATCCTGAAGGCCGAGTACATACCTTCTGTCATGCGGTACGGGGCAAATGGCATGTGATGGGAGTCGTGCTTTCAGCCGGTGGCAGCCTGCAATGGTATCGCGATCAACTTTGCGAACAACAGGTCGCCACAGCCAAACGCCAGAAGGTGGACCCGTATCAACTGATCACTGCACAGGCCGCCGAGGCGCCTGCCGGAAGTGAAGGACTGTTGTTCCTCCCCTATCTGACGGGGGAACGCACGCCTCATGCTGATCCCGCTGCACGCGCTGCGTGGATCGGGTTAAGCCTGCGTCATGGACGTTCTCACCTGAGTCGGGCGGTGATTGAGGGGGCGACTTTCGCCATGCGCGATTCTCTGGAAATCATTCAGGAACTGAAGATTCCCGTCCAGGAGATTCGGCTTTCGGGGGGCGGGGCAAGAAGCCCCTTCTGGCGTCAGGTTCAGGCGGATATCTATGGTCAGAAAGTGGTAACGATTAATGCCGAAGAGGGCCCCGCATATGGTGTTGCGCTACTGGCAGCCGCGGGGACGGGGGCATATAAGGATGTGGTGGAAGCATGCTCCGCGACGATTCGGGTCGTCGAGAGTACGAACGTAAACCCTCAAGACAGAAAAGTATACAACAAGTCATATCCTGTTTATCGTCAGCTTTATCAGTCACTCAAAAAAGATTTCCAGGCTATCCGAGGCCTGGTGGACTAGGCTGGTGTCCACTGCGCTCATTTTCCGGAGACAAACGGTATCCTGTTTTCAGGTTTGACCAGGGGAACGAAGTGTTTCAAAACTATTTCCGGTCGTGTTAATTGTACAACTGAGGATAAACAGATAGTTTAGAGAGAGTATGGGCACGGACTTTATGCCGACTGGTTTCTGCTGTATTTGATCAATCCCGTTGAACGGGAGAGAGTTCGTCGAAGTCTTTCTCGCGGGATGCCGAAATAAACTCAGTATAGATCCTGTGAACCTTGGCAGTTCAATTACGGATAAAATGGATATAGCAGTACAAAATTAACGGCATAGCGGTTAAACTACTTAGTCTGCTACCATTAATAGATATAGTATATACTTTACATTTCGGCCGAGTCGTGTTGATCCAGGTTTTCTGAGTTCGGGCAGAATTTTTATCAGACGGACTCTGACTTGAGTTGAAAAGAGTAGGACAGTCTCTTCAGATGACGAAACCACAGGAAAAGAATAGTGGATCCAGTCAAGGCCCTTTTTGTGTCTGGTCTGGAATTGGATTCACGAATTTTATCAAACTCATGAGGCTGCGCCCCACCATTCGCTGGTCTGGTCTGCCTCGCTTGATTTCTTCCGCTTTATTAAGCATTTCCAATTCGTTCTTTGCTCTGCTGGAAAAGTTGATTTTCAGCCGCAAAATCAATCGGACAAAACTGGAACCACCGGTATTTATCATCGGGCATTGGCGCAGTGGTACAACGCTGCTGCATAACCTGATGTCGATGGATAAACAGTTCATCTATCCCAATATGGGGGCCATGCTGTTTCCCTCTCATTTTCTGCTCACCGAGCCGGTTTTGAAGCATGTGGTGAAACGACTGCTCCCAAAACAGCGTCCGATGGATAACATGCCGGTTACCTGGGATCTGCCGCAGGAAGATGAGACATCCATTTTGCTGCTGCATTTAATGTCGCCTTACCTGGCGATCAGTTTCAGTGACCAGGCAGAGGTTTATGATCGCTACTATGAACTGGATCAACTGACTCCCAAAGAAGCATCGCTCTGGAAAAAGACATTTCTGTATTTCATGAAGAAACTGACATATAAGTCAGGTGAAAAGAAGCGTGTCCTTTTAAAGTCGCCGACACATACGTTTCGGATTCCGTTTCTGCTCAAGATGTTTCCCGATGCCCAGTTTGTTTATATTTATCGTGACCCATACAAAGTTTATAATTCCACACTGCATCTGCGCCGCACCATGTTTGGCGATAATGGTTTTGCTCCTCTCAACATGGAAAAATTAGAAGAGGACATGTCCAATATTTATGTCAATCATCTGGATGTTTATGAACGGGACCGCCAAACCGTGCCGGAAGGCCAACTGCATGAAGTTCGCTTTGAAGACCTGGAAGAAGATCCCGTAGGTGAGCTCAGAAAAGTCTATGAGCACTTGAACCTTCCTGATTTTGATGATTTGGAAAAGAACATGCAGCCGTATTTGAAGGATCAGAAATCCTATAAGAAAAACAAATACGAAATGGATGCTGCCCAGGAAAAGAAAATCTACGAGCGCTGGCAGAAAGCCTTCGAGATGTTCGGCTACGATCGCCTGCCATCAGAAGCGCTGGTGAAAGCACGCGTTGCATCCTGAGATCTTCTTCAACAATATTATTCAGGTGGTCGCGAGTGCAACTTCCGCCTGTGCAGGATTACTGTTCCTGCTCTGAGGATGATTTCTTGTCCGCCGTTTGCTGGTTCTTCTGTCGCAGATCCATAATCTGTTTTTCCAGCATGCGCTGCTGATCCCGTATCCTGGAAATCATCGTGGCAGATCTGATGCGCGACGCACTCATGTCACCAATGGCGCTCAGGATGATCCAGAAGGCAATCAAGAGAATGCCACCCCAGTAGACTGCGAATAATGCGGGATTCGATTTCCAGGGCATATAGGGGGAATCCCCGATCACAATCAGAAAACCGATCAGCATTAACAGGCTCGAAGTCTGCATCCGCCGGCGAAATTGTTTCGCGAAAAATGTGAGATCGTCATCACTGAGATCCGCGTCGAGTTGGCGATGGAACCAGGATGTCCGATGCAGGTGAATCAGTCCTGCACCGAATAAAACCAGGAGAGTTCCAACGATTATGCCCGGGATCGTATCTGTCACAGTATCAGCATCCTTGATCGATGGTGGGGGAAATCCCTGTGATGTTGAAGTATGAAATGTTACCAAGTCAATCTTCCCGTCTATTCATTTTTAGTCTAACAAAATCAGTTTGAGATGAAACGTGTCTGAAGAAATTTATTTTGGAGACTACAGAGACTGGAAACAGGAAGAATTTTCAATGATCGGTCATTTCTTAATAATCATGCTCAATCTGACAGGAAAAAAGGGAAATGTTGCATTTGGGAAACATGGGAGGTATCCCGCCAGCGATGGGAGTTCGGTGAGAGGCGTGTGTAAAGGAGTCCTGCAATAAATTGCGTGACTTTTTCTAACGGACCAGGCTGCATCAGGCCTTTCATTGCTGCGATTCACATGAACACAGGTTAGCACATATCCAATTACCTCAGAGCGTCTCACATTCTATGATACTCGGTTCTAATGGCTCTGGAGACGCGACAGTAAACCTGGACACAGGCTAATGTTCCTGATCGGGTGAGGCGGAAATGACTTTCGGCAGGGAACGAAACATGATCGTAAAATATATTCCGACCAGCAGAATCCCGGGAATCCACCAGTAAAGCGTTGTTGTTAATTCTTCCGGTGGAGGCGAAGTATTATAAATCGTCAGGCTGAACTCAGGATTCAGGCCGGGCAGGATATTGGGAAACAGCGCCGCGGCCCCTGTGAAAACGATCAGATAGATAAACAGACCTGAGCTTAAAAAAGCCGACATATTTCGGTTTTGGACTCTAAATAATAGCGAACAAATCAGTGATACGAACACACCCAGAGGCAGCACGATCATCCAGGGGTAAGTTGCGAAACTGGTTTTGGCCTGCGGTTGAACTGAAAAGCTGGCGAGTAGAGTCAGGGTCGTCAATCCGGCGGTAAGGTACCAGAACCGGGCAGCGGTTTTACGGGCTCGCTCCAGAACAATTCCCTCTGTTTTCGCTGCGAGCCACAGGGCACCGTGATGCAGCAGAATGGAAGCGGAAGTGATTCCGCTTAAAATCGTATACCAGTCCAGAATTCCCGTCTGTTGACTGATCCGAAAATCGGTCCACAGCGGTTCGAAGAAGGACCCCGACGCATCCAGGGGAACGCCACGAAACACATTGGCCATCGCGGCCCCCAGGATCACGATCAGTAATGCGCTGGAGACGAACAACATGATATTCCAGAAATGAACCCACAATGAATCAGACAGATAGTGAGGCAGTTCGATACTGATGGCGCGGAAAATTAATAACCAGACGACCATCGTTAACGGGAGATAAAAGCCGCTGAACATGGAACTCAGAAATGCGGGAAAAGCCAGCATCATCGTACCACCGGCGGCTATTAACCAGACCTCGTTTCCATCCCAGACAGAGGCAATCGACTGGATAATCTGTTTCTGTTCCGATCGATTTTTAGCGATAAAAAGATGCAGCACCCCGATTCCCAAATCGAAGCCATCCAGCACAAGGTACGTGGAAATCATAAATAATAACAAAAGATACCAGACTGTTTCCATGGCTCTAAGCACCTGCCTCTGCTGTTAAATCCGGTTTGTCAATCTCGACAGATTCCGGACCTTGACTGATGATGCGCGTGGCGAGAAAAAAGTACAGCACGGATAAAAACAGATACAGCCCCATAAAGCCCAGCAGAGTAAACATGACATTTCCCTGAGAAATATTCGGGGAGGCTCCGTCTGCGGTTTTCATTAATCCATAAATCAACCAGGGCTGACGACCGATTTCCGTCGTGAACCAGCCCGCTGTATTGGCAATAAAAGGGAACGGCAGTGACAGCATTAATAGCCAGAGTAATGTGCGACTCGTGTGCAGCTTCTGTTTCCAGAGGAACAAAATACTGAGCCCCATCAAAGCAATAAACAGTGTTCCGAGCCCTGCCATAATGTGATAAGAAAAATAGAGCAGTTCAACATTGTCCGGCCAGAGCTCACGATCATATTCTGTTAAACCTTTTACTTGTGCGTCCCAGCTGTCGTGCGTCAGAAAAGAAAGTGCCTTGGGGATGATGATCGGATTGTCAATTTTCAGTTCTTCCATATTCGGCTGGCCAATCAGAACCAGGCCGGCTCCGTCTTCCGTATGAAAGTGACCTTCCATCGCAGAGAATTTGATCGGCTGATATTTTTGGACTTGTTTTGCTTCCCAGTCGCCGGTGGGAACGACGACAATCACACTGGCCAGAAACCCGACGATGACCGCGACAGCCAGATAGCGTCGGGTGATTTCCATGTGTTGTCCTTTGAGCAGATGGTAGGCGGCGATGGCTGACATCGTAAAACTGCCCGTGATCACCGAGCCCGTCATCGTATGCAGGTATTGTTTGAGTGCCCAGGGATTACTGAGCAGAGCCCAGATACTGGTGAGATGATACACTCCCGCTTCATCGATTCGATAACCCACCGGATGCTGCAGGAAGGCATTCGCGCAGATAATGAAATAACCGCTGAGCCACGTGCCCAGCAGCAACAGGAATGAAACGATCCAGTGTGCGGTCCTGCCCAGTTTTTTCTCACCGAAAATCAGGAGATAGAGAAACGTCGATTCCAGAAAAAAGGCAAAAATGCCTTCCATTGCCAGCGTTTGTCCCAGAATGGTTCCTGTTTTTTTCACGAGCTGCGACCAGTTCGTACCGAATTGAAATTCGAGCGGGATGCCCGTAACCACTCCCATGAGAAACGTGAGGCCAAAAATCTTGAGCCAGAATCGCGCTGCGATATCTGCCCAGGGATTTCCCCTCAATCCGATACTCTTGAGAATAAAGATTAAGAGTGCCAGGCCCATCGTTAATTGTGGAAACAAATAGTGATAGGAAACCGTAAAAGCAAACTGGACACGATGCAGAAGTATTGAATCAATCATACCTTTGATTCCATTTCGCCGATGCTGCGTTCTGTCAGGAAAATCAGGAAACGAATTTGACGGTCGCTCTGTAAATCAGGGAATATTCTGCAGCCAGTAAATGAGCACTGTGCCAACTTTAGCCAGGCTGGCCCCTGAGCAGTTGCGTGGGATATCTCGCGTTGTGTGCCACGCAGGATAATCAAAGTCGATAATATCACAGGTAGGAATCCGGGCGATTTCATTCAAGGGTAAATGGTCATCCAGGATTTCAAATTTGGCCTGGGGGATGAACTGTCTGACCCCTGTTTTTCGGGCGGCTTCCCAGAGACTGCGGGTCAACTGAGGAGCATATTTGAGGCTGTTCTTTTCCATATAGATCGCCAGATTCTTGTCGGCGATCATGTCAAAGACAATTCCGTAGAGATATTCGAAATCCGGTGGTTGTTTTTTGTACTGGTTTGCAAAATATTTTGAGCCGAGGAAATAAGGATCGTTTTCCCGATACACGAGTTCTTCGCCATCAAAAAAGACGAAGTCGACGCCGTAACCGTGACTGATTTTCAGATCCCGCATTACGTTTCCCAGTTCCATCAGGAAGGCTACGCCGCTGGCTCCGTCATTCGCGCCGATGAACAGGCCCTGTGGCTGGAGCCGATCGCGGTCGGGAAATGGCCGTGTATCATAATGGCAGGCCAGAAGGATTCGCTTTTTGGTTTCCGGATACCAGCTGACAATCAGATTATTCATCCGCACGGGGGTCCCGTTTAAGGGATGCGGGGCGTCAAAGGTCTGAAAATGAACTTTTGCTTTCAGTTCTCTGAAGTGTTCCGAAATCAGTTTTTGCTGTTCCGCCATACCCGGAGAACCGCTCACTCGTGATTTGAGCCGACAGATTTTATTCAGATACTCATACGAGCGTTCTGCATCAAATACCGGCGCGACCTCTGGTTCGGCTGCTGCCACACTGGCGAGCGAACTCAGAGGGATCGAGATGATCAGAATCAGGAATCGAATTGTTGGCCTGGGAGACCACCATTTTTTCATTCGCTTCATTTATTCCCTGCTTGTCTCAGTGATCCGTAGCGGAAGTCATTTCATCAAACGTGTCGTAGATCTTATGTAAATAATAACTTGATCGACATGCAAACAATAGCCGTATATAACACTGCGCGTATGAAAGGCTCTCCTTTTTTGACAGCCAGATTGGAACCGATCCAGCCGCCGATGGACATACCAATCATCAGAGTCAGCCCAGTGATCCAATCAATTTTTCCTTGCCAGGCAAAAATTCCAATCGCAGCCACCGTATAAATGGCAACAATGAAAACCTTATGCATATTGGTGCGCAACAGGTCAATTTTCATAACACTATTCATAATAGCAATCAAAATGAAACCGATGCCTGCCTGTATAAATCCGCCATAAAAGCCGGCCAGCACCATCATCAGGTGTCCGGCCAGAGAGTTCGGGTTCTGGGCCGCGGGGGTTTCCAAGCCAGAATGGTTTTCTTCTGTACTGGTTTTTTCCGGGGCAGCCTGTGTCGGTTTCTTTTTACGTTTGCCGAGGATCATCGAGACTAATACCCCCAGCATGACGATCGCCAACACACGATTAAACCAGACGTTGTTGAGTTTGGCTCCCAGGAATGCACCCAGGAACGTGCCTGGAAGCGCACAGAGGGCCAATGATAAGCTGAGGCGAAAGTCTGAAAAACCCTTATTTCGGAAACCGACGATTGCAGTGACATTCTGCCCTAAAATGGCAACGCGAATAGTCCCATTGGCAACCGCGCCGGGAATACCCAGGAACACCATTGTCGGCATAACGATTAAAGAACCTCCGCCGGCCAGCACATTCAGGATGCCGGCGATGATGCCAACTCCTGCCAAAAATAGATTTTGCCACACGTCCAAGGTCTTGTTCCCTAACTGGATTTGCTGAATCAGAACCGTTTGCCGCTGAGTTTTAGAGCGCCCTCATTCGCTTTCCGCTTCCGAGAGTTTATAGATTTCTGTAACAGAGTACCAATCGATTGAGGAAGAACAACGCAAGTAAAAGATAAATCAGGGCTAAGCAAGGAGTGAAGCAATCATTCCAGAGAGCACAATTCCGTCCCAGGTACCTGCGCCGCCGATACTGATCGAGGGGGAGTTCAGTTTTTTGAAATCTTTCCAATGCAATAAATCGGCCCCCAGCAGCGGTCCAGAGATTCCGATCACAAACGCAACGGGGGAATAGAGCGGACCGAAGTCGACACCTGATTGCCCCGTGATCGGCGCGAGTATACCAAACCCAAACCAGGTTACCAGGACGGCCGCCAGCGGAGGAATAAACACAGGCATCGCGATTCCCATACCCGGTACGAGACGCGATGTGCGATAGCAGACTACGGTGTTGAAACAGATTCCCACCAGTGTGACCAGCAGGGGAGTGAGTCCGCCCGCGATAATGAAACGAGACAGCCAGACCGCCAGGAGAACGGGAATCACACAGCCCCCCAGATTGACGGCAATAATCGCTTCCTGTCTCAATCGCTGCATTCGCGGCATTAAGTTCAGACCCACGACAGATTCGAAAACGGGGACATTCACCTCTTTGTCGAGTGGGAAGCGCGAGATGGGGATATTGATCAGCGATCCGAAGATCATGCCAAACAGAACCAGAATCGCAGCCTGCGGTGCCAGATGAAGATTTCTTAAGGCGGTATCAGCCAGGTCCACAAAAATTAAAGGCATCATACAGCCAAAAAAGACCATGAAAGTCAGCATCATGCAGCCCGATAATGGGACGACTTGCAGATCGTTCTGTTGCTGGTTGGACACTGTCGAATTACTTTCCATTGATCGCGAGAGGCTTTGACTGGAATTGATACATTTAATCAGGAATCTCATTGATGATATTCACTGTTCAAAGGCATTTTAGCTACCTGGGAACGTTTTCTGGAGCTTCTAAGCGGGAATATTCGGAACAATTCCTACCTTCTCGATGATTTCATCAACGGGAGGCGCTCGGGAAGGATGACATTCCTTATCCTCCGGTTACAATCAATATATGGCAGGAAATTCATTTGGACAGGCATTTCGGATTACGACGGCCGGCGAAAGCCATGGCCCGGGTAATGTGGTGGTTATAGACGGTGTTCCTCCGGGGATTCCGCTCAGCGTGGAAGATCTGCTCGTTGATCTGAACCGCCGCAAACCGGGGCAAAGCAAGATTGTGACCCAGCGGAAAGAAGCCGACCACCCTGAGATTCTCTCTGGTGTTTTTGAAGGCATTACGACGGGAACCAGCCTGGCGATTCTGATTCGAAACGAAGACCAGCGGAGTAAAGATTACGGCGATATTAAAGACAAATATCGACCCGGCCATGCTGACTTTACTTACGATGCGAAATATGGCGTTCGTGATTACCGTGGCGGTGGTCGATCGAGTGCGAGAGAAACGAATGTCCGCGTTGCGGCTGGCGTTGTAGCCAAAAAAATTCTGGCAGCCGCTTTTGGCGGGCGTGTGATCGGCTATGTGACTCAAGTCGGCCACTTGCGCGCCCAGATTGCTGATCCGACTTTGATTACCGCCGATCAGGTCGAAAAATTTTCAGATGGCACTATGAATCCGGTGCGCTGTCCCGATCATGATATGGCCCACCAGATGATTGAATTCATTAATGAGATACGCAAGGAGGGAGATTCGATTGGTGGCGTGGCGGAAATTGTCGCCATCAATGTTCCCGCGGGATTGGGAGAGCCGGTTTTCGATAAATTGAAAGCTGATATCGCCAAAGCGTTATTCAGCATTCCCGCTGTTTTGGGTGTCGAATATGGTTCGGGTTTTGCCTGTGCCACGATGCGGGGGAGTCAGAATAATGACCACTTCATCGCCGCGGAAGATTCTGAAGAAGAGGCTCCGGTGATCACGACCGACTCCAATCGGCATGGCGGAAATCTGGGCGGCATTTCAACAGGGCAGCCTCTGGTTTTTCGCGCTGCAGTCAAACCGACGAGCAGCCTGCTGATCGAACAGCCGACGGTGACTAACCAGGGAGAACCAACGACCATCAGAACCAAAGGACGCCACGATCCCTGCCTCCTGCCTCGTTTTGTCCCGATCGCCGAAGCGATGATCGCGATCACTTTGGCCGATCATTGGCTCCGCTGGCGATCGCAGTGTGCAGCGGTTCCTGATCGAACTCACAACGTTTGAAGAGAGTGATCTGTCATGGCCTGGATACAAAAGCAGATTCGCCTACCAGCATTGAGACGCGGTTTTCATATCATTACCCACGAAGTGATGAGTCAAGTTCCCGAACTGTCTCAGATCGATGTGGGACTCATGCATGTTTTCATCATGCACACCTCGGCTTCTCTGTCGATCAATGAAAACGCCGACCCTGATGTTCCTGTTGATCTGGAGATGGCCTTCAATAAAATAGCCCCCGAATCTCTGCCTTACGTACATACCTGCGAAGGCCCTGATGACATGCCCGCGCATGTTAAAGCGTCGATGATCGGGAATTCACTTTCGATTCCCATCAGCGGTGGTCAACTCTGCCTGGGGACCTGGCAGGGCATTTATCTCTGCGAGCATCGCAATCACGCAGGCGGGCGGCGGTTGGTAGTCACGATTCAGGGCGAGTAGTCGCATTTGGCTCGTTCCGGTTAACTGTCCTTCGCACCAATACAATACAGGTGCTTATCCGAACGGATGAAGATTTGACCGCCGCTGATTGCGGGAGTCGCACTAAAGTCTTCATGATCATCGGTCAGACGATTCACCGAGACGGGTTCCAGTTGATCACTGGCCTTGATGACGTGAGTCTCACCAGATCGGGAAGTAAAATAGACTTTCCCATCCGCGATCACGGGTGAGGAATAGTCGCTGCCGCGAAATCCGCCCCCTCCTCTGCCTTGACGTCCGCCACGGCGATTCCCCGGTTCTTCTTCATTATCGTCTGATGCAACGGAATTTCCCGAATTCAGGCGGCCACGGAAGATACGGTCTCCGGTCTTGGCATCAATGCAGTTGGCGACTCCGTTGGTGAAGAAATAAATCCGATCCTGATACATCACCGGCGTTTCAATTCGATTGGAATCGCGGCCCGACCAGACGACGTGCGATTTGGTGACGTCGCCTCTGCCGTCAGCACGCACGGCGATTGATCCGCCGCCTCGTCCTTCAATGCCATAAATCACACCGTTAGAGGCGATCACACTTGAGCAATAGGTTTCAGTGGGCATCGCTTCGCAGTACCAGCGCAATTTGCCGTTGTCCGGATTGAGACTCCAGATTTCATAAGGCACACCAATGACCAGATCGGTTCGCTTGTCATCAACGGGAACTAAAATCGGGGTTCCCCAGGTGGAATTAAAGCCTGTTGATTCCTGACGCCAGACTTCTTTGCCGGTTTCTTTATTCAGTGCGACAATCGCTTCGCTTTCCGCGGTGGCGGTGACGATTAAGAGATTCTTATACAAAATAGGGCTCGAGGAAGAACCCCATCTGCGTGGATCCAGTTCGTCTCCTACGATAGTTTGCCATATCTGGTTGCCATCGAGATCGTAAGCCAGCGCTCCCGATTTACCAAAATAAACATACACCCGCTTGCCATCGGAAGTGGGTGTATGTGAAGCATAACCGTGCTCGGCAAACATGCCTGTGTAAACATCTTCGGGCAGAACAGGGTCTACCGTTTTATTCCACAGGATCTTTCCCGACTTGCGATCCAGGCAGACTAAATGCCGTCTGAGATTTTTTTGATCGCCGGGATCATTCCGATTCATCCCATAACCCGACCAGCAGGTGACAAAGACTTTATCACCGACGATGATCGGGCTGGATGAACCATGACCTGGCAGAGCCACTTTCCATTTCAGGTTTTTCTGAGCACTCCATTCAGCAGGCGTTGTCTGTTTTTCGTCAGAAACACCCGAGCCATTTGGCCCCCGAAACCGCATCCAGTCCGCCTGAACGTTTGAGGAAATCAGCACCAACAAAGCGAACACGGCAATTTTGGGGTACATAACGACGTCCCTAAAAATGAGATGAGTTAAAGAGCCAAATGGGTTTGAGGTAATTATCAGTTATCGGAGTCAGGACGTTTCGGCCGATCTTTATTGTCTGAATCACGATTTCCACGATCTCTGCCGCCACGACCGCGCGAGTTAAACTGCTCTGCCATTTTGGTTAATTCTGCTTTATCGATTTCCTTGTCTTTGTTGGTATCAATCCGATCAAACATGGCCTGCATCCGCTCGGGAAGTTCTTCCTTTGTCAGTTTGCCGTCTTTGTTTTTATCGTTTACCATCATCCGCTCGACGAAGTCCCCGCCACCGTCTCCATCACGTCTGCCGAAACCGCCAGGTCCACGACCACC
>CAXBFD010000030.1:0-60099 GCA_963974925.1 uncultured bacterium | reverse complement strand
AAATTCTTACTTTCACCTCAAATCCGCCTTCATAGTGACTTGCAGTCCTGAGCCCGGCAACTAAAAATAAGCAGTTAAGGCAGACTTTCTGTTTCAGGGCTTTTGTGTGTACGTACACAATCTGCGGGAATGTATTTGAATATTCACCGAAACGGCTTCTCTGTCGGACATGGATCGCAATCTAAGTAGTTTTAGTGAGGAGAAATGATGGCGCTTGCACTACATCGCATGTTGTCGCGGGTTCTTTCAGGAGGGCTGGCGTTAACCTTAGTCATCAACGCCGGTTTATCGACGCTGCCGGCAGAAGAGCCGGTGATCAAAGTTCCCGCCGGTTTGCCGCCGATTGAGTTTCCGGAAGATAATCCTCCCACCGTCGAAAAAATTGCGCTAGGCAAACAACTGTTCTTCGACAAACGTCTCTCACTGGATAACACGATTTCGTGTGCCAGCTGTCACGCTCCCGATAAGGGCTACAGCAACGCAGATCAGTTTGCGACCGGTTTCAAAGGACAAAAAGGGGGCCGCAACTCGCCAACCGTGATTAACGCCGCCTATAACAAGTTTCATTTCTGGGACGGCCGCGCCGGTTCGCTGGAAGAGCAGGCATTAGGGCCGATTGCCAATCCGATTGAAATGAATCTGTCCATCAAGGAAGCCGTCGCTCGGATCAATGCGATTCCCGGCTACAAAACACAGTTCCAGAAAATCTTTGGTTCCAACGCGACCGAAGAAACGATTGCCAAAGCGATCGCCACCTATGAGCGTACGATTCTGTGTGGCGATGCTCCTTATGACCGTTTTAAAGCCGGCGACCAGAAAGCCCTCTCTGAAGGGGCACAACGGGGCATGAAGCTGTTTTTCGGGAAAGCGGCCTGCAGTGCCTGTCATGCGGGTCCTAATTTTACGGACCATGCTTTTCATAATATTGGCGTGGGCATGGATGCGAAAGAACCGGACACGGGGCGAAAAGCCATCAGTAAGCTGGGCGGCGATCACGGAAGTTTCAAAACTCCCACCCTGCGTGATATTGGCCGATCTGCCCCTTATATGCACGATGGCAGCATGCAGACTTTGAAAGAAGTCATAGATTACTATAATAAGGGGGGTACTCCCAACGCGTTTCTGGATGAAGAAATTGATAAATTGAATTTGACGCCTCAGGATGTGGACGATCTGGTGATCTTTATGAAAGAAGGTCTAACCAGTTCGAATTACCCTGAGCATACCATGCCCGAGTTACCCAAATAATTTCGCGGCAGTGATTTTGAGATGAAAATAGTACGACACTCGACAACCAATTGAAAATCCCCTTTTCAAAGGAAGATGAACACCATGCAATGGAATTTACACCTGATTTTAAAAGCAAGCGCCTGCTGTCTGACGGCACTCTGCCTGACTCTGGGAAGTACCGCACTGATCGCCGACGAAAAAGGTGATAAAAAAGGCGACGAGAAAAAAGAAGAAGCCAAGAAAGAGGAGCCTAAAAAAGAAGCTCCTAAAAAGGAAGAGCCCAAGAAAGAAGCTGAAAAGCCCGCTCCTAAAAAAGAAGAACCCAAAAAGGAAGAGCCTAAAGCACCGGCTGTGACGGTGAAAACTCTGGTAACCAATCTGGAAAATCCGAGTGGCATCGCCATTCAGGAAGGGACCGGCCATGTGTTTGTTGCCAGCCGTTATGGCGTTTATCGTTATGATGCCAAAGGCAAAACCGTTGATCTGGAAATTGCCGGTTACCCGACAGACATCTACGGCAAAGGCCCGATGTACAATATCGGTCCCCTGGGTGTCGCGTTTCTGGATAAAGATCATCTGGTTGTCGGCGATGGCAGCCGTCCCGATGCAGAAGAACTGGTCCGGATCTACAAAGTCGGCGACAAGCCTGTTGCCAAATGGGTGAAAGAAGATACCGCCGTTCAAACACTGGGTCCGATCAAGGCCAGTGACAAAACAGCCAAGGGTGAAGGCAACTTCTACGGCGTCGCCGTCGGTGGCGGAGACATCTTCATCACCTGCAATGGGGACGACACCAAAGGCTGGGTCGCGAAGTCGGTTGTCAAAGACGGCAAGGCCGGTCCGCTGGAACTGACGATCGCCACCAAGGAAGCGACCAGCGTCGATGCTCCCGTCGCCATTACGTTCTCTCCTGATGGAAAAGAACTCGTGATCGGTCAGATGGGGGAAATGAATGTTGCCAACGATTCACTGCTGACATTCTACGATCCTAAAACAGGGAAACTCACCAAGAGCCTGAAAACCGGCCTGAGTGATATTGCCGGTCTGGCTTACAGCCCCAAAACCAAGAAGCTGTATGCGACGGATTTCTCCTGGGTTGATACCACCAAAGGGGGCCTGTTCGAGCTGAAAATCGATGGCGACAAAGTGACCGCCGAAAAAATCATCTCACTCGACAAACCAGCGGCCATCGCATTTGACGCAGAAGGCAATCTGTATCTGACCGCTTTTGGAACTCAAGGGGAAGATGCTGAAAAATCTCCCGGTTCACTGGCGATTATCAAAGCCGGTTTATAAAACGGACGCTCCTGCCGCGGGTTGATTTCAAACAAATTCAACCCGCGGCGTTGTTACAAAATCAATTTTCACCAACATTTTGAAGGTAAGTAAAGACTAATGACAGTTCAAGTAATGCAGCCCGCTCCCGATTTTGCTTTGCAAGGTTATGACCGCAGCAGTGATTCATTCAAGGATTACAAACTGGCCGATTTCAATGGCAAGTGGGTTTGCCTGTTTTTCTATCCTCTGGACTTCACGTTCGTCTGCCCTACGGAATTAGTGGCATTCAACGATGCCATCGGCGAATTCGAAGCACGTAACTGTCAGGTCCTGACTGCCAGCACCGACAGCAAATACTCACACAAGGGATGGTGCGATAACGATCCTCAACTGGCCGACCTGAAATATCCCATGCTGGCCGACGGCACACATAAGCTTTCTCGCGATTACGGCGTGCTGAAAGAAGAAGCCGGTATCGCCCTGCGGGGTATTTTCCTGATCAATCCGGAAGGCGTCTGCCAGTGGCTGGCCATTCACAGCCTGAGTGTCGGACGTAACGTGGAAGAAGTTCTGCGTGTACTCGACGCCCTCCAGACAGGCAGCAATGTTCCCTGTAACTGGAAAAAGGGTCAGAAGACTCTCTAAGTCTTTCCCCGATCGTCAAAGCATTCAAGCAGGAGTTTCACAAATGGGGCTCCTGCTTTTTTTATGCGCGGCTGGTGGGGTGTATCTGGGTGAGCGGCTGAAATGGCAGACGTTCATGAGGGTTCTGTCCCACCCAAGCTATTGATCATCGATCTTTACAGACGATTAGCCGCAGGGCGTTAGCCCCGGTTGAAACGATGAAAACAGAAACCTCGCCTGATTTTGTCTAGCAGACGATATGAGTCGGGCCAATCCAGTCAGGCAAAGATTCCTGTCGCCTCAACTGTTCAATGTCTTGTTGAAAATTAAGTTAGTTCTTGTTTCATCGTCGCTTCGAATAGTATGATTTCTCTGAAACCTTGTTTGTCATATCGCCAGATAGCGTTTCTTAATTCGAATGCTCCACACCCTAAGTATGTCCAACCGGGGCTAACGCCCTGCGGCTAATAGGTCTTTTCTGCGGTCATCGTCTTGGTAACAAGGGTATCGTGACACTGTCGGCCAAGGGGGGGCATGAAACATAACGCTGTAGACTTCGAAACCACGCTCAGAACCATTAAATAAAGACTACCTGGGGCTGGCATGATCTCACTGCTTCAATCCAAACGAAAAACGACCAGGTTAGAACGAGTGCTATGGATCAGCGTGGGGTTGATTTCGTTTCTACCATTGTCGGCCGTCCTTATGGATAATCCCTCGGATGTGTTAACTGACTTCCGGATGGCATATCTTGTTTTCTTCGCCGGGATCGCAACTTTCGGATTACTTTTTAACTGGGGCCCCATAATTCCCTGTACGATTCTCGGCATGGTAATTCCGATGATATTTACCGATCCAATATCGAGTACGCACCAGGAGGCGGTATTTAAGGAATATATTGCTCCAACGATGGGCGCTATTTCAGGTGCGATCATAGGACTAATGATTGACCGGAACTTAACCAGTCCCGCAATAATCAAGCAAAATCCGCACGATATTCAGTATGATGGTTCCCAACAGTTCAAAGATTAAAGGTTGAATTAAAACCAACCTCACTTTTTATATAGTTGCCGAACCTGATTAGCCGCAGGGCATTAGCCCCGGTTGAAACGATGAAAACAGGGATCACGACCGATGATGTCTGGGATCATTAACCAGCCAACCCGCCCCTCAGCAGGAACCTGAAAACCAACGGCAAATGAATTAGTCATCATGGTTCTCGTGCCTTTCGATCCTGAACGTCCCCCGCATACAAGATGACCTGTTCCAGTTCCTCCTCTGTATTCACGCACTGCCAGTCCCCACCGACGGTCCAGACAGAGCGATCAATGAAAACGGGCCAACCTTGCCGAAGGACTCGTGTGCAGTTGGCCTTCATTTGATCTCGCACTCGGGCTCCAGTTAATTCCGACGCGGATACAATAACATGGACATGGTTACTGCGGGCATTGACTTTCCAAAGTGTCCATTTTCGATAATGGCAAAGCCGTGCTATTTCGTTCTCAACTGCCGATCGTTGTTGCTGACTGAGCAGAATAACGTCATGTTTAAGCCGATCGCGGTGCCACTCTTCCAGCAATGGCTGGTAAGTCTGTGAGCCTTTACGCCGAGACCGCCACAATCGCGTGTCTCCCTGCAGAAACGTTCCATACACAGAAAACGTAATGAAATAAGCCAGTGGTTGATCATCCATCGCCACCCCCATTCTGCAATGAGCCGCAAAGCGTTAGCCCCGGTTTCGGTTATCACGCAATATATCACGGCAAATGATGTGCGCCTATCGCACAGCATCGAGTGCGTTCTCTGGTAACATCCTTTCAACCGGGGCTAACGCCCTGCGGCTAATGGATTTTTCTGCTATTGATCGCGGTCGATGGATTGACTACCTCCCGCCCGCGATATCAATAAAGCCGCCGGTTGTGTAGGAGGCTTCGTCAGAGAGCAGCCAGAGGATCGCACGGGCGACTTCTTCTGCTGTTCCCCCGCGTTTCAGCGGAACCTGTCCTTTGACGCGGTCGATGCGATTCGGTTCGCCTCCACTGGCGTGCATCTCCGTGTCAATAAAACCGGGGCGAACTCCGTTCACGCGAATACCCGCCTCCGCGACTTCTTTCGACAGTCCGATGGTGAAGGTATCCAGGGCGCCTTTGGAGGCGGCATAGTCCACATATTCAAAGGGGGACCCGACACGCGCCGCCAGCGAGGAGACGTTTACGATTGCTCCTCCCGCTCCCCCCTGTAGTGTCGACATTCTGCGAATCGCTGCTTTTGCGCACAGAAAGCTTCCAAAGACATTGGTGGCAAAAATACGCTGCCAGCGTTCCAGATTCATGGATTCCACGGTCATCTGTTGCTCGAGAATTCCTGCATTGTTGACGAGTGCCGTCACCGTTCCCAGTTGTTTGTCAACGGTCTGGAACAGCCGTTCGACATCTACTTCCACTGAGACGTCTGCCTGCACGGCGATTGCTATTCCCCCCGTCTGCTGAATTCGTGAAACAATATCGTCGGCACTGGCCCGGTTCTGATGGTAATTCACACAGACCGCATAGCCTCGTTGGGCCGCCAGCAAAGCCGTAGCCGCCCCGATTCCGCGGCTTCCCCCTGTGATCATGGCAATCTGTTTCATGGTCGTTCCCTGTTGAACTGAGACGTTCTGGCTGAAGTGAGAAAAACTGTTGAGATTATACTGGATTCCGTAAATTCCAACAGGGGACTGGCGATTCTGCGTGACTTGGCGGCGGACAGCAGTTAACTTAAGACAATCAGCCCCATTGGCTGAAACGGTCCGTTTTCGAAATCTATCGTGAAATAGTTACTGGGAGAAATCCGTTGAAGCCCTTACCCCTTTTGCACATGCTGTTGTGTCTGGTTTTGTTATTTGTTTACCCATTCTTCTGTCTGGCAGCAGACAAGTCAGCAGAAAAACTGTCGGTGCTGCTGATCGATGGGCAGAACAATCATCAATGGCAGCAGACGACGCCGTTGCTCAAAAAGATTCTGGAGAACTCCGGCCGCTTTGAAGTCGAAGTCTCTACGACTCCGGAAGCAATACCGCGAAAACCGCGCGTGGTCTCGGGCAAGCTGTCAAAAGAAGATGCGAAATATCAGGATCAGCAATTGAGACGCTGGGAAGACACCGTTGCCCGTCTTAAACGGGAAGCGCCAGCACAATGGAAAGCGTGGCGCCCTGATTTCAAATCGTACGATGTGGTCGTCAGTAACTACAACGGCGAAAGCTGGCCTGAAGAAGTGAAGCAGGCCTTCGATGAGTATGTCTCTTCCGGCGGCAGTTTTGTGGTCGTGCATGCAGCCGACAATTCGTTTTCCGACTGGCCCGCTTATAACAAAATGATCGCCGTCGGCGGCTGGGGCGGGCGCAATGAAAAATCCGGACCCATGCTGCGTCTGCGAGACGATAAATGGACCAGAGACACCAGTGCCGGTAACGGCGGAACGCATGGCACAAAAATTCCGGTGGTTGTCAAGGTTCGAAAGCCCGAACATCCGATCGTCAAAGGACTCCCCGTTGAGTGGATGCATCCGGCGGACGAAGTTTACGGCAAACTCCGAGGCCCGGCGGAAAATGTGACGGTTCTTGCAACTGCCTACTCCGAACCGGGCGAACGTGGCACCGGCGAACACGAGCCGATTATGATGACTATCGACTACGGCAAAGGCCGCGTGTTTCATACGACGTTAGGCCATGATACGGTGGCTCTGCAGGGAACCGGTTTTCAGATTACCCTACAGCGGGGCACCGAATGGGCGGCGACCGGCAAAGTGACACAGCCGGTTCCCGAAGTCAAATGGAACGATAACGAACCGACGATTCAAACACCCTGATCGCGGAGCGTGAGGCCGATCCTGTTGATAAAATAACAACGAATGAAGGTGAGATCAGTTAACTGGTTTCACCTTCTTCTATTTTTTTGTGCAGGCGAACGGCTTCTACCTGATTTTTTCGCATTCGCAGATTGATCATTTCGACGGTGACGGAAAACGCCATCGCAAAATAGATGTACCCTTTGGGGACGTGAATTCCAAAGCCTTCGATCATCAGCGTGACGCCGACCATGATCAGAAACGAGAGTGCCAGGATTTTAATCGTCGGATGCTGATCGACAAAATCGCCGATCGATTTCGCAGCGAACAACATCACCCCGACTGAGAGGATAATCGCAATCGCCATGATCGAGACATGCTCCGACAACCCGACGGCGGTAATCACCGAGTCCAGCGAAAAGATAATATCCAGCACGCCGATCTGCACCAGCACCGAACTGAATGTGGCCTGGGCGGCAGACGATCCCGATTCTTTGTGCGCGACCCCTTCCAGACTGTTGTGGATTTCATGAGTCGCTTTGGCCAGCAGGAACAGACCGCCGCCGATCAGGATCAGGTCGCGGCCCGAAAATTCGCGGCCCAGCAGCGAAAACCAGGGTTCGGTGAGTCCCATCACCCAGGAGATCGAGAACAGCAGAACCAGCCGCGCGAGCATGGCCAGACTCAGCCCCAGTCTCCGGGCGATGTCTCTCTGTTTATCCGGCAGCCGACCGACGAGGATGGAAATGAAAATGATGTTGTCGATGCCCAACACGATTTCTAAAGACGTCAACGTCGCCAATGCAATCCAGGCTTCAGGGCTGGCCAACCATTCAAACATTCTCGCTCCAATCAGCTAAGGTGAAATTCGACATGTAGCGGATTATACACATCGAATGGGTTCTGAAAAGAAAGGGAACGAATTCTGCCGCGTGTCGGCTTATCGAAACCCTGCATCTCGTAAGGGAATTCAAAGAAATAGAACCGGCGGACACGATCGCAGCACCGGTTTCCGCCAGGGAAACGCGGTTGACCATTTCAGGAACTGGCGGCACAGATCACGTGCGCACGGACCGGCCCCTCCACAGCAGCGTTCTCCCCAGGAAAAAGTGCCCTCGAATTGTGCTCGATGGCATTGATGAGCCCTGAAATGAACAGCAGGCATCGCAAAATCAAGAGGCAGGCAGCCTTATGGTAGAAAATTGTTTATATGCCCTGAAATAGCACATTGCCCACAATTAGCCCATAATCAACCTGGAACGGCATTGCCAAAGTCTTGACTGTGGGTCCGTTTTTTACTCAGAAATAGTGGCATTATGGATAGTTTTCTCTCTGTTTTTTATTACATGATACACAAAAATCGTATTGAGATAACTTCCATTCGTGATAGTATACAAACCTCTAATCTGTCAATCTTCATCTGTAACTTACCAGATCCCCAGCCGGACGATTCCAACATGTTTCCATTCCAGTGGCTTTCTTCTTTGAAGAACCAGCTTCGCGCTCATTCTTCCCGTACGCGGCGCAACTCAAATCGCCGCAATCAAGGCCCGTTCGCGCGGGCGCTGATTTCCAGAAACGCCATTGAAGCACTGGAAGACCGCACACTGCTGACCGCGTTTACGGTTTTGAATATGGATGATTCCGGCGAAGGCAGTTTGAGGGCGGCCATTGAACAGGCCAATGCAACTGCAGGCGCGGATACAATTTCGTTCGACGCCGCGCTGGCGGGGCAGACGATTGTGCTGACCAATGAATTACTGATATCCGATGACCTGACGATTACCGGCCTCGGTGCCGATCAGTTGACGCTGGATGGAAATGGCGACAGTCGTATTTTTAATATTGATGATGGCAGTCTGGCCACAACCATCACGGTTGAAATCGTTGATCTCATGCTGACCAATGGATCTGCAGAGAATGGCGGCGCGATTAATAATCTGGAAACACTTTCGATTGTTGACTCTACTCTGAGCGGGAATACGGCCTTGCAGAATGGTGGGGGGATTTATAACTATCGAGGTAATCTCTCGATCGAGAATTCGCGATTTTCGGAGAATCGGACAGGTACGGAAGAGAGTCAGGGATATGGTGCCGGGATCTATCTGTATTGGGGAAGTCTGACTGTCAGCGCTTCAGATTTTACTGAAAACGAGGCAATGGGCTTAGGGGGTGGGATTTACATTACTCGGGCAGATCAGGCTTCGGTTTCCAATTCGACTTTTGAATCGAACTTCGCGAATTCTGGAGGAGCAATTTATAGTTTGTACGAATCATTGACCGTCGACGAAACCAGTTTCTCCGGGAACCAGGCGACTGAAGAATACGGAGGCGCTATCTATTTCAATGGAGTCTCAGCCCAGATCAGTAACAGCCAGTTCACAGAAAATTACTCCGAGGCGAATGGCGGTGCCCTCTTTGCGTTTAATGGCAACGTGACCGTGACCGCCTCTGTGTTTACGGAGAACATAGCGAAATCACTGGGCGGGGGAATTCAAATTATTGTTGCCGACGTGACTGTGAACGACACCACTTTAATCGGGAACCAGGCGGGTTCCGGTGGGGCCATTAACATACTTGGGCAGGGATCACTTGCGCTTTTCAGTTCGACCTTAACTGAAAATACCGCTCTAGGAGGTGGAGCGATCAATAATAATGGCGCCAAAACCATCTTCATTTATAACAGTACTCTCTCCTACAATCTGGCACATCACAGCGGAGGAGCCCTGTATTCGTTTGTTAATTCTGCAGTCTCGGTCGTTAATAGTACGATCGTGGGAAATGAGGCCACTCATTTTCCGGGAGGGGGAATTTATCGACACCCGGGATCAGGCACCTTCATACTGCAGAACAGCATTGTTGCAGGCAATAGGTTCAATCAATTTTCCGGCAGTTATACAGGCTCCAATAACATCATTCAGGCGAGTATTGAGGGATTACTGGATCCGGTATTGCGGGAGAATGGCGGTTCCACAAAAACGCACGCTTTGTTGTCTGGTAGCGCGGCGATTAATGCCGGCAGTGATTCAACTGCGATAGCAGCAGGGTTAACGCAGGATCAACGAGGGGAGGGCTATCATCGGATCTATCAGGGCTTCGTTGACATTGGTGCTTATGAATTCTACAGCGGCGATCTGGTGGTCGATACCAATTCCGATGTCGACGACGGTAACTATTCCGTCGGCAATTTGTCGTTGCGCGAAGCGATCAAACTGGCGAATGAGACACCTCAAGCGGACACCATCACCTTTGATGCCAGCCTCTTTGATCAGACGCTCATGCTTTATAATGAGCTGGTGATTACCGATGACGTGACCATCATTGGCCACGGAGCAGAGCACCTGACTCTCAGTGGCGACGGAACCCGCCGTCTCTTTCGCATTGATGACGGGGAGGAAGAGACTTCGATTAATGTGGAACTGAGTGACTTCACACTGACCAATGGTTTCGCCAACTACTCAAGTGGCGGTGCCATTCACAGTCTGGAAACGTTGTCCATTTCCGATGTCCTGTTTACCGACAATCAGGCCAGTGTTTTAGGTGGTCTGCTTTCCGCCAGTAGATATGGCGGGGCCATTTATAGTGGCGGCGACCTGACAGTGACCAACAGCACGTTTGTCCGCAATAGTGCAGACTGGTATGGGGGCGCCATCTACAGTACCGAAGGTTTACTGTCGATCACCGGGTGTGATTTCACAGAAAATCAAACGTCCCAGGCGGGCGGCGCGATCGTGGTTCAAGACGGCGACCTGACTGTTGCTGCCAGTACGTTTACGGAAAACAGCAGTGATAACCTGGGCGGGGCCATTTACATCACGGAGGGAGTTCTTACCGTCAGCGAGTCGGTCTTTACTGAGAACCGTTCTGGCGTAGGCGGGGCCATCTATCATCAGATCTCGGTTTGGTTTCCGCCGGTCTTCACGGAATTGAGCATTTCTGACAGTACCTTCCAGGGGAATACGGCAACCTCCAGCGGCGGAGCCGTGTATTATGCGTCGGCGCTCTGGTTCTATAGCGCTTACCACAATGCCTACATTGAAAACAGCCTGTTTTCAGAAAACAGTGCCAGTTCGGGAGGAGCACTCTCAACAAATGGAAATAACGTGCTGGTTTCAGGCTCCACCTTTGTTAAAAACAGGGCACGCTTCTATGGCGGCGGCATTGATGATTCTTCCCGCAATTTAACGGTTCAAAACAGTCTCTTTGAAAAGAATTCGTCCTCCAGTTCAGGGGGCGGTCTTAATGTGGATTGGAAACTGATTCTGATCAATAGTACGCTTTCCGGAAATACATCATTACTGGCTGGCGGCGGCATCGCGTTTGGCAATTCGTCGCCCACTTTTGAGATCATCAATTCTACATTGACCGGAAATGCCGCTGTTAAGGTCGGAGGTGGTATATATTCGTTTTGGGTTAACTCCGGCTCGATCACGAATTCCATCATTGCTGGAAATTCTGCCCCTTCGATTCCTCAGGTTTTAACTCAGTATACACGAAATAACAGTATCGTTCAGGACAGCATCGAGGGTTTGCTCGATCCGATATTGAGAGACAACGGCGGCCTGACGAAAACGCATGCGTTGCTGCCGGGAAGTGCCGCCATTGATGCGGGTAATGATACGGCTCTGGAGAATGTGAATCTCTCCATTCTCAATCGGCGAGAAACCACTCATGATTCGCGCGGTGCCGGCTTTGATCGATATCGCGGTGATGCCATTGACATCGGTGCCTTTGAAGTGCAAAGCCCTTTCACGCAGATCGAAATGACACTGGTGGATTCTAAAACGGCCACCGCTGGCAACGGCGAAATTGCCACATTACCGGACAGTCTGAACCGGGTCGATGAATGGAGTGGCTACTGGCTGGAGATCTGGGTCAGTGCTCCCTCGGCAACCGATGCGGGGGTGATGTCGGTGGCATTGAATCTGACCTACAACACGGCGATTACCACCGCAACCGCCATTGAATTCGGGGCAGCGTTTACCATCAATCAGGCCGGCACCATCGATGACTCGTTGGGTTTAATCGCAGGTCTCTCAGCAGAAACGAATCTGCCCGATGCGGGAGATGATCAGCGCGTGCTGTTTGCCCGCATCCGATTTGAATCGACGGCTGACGACGGCATCGATCTGGATCTGGCCGGTCAAACTCTGATCGCAGAAAGCCCTGAGTTCTCGATCTTCAGCTCGGAAATCCAGCTCACAGGGGGAGCCGAGTCAGAAGAGGTGCATGGGCCTTCCCCGGAAACGCTGGTCTTTGCGAATCCTTATGATTTGAACGATGACGGTGCGATCAACTTCCGTGATCTGGTACTGTTTGCGAGTGTCTACAATACCGATCCAAGAGAGGCGGCTTCAGATTACTCCTGGTTTGCAGACCTGGATCAAAGCAATAACGTCAATTTTCGCGATCTGATTTCCTTCGCCAGTAATTATGGTAAGCGCAAATCAAACCCCTCCCCAATTCACTATCCTCAAAATTTCACCGAAAACTTGAGCCGCCATTTATCGGTAGAGCCGACGATGTTACCCCAGGAGAATCCATGGTCTCTCGAACAACCTGATGCAGAGGCGGTATTCGAAGGGGTGAAAGAGTATCTTGAGCCACAACTCACGTCAGAGCAAAATGAAAAACTGGCTCAAGTCGATATCCAGGTGATTGATCTGGCGAATGGGGTTTTAAGTAACACCGTTCGCAACACAATTTATGTCGATGTGAATGCCGCCAGTTATGGATGGTTCATCGATAACACACCCACTGAAAGCAGTGAGTTTTACGAGTCGGGAACGCATGCCTTACGCCCCGTTCCCTGGGGGTCAGATGAATGGAAGGTCGATCTCTGGACGGTCATCCTGCACGAAATCGGTCATGTGCTGGGTTACGATCATGAAGAGAGTGGCCTGATGCACGAATCTCTGGCGCCGGGTGTGCGATATCTGCCGGACTGGGAAGTGGAGCTTGATCTTTTCTTCTCTGGACTGACGGATGAGTCAAATCTCAACGAGTTTTAACCTCTGTTCCCGTTGGTTGTCGCGTTTCCAATACGAAGTGACGCGAAACAAAGGGGCCGGCGCGTGACGGCCGGGTGCTGTCGAACGGCAGCACAGTCATCGCCCGTTCTCGCGCGACAGAGAATGCTTGAGGTCTGTCAGTCAGCGCATAAGAAAACCCCGGAACGGCAAAAGTTGCGATTCCGGGGTTTTAAGTGGCGGGGACAGGATTCGAACCTGCGACCTCGAGGTTATGAGCCTCGCGAGCTACCGGGCTGCTCCACCCCGCGACATGGGTCCTGCCAGAGGACTAAAAAGAGCAGTTTAAGCCTGAGATAACGCCTGTTTGAGACGTTACTTAGATGTTTAAAAGCCCTAAATACAGTAAACGAAGGCCGTTACCGTACGTGGGAATTATAGTCAGACTCCCCGCTTTCGTCGAGTTACTTTGTCTAAATTCCCTGAATTCAGTGATAAGAACGCGAAATCAGCCCTTATTCTCGGGGTAATCATTCATATTCCCACTTCAGGAACCAGGGATCTTTGGTTTTCTGCTGCCACGCTTTCAGTTTTTCCTGCATTTTTGTGAGGGTTTCCTGGTGTTCCGGCTCAAACGCCAGATTCGTCCCTTCATAAGGATCGGCGACGATGTCATACAGCTCGTGTTTCGGGCGATGCAGATACGAATATACGGTGCGCTGCCCGAACATCTTATCTCCCCGCTTTAATACGCCCTGCCAGGTGGGAGACCGATATAAATCGGACGCGAACGGGTAAGGCAGTTCGTGGGCGATGTTGAAAATGTATTTATATTTCCCGCTTAAGATGACCCGCATCGGGTAGTACATTGTGATTTCATGAAACGTGTGCGATGCGTAATTTTCATCAAAGTCGGGTGCGTGTTCTTTGTCGAGCACACTCAAAAAAGAGCGACCATGAAACAGGTAGGGCACCGGTTTGCCTTTTCCCTCAACGCGTTTGCCATTGTTTTCCACGGTCCGCAGGGCCGGCACTGGTTTCGGGGTCACGTTGCAGTAGTCAAGGATGGTTGGCGTCAGGTCGGCCCAGGTGACCAGTGCATCGGTGGTGAGGCCCTGTTTTTTCTGCGTAGGATCGCGGACGATCAAAGGCAGGTTCATGCCTGGTTGATACAGGTTGGTTTTCGCGCCGGGGAACGGAGGGCCGTTATCGCTGAGGAACATCACGAGTGTGTCTTCCCAGTGGCCTGTTTCTTTCAGCGTGTTGATCAATGAGACCACGCCCTGGTCGAGACGGGAGATCGCCTGATAATATTCCGCCAGTTCCTCTTTGACTTCCTGATGATTGGGCAGCCAGGGGGGAACCTGGATCTGTTCCGGTTTGTAGGTAATCGGCGTCACGCCCGGGTAATGATCGGGGTCGGCATTAAAATTGGCATAACCGTCAGGGCCGCCGCCACGATGGGGATCGCTGCTGCAGTAATACAGGAAAAACGGCCGATCGTCTTTTTCAGTGATCCACTCTTTCGCGTTGGCCGCCATCACCGCCGAGTTTCGATTTCCCTGCACGCCTTTGTTGCGGTATTCCTGAAACTGATATACGTATTCGGGAGCCAGATGATATTTGCCGATGGAACAGGTGCGATAACCGGCTTCTTCCAGAAGGATCGGCAGCGATTTGACCGAGGCATACGTGCTGAAGTGATTGTAGCCGTGCGCGTGGCCGTAATGGCCGGTGGCGTGATTATACAGGCCCGTCATGATTACCGAACGGCTGGCGGAGCAACTGGCGGTGGTGCAATGCGCGCGTGTGAAGCGGGTACCCGATTCCGCCAGCATGTCGATGCCGGGAGTTTTGATGACTTTGTTTCCATAACAGCCGGCCTGAAAACCCTGATCATCGACGACAATCACCAGAACATTTTTCTGTGGGGGCGCAGCAGACGCTGGTTCGACTGAAATGAACAGCAGCAGCAGGCTGAACATTCCGGAGAGGCATCGAGGCATGGTGTTGCTTTCTCTTAGGAAATAAAGGCGGGAATCGGATGCATGTTTCATCGTTTGGCGTGGGATTTATTCTAATCGGCACAACAGGCAATCGCAAATCGACAAATGGGAAAGCAGGGAGTTTATGTGAAAGGTGCGAAATCAGTGAGGACTGGCTTGATGTACGGGGTGTTCCTTTCGATAATTAAGTAATTCCTGCTGAGTTTCGCTCTTCCTGCCTGAGCCGAAAAGTCGGCTGACAGGGAGCCTCTATACTGATATCAAAATGAAAGCAATGACTATGACAACTTTGAAACGTGTAGCTACGATGTTAGCGCTGGTGATGGCGATTTCGACTTTGAATTTTGCAGCCGCCGAAGAAGGCAAGTTGAATCAGCCTCCTGAAGGATTTAAGGCCCTGTTCAACGGAAAAGATTTGACAGGCTGGAAAGGTCTCGTGGGCAGTCCCAAGACCCGAGCCACAATGACCCCTGAAAAACTGGCTGAAGAGCAGGAAAAGGCTGACCAGGAGATGCGCGATCACTGGAAAGTCGTGGATGGCATCATCGTGTTTGACGGGAAAGGCAAAAGCCTGTGTACCGCAAAGGACTACAAAAACTTTGAAATGCTGGTCGACTGGAAAATCAAAGAAAAAGGGGACAGCGGCATCTATCTGCGTGGTTCGCCACAGGTTCAGATCTGGGATCCGGCCTTACAGAATGTCGGTTCCGGCGGCTTGTACAATAACCAGAAAAATCCGAGCAAGCCCCTGGTGACAGCCGACAATCCCGTGGGAGAATGGAATACGTTCCGGATCAAAATGGTTGGCGACAAAGTCACGATCTGGTTGAATGACACGCTGGTGACAGACAACGTGACACTGGAAAATTACTGGGAACGCGATAAACCCATTTACGAAACCGGTCAGATTGAATTGCAGAACCACGGGAATACACTTTATTTCCGAAATGTGTTTATTAAAGAGCTTGAGTAGTTATAATCAAGTTCAGACAGTAGGAATGAAAGCGTAGGGAGTCTGCTCTCTGCGCTTTCTGTTTTATGCTGTCTCCCGATTTACGACAGCGTCTTCAGGACCATTGTGCCCCAGTAGCGGCAGGCGGCAGTTGCTCTGGTCAAACGGGACGCATTCTGGAATTACCCTCACTTAGCAAACGAAATGTCACGAGATGCTCTCATCGGATGCACCACTGACTGACCCGACCGCGCTGGCCCGCTTTGGCAAACTGGAAGTGGTCACGCGGCTGATTGTCGAAGGGTTCATGATGGGGCAGCACAAAAGTCCTTACAAAGGGGCCAGTGTCGAGTTTGTGGAGCATCGGCAATATTATCCCGGCGATGAAATTCGACACATTGACTGGCGGGCCTACGGCAAAACGGGGAAATATTACGTCAAGGAGTTCGAAGAAGAGACGAACCTGCGTTGTTATTTATTGCTCGACTGTTCGGGGAGCATGGCGTATGCCGGCAAGACGCTCAGCAAGTTTGATTACGCACGCCAGCTGGCGGCGGCGCTCGGATACTTGTTGTTGAGCCAGCGGGACGCCACGGGTTTGATCACCTTTGATACCGCGCAACGCGATTTTATTCAGCCTTCCGCGAATCCGAAAAACTTCGGCCAGATGCTGGAAATTCTGGATCAGTCCAAGCCGCGGAAAGAGACGGCGATTTCCGGCGTTTTGAATCAGGTTCTCCCTTTGATCAAACGTCGCAGCCTGGTGTTTTTGATCTCCGATTGTTTTGATGACCCCGCCGCACTCGCCAAGACGTTAAAACAGTTGCGGCACGATCGCCATGAAGTGCTGGTGTTTCAGGTGGTGGCGCCTGAAGAGGAAGAGTTTCCTTTCAGCAAGCCGACCCAGTTTCGCAGTCTGGAACGGAGCGGCCATCATCAACTGGTCGACCCGCACCAGTTACGGGCCCGTTATCTGGAGCAGTATCAGGAATTCTGTGAGACCCTGTCCCGACAATGCGGTTCCGTGAACGTGGATATCCTCAAATTCCGCACGACCGATCCTTATCATCTGGCACTGGGTGCCTTTCTGAATCAGCGAACGCGACCCGGACGAAAGTAGTTGAGTAAAATCATGTCAGGCGAAAAAATTCCCATTAACCGCGCTCTGGTCGGTGTGATCTCTGTTGGCTGTCTGATCACGGCTGGTTGTCTGCATCAGTTCGTGACGGTCGAACAGTTCGCGCAGAAGGTTGCGGCGACGGGGGCCTTCATGCGCGTGGGGCTGCTGATGTTTGCGTTCTGGCTGGCGTTACCAACCAGGAATCGCGACGCGGCCTGGGCGAATGTGTCCCCCTGGGTATTCGTGGGGTTGATTCTGGGAATTGTCGGCGTGGCCGTCCGTCCCAAAATTGCCATTCCCCTGATTGTAATCCTGGCCGTATTTGGCTTTTTCCTGCGGCCGCGCAACAGGGATCGCTCATCGCGTCGTTAGCCCGGGCCCACGTTGACTGCAGCGTTACCCACGTTATTCAGACCAGGTATCAGAGTCAGGATGCGCGATGGTTTACATCGGGCTCTGACCGCGGCTCACTGGCTGCACCTGCGGATCGGCTGGCAGTTTGCGTGGCGTTTTGTCGGCGGCCTGTGTGATGACGTCGATCGGCATCGGTGGCTGGAGCCGATTGGGTTCGGCACCGTTCTGTCTGCGCTGTGCATCGATGTAGACGCGAGCGGCCACCTTTAACAGTTGCGGTCTGCGGACCGGAAGCACGCCTTCCAGTTGATTGGTGATGCGTTCGACCCAGCCCGGCTGACGTTCCATGGCGAGCGACATCATGTGCATGAAGATCGAGACTTCCTTAAAGTTGCGATCAAGAATCGCATTACTGACCGGAGCCAGAATTTTCGCCGCCATTTCTATCGTCTGAGAAGGGAAGGAGACAAACATGGTGACCTGATGCGAGACGGAATCCTGTTTCTGATCACTGCCGGGGTAATATTCGGTTTCCAGGTAAAGCAGGGCTTTGGCGGAGATCGGTTTTGCAATCAGCGGACTTTTGTAGACGCCCGAGCAGAGGACGATCGTCTGTTTCGGGGTCTGGTGGATGACTTCCAGTGTTCCGATGGTTCCGTCGCCCGCATCGACTTCGTACGAATAGGGGCCGGTCTGCCACATCTGAAACTCGGAAAGTTTCATTTCACGCCAGATGCTGACCACCACATCGGGGTGTGCGATAAAAAAGGCATACGCGGAATGATTCACGTCAAA
The DNA here is from genome assembly GCA_963974925.1 of uncultured bacterium. Taxonomy (GTDB): domain Bacteria; phylum Planctomycetota; class Planctomycetia; order Planctomycetales; family Planctomycetaceae; genus Gimesia. The sequence goes on along the minus strand of CAXBFD010000030.1, from coordinate 41,946 downwards.
TTGAATCTTGGGCAGAACCCGGTACATGCTGAGATCTTTGAGTACAAACTCCGCATTGGTCCGGTTGGCGGGTGTGAGTTGATCCAGCGGCAGTTGTGACAGGGATAATTTTCTGGCAGAACGGGTCGAGGATCCTTTGGTCTGCAAAGTAATCAGGTCTTCTTCATCGGGAATTCTGATTTCCTGATCGGCAGGTCTTTGTTCCTTTTGAAATTCTGTCAGCTGCCGATCGGTGTCTTGTAAAAGATACTGATCGGCAGCCGACTTCGTCAGGGCCGGGCTCTGGCCATCGCGCTCGCTGGTTCGTTCTTCTTGTGCTGATGCCACTAAAACAGGTATGGCAATGGTGCTGGTGACAGTAATAATCAGGATCGTCAGTCGCTGAATGCATTGTGTCATTTCCATTTTTATCATGTGAAGACCTGTTTCTTTCCGCTATCAACTGGTGTTATCTAGGTAATGTGCCGTTCTGTCTGCGTCGGATACTAATTCGGTGGCTGACTTTCAGAGGGGGCCAGCGTCGGGCCTTCCTCCAGAGTCGGCTCTGTATTCGTTTCATCAGGAAACGGGTCTGGCGGCACAAAAGTCGAAGGTTCGGGAAGAGGAATCAGATCATCATGAGCTTCAGTGCTCTGAGAGTGCTGACTGCTGTAGTCGGTAACTGGTGTCGCGCTGATGTAATGGGGGCGGCAGTCATTGCAGCACTTACACCACCAGCGGTTAATTGGAGAGCGACACCAATCGGGCTTGCCAATACGCGTCAGGTCCAAAGTAGGACAGTAGAAACGGTCTACATAGATTTGTGTGTCACTGACATCATCGATCAGATTGTAATAGAGATTGCTGGCCTTAAAGCATTGGCAGCCTGAGCTCACTATTAGCAACTGAATCAAAACTATGCAGACAAAAGCTGCGCGCATCTGCAGTTCCCCCCCCCGTTTGAATGTGACCGTCCCTGGTCACAACAGTTCCGATGGTGACCAGCACCACCGGTCGTACAATCGCGTGTACCTAAGGATGATCGGCTATCGTTGACGCGAAACTTTATCGATTATTCTGAATGAGCCGGTTATCGGGGCTCTGCGGGTGTTTCGACTGGCTTTTGCCGGCTGAAGTGAGAAATCCCCTTTGTTTTATAGAGCATATCACTGGATTTCCGGCCCGTTGAGGCACCTCTTTTTTACTTATGATACGAAGGATTATTGCCATTTTGCCTCTGTCGCCGGATACTGGTAAGGCAGGTCAAGCCATGCCCTTTTTAAAGAGGTTCCAAAGATGCACTGTTATTTTCAACACGCAGGAGGAATAGTACTGCTGTGGAGTTTTCTGTTCGCATCGCCGGTGGTTGCGGAAGATTTGCAGCGGGGGAAAGCCTGGGAACGGCATGTGATCGATCACAGCTCACGGGGCGCGGATGGGGTGAAGCTGGCGGATCTCGACAGCGACGGATTACAGGATCTCACCACCGGCTGGGAGGAAGGGGGCCTGACCCGCGTTTATCGCAATCCGGGACCGGCGCTGGTGAAGCAGCTCTGGCCGGCGATGACCGTGGGAACCACGCCGCAGGTCGAAGATGCCGCCTGGATCGATCTGAACCATGATGGCCGCCTGGAAGTCGTGAGTTGCTGTGAAGGGAAAAGTCAAACGATTTTTGTGCATTGGGCTCCCGAACAGGGCGTCTTTCAAAATGCGTGGCGGCAGGAAGTGCTGCCGGCTTCACAGGCTAAAATGATGTGGATGTTTGCGGTGCCGGCGCAGATTGATCAACGGCCGGGCCTGGAACTGGTCGCCGGCGGAAAAGGAAAGGGGGCGCAGATTGGCTGGTTCCAACCGGGTCAGAATCCGCGTGACCTGACGGCATACCAGTGGACGGCGCTTTCGCCCGCGGGCTGGATTATGTCACTGATCGCCCTGGATATGGACGGCGACGGGGATCAGGATCTGTTAACCACTGATCGTAAAGGAAAACTGCGCGGCTGTCGCTGGCTGGAAAATCCGGGAGCCCGCGCTGTTTCCACCGCTGCCAACTGGCGGAATCACAGTGTCGGCGGCGATGACCGGGAAGTGATGTTTGCCCGCGTGGCGGATCTGGATCAGGATGGACTGCAGGACATTCTGGTGGTCACCCGCCTTCCCGATGAGTTACTCTGGTTCCGTCGTCTGGATCAAAGTGGATTGAAGTGGGACAAGCAGGTCGTTCCCTTTCCCGCCAATACGGGACACGGCAAAGGGGTTGCTGTGGGAGACATGAATCTGGATGGACGGCCCGATGTTGTTTTCAGTTGTGGAAACGCGGATCCACCCAGATCAGGTATGTTCTGGCTGAGTTTTTCTAATAGTGGAAACGAACTGAAATGGGAAACGCACGAGATCAGCGGGCCGCGGGGCATTAAATTTGATCGGATTGAACTGCTCGATCTGGATGCCGACGGCGATCTGGATGTGATTTCGTGCGAAGAGCGCGATCAGAAAAAAGGGCTCGGCGTTTTCTGGTACGAGAATCCGACCCGCTAATCAGGGCGCGGGCGGGCGCGGGCAGAACGTCGTTCAGAAAAACAGGACTTCGCGTTGAATGGTTTCGAACAGTCGTCTGAGCCAGACGTATCCCAGGGAACGGGTGCCGCAGTCGACCTGCGGAAGCACTGAAGCACCGGGGCGGAGCCCTTTGATCGATTCGCGATCGAGTTTCACCGTAATCTGTACGGCGGGATTTCCTTCCGCGTCCGGTTCTGCGGTGGCAGCGATGGTTTCGATGGTTCCCTGGTGGGTCTGATCAGGGTCCGTTAACAGCAGGAAAGAGACGTTCAACGGTTTCTGGCTCTGGCGTTGTGCTGCGAGAATGTGGCCGATTTCCGTATCGGGGACCTGCATTTTTAAAATCCAGGGGCCTTCCAGGTCGGCAACCGTTAATAATCGCTGGCCGCGCTGCACGGGGCGTGCGAGCAGTTTTTCCTGAAAATCCCAGGTCAACACTTCGCCGGGCAGGGGGCTTTTCAGGGTTAACGCGTCCTGCTGTGTTTTGAGTAGCGCCAGTTGTTCCTGCAGGCTTTTCAGGCGTTCATTCAGTTCTTCCTGTTCGGCCGTCAGTCGATTTGCCTGTTGTAGCGCACTGGCGTCGGTCGCCTTTAATTCCAGTCGGGCCGACTGAATGACCGCCAGCCGTTTCTGGGCGGTTTGGATTTCTCCATGCACGCGACTGAATTCCAGTTCCAGATCGGAGTCTCTCAATATCATTAATGTACTGCCCGCTTGAACCTGCTCTCCCTGATGGACGAGGATCTGATCAACGACACCGTCGGCCGAAGCAAAAATGTTCTGCTGTTCAACGGGTTGCAGAGTTCCGGAACCTTCGATGGTAAAGTCAGCGGGGATCAAAATGAGTGCCGCGCTGAGTACGACCAGAATTGTGACAGCGGTAATCAGGTTCCGCCACGTCATCTGTTTTTTTCGGACGGGCGAATGCGACCAGTGTTTGAGGACCGGGAAAAACGGGAAGCTCTCAAACTGGAGCGCATTAAACAGCGCCGTTCCCCCATGCCGGGAAACAGCCAGCGCCCGATCCAGCAAGGTGTTGCCGAACTCAGCTTCGTGAAACTGTTCCACCACAATGGCGCCCACCGTGAGTTCTTCGACGGCAGGTTGAGTCTGCTGTCGGTTTTCCGGACTGTCGTTCGGCGTCTCTGCGCTGATATGTCTCAGCGGGAAAATCATCAAAGAGCGTGACGATGCCAGGTCGAGATAAGCGTGTAAAGGTTCCGTGATCTGGGGCGGATATTTCTGTTCGGCTTCCATGATCCAGTAAGGACGATTCAGGGATTGAACACTGCGCGTCAGTTTTTCCAGCCTCTGAACGGATTCGGACCGTCGTTCAATCGTATCCACGCCACTGGCGGCGATCAGGCGATACGTGGCGCCGGTTCGCTGCAGCACGGAAAGCCGATCGCAGTCGATTAAAATTCTGCCTTCATTGGCGATGATATACGCGGTCTGCTGTGAATTTAAATGCAGATGCACGTGTTCCGAGAAACGTTCGAACTGTTCCCAGAGTGTTTCCAGTTCCTGCAGTTTCTGTAGTTTTTTCGACTGACAGAAGTCTTCGGAAATTTCGCCTAAGGCGCCGATGAAGCGGAGGTACCCGTCCTGTGCCCCGGCGGACTTCGGGGGATGATGAATGATCTCCAGAATGCCGGTCATCGCTGCAGGATGATTCTCAACCGCGATCGGACAGAGGATGAGATTCTCGTTCGTGGGGTTTTGACCCTGATGCCGGTCCGATAAACCCGCGCGGGCGGCAATGCTCGCGGGGCGGTTTTCGTGCAGTGCTTCTGCGAGCAGGCGACGGTGCTGTTCGATTTCCTGTGGTCCGAACGGGGCCGCGGGATTTGATTCCGGGTTCAACCCGCGACTCAGTTGAATTTCCAGATTCCCGGCGGAATCGGGCACCCAGAGAAGACCCCCTCGCGCAGATAGACCGCTCACGGCGCGGTCCAGCAGTTCCGTGTAAAATTTCTGACTCGAAATCCCGGTGCGGGAGAGTTGAGCCAGCCCCAGAACGAGCTCTTCAATCTCCTGCCAGAGATTCGCTATTGAAGCAGATTCATCAGTCGTCATGCGATTTGTATGAATGAGGGTTAAATCAAGAGGGCCCCGCGATTCACGGGGGCAAGTTCCCCGCTGAAACGGCCTGACTTCATCCTAACACAGTCGTAAGAACGGTACTCTGATCGAGTGCGGAAAAGCGGTCAGGCTTCTCAAAGTAATTGAAGGGGCACTTTAAATCATTACGCAGATTCTCTGATTGTTTCAATAGACAGCGTATTTGGACGGCGTTTTGCTGGCTGTATGGTTAATGTGGTGAAGATAGGGGCTCGTGAGTGAGTCTTTCGGTTATCCGATTGTATGGAATATTCTGAATGTAGTGAATTTTCGCTTTGGGGGAATGCGGTCTGTTGCCGATGAGAAGAGGGAGTGTATCGCTTTATTGTCGATGGTCCTGAATGGCCAAGGTTAATCCATGAACTGTTTCATAGCCCGGATGATACTCCTGTTTGCCGCAGTTGTAATGCTGGGCCCAGGGTGCAGCCGCTTCCTGAAAACTTCGCTGCAAGAAGAATTCGTAGAAAACGAAGAGGTTTATCAGCGCGCACTGACTCAGATTGAATATCCCAACGTAGAGGATGTCGATGAAGGGGATACGATTGGCACCCAGGCACCGGCCAGTCTTTCGACAATGGCAACACCCGATTATTGGGAACTGTCTCTGGAAGAAGCCGTGCGAATGGCGCTGCAGAGTTCGAAAGTGCTGGGAGACGTGGGGGGCGTTTCATTAAACACGCCCGCTGCTTTGCATACCAAATATGATGCCGCGATTATCGACTCCGATCCCCGCTATGGTGTGGAAGGGGCGCTCAGTGCCTATGATACCACACTTTCAGCCAGTACGTTTTTCGAGAAGAATGATAAGGCATTAAACAACGTCTTCTTTGGTGGTGGGACGCGTCTGTTGCATCAGGATGCGATGGTGGTTCAGGCGCAGTTAACCAAACGCGCGATGACCGGAACCGAACTGACGTTGCGGGATTACATCGATTACGACGCAAATAATTCTCCCGGGAACCAGTTTCCTCACGCCTATCAGAACAATATTGAAATGGAATTTCGCCACCCGCTGTTAAGAGGGGGCGGAGTCGATTTTAATCAACTGGCAGGTCCCAGTAACATACCGGGTGTGGTGAATGGTGTGATTATTGCCCGGATCAATACGGATATCAGTCTGGGCGAATTTGAAATTGCGGTTCGGGATCTGGTGAGCGATGTCGAGAATTCCTACTGGGATCTTTACTATGGTTATCGTGATCTGGATGCGAAGATCATGGCCCGCGATTCCGCTTTGGAGACCTGGCGAAGAATTCGCGCGTTATACGAAAACGGACGGCGGGGCGGCGAAGCGGAAAAAGAAGCGCAGGCCCGCGAACAGTATTTCCGTTATCAGGCGGAGGTGGAAAACGCCTTAAGCGGTCGGTTGCTGAATGGCACACATACCAACAACGGCAGCCAGGGAGGTACGTTTCAAAGCAATCACGGCGTGTATATTGCAGAACGCCGGTTGCGCATGCTGATGGGGATTCCCATTAATGACGGACGATTGATCCGTCCGGCTGATGAACCGAACCTGGCACGCGTCGAATTTAACTGGGAAGAAACGCTGGTGGAATCGCTGGAACGTCGCCCGGAAATCCGCCGGCAACGCTGGCAGATCAAAAAACGGGAACTGGAACTGCAAGCCAACAAGAATTTCATGAAACCGCAATTGGATTTGATCGGCCGTTATCGCTGGCGTGGTTTTGGAAATAATTTTCTTGCAGAAGGTGATCAAACCGGTCGGTTTGATGGTGCCTTGAATAATCTGTTCGATGGTGATTTTCAGGAATGGCAGATGGGGCTGGAGCTTTCCGTTCCGCTGGGGAAACGCCAGGCTCATGCCGCGATGCGCTACGCCGAGTTACAGCTGGCTCGGGATCGGGCGATTCTGCATGAGCAGGAACGGACGATCGTACAAGGTTTGAGTAATGCGATTGCGGAAGTGGATCGGGCATACGCGGTATTGCAGACCAACTTTAATCGTCGGCATGCCGCACGGCAGGAAGTCGCCGCCGTTCAGGCCGCTTTTGAATCAGATAATGCCACCGTCGATCTGCTGCTGGAATCGCAGCGTCGTCAGGCGGAAGCGGACGGCAGTTATTACCGTTCGCTGGTTGAATATTCTCTGGCGATCAAAAACGTCCAGTTTGAAAAAGGCTCACTGCTCTCTTACAACAACATTTATCTGGAAGAAGGGGGCTGGCCTGCCAAAGCGTATATCGACGCGGACGAACGGGAACGTCTGCTGGGACGTGTGAGAAAAATCGCACACGCGCCAGAATATACCGGCAATCTGAGCCAGGGGGTTTATCCTCAATTACTGGTTCCCGGCGATGTGCCGGCGGAATCTCCGCAGCCAACGCCTGAACCGATGCCTGAGAATTTTGTGCCGCCAGTGCCCCCGGTGCCGGGAGTTCCCAACGAAGCGGTTTCTGTGCCTGCTGCCAGAAAGATTCAAGCGGTCGATTTTACACAAACAGCGGGAATTCAAAATCAGGCAGCGGGATACCAGAATCCGGTTCAGAATCCGGGGGCCCTGCACAGCGTTCCTCCGAAGCTGAACGATGATTTTCAACCGGATTTAAAGGCCGCCTTTTTTGGCTCGGAAACAGCGTCGCCTGCTGCCGGGTTGCCCGCGGCAGAATATCGCCCCTCCGGGTTACCGGCTGAAACGCCGACGTTAAGGGCGGCCCGTCAGAACCAGACTCTGGAATTTCCCCGTAAAGCCGGTTCGCGTGAGCAGGACCCGTTTCAGGAGTATCGAAATGCCGGCCCCCGCTGGGAACCGGTTCCGATTCCCGAAACAAAAAAACGCAATTTGAGGGACTTTTCCGATCAGGTGCAGCGATTTCCCATCAAAGAGACCGGCTCGGAAACCTCGGAATAAGACCAGGCTTCGGGTTCCAGCCCTGATACAATGGCCCGGCAGGACGGGAAATCCCGGCGGAACCTCAGAATTTCGCCAAAATTAGTGTATCGGTGTTACTTGCCCCGCTTTCAGGATTGATATAACGTAAGAACAATCAGTATAGTTTAGCCAGAGTGAATTCTGGTCTCGGGAATACAGGCATCTCTTTTGAGATGTTCTTTTTTTCATAGCGACTATAATGAAACCAGTGTGTCCTGATTTCAGATGACTTTTTGTTCAAGACACGAAACCTATTTCATTTTTCATTACAAGGAGAAACAAGCAATCGAAACAACGCAGAGACTTAATGACCAGATTCGGATTAGTCCGGTACGGGTCATTGATCAAGACGGGGAACAATTAGGAGTGATCCCTACCGCGGAAGCGTTAAAGTTGGCGATGGAAGCAAATCTGGATCTGGTTGAAGTTGCCTCTGACGCGAAGCCCCCAGTTTGCCGGATTATGGATTATGGGAAGCTGAAGTACGAGCGTAAAAAAAAGACCAGCAAAAACACCAAGCAACATCAGGTGCAGTTGAAAGAGATTCGGATGCGTCCGAAAATCGGAAAACACGACATTGAATTTAAGCTGAAGAGCGCCCGGAAATTTCTGGAACAGAAAGACAAGGTCAAATTCAACATCATGTTCCGTGGTCGCGAAAATGCGCATCATGAACTTGGTCGAACCATTCTGGGGGATATCCAGGAACAGCTGACCGAGATCGCTAAAGTGGAACAGTCTCCTACCATGGCCAGCGGACGGAATATGATCATGGTTCTGGCTCCCAGGTAATCGCGGTCGCTCTCAGAGTGATTTACAGGATCAGCGATTTATGGGACAGGAGTGAAATTGGGAAAGCAGGAAAGACATAGTCGGCTCCCCGTGCGCGCAGTCCCGGGAGGACCGTCGCAGCGTTTTCGTTTCTGTTGGAGCCCCCTTTTCTGGTGACAGGGTTTTCCTCTGATCAGTTATAGTTTAATCCACTGTCCCACACGGTTGCTTTCCACAATCGCCTCGATGACTTTCATGTTCGCAATCGCATCTCCCAGCGGTGTGGGAACGGGCGTGTTGTTGAGAATCGACTGGGCAAACAGATCTCCCTGAATGGTGTATTGATTGCAGATTTTCAGTTCGACTTCTTTGATTTCCGTCCTGGCCTGATGCCAGATCCGACAGGGACGGTCTGTGGGCGCATTAAACGGAATTTCGATTTCCAGTCTCCCCTCTGTGCCGTGAATGTGAACGCGCTGATACGGGTTGAGCTGGGTTGAACAGGTGAATGTGGATGTTCCATTCCCGAAGTCCAGGGTTGCGGAACTCAGTCGATCGGTACCAAGCACACTGTCATACTCGGCGAAACCGGAAACACGTATCGGTTCTGCATCAAAAATAAATCGCGAAACGGAAATGGGATAACAGCCGATATCCATTAACCCGCCTCCACCGATTTCAGGCTGGTTCCGAATGTTCTGGGGATTGTCATTAAAGTACGAGAAAAAAGACTGGATCGTTCGCAAATCTCCGATTTTCCCGGCACGGATCATTTTTCTGGCGGTCCGCCATTGCGGATGATGGCGGTACATGAAGGCTTCCATGACCTTCAGTTCGGGATGCGCTTGCGCACAATCCAGCAGTTCCTGACCTTCTGCGGCAGAGAGGCCGATCGGTTTTTCGCACAGCACATGTTTCCCCGCTTCCAAGGCTTTGATCGACCAGGGGACATGCAGGTGGTTCGGCAGGGGGTTATAGATGGCATCAATCTCAGGGTCTGTCAGCAGTGCTTCATAAGAGCCATAGGCACGCGGAATCCCCAGGTCTTTCGCGACTTTTTTCGCCAGTTCGGGGGTGCGCGAGGCAATCGCCGCCACTTCGCAGAACTCCCCTTTTTGCATGGCGGGAATGACCTGCACGGTTCCAATTTTCGCCGTACTCAGAATGCCCCAGCGGATCTTATCGCTCATTGTATTGCCCGTTTGATAATGATTTTGTTGTGAGAGTGAACGTGGAAATCATTATCAAATCATGTAACAAAACGAGCTGTCTGTAAAGCGAGTCCTGCCTGACGCGCGGGAGCCGCATTGAATTCCAGCGTTGCCGTGTGTTCTGTTGTGTCTTCCTGCGCAGGTTAGTCTCGCATTTTTAAATCAAAGTTTCCTTCGTTTTCTCCGGCTTTGATTTCCAGCGTCAGACGGGAACGCGTGTTGTAGGGGGCGGGAATATATTGTTCGGTTTCTTCGATCATCGTTCCTTCCGGCGCATCCGGGATCTGAATCTGGTTGCCGGTGTTGCGCATGGCAATGATTTCGATACGATGACTGCCGACGGCAGGTGCTTTTTCCAGGTCAAACTGGTAATGTCCGTCTTTAATCTCTGCGACCGTCAGCTTGCCGATGGTCTTGACATCGGGGATGAATCGGATTTTTCCTGCTGGGAGCGGTTCACCATTGACTGTGACTGTTCCTTGAACCGTTCCTTTGTCGTAGGAAAGCTCAGAGCTTCCACAACCCACGGCAGTCGACAGCAGGGCGAGCATCAAGAGTCGTAACGGCATGGCAGTAGGGCTTTCTAATGTGTGCGGGGAGTCTGAGCTGGTTGATTTTGAACGTGGTCGGCGGATACGCGAATTAAAAATCAGCCGAATCAGATTTGTCTGTCTGATTCGGCTGGCTACAGAGGCTGCGTTAAAATTCGCCAATGACATTTCCATCAGCCATCGATCCCAGACTTCTCCAGGTGGAGAGATTGACATTTTCGCTGACAAACCGCACCGCACCATCGGCCATACCCATATGGAGACCGCCGATATGGGGGCTGCCGAAGGAATAGGTACAGTCTCTCCAGGCGCCCGGGGCGAACGTGATCACGCAGTCTTCAATCGATTTGAAGGGGGGCATGTACGTGGACCTCCCGGAATGGTGTTGTCCCTCTGTCCAGAAAGCGTGGCGACGGATGTTGACATCACTGTTGTTGATGGCGGAAACCGTACCCGTGTTATCGGTCGTCAGGTCATTGTGTTCCGATTCACCCAGGATGAACGTATTCGATGTTCCATCCGTCACATCCCGGATACGGGTACTGCTGTTGGCGGTCAGGATACCGGCTTCGGCGATGTTTGCTGTGCCGGAATAAATCGCCCAGAATGCGCCATCTCCGGCGCCATACTTATTTCCCGAACTGAATGCATAACTGCTGGTATAGCTGGAACCGGTGTCCGAAGAGTCCAGGTGTCCTCCACGGGGATTGGCCCTGATGTTCAGCAGTCTGGTATTCGCGGAAGGGCACTGGTACATGGGAAGTTTGGTTTTCGCCAGAAAGGCGTTTTGATTAAAGGTCTGTCCGCCGCCGGATTGATCGGGGCCACCCCCCGTGCCAATGTCAAAGTTGTATAAGTTATAGAGGGACGCCTGTTCCATGAAGGGTAATAACATCACGAAACCGGTGGCGCGATTTTCAAGATTGGTGACCGTGGTGCCCGGATTGTTACGTGAATAATAGCTGGCAGGAAACACTTTGTGTGTCCCGTGGTAATTGTGCAAAGCCAGGACAATTTGTTTGACCTGATTTTTGCAGGTCGAACGCCGGGCCGCTTCACGTGCCTGCTGTACGGCTGGCAGTAATAAGGCAATGAGAATGGCAATGATCGCGATCACAACCAGCAGTTCGATCAGTGTAAAGCCGGTTTTCTTTCTCTGTTGAGTCATGGAAGTTCTCCTTGATAAAAAAAATGGATATCAGAAATGAGTCCTCGAAAAAAAAGTTGGTATTATTTAGGGATGAGAAGCCCCAGGCGGTTTGGGGATAGCGGAATACTGTTCTTCTGAGAGCAAATGATTCTTGAGAAGAGGGCCACTTTGCGGTTCCCCGGAATCGGGAGTTTATGAAAGGCGAATGGGTACGATTAAGCCGAGTGTATATTTTAACAGAAATAAGTAATTATATAAATAATTATAGGTATTATAAAATGCAACTTGAGTGTAATTACTGAGTATATATAAATACACTTATTTTAGGCATTATTTTCTATGGACGGGGCCTGCCGCAGGTGCGCGCAAGGCGGAGTGGAAATTCTGGGAGAGGTGTTTCAGTCTGTTCCTGGTGTGGATCAAGTCTGGTTAAACTGGTTGGTGAGAACCGGGAGGTGATTGCTTGAAGTTTCCTGAACGTATTGTATCGTCGGGTTTTCCGAGCTGTCCCCATTATTGAGAATTTATAATCGCGTATCTCCCGACTCCAAGAAACTTGCCCCTATTGATCTGTGAATGGATTGCTTAGTTTTCTTGATACTTCTATTCTTCAGGAAGAATTGGGATTTCTTCTCTAGAGCCGGGTAATTAAGTCCGCTTTGACCGTCGGTCGCCGCATCATTCTCAGGGTCAGGTTTTGCTCTGGGGAGATGATCTTGCTCGAAAGGTCTTATCAGGTATATCAAAATGGATCGTTTTCTGTTTCCGAAATGGGCGAATTCAATTATCTCAGTGCTGGGTGCGCTGGGCGGTGTTGGTGCGCTGTATGTCTTGGGTATGGTGGCTTTTGGGGCCAGTCCGGAGACAACCGACGTGGGATATCAGCCCGAGCAGCCTCTCCCTTTCAGCCATGCATTGCATGCCGGTAAGCTGAAGCTTGACTGCCGCTATTGCCATAATACCGTGGAAGTGGCCGGACATGCCGCCATTCCACCAACGGCCACCTGTTTGAATTGTCACAGTGGCGCTGATGCGAACGGTGTTGTAAATACGGTTTCCGTGCATTCGACCAGTACCAAACTGGCTCCCATTCGTGAGAGCCAGGCGACGGGTAAATCGATGCAGTGGCGACGTGTGCACGACTTGCCTGATTACGTTTATTTTAATCATAGTGCCCACGTTCGTCGGGGTGTGAGCTGTGTTGCCTGTCATGGTCGGGTCGACAAGATGGAAACAGTCACGCAGGTTAAGCCGCTGAGTATGGGTTGGTGTCTGGAATGCCATCGGCATCCTGAGCCTAATCTTCGTCCGCCGGAGTTTGTCACCAAGCTCGACTGGGTGGCTGATGGAGATCCGCATGAGGTGGGTGAAAAAGTTCGGAAGGAACTGAATTTGAATCCTTCTACAAATTGTTCTACGTGTCACCGCTAAGGGGTTCGGTTGTGGATAAGAAGTATTGGCGAAGTTTGAATGAGTTGCATTCCACGCCGGGTTTTGAAGAGATTTTACATCGTGAGTTTCCCGTAGCGGCTTCCGAATACCCGGAAGGGGTTTCGCGGCGGCGCTGGATGCAGTTGATGGGTGCGTCTGTAGCTCTGGCTGGGGTTTCAGGCTGCCGTTGGGAAGATGAAAAGATTTCTCCCAGTGTCTCGCGTCCGGAAGGCCGCATTCCCGGTGTTCCGCAGAAATACGCCACGTTCATGGAACTGGGGGGACTGGCTGAAAGTCTGCTGGTGACCTGTTATGACGGTCGGCCCATTAAAGTGGAAGGTAACCCGGATTCCCCGCAAAATCAGGGTTCTTCGACGGTGTTTGCACAGTCGGAAACGCTGTCGCTGTATGATCCTGATCGGGCTGTCGGGGTTGTGGAACGCAAGGAAGGCACACGTTATGCGCGTGACTGGCAGGCGTTTCTGGACTACGCTGATACAGTGCTGGGTCAGGCACGGCAGGACGGTGGTGCCAAGTTGCGGGTTCTGGCTGATGTGAGTTCTTCAGCGACTCGCAGGAATCTGCAGGAGAAGTTTGCGGCCTTGTATCCGCAGGCACGCTGGTATGATTACACTGCCAACTCTCGCGATAATATTTATGCAGGGTCAAAACTGGCGTTCGGAGAAGTGGTTCGTCCGCACTTCGATCTGAGCAAAGCAAATATTGTCGTCTGTCTGGATGAGGATCTGCTTTCCGAACATTCCGCCGGCATGTTGCATACGCGTGAATGGGCGGCCCGCCGCGATCCTGCTGCAGGTGAAATGAACCGCATGTACGCCGTCGAAAGCCGGTTTACCACGACCGGCCTCGCCGCCGATCACCGTCTGCCTTCCCGTTCTGTGGACATCGGCTTTTATCTGGCCAGGCTGGAAGCACAGGTTCAGGCACGTCTGGCCGGCAAAACTCCGGAGCCTGCCGGTGACGAATATGCGGATAAGGTTCTGGCGGCAATGGCTGAAGACCTGGTGGCCAATCAGGGCGCCGCGTTGATTGCGATCGGAGCAAATCAGCCCGCTGAACTGCAGGCCCGCGTTCATAAGCTGAATGAACAGCTGGGGAACGTCGGCAAAACAATTCGCTATTCCAAAGAACCGCTGGCGACAGATCTCGCTGCTGCGGAAGCGTTGCGGAAACTGACCGACGAAATACAGGCGGGCTCTGTTGAGACGCTGGTGATTCTGGGTGGAAATCCGGCCTACAATGCCCCCGGCGATATCGATCTGGTCTCTGCGTTGTCCAAAGTTCCCCACTCAATTCATCTGGGTGAATACGAAGATGAAACCTCACTGCTGTGTAAATGGCATCTACCCAAAACGCATCCGTTTGAGCAATGGGGTGATGCCCGTTCTTACGACGGAACGCTGTGTGTCGCGCAACCTTTGATTGAGCCGTTGCACGATGGGAAATCGGAAGTCGAACTGCTGGCTATTTTGTGTGGCGACAAACATCCTGTTGCTCTGGATCTGGTGAAAGAAGCCGTCAAAGGTTCGCTGGATTCGATGACGGTTAACGCCTCCTGGCGTCGGCTGGTACATGACGGCGTTTTGAAGGGGAGCGCGCTGGAGGCAGTATCGCCTAAAGTCAAATCGCTTCCGGCTGCGAAACTCACCGAAGCTGCCGGCGAAGAGCTGGAACTGGTGTTTTACATCAGCCCGCAGGTTTATGATGGACGGTTTGCCAACAGTGGCTGGTTGCAGGAAACTCCCGATAATCTGACGAAAATCACCTGGGATAACGCCGCCATTATTGCGCCTGCAACGGCAAAAAAACTGGGAGTGGAATTCGGTTCTGTCGTGAAGCTGATTCTGGACGGAAAGTCGATTGAATTACCAGTTTACGTTCTTCCCGGTCAGGCTCCCAATTCGATTTCGGTCGCCCTGGGGTATGGACGCACGGCCGCCGGTCTGGTGGGCGGAGACGTGGCCCGCGATGTGAAACCGGTGGGTGAAAACATTGCCGCACTGCAATCCAAGGCAGCCATGAATTTTGCCGCTGGTTTGAAACTCGAAAAAACAGGAAAAGAATACGAGCTGGCGATCACACAGGATCACCACAGTATCGATGCCGTTGGTGCGGGTGAAATTCATGGTCGCGTAGGTCAACTTGTCCGCGAAGCTAATTTGAGTGAGTACAAATCGCATCCCGATTTTGCCAAACATGTAACGCATCATCCTCCGCTGGAATCATTGTGGGAAGAACTTTCCTACGAGGGGCAGGCCTGGGGGATGTCCATCGATTTGACCAAGTGCATTGGCTGTAACGCCTGTTCGGTCGCCTGTCAGGCGGAAAACAACGTTCCCGTCGTGGGACGCGAGCAGGTGCTGAAAAGCCGGGAAATGCACTGGCTGCGAGTCGACCGTTACTTCACTGGTGACGATGTGGATAACCCCGGCGTTTCCATTCAGCCGATGTTGTGTCAGCAGTGTGAACTGGCTCCCTGCGAGCAGGTTTGCCCGGTCGCTGCCACCGTTCACACCGATGAAGGGTTGAATGACATGGTTTACAACCGCTGTGTCGGAACCCGCTATTGTGCCAACAACTGTCCTTACAAAGTACGGCGTTTCAATTACTTTAACTTCAATAAAGTTTATGAAGATCCGAATCGAAAACTGCAGGCACTGGTCCTGAATCCCGAGGTGACAGTCCGTCATCGCGGGGTGATGGAAAAATGTACTTACTGTGTACAGCGTATCAAAGCGGTTCAGATCGACGCCAAAAACGATCAGCGACCGATTAAAGATGGCGAAATCGTGACAGCCTGTCAGCAGGCCTGTTCAGCGAAAGCCATTGAGTTTGGTGATCTGAAAAATGAAAAGAGTCTCGTGGCACAGGCGCATGCGAGCCCCCGCTCATATGCCGTTCTGTCGGAACTGAATATCAAACCCAGAACTGCGTATCTGGCGCGAATTCTGAATCCGCATCCTTCTCTGGCAAAACCGGATTCAGAAGGACACGGTCACGGAGAAGCCCACGCTGAAGCGGATCATCCGAAAACAGCGGAAAAACATTAGTAGTGACTAAAGAGACACGATTTTTATTGTGACGGTTAGTTTAACCAATCCTTTTGAATTTATAGAGCAAAGATATCAAAAGCCATGGCTTCAGTAACTGCAGAGCCAATTGACACAACAATCGAAGTTCCCGGCAAGCGAACTCCGCTTGTTACCGGTGCGCACGACTATGGGACTGTAACGGACGCCGTCTGTCGACTGGCTGAATGTAAAACTCCCACAGCCTGGTATGTCGCACTGGGGATCTCGGCTTCCCTGATGGGAATGTTATTTGGTCTGATCGGATATTTGATCATCACCGGTGTCGGTGTCTGGGGTAACCGCAGTCCTGTATTCTGGGGCTGGCCGATTGTGAACTTCGTGTTCTGGGTCGGTATCGGTCACGCTGGTACATTGATTTCCGCGATTCTGTTCCTGTTTCGTCAGGACTGGCGAACCGGGATCAACCGTGCTGCGGAAGCGATGACGATTTTTGCCGTGATTTGTGCGGGTGTTTTCCCCGGGATTCACATTGGTCGCGTCTGGCTGGCTTACTGGCTGTTCCCGATTCCCAACCAGATGGCGATGTGGCCCAACTTCCGCAGTCCTTTGCTGTGGGACGTATTTGCCGTTTCGACTTACGCGACCGTTTCCCTGTTGTTCTGGTACATGGGTATGATTCCCGATCTGGCAACCTTACGGGATCGGGCAACCGGAAAGATTCAGCAATTCGCCTACGGTCTGTTTTCACTGGGCTGGAACGGTTCTTCACGTCACTGGCACCGTTATGAAAGAGCCTATCTGCTGCTGGCCGCTCTGGCCGCGCCGCTGGTGTTGAGCGTGCATACCATCGTGAGTTTTGACTTTGCCGTTTCGCAGTTGCCCGGTTGGCATACCACCATTTTTCCTCCGTACTTTGTGGCAGGGGCCGTTTTCAGTGGTTTTGCAATGGTGCTGACGCTGATGATTCCCGCGCGAAAAATTTGCGGCATTGAGGATTTGTTAACCGATCGCCACCTGGAGAATATGACCAAGGTGATTATTGCCACCGGAACCATGGTGGGATATGCCTACGCGATGGAATTTTTCATCGCCTGGTACGGCGGCAACCGCTATGAAACGTTTGCGTTTATTAACCGCGCGTTCGGTCCTTATGCCTGGGCCTACTGGATCATGGTTTCCTGCAACGTAATCAGCCCGCAGCTGTTCTGGATCAAGAAAATTCGCACCACTCCCTGGATGATTTTTGTGGTCTGTGTATTTGTGAATATTGGTATGTGGTTTGAACGTTTTGTGATTACAGTGACTTCGTTGAGCCGAGACTTCCTGCCTTCCAGTTGGGGTTATTTCCGGCCGACGATCATCGATGTGTTAATGTTAATTGGTAGTTTCGGTCTGTTTATGACGCTGTTCCTGCTCTTCTGCAAATTCCTGCCGATGGTGGCAATGGCAGAAGTCAAAAGTGTGATGCCCCGACCCGGCGGTCAGAGCGATCATCACTAAAAACCTGTATTTGCGGGATCACGGTCAGTTACGACTTAACTCATTAGTTGAATAAAAAAGATTATGGCGACGACAATCGAACAACCAGTAAAAACCAAAGCAGAGCCTGAGCTTCTCGGGTTACTTGCCGAGTTCGATGATCCTAATGCATTGATCGAAGCATCAAAGAAAGTCCGCGATGCCGGTTACCAGAAGTGGGACACGCATACTCCATTCCCGCTGCATGGTATCGATGAAGCGATGGGCATCAAGTGGACCATTCTACCCTGGATCGTAGCGGCCTGCGGGCTGACCGGCGGTACGATTGCGATCGGCATGCAATACTGGATGAACGCTGTGAATTATCCGTTTCTGATCAGTGGTAAGCCGCTCTTCAGTATTCCGGCCTGTATTCCGATTACGTTTGAACTGTCCGTGCTGCTGTCCGCTTTTGGTGCGTTCTTCGGCATGCTGGTTTTGAATCAGTTACCAAAACTTTACAACCCGCTGTTCAAATCGGAAGCGTTCCGCCGTGCGACGAACGACCGGTTTTTTATCAGCATGGATGCCCGGGATGCGAAGTTTTCCGAGATTGATTCCGGCGAGTTCCTGAATTCACTGAACCCGGTCAATGTCGAAGAATTCTGGTCCGATGTGGAGTCTCCCAAACTGCCGCGCAATCTGAAGCTCGCTTTGAGCCTGGTGGGAGTCATCTTGCTCATGCCGCCGGCTCTGGTGGCTTATAAACGCTCAACGACGACCAACAGCCCGCGGATTCATATTGTCCCCGACATGGATTTTCAGCCTAAACTGAAGACACAGAATACCACCAATCTGTTCTCCGATGGCCGGGAAATTCGTCCCAATATCAAAGGCACCATTCCCCGCGGTCAGTTCAAAGACGATAATATTCCCTTGTATTTCGGATTAAAGTATCTGCCCGAAGACCAGGATGTCGTGGGTATTGCGTTGCAGGATGAGAAAAAGGCAGACGAAAAGCAGCCCGCTGCTGCTGAAAAACCTGCTGACCCCGTTTTGGACGCGGCGGCGATTGAAGCCAGCAAACTGGATAAACTTCCCTGGGTAACGGAATTTCCGATGCCTGTGACAGAAAAAATGATGGCCCGCGGAAAAGAGCGATATCGCATTTACTGTTCTGCCTGTCATGGACTGGGCGGCGAAGGCGATGGTCTGGTTTCGCTGAGAGCCATGGATCTGCAGCAGGGAACCTGGGTCAAACCGGCTTCTTACCATACGGAAAACGTACGCAAGCTTCCCGTGGGTCGCCTTTACCATACGATTACAAATGGTGTTCGCAAGATGCCCGCCTACGGAGCACAGGTTCCACCCGAGGATCGCTGGGCGATTGTGTTGTATCTGCGAGCACTGCAGAAGAGTCATGAGATCAATGCGGATACCATTCCTGAGGCAGAAAAGAGAAAACTTCGGGATACTAAATAATCAAGTAAACTTCACAGGCAACTTGTTGAAATTTATTTCGTTCTAAACAAGAAAAGTTATGCATACTTCATCTGACACTAAAAACAAGATTCGCGTTCAAACACTGGCAGAACTGGGGCCACGCCCCATGCAAGTGGCGCTGGGTTGTGCCGTCCTGCTGCCGGTTGCTTTCGTGATCGGGCTGATGACGGAAAACGGGACAGAGAAGTTTGCCTTCTCCTACCTGCAAAGTACGTTTTTCTTTTTGAGCATTTCACTGGGCGCTCTGTTCTTTGTGATGATACAGCAGCTCACACGTGCCGGCTGGAGTGTGGTCTTACGCAGACTGTCTGAGTTTCTCGCCATGGGCGTGATTCCTCTGGCTGTGCTTGTGCTGCCGATCGTGCTGTTGACACTTGCCGGAAGCGATGTTTTATATCAATGGGCAAATGCGAAAATTGTTTCAGAGGATCATCTGCTGCAGGCGAAAGCGCCTTATCTGAACAGCGGCTTTTTTGCGATCCGGTATCTGATCTATTTTGGTTCCTGGATTTTCCTGGCACGGTTCTTTTTGAACAAATCCGTGGAGCAGGACGAAAGCGGCGATCCCGAGTTAACACTGTTGATGGAGCGGCGCAGCGGTCCGGGACTGTTGCTGTTTGCATTCACGATCTCATTTGCTGCCATCGACTTTATCATGTCGCTGGATCCGCACTGGTTCAGTACGATCTTCGGCATCTACTATTTTGCCGCCGGTCTGGTCGGTTTCTTCAGTGTCCTGGCCATCAGCCTGATTTATCTGCGCAGCAGAGGATTATTACAGGAGCCGGTCACGACGGAGCATCTGCATGATGTCGGCAAACTGTTATTTGCCTTTAACTGCTTCTGGGCGTACATCGCGATCTCTCAATATCTGTTAATCTGGTATGCGAATATTCCTGAAGAAACGATCTTTTTTCTGCATCGTCAGTCGCATGGCTGGGGCGTAGTTTCGCTGATCCTGGTCATCGGGCACTTTGCAATTCCTTTCGTATTTTTTATGTCACGCTGGATGAAACGCAACCCGAAAACCCTGTTTTTCTGGTCCGCTTATCTGCTGGTGATGAACTGGATCGATATTTTCTGGCTGGTATTGCCGAATGCGAAATCCGGCGGCGAAACCATGAGTGTCTCTGTGGGAATGATCCTGGTTAATGTGTGTTGCACGATCGGCGTCGGCGGACTTTATGTCGCAGGCATCCTGAAATGTGCCGGCCAGAAATCAGTCATGCCGGTCAGAGACCCCCGACTGGAAGAATCACTGGAGTTTCACAATATTTAATCACCGTCTGATCTGTTAAAGATCGGCGCCTTTTAGAATAAGAGAAGTTATTATGTCGGGGCATAAAGCAGCCTATGATGATCTCGATACCACGATGATCGCTTTTGTCGGAATCGTGGGAGCCATCATTACTTTTTTTCTCGTATTTGCTGTAGCCGCCCTGGATCAGTCGTTCGAGAAATCGGAAAACGTAGAGAAAGTGATTCTGGTCCCGGAGAAAGACGCAGAGAGCATTCTGGCCAACCAGGCGGCTGCTCTGACGGAATACCGTTGGATTGATCAGGATAAAAATATCGTTGCCATACCCATTGATCAGGCGATGCAGATTGTCGTTCAGGAAGAACAGCAGAAGCAGGAACAATCAAAAACTAAGAAACCATGAAACCTTTTCAGTACTTTATTCTGACGATTCTCATTTGGGCATTATGTGTGATGCCCGTGCAGGCGGATCGTATGGAAAAAGCGCCGAAGAGTATTGAGTCGCTGGATGTGATCGAGCATCCCGACAGCCGACTGCCTCTGGGGCTGGAGTTTCAGGACAGTACTGGAAAACACGTTAAGCTCGAAGATTATTTTAAAAAGAATCGACCGGTTATTCTGTCGATGAACTACTCTAACTGCCCGATGTTGTGTTCGTTACAGCTGACGGCTCTGGTCAGAGGCTTAAGGGATTTAGAGTGGTCGGCGGGTGAGCAATACGATTTCGTCTCGGTGAGCATTGATCCGAAAGAAACGTATCAGAGAGCCAATTTAACAAAACAGAAATACTTCAAAGAATATAATCGCGCAGGAACAGGTGCCGGCTGGCATTTCCTGTGCGGCGAACAGGCGGCGATTACCGATCTGGCAAACGCCATTGGAATACAATACAAATATATCGAGGAACGTAAGGAATTTGCTCATCCCGCGGTGTTGGTCGTGTGTACGCCCGACGGCCGCATCTCCAGATATCTGTATGGAGTGCAATTTCCGGAACAGACTTTGAAATTAGCGCTGGTAGAGGCATCGGAAGGCAAAATCGGGACCACCATTGACCGGTTTTTACTGTTTTGTTTTCACTATGATGCAGACAGTGGTCGATATGCTCCGACAGCGCGAAATATTATGAAGATTGGTGGCTTTGCGACCGTCTTTATCTTAACGGTCGTTTTGATTCCCTATTGGCGGGGTCGAAAAGGCAGACATGACAGTGAAATGGTTCAGACACAAACATTGGAAAAGGCTGACGGTTCCTGAACGGAATCAGCAGACGAATGAACTTGTGGTTTGATCGATTTGATTAATACCTTAATATTTTAACACTCGACAGTTGATTGTGTGAATGCAGATGAAACTATTCATCCCTGAATTATTAGCGAATGCAGACGCCGGGTTCTGGTTCCCGTCTCAAGGCTCTACCGTGGCAGAGCACGTCGATTCGGTTTACTTCTTTATTCTGTATGTCAGCACGTTTTTTTTCGTGCTGATTCTCGGCATCATGGGCTGGTTCATGATCAAATACCGCCATCGTCCGGGAGTGGAAGCAGAAGTAACCGTCACGCACAATCTGCCTCTGGAGCTTTCCTGGTCTGTCATTCCGACACTGCTGACGATTGTCATGTTCTGGCTCGGTTTCACTTCGTACCTCGACATGCGAACGCCTCCCGCTTCCTCGTATGAAATTGATGTGGTTGCCAAAAAATGGTCCTGGGCTTTCAAATACCCGAACGGCTGGATCGAAAGCGAATTGCATATTCCGAAAGATCAGAACGTCACGTTAACGATGGCCTCGGACGATGTACTTCACAGCCTGTGGATTCCCGCCTTCCGAACCAAGATGGATGTGGTGCCGGGACGTTACACACAGGAATGGTTCAACGCCACCAAAGCAGGGACTTACCCCCTGATGTGTGCCGAATACTGCGGGCAGAAGCACTCGGAGATGATCACCAATGTGGTCGTGCATGAGACGCGAGGCGACTTTGATAAATGGTTACAAACCGCCTCTGATATTCATAAAAACAAGACACCCGTTGAGGCGGGCGAATATTTTTACAAGAGCAGAGGCTGTATTCAGTGCCATTCACTGGACGGCGTTCCCAAGAATGGTCCGAGTTTCAAGGGACTGTTTGGCCGCGAGCGAAAGTTCACGGACGGAACTTCAATCGTCGCCGATGCGAATTATATTCGAAATTCGATTCTCGAACCGCAGTCCAAAATCGTTGTGGGTTTCCGGCCGATCATGCCTACGTTTAAAGGGCAGTTAACGGATCAGGATATTTCCGCGATTATTGCGTTCATCAAGAGTCAAAAAGAGTAAATTTGGGGAACGGCAACGTTTCCATGAAGTGAATAAAAAAGTGAGAACTTGATTCTCGATTGTGTTTCAGGATTTTAAATCCGACCTTATTTGAAATTTCAGGAGGCTGGAAGATGGCAACTGTAGTTGACTCCTCCAATCCAAAATCTAACTTTCCGATTCAATACCGTGAATTGAATTATCTGAACTGTTCACAGGGCTGGAAAAGCTGGTTTTTCACCCTTGATCACAAACGAATCGGGATCATGTATTTAATTGGTGTGACGAGCGCGTTCTTTATGGGCGGGTTGTTCGCCATGTTACTGCGCACCGAGCTGTTGTCGCCGTCTCGCATCCTGATGGGCGCTGATTCCTACAATCAGATGTTTACGCTGCACGGGGCCATCATGACCTTCCTGGTGATCATTCCCGGTGTGCCGGCGGCGGTCGGGAATATCATTCTGCCGGTGATGCTGGGGGCCAAGGATGTGGCGTTTCCCCGCATGAACCTGGGCAGTTTTTACCTCTGGATGTTCGGCGCCGTTTTCTTTCTGGCTGCGATCGTACTGGGGGGGCTGGATACCGGCTGGACGTTTTATACGCCTTACAGTATTACCACCAGCACGGCTGTGATCACGGCCTTGTTCGGAGTATTCATCCTGGGATTCAGCTCGATTTTTACGGGTTTGAATTTCATCGTCACGATTCACACCATGCGACCTCCGGGAATGACCTGGTTCAAGATGCCTCTGTTTTTATGGGCCCTGTATGCAACCGCTCTGATTCAGATCCTGGCGACCCCCGTTCTGGGTATTACCGGTCTGTTATTAATCGTGGAACGTGCCTTCCACATCGGGATTTTTGACCCGGCATTAGGCGGCGACCCGGTTTTGTTTCAGCACTTCTTCTGGTTTTATTCTCACCCCGCTGTATATGTAATGATTCTGCCGGCGATGGGTGTGGTCAGCGAAGTGATTGCCGTTCACAGCCGCAAACACATTTTCGGATATCGGTTTATCGCCTACAGTAGTATCGCGATTGCCGTCTTCGGCTTCCTGGTCTGGGGGCATCATATGTTTGTCTCAGGGCAGTCCAAAGTCGTCGCGGTGGTTTTCAGTGCGATCACCTTCAGCGTTTCGATCCCGTCGGCCATTAAAGTCTTTAACTGGCTGGCCACGATGTATAAGGGTTCGATTCATTTCACTACAGCCATGTGTTATGGATTGTCGTTCATCTTTATCTTTACGATCGGTGGTTTAACCGGCCTGTTTCTCGCGACGCTGGCGACGGACGTGCATCTGCATGACACGTATTTTGTGGTTGCCCACTTCCACTATGTGATGATGGGCTCCTCGCTCGTCGGGCTGTTTGCAGCCGTGCATCACTGGTGGCCTAAGATCTCGGGCAGGATGTTTAATGAATTCTGGGGACGGATTGCCTGCCTGGGTGTTTTCATGGGCTTCAACCTGACCTTCTTCCCTCAGTTCCTGTTGGGAACACGCGGGATGCCACGACGGTATTATACTTATCTGCCCGAGTTTCAGAATCTGCATATTCTCTCGACGATGGGCGCGTATTTATTGGGAATCAGTTCGACTCTGATGGTCGGCACCCTGATCTACTCGGTGTATCGCGGGAAAAAGGCCCCTGCCAATCCCTGGGGCGGTGCTTCCCTCGAGTGGATGTGTTCTTCACCACCACCTCATAATAACTTCGACCATCCTCCCCTGGCCGGCGACCCGTATGTGATGGAGTCAGTGGTTTATAATGAGGAAATCGAAGGTTACGTTCCCGCTGAATGTCAGGGGGCTGGCACGAAATCTGTGACCGCATCAGGAGATAAAGAAGTTTAATGAATACCGCGGCCACCACTACGACAGACGAACATGCAGACAGCCACGATCATGGACATCATGATTCCCGGCTGGCGCATCATTTTGACTCGCATCAACAACAGTTTGATACCGGAAAACTGGGAATCTGGTTGTTCCTGGTCACGGAAATTCTGTTCTTCAGCGGCTTGTTCGGTTTTTACGCCGTTTATCGATCCCTGCACCCCGAAGTCTTCCTGTATGCCAGCCAGTTTCTGGATACGGTACTGGGGGCCGCCAATACCGTCGTACTGCTTTTCAGCAGTTTGACGATGGCCTGGGGAGTCCGTTGTGCCCAGTTAGGACAGACACGCGGACTGCTGGTCTGTCTGGTGATCACCCTCGCCTGTGCGGCGATCTTCCTGGGTGTGAAATCGTTTGAATACACAGAAAAAGCACATCACGGCCTGTTATGGGCCGGCATGTATCAGAGTCCGGAACATCATGCAGAGGCCGCAGTGCCCGCTGCTGCCGGAGCCGAAGCCACTGCAGGCCACGACGCAGGCGATCACGCACATGCATCGGCCGACGATCATAGTGATGAATCGCTGTTTGAGAAAACAAAACACACGCTCTCCTATATGACCACGGTCTTATGGGCTGTGATCGTGCTGGCAGGCATCGCCTTTGCGGTGTTCATCAAAAAACCGGGAAAACTCACGCAGGCGACCATCGCGGGTTGTTTTCTGATTTCCGCGGTCGGGATGGTGCTGGGCACTTATGCCAGTATTGGATATCACCATTTCGGTCACGCCGAGAAACCGACCGACCAGGAGATTCTGATGGCCGAAACCGTTCCGGCGGAGTACGCCGCGCAAAAAGAAAAAGTTCCTGAGCCGGAGCTGGCGGGAACCTTTTTCAGTGTTTATTTCTGCATGACCGGGTTGCATGCAATCCATATTATCGGCGGGATGATCGCGATCAGCTGGTTAATCGTTCGCACGGCCCACGGCGCGTTTACGACATACTACTTTGGTGCTGTCGATTTTGTCGGCCTGTACTGGCACCTGGTCGACCTGATCTGGATTTATCTGTTCCCGTTGCTGTATCTGATCAACTAGCTGCCGTTGTTGTTTATTCAATCAACTTGAGAAGCTTGCGGGCTTCGAACTTTACAATATAAAGAGACGAAAGTATTCATCATGTCAGATCATGCTGAAAGTGGTTCACACGCAGAAAACACACAAAGCTGCCATGTGCATATTGTGCCCGTGAAAGTCTTGATCGGTGTTTTTCTGGCTCTGGTTGTGTTGACGGTCGTAACAGTCGAAGCAGCGAAATTTGATACCGGAGAACTCGATGTGATCGTCTCGATGGCGATTGCCACGGTGAAGGCTTCGCTGGTCGTCTTTATTTTTATGCACCTGTGGTACGATAAACCGCTCAATAAGATTGCCTTTTTCTTCTCAATCATTTTTGCCGGTTTTTTCCTGTGCATGATTCTGCTCGATTCGCACGCCTACGACGCCTATGTGAAGGGATTCCAGCAGGATAAAACGCCGACGGTGGCTCCTGCTGCAGCGGCCCCCGCGCCCGCAACGGCGCCTGCAGAGGCGGCAGCAGCACCCGCAGAAAAATAATATTGAATCCAGTCGGGCCTTCAGTGAAAATGAGAAGCAGGCAGCTTGCTGCCAGCATGATTGTTTTTCAACAGCGTTTCTGCTTTTAACACGATAGCAGGTCAGCATGCCCACTTTCGGGAGTCGCACAATTCGAAATCGATTCGCGATGTTCTTCACATCCCGGGATCGGTTAAGTCAGAGAGATTTCGGACTGGCGATTTTTCTGTTTAGTTTGTCCGTGCTGTTTCTGGGTGGATTACTCGCTTATGTGATTGTCCGTTCGAATCAGGCGACGAGTCAGCAGCCGACGGCACTGGTGATTCCCCCCTTGCTCTGGCTCAGTACGGCGCTGCTGGCACTGGGAAGTATTTCCATTCACCGGGCGCTGTTTTTCGTCCGGCAGGAAAAGCAGCAGCAGTTTCGCTATTGTCTGAATCTCACGTTTCTTCTGGGCGGCGCGTTTTTTGTTATTCAGGCGCTGGGGCTGCTTCATCTGTTACGGGAGCATTTCGTCATTCTGCAGCAGGCGGGAGATCTGAGACACGCTTATTACTATCCCGGCAGTTATGGAGTACTGTTTTGCTTTGTCTTATTACACGCACTTCATTTTTTTGTGGCCTTCGGAATTCTGGGCGCGGTGATCTATAAAGCGTATCTGTATCAGTATGATCATGAATATCACTGGGGCGTGCATGCGTGTTCGGTCGTCTGGCATTTTCTCGGCGTGATCTGGGTCTGCATGCTGCTGCTTTTCTGCTTTGTGGGATAAGTTGTTCGCTAACGCAATGTTAAGACCATTCACACATTTCGCCATCGCAGGTTTTGCAGAGCAGTACATCAATATCGCTTCTCAAAAGGTGAGTATTCGCGTCGATCATTGCCGGGGAGCATGATTCTCTATTTCCTCAGCCTGCCGGGGTCTATTAAAATAAAAGGCTGCCGAGTTTGCTTTCTGAATTGTCGATTCAGGAAATTTCCGATTCTTATTTTGTTGTTTGCGATGCACCATTCTTCCCGTCAAATCAATTCTCAAGCAGAAGAGGTGGAAGGTCGGTCCAGCCTGTTCCGCATGGTGTTAGAATCGATTGTTGCGCTGGCGATTGCCGTGATTCTTTTTCGGACCTTTGAAGCCGAAGGTTACATGATCTCGACCGGCTCGATGGCGCCCTCTTTGCTGGGGTATCATAAGCAGGTGACCTGTCCCCGCTGCGATTATTCGTTTACCTATGGTGTCGCTTATGACGAGTCGGTGACCGGCAACCGGTATCAGGACCAGGGTCAATCGCAGGGTGAAACGCACGCTCAGTCCGGGCAGTACGCGACGTGTCCCAACTGTGATACGAACTCGATTGATTTAACCAACGTGCCCCGCAATGAAGGGGACCAGTTACTGGTTTTCAAGCACGCCTATTATCTGAAAGGTCCGGAGCGCTGGAGTGTGGTGGTTTTCCAGAATCCGATGAAACCGACGCAGGCCTATGTCAAACGCGTGGTGGGCCTGCCCGGAGAGTCGGTGCAGGTCAAAGAGGGAGACTTGTATATCAATGGAAAGATCGAACGCAAGGATCTCAAAACGCAGCATGCAGTGCGTCTGCTGGTGTATGATCAGCATTATCGACCGGAGAACGATGATTTTTTTCAACCCCGGTTTATTCCGGTTGCCGGCGATTCAGAAGCCAGACACGAACAGCAACCGGGCAAACGTCCCGCCTGGACCGCTCAGGGAGACGGATTTGTGTTTGACGCGACGAATGACGACCCGTTGAGTTCTGCGGGGCGGGAGCAATGGTCCTGGGTGAACTATCAGCATTATATGCGACAAGGTGGACGTTACCTGACAACCGTGTCGCTGGAGGAGTGGCCCGCCGCGATCGAAAAACCGGAACCGGTTTTAGCGCCCCTGCAATATGATGCGCAGAAAAAAGAGTTAAGTTATAAAGGCGCCATGTCAGCGGACGATTGTCATCGTTATCTGGAGCAGACAGACAATGAGGAATTTCGTTATGCGATCGCCTTACTTTATGAGAAATCGCATGTGGCTCCGGTACTTGACCGTTATGCTTACAATTCCGGAGTGGAAAACCAGGTCGCGATTCCCGTGCACGACTTTCAGTTTCAATGTGACCTGAAAGTCATTTCGCGAGAAGGGGAATTTGCGATTGAGCTCTTTGACGGACATCACCGTTTTCGAAATGTGTTTGACTTTAAAGCGGGCGAGAGTTCTCTGTTTATTGACGATCAGAAAAAAGCGATACGCATCGGCAAGCTCAGTGGAAATTTCGGATCGGAGACGGTGACCGTTGAAATGTCGATTATGGATCGCCAGATTTTGCTGGCCGTCGATGGTCAACTGGTCTACCAGCCCCTGTGGTATGGCGAGAGTTCGACGCCGCGGGAAGAGATTCGCGTGCCTGTCCGTTTTGGCGCGAACGGCGGGCATTTACAACTGACCGGTTTAAAACTGTTTCGTGATATCCATTACACGCGCGGCAAAGCCCTGCATGCCGTGGATGAGCCTTATCAGCTTGATCAGCAGAGTTATTTCGTACTCGGCGATAACAGCCCGGTTTCGCTGGACAGCCGGAGCTGGTCAGATGGGAAAGTCGATTGTAAATACTTACTGGGGAAGCCTTTTCTTGTCCATTTGCCATCGCGGCAGGGAGAGGTGAAAATCGGGGATCGTGTGGGGCACATCCGCATTCCAGATCTCTCCCGGATTCGCTATATTCATTAATAGCAAAACAACATGATTTTCAGAAGATCTTCCTGAACGGGAAGAAAAATTTTCATAAATCCATCCTGGCAGCGAATGACCCGAACCGACAGAAACAGCGGCGGGGGTTTGAAGCGGTCACACATTCATATAGAGGTTGTCTGTAATGGCAAAAAAAATTGATAAAGCAAAACTGAAAAAACCACAAACCGAACAGGGTGAGGACAGCAAAGCGGAAGCGGAAACGGTTCAACGACGGCATAATGAGATGCGCGACACGCTGGAGTCGATTATCATTGCGCTGGTGTTTGCGTTTGTCTTTCGCGCTTATTCCGCAGAAGCGTTTGTGATTCCGACGGGATCGATGGCGCCGACCCTGTATGGTCGTCATAAAGAATTACACTGCGCCGAGTGTGGTGTGAAATACGCCGTGGGTGCCAGCGATGAGCTGGTCGAAAAGTCCGAGTATTTCATCCCGTCAAATAAAGTCACCGGCGCTTACTGCCCGAACTGCCGTTACTTCACGGATCTGCGGAATGCGATGCCCTTCACGGGAGATCGGATCATCGTCAATAAATTTCCCTTCGATTTTGGTGACCCGGATCGCTGGGATGTGATTGTCTTCAAATATCCTGAAGCCTCTCAGACCAATTACATCAAGCGGCTCGTCGGTCTGCCGGGCGAAGAAATTCAGATTTCCCGCGGCGATGTGTATGCCAGAAAAGACGAAAAAGAACCGTTTCAGATTCTGCGCAAAGATAACCTGCAGAAACAAATGTCAGTGCAGCAACTGGTGTATGACGATGATTACCCGCCTCGAGAGATCCTCGCTTATGGCTGGCCGGAACGCTGGTCTGTCATGACGCAGGTAACGCCTGATGAAACGAAGTTTCAGCAACAGCAGCAGTCTGGCTGGGAACTTGACGCCGAGACGCGTGCGTATCAATATCGCGGCGGCGCTGGGACCTCCGATCCGGGCAAGCTGGCATGGTTGCGTTACCAGCATATCGTTCCGCGCGAAACCGAGTGGGCGTTGCTGCAGGAGAATCCCGAGTTATTCAAACAGACGATGCAGACCTCTCCGCCGCAATCGCGATTAATCAGCGATTATACGGCCTATAATAATTACACAGGGGGTTCAGCCTCTGGCACCTTTATGTACGACGCCGCTTTCTGGGTGGGTGATCTGACAGTCAGTTTTGATGTTGAAATTCAGTCGGACACCGGTGAATTTTTCGTTGAACTCATGCGGGGCGACCGTCATTATCGGGTCCGTTTTGATGTCAAAACAGGCCAGGCCAGACTCTATTATGTGGAAGACTTTCCGAACCCGGAACCTGTGGAAACCGAATTGACCACCGTGGAAACGTCGTTGATCGGCAAAGGCGGATATTCCGTCCGATTTGCCAATGTGGATCAACGGCTCTGTTTGTGGATTGATGGCTCAGAGGTGGATCTGGAGCATAAGTCAGAATATCAACCGCCGGTTTCTCCCGCACCCCGTGACGGGGATCTGGCACCGGTGGGGATCGCAGGGCAGGGAATCGATTTTGTCGTTTCTCATTTGTTTCTGCAGCGCGATATTTATTATCGTTCTGATGAATATTATCAGAGTCAGGAGTATTCCGGAGATCGGCGGCATTTGTGGGAACTGTTGTGGGATCCGGCTGCCTGGAGCCGCCAGTACGAAAATTATCGTCAGCAGGTTCAGTTTGCCAGAATGTCAGACGATGAGTTCTTTGTGCTGGGAGATAATTCCGCCCGCAGTGCGGACAGTCGCCTGTGGGGAAATGAACGAAAAGCAGAAAGGCGACACGCGGTTCCGCGTTCCGCCCTGGTTGGCAAAGCCTTTATGATTTACTGGCCGCACGGGATTCCCTTTCTGAATGACGGTCAGGGATATTCCCCGGATGCGGGGCCGCTGAAGAAATTTTTCTATCACCAGACGGCACCCGGTTATTACCCCAAAGATCCTTATGCCAAACTTTCAGTGCCGTTTTACCCCAATTTTTCCCGCATGAAACGGATTCGATAACCTGTGTTCAGGTTGGTTGTGGCGTTGTCAGAACACATCCGGTCAACTTATCGGCAGGCGGGAATGCGTTCAAAATCGATATTAAGCAGAATCAGGGATTCTGGTAGAATGGATTTCGAGAGTCTTTAAGGAAGCAGGTTTCGTCAAGGAGGGCGCGTGCGATGGCATTGCTGGAATGTGTGGGGCTGGTCAAAGATTATCCTGGAAAACGCGCCGTTGATGGCGTCGATTTTTATGTGGAACGCGGCGAAATCGTGGGTCTGCTGGGGCCCAACGGTGCCGGCAAGACGACCACCTTCCGAATGGCATGCGGGATGATTGCCCCCACGAAAGGCCGCGTTTTCCTGGAAGGAACCGACGTCACGAAATGGCCCATGTATAAGCGGGCCCGTCAGGGAATGGGGTATCTGCCTCAGGATGAAAGCGTATTTGTCAAACTTTCGATTGAGCAGAATATCTATGCCATTCTCGAGTTCCTTGATATGAGTCGCACACAGAGGCATGAGAGCGTTGATCGACTGCTGGATCAATTCGGTCTGACCGCGAAACGCAAGCAGATTGCCTCAACGCTGTCGGGCGGTGAGCGACGCCGTCTGGAGATTGCCCGTTGTCTGGCAAGTTCGCCCGAACTGATTTTGCTGGACGAACCGTTTACCGGAATTGACCCTGTTACGATTCACGATATTCAGGACATCATTGCCGACTTACGCGACGATGGTATTTCGATTCTGCTGACAGACCACCGCGAACGTGAAACATTAACGATTACCGATCGCAGTTATATCATCAGCGCCGGTCAGGTGCTGGTCAGTGGAGACGCGGAGACGGTACTGAGTGATGAATCTGCGCAGGCTTTGTACTTTGGTACGCGTTCTTATGAACGCGATGCTGCTTGAGCTGAGTCGAATCGGCTGAGGCGAAGTGAAACGGGTACGAGCCTACAATTCGCTTTGATAACGCCCTGGCTGCCATTGGATGGCGGCTCGGCCGATGCACATCGAATCTTTCAGACGATTCATGCAGATGCCTGCTGCCGGGAGAAGAATCACGTCCCCGTCATTCACGGGCGCATAACCGTTTTCGCAAACCACCTCATCAAGTCGCGCCAGAATAGTGGGAATGGTTGACGAAATGGAATTGCCGTAATTGGGCAGATTATTGAGGAAGTCGGCATTCACCGGAATCTGTCGTGCAGCCGCAATCATTGCTTTTAACAGTTTCCCGCTGGGCTGGTGGGGGGCAATCAGAATCCGCCCCGCATGGTCAACAACTTCCGCGTAGGATTTGAGGCAGGCTTCCAGCATCAGGTCGACGCCATTGAGGAACACGGATTCGCCATCCATGTGCATCACAAGTTTATGTTCGGGCTGTCCGCGAAAATCAAACATGTCTCCCTGTTCGGTCCAGAATAAGGGGACATCTTCTTTGCGGCGGTCGGCAGGGATATATTCCGTCGCGGTTTCCACGTGCAGCAGAGAATGGCCGGGGCCTTTCCAGAGCGTGGTTCCGGTGGCACCTGCAGAGACGATTCCACAGAACGCCTTGTCGGACGAATCATGCCAATGTTCGGGAGTTTCAACCGTCAGCAAAGGAACATGGATGCCGGCAGGTAAGTCTGCCAGTATTTTCGTTGCCTGATTCAGCAGTTCGATGAAGCCGACGCAACCATAATTTAAGGCAATAAACTTTTCAGAAGGAACGTTCAGCTTCTCTGAAAGCTGGTTACATAACTGCCGCGCCGATTGATGATTGGTGTGGGAATGGCAGAGCAGAATTGCCGGGCAGTCTGCCCAGTCAAAGCCGACTGCCAATTGCAGTTTCTCTGCGATGGCAACGGCGATATCGATGGGGGCGAGATCAGGTTGCAGCAGCCGACGTGTTTCAATCCCCGTGGAGCGACTGATGGCTTTAACGCTGGAGAAACCTTCGGTGAATCCCTGATGAGAAAGCGCGTAGACGCTTTCATTGTCCAATAGCTCAAACAGATCGTTGTGACCTGCAAGATCTACCAGTTCTGTAAGTGCAAATCCATTGTTCTGCATAAAGCAATCCCGACCTAACTATTGCAGAAGGGGAATCCGAATCCCCGCAATTGTTTGAGTATGTGCAACATCTTCTAAAAGTGCAATTGAATAGAAATAATTGAGACTAAATTTTTGGCAAGTCAAAATAAACGGTCGCTACAGGCAAATTCCCGGGAAGAGTTGACGAAATCAGAGAAGGCTTCATGTGGTGTTATGTTCATAAATTCCACGAAAGTAAAGCCAGTAAAGTCATCAAAACTCCCATAATAATGATCGCAGTGAAGAAAAAACGTATCGAACGTTGAATAATCACATGCGGGATTTCATACCGTGTGGCGTTATAGACAAGGCTGATCACTGCCAAAAGCGGTATCAGGTAGACAACGGCATTTACCTGGTTCGCGAATAGAAGTGGAATCGACATGATTGCATTGCCTTTTGAAACGGGTTTCGCTGACATAAATTGCCTGAGTGATGATTTACGTCAATCAGGACTTGGGATTTGGTGGTGTTTTATCCTGGGGTTTAAGTTCTTCTTCATCACCTCTGCCGTAGGCAGGGCCTTCGAACGCATCCCAGATGACGAGGAGATTTAACAACCCCGCAATCCAGGTGAAAACGACGGCAAATTCATAACGTTTCCCCAGTTTTTTGTTAATATCGTCCAGTTCATGATTCGTTAAAGGCATTTCAAACCAGTTCAGGAAAGGTCTGGGGATCAATCCTTCGATGTGTCCGGTATCCATCCGGCGGCCATTGACTTCACGCACCACAGCACATTCCAGGGAACGCTGTGCATCTCCGCCTAACGGCAAACCAATTCCGACCGGATCAGAAAGAGTGAGCGCTGAGATCGGCTTGTTATCCAGCGTGCCCTCAAAAGTGCCTGTGATTTCCGTGCCAAATTCACCCGGGACCGCTTTGAGCCTGATGTAACCATCCAGCTTTCCGCTGACGTTTTTGCCATCATCGCCCCGATCCAGAAGTGTGCCCTGGAAAGGAGCCTCCAGAGGCATTTCTTCGTGGTAAGAGTGCGATTCAAAGTAGCTGGCATCAGCCTCATGCTGGGCAAGGTTGGAAGGTGACACCGACTTATTATAACGAGAAGTCTGGATTAAAGCAGGCAAGGCAGGTAAACCGACGCCGACTTGTGCAAAATATCCGAGATTTCTTCGACCCGGCTCAGACTGATAATAGACGGTTTTCCAGTCGCCTAATGCCATTCCGCAAAAAAAGGTACTCAGGATGCAAAAACAATAAATGGCTGCTTTGAAGGTTCTTCCCTGATAAAAGTGACCTGCTCCCGGAATGAGAAACGCTAAAATCGCCGCGACCACGGGATTTTTCAATTCAATTTTATTCTGACTGTCAGTCATTTCGAGATCCTCAGGCACTTCCACTGTAACGGATAAGTAAATGCATATCGTTTTCCGGCGGAAAATATTAGTCGCAAATTCAATCAACGGGAAACGGACTCTCGTGCAGTGCGGGTCCGCTTCCTGTTTCGATGAGATACGGTAGTGTACCCCATCGAGAACCAGAGCAACAGATCAACCTGAAGTCTCTGGTGTTAATAGAGTTGAGAAAATGAACCATCGGGAGTTCCGCGTGAGAAAGAATCCATTTTCCGCTCCGGATTATTGTGCTCCCTCTGCTCGTTTTGACCACCAGGGAAGACTGATCCCGCCGTCGATGGTGGTTGTGCCTCCGGTCATGTAGTCGGCGTCATGACTGGAGAGAAACGTCACGAGTTTGCCCACTTCATTGGGAGTGCCCAGTCGTTTCCAGGGAATATTTTCTGCGCCTGCCTGCAGTTGTTCGTCGGTGAAGAATTTTCGTTCGCCCGGCGTGTCAATCCAGCCGGGATGCACGGTATTCACGCGAATTTTGTGTGGGGCAAATTCGATGGCAGCGGTTCTTGCCATATGGTCGATTGCCGCTTTGGCCATATTGTAGGCGGCGGAACTGGGAATCGCGATCACGGCGTGAGGAGAACTGATCACGACGATCGAGCCCCCTTTGCCCTGTTTGGCCATTTGTGCTGCAGCCGCACGCACACCAAAAAAAGCGCCCCACATCGTGACATCAATCGTACGTTTGAAGCCTTCCATGTCCGCATCCAGAATCAGTTCGCGATCACTGTAGGCGGAATTGGAAACGAATAAATCGAGGCTGCCAAATTCTTCGACCACTTTTTCGACGGACTTCTCTACCGATTTCTGGTCAGCCACGTCTGCCTGGATGGTGATCGCTTTAACGCCGTAGGAGCGTGCTTCTTCAGCTGCTTCTTCCGCTTCTTCCGGATGAGATCGATAATTGATGGCAACATTGGCGCCTGCTTTCGCCATTTCCATTGCACAGCCGCGACCAATTCCCCGGGACGCGCCCGTCACGAGAGCATTTTGCCCTTCCAGTTTCATTGTATTGCTTCCTTCGTTATTTGAGCCGTTCACTTTGGTTTTTCAGTTCGAAATCGGTTTTAATTCAGACTCTTGCGGGCTTTGTTATAGCGAGCTGGTTTGCTTTGTGGAAGTCGAGAGGCCTTCGGCAGTTAAACAAACATCCAGTAGTGCCGGTTTCGGCCTGATCCTGTTTTGCGAAACGCGGATGACCGTTTGCGTACAGACCGCTGCGACCGCATCAGAGTTGCTCAGGGAACGCTGTTTATTCAATCAGAAATGGTGAGCGAGCGTTGCCTGAAAACAAAGAAAACCGAGGAGCATTCGATGCTCCTCGGCAAAATCTCTGGAAGTTTTCGATTGTCACGAATCGATCTCGTTCAGGAGCTGATCCCTGAATCAGGCAGAAAAGCTGCTGCCGCACCCGCAGGATTTGACTGCATTGGGGTTATCGAATGTGAATCCTCGTTTTTCGAGGCTTTCGTAGAAATCAACGGTGGTTCCATCAAGATAGAGTCCGCTCTTCTTATCGACGACCACTTTGACGCCGTGTTGTTCTGAAACCGTGTCGTTTTCTTCATCGACTTCATCGACGAAACGGAAATCGTATTGGAATCCACTACAACCACCAGAAACGATTCCGATTCTTAACAGAGAACCTTCACCCATTTTCTGGTCCTCCATAAATCTCTTAAGTTCCTTGGAAGCATTTTCAGTAATTGAAATAGCCATGGAAAAAAATCTCCAGTTTAAAAATTGTTTGGTTTATGAGCCGTCGTTGGTATCTATCGGCGAAAAATTGGCACAAAGCCAGATTGCAATGCCGGGAAAAGCGAGCCTCTGCGCTTTTTACTCTCTCCTGCTATTATAGACAAGAGCTCGATTTTTTCCGAGATGCTTTTTGGCTAGAACTTTTTAAACAGTCAGTTTTTCTTAAATGTAATAGTAGTAAATGTTTAAGTGTGTTTTGGTGGTTGTGAGAGGATGAAATCGGATCTGGAAACCGTTCGGAGGCTGAAACTTTTCTTTTCGAACCACGTGATTGCCCCTGGCGAGTCTAAAAAGGATCGGCGTGTCCTGAATTAAATCGATTGAGTGAACAGTCTCTTTTGCACTCATGGAGGTGTGCCTTTAGAATGGAGCATCTTTTGTTTTTGTATTTTGAATCACCGAGACCGGATACATGAATGTACCTCGCCAATTAATGCTGTTAAGCGAAATGGAACCGGGACAATCAGCGGACAGTTTTGTGCTGCTGGTTTCCAAAGAGCGGGCCACCACACGGGATGGCAAGCCTTACTTTCGCGTTCAATTTCGAGATCGTGACGTCACCGCGACATCGATGATCTGGAGCGATACAAGCTGGTTCGAAGATTGTGAGACGAACTGGGCGGAGGGCGCGTTTTATAAAATCCGGGCACGTTACGACGAGAGCAAATATGGCCCTCAACTGGACATTGATCGCATTCGGCCGGTGATGAATGAGGACGAAGCCGACGGTTTTGATCCGGGCCTGTATTTTCAGCGGTCCCGTTTTTCCAGCACGGAAATGTTTCAGGAGCTGACGGAGCTCGCGCGCGAGCAGATTACGGACGTTGCCTTGAGAAATCTGGTGCTGGATATTTTGACACAGTACGAGGACCAGATCAAAACGATCGCCGCCGCCAGCAAGAATCATCATGCGTTCACGGGCGGTTTTCTGGAGCATGTGCTGTCGGTCACCCGGACGGCCTGTTATCTCGCCGACAAATACATCGCCTATTATCAGAAGATGCAGCCTCCGTTGAACAAATCGCTGGTGGTCGCCGGTGCGATTTTGCATGACATCGGCAAACTGACCGAATTGGAATACCAGCCCCACGCTTCCCGTTATACGCCAGCGGGACGGTTGATTGGTCATATCCTGCTGGGGCGGGATCTCGTACGCGCCCATGCGGGTAAGATCGAAAACTTTGACGCTGAAACCCTGTTACGCCTGGAGCATCTGATCGTGGCACATCAGAATTTACCGGAGTGGGGTTCCCCGATTGCCCCGCATACGCCGGAAGCATTGCTGGTGCATTATGCGGACGACATTGATGCCAAATTCCATATGATGGCCACGACACTGGAAAATATTCTGCCGAGTAACGAAGATGAGTTTTCCGGTCGCGATAATGCCTTGCGTCGAAGTATCTTCCTGGGGCTGAAGTCGCAGGAATAACAGCCGGTTTGTCACTTGTATCACAACCCTTGATCAGTTCAGCCATAGAAATACCACGATGAAATTTACGAAGATGCACGGAGCCGGCAACGATTACGTTTATGTCAACTGCTTCGAAGAAACGCTGCCTCAGGATATTGCCAGCCTGGCGATCCAGGTCAGCGACCGTCATAAGGGAATTGGTTCCGACGGGTTAATCCTGATTTGCCCCTCTGAAAAAGCAGACGCGCAGATGCGGATGTTCAACGCGGACGGCAGTGAATCGGAAATGTGCGGCAATGGAATTCGCTGCGTGGCCAAGTATGTTTATGATCACGGTATCGCGCAGCAGCAATCATTGAAGATTGAAACCGGCGCAGGAATTTTGAATCTGGATCTCGAACTGTCCGGTCAAAAAGTCAGCCAGGTGCGTGTGAACATGGGGAAACCCGTCCTGGTCGGTTCTGAGATTCCGACCCTGCTGCCCGGTGATCCCCCGGTGAATGCAGACCTGGATCTGGGAGGAGATGTCATTCAGGTCACCTGCGTTTCGATGGGCAATCCACACTGCATCACGTTTGTGGAAGAGATCAACGATCACTGGGTGCATGTGATCGGTCCCCGTGTGGAAATCCATCCGATGTTCCCGAATCGGGTGAATGCCGAATTTATCGAAGTGCTCTCGCCGACGGAACTGAAGATGCGCGTCTGGGAGCGGGGTTCGGGGGAGACTCAGGCCTGCGGGACGGGCGCTTGCGCGACGGCGGTGGCGGGCGTCTTAACCGGGCGCAGTGAGCGGAATGTGCTTATCCATTTACCGGGTGGCGACTTACGGCTCGAATGGGCGGAATCAGGCGACGTCTTTATGACGGGGCCTGCGGTAGAAGTGTATGAGGGTGTATGGACGGGCCTTCAATGATTCGTGTCAGATTACGGGGATGCGGAAAGTAACGCTTATTTCGAATTCAGTACAAATTATTATTCAGAAGTAAAACGAGTAATTGAAAATTATGGCCACACCGAGAGGGTTGATTCAGTTGTCATCAACGATGAGATGGGACCGGAGTGTGTAAACTGCGGAAATGTAGCTGGAACCGTGCTACCATCTATTTGCCCAGTCTGTAGCTTTCGTGATATCTCTCCTTGTCCAGTTTGCCAGCAAGAAATCGCTCGGCAAGCTTATATTCATATAGAAGGTGACTTATTTAAATGCCCATCATGTGAACATCGTGTTAGGTTTCGACTCCACGATCCACTTTTCGATTCTAATGGGCTTTATCAACAGCCATTAGTATCGGTTGATAGAGCAGGAGATTGATTTGTAATGTACTTCGACAATCAAGGACATATTATCGTCTCACCGAGGGAAATTCATGAACTTGCAATGTCTGATCCCAAAACCCTAATCAATTCGATACTCCTTCAAGGAACGCCTATGGCGATCCAATCACACAAGAAGCACTACGAACTTCTACATTACTTCGCGGCTAAATTTAATCTTCACCCCAATTGTTTGTTTTTTAAAGGAAGTACAAAGATTGGTTTCAGTATTGCTCCGGATTCTCGGAAACTTTGGATGGAATATGGACCAGAATCAGATCTTGATCTTGCAATTGTCGACCCAATTCTCTTTGAAAGAGTAGATGATCAAATTGGACATTGGGAAAGAGAACCAAAGAATCGTGGTGAGTTGTTCAAAAATCACCGACTATTGAAATCACATAGAAATAGAATTTACCAAAAAGGAAAGTATGGTTGCTTTCGATTCTTTGACTTACCAGATATCGATTGTATGAAGGAGCTAAGTGAATGCCTTAATAAAGCTCCAATTCTAGAATGTTGTGAAGTGGATAGGCCTATTTCAGCATTCATATTTAAGAACTGGTGGGGAGTTTATGAGCGATATGACTATGATCTTCATTGTCTCTGTAAAGGGTTCGCTAAGATAACCGACCCTTTGCCAGTAGGTGAAGATAAACCTCGTCCGCATGTTGAATTAGTAGATGGAAATTATGATGAGATCATACTAGAGATTGAGTTAGATGAGCGATCTGCGAGAATAAATGAATTGGAAATGCGAGGCGCGGTCTGGGATTCAGAAGGTCAATATTATTCCTGCGATGGGGGGGTGTATGATGCGGATGGGGAATTGCTTTGATTGAAATATTTGTATCAGATATTTTTTATGAAAATCCAGAGTTCATTCCCTCCCCTGCTCCTGACAAACTAGGAGAAAATAAGGTGTTAGGTCCATTAATATTTGGAGTGGACACCAAATTCTGACTAGCAGTAATACTGAAGGCTTATGAATATAGCCATTTTTCAAATTGAATATGGAGTCTACAGGGCGAATGAGAGTGTTTGTCAGTTCTACAATCTACGATCTTTTAGACATACGAAGTGAACTTGAGCAACTACTTCGCGAGTTGGGCATAGCACCCGTGATGTCGGATCATAAGTTGTCAAAATTCAACCTCGCTTTTGACGCTAACTCCATAGAAACCTGCCTCTTGAATGTCGAAGTATCCGATGCAGTGATCGTAATTCTTGATCAGCGATATGGACCAAAACTCGGTGATTGCGGGTTTGATAATATTTCAGCGACTCATCTCGAATATCGTCACGCAAAACTCCACAACAAACCAATCTATTTTTATGTTCGGGACCGCTTGGAAGCAGATTTTACTATTCGGCAAAAAAACAATATTGTGGAGGATGTGCAGTATTCTTGGGTTTCGCCAAAGAATCACGGTTTGTTTGAATTTCTTGCTGATCATCGTAAGCTAAGGGCTGATAGCCAAGAAAATAACTGGTTTTCACTATTCTCTAACTCAGTTGATTTGAAAGCTTCAATTCGTCAACATTTTGAACCGGTAATTAAACCACAGGTGTTGCTGAAAGCAATTCAAGAGAATTTGTTTCCAATATTCAGTAGTGAACTCAAAATTGACGAACTTCAAATCGGGAACGTTCCTTCGCTCCAATGTAACTTTATCCTCAAAAACGTCAGCTTGGCACCCGCATTTGATCTGAAGTTAGAATGGCAAATTGAAGGTCAGGATTCAGCATCCATTGACCTCATTGCGCCAGGACAACAGTTTAAGTCGACAGCGGTTTCGAATCGTGATTACGGTGATTTTAGTTTAGATCTTAAGGTAGAATATCAAGCTATCATAGGTGTCACTGTTCGCGAATGTCATACTGTTCTATGTTTCATCCAAAGCGGAACCATGTTTAGCGGTGCCATCTTGAAGGAGCGTACTTATCACAACACACCGCCCCCCTCGCTAGTGATTCAAGATGCCTAATAATATACGAAGACGAACAAACAAAGGTTCAATAAACCAAAAACGGTTCGATTCCGAACATCAGCGGCTTCAGAAATGAGTGGTTTACGAGCGCCATTGTATTTCAATCGACAGGACATCTCATTCCTCCTCGACTCCTTGAGTTCAGACAAAATCATTTCCCGCAGGATTGCTTTATGTTAAAGTTGTGCGGGGCGGGGTGCTGAATCACCGATTCGAATTATTTCAGGAGTATTTGCATGACCATTGAAACAGCCGAAGACCTGCGCGAATTAAGGACGATTGGCAGAATCGTTGCGGTCACTCTGCAAGAAATGAAGACCCGTGCAGAGCCGGGCATGACAACCGGCGAACTGGATCGGATCGGGAAGGGGTTGCTGGAATCGTATGGCGCGAGATCCGCGCCGCAACTCACGTACAATTTTCCCGGCGCTACCTGTATCAGCATCAATGAAGAAGCCGCGCATGGGATTCCCGGGAACAGGGTGATTCAGCCGGGCGATGTCGTCAACATTGATGTCTCCGCCGAGAAGAACGGCTACTTTGCAGATACCGGCGGCACCTTTGTCGTTCCGCCGGGTAACCCGCTGAAGGACAAACTGATCGCTGCCACACAGCGGGCGTTAGCGGAGGCCTGTCAGAGTGCGAGCGCAGGTCGGCCGTTGAATGGGATTGGAAAATCGATTCAGCATGTCGCCCGGCAGACAGGGTTTCGGATCATTCGAAATCTATGCAGTCACGGGGTCGGGCGGGGGCTGCACGAGGAGCCGGGCGAAATACCCGGTTATTACGTGCCCGGCGATACAAGAATCCTGCATGAAGGGCTGGTCATCACCATCGAGCCCTTCCTGTCAACGCACAGCGCGTTTGTCTCGGAAGGCCGTGATGGCTGGACTTTGACCGGCGAAACAGGAAATCTGTCGGCGCAATTTGAGCATACTCTCGTCATTACCAAAGGAAAACCAATCCTGCTGACCGTGGTCTGAACGAACACGGGTTTCAGGTGCGGAAATAATCCATCGAAGTCAGTTTCTCGAACTTTAGTTCTAGTTGTGTGTCTAATCTCAGATACATCTGCCGTTACATTTTATTTCTGCAGAAGGGAGTGCGAATTGAAAGCGATGCAGCCATGAACGTCACGTGGGAGTATACTGAGAATCAGAATGGCACATGGAATGTCCGTTTTTAAATGTGGAAGGGGAATATGAATTATCCGGGGGGTATCTGCTGCAGTGTGTCGGTGTAATTCATAAAATTGACTTTTATTTTCGTGCCAAAGATCAGGAATGGGAATTTGAGACCAACGATGAGAAAGGCTGGTTATTCCCTGCCGATGATCGGCGGGCATTTCAAAGAGAAGGCCGATACAAGCAGAGCAATGGCTTACCCAATGAAAATGCGGCAGAGATCATCGCCGCATGCGCGGGAGAGTTTTTAAATCAACTCACAAGCCCGCAGTAGAATGAGAGCAAATAAAAGGTTCCAAAAACCAAAACGGTAAATAGAATGACCTGCCCTTAAGTATCCTTCGAAACGGCGGCTGGCGCCGTGCCGCTCACATGGTGGATTCGTTTTCGTGTGGTTTCGTGTTTTTTGTGGTAGTAAAAATAGTAGATCA
>CAXBFD010000029.1:0-60476 GCA_963974925.1 uncultured bacterium | reverse complement strand
GCGTTTTCATTGAGATCAGTCAATAAGACCTCTTCGATGTCAGTCACACGAATTCGGTCGTGTTCGAACTTTTTTCGATAACGGTCCTCAGACAAAAACGGATGGCATCCAAAAGTCCGGCCTCCTTCAACGACCCCTTTTTCGAAGGGCAGATCTTCGAATGCATGTAGCGTGTTATGATGCACGAAAACGGTGATCGGACCTTGCGCTGGCAAGAGATGAGCAGCATGTTCGATCGCATGCCGTAATTTGGAGAACGCTTCGGGTTGAGTCGGCTTTGAATGCTGAGGGACAGTGTGAATGTTCGCAAATTCGTTCATGGTTTTTCACAGAAAAAAAGGTCCAGATATCCGAATTGATCCGCTAAGGGGCTCCATCAGGTGAGCGCACATGCTTGAGCAGGGATAAAGCAAATTCCTGACATCAATTCACAGAATGAAATGACCTTCAGATTCAAATGAAAAGATCGATTTATCAGGACTTCGCAAAATCGTGATTGATAGCGGCTGTGAGTTCAGCAGAGGGAACGCGGAGGCGCGCGAGAGCATTTGGGACTGTTATTGACCAGCGAGGCGTAAATAGATGCCTGTTGCAAGGCGCAGTCAAACGATTTGTCGAGCAGGATATCGACCGTCTTAGTGCCAAACAGTGAGGGGGTGAACTCCCACTTTTTCAGCTCTTCTTCGGATTCACTCTCTTCATATTTGCCGAAAGGCTGGTCGACGGGAATTTTTTGGTTCTCTTCTCCCGAAATCAGAGAGCGCGCAGTGCCAAACAGCACCCCCCAGCAGAGAACAAATAAAACAAAAAATTTCATCAGCTGTTCCAGCAGCATTAATGGTTTTAACGGCACTGGTTGCGTGTCCAGTGGGTGTCGTTGTGATTAATACTGGCAAATAAAAATTATCAAGGATCGTAGCAGTAATATAATGTTTTTAAGGAGTAACGGCAAGTTCGCTTCGAAGATCGCCACAGAATGTTTTAACGTGCAGTTGGCTTGGTGTGATCCAGAATCATATTTTACCCAACAGCAAACCTTCAAAAGTTTTAAGTCAAATTCCAATGAGCTCGGAATTTGGCTCGTTTTGAGTGCTGTACTGACTAGAATAGAGCGTAGAAAAGTGTTAAATCACTTAATGAAAGAGTAGTATTGTGCGAGTGGACTGATGTAAACTCTGTATTAAATGCAATGATCATATGAAGTAAGCAGGAGAAGAAATATGCAAAAGCTGGTTGATGGGATCCACGAGTTTCAAAGGAACTACTTTAGTCAGGAACAAAAGTTATTCGAAACTCTGGTTGATGGTCAAAGCCCCCTCGCGCTATTCATTACCTGTTCAGATTCAAGAATCAATCCCAATCAATTAACTCAGACAAAACCGGGTGAATTGTTCATTCAGCGCACTGCTGGAAATATTATCCCTCCTTATGGTGCCGTGTTTGGTGGCGAAGCTGCAACCATTGAATATGCGGTCACTGCTTTGAAAGTGAAGGACATCATTGTCTGCGGTCACTCCCACTGTGGAGCCATGGGCGGGCTGCTCGATCCCTCACAGATCGAAAAAATGCCTGCTGTCAAGGCTTATTTACAACACGCGGAATCGACACGTAGAATTGTAGATGAGAACTACATACACCTGACTGATCCTGATGAGCGCCTCGTTTTGACTGTACAGGAGAATGTGCTCGTTCAAATCGAAAATTTGAAAACACATCCGTCAGTGGCCGCTGCGGTGAGTCGTGGAGAGTTAAAATTACACGGTTGGGTCTACAAATTTGAAACTGGTGAGGTTTTTAATTTTCACCCGGACGAAGGACAGTTTCTTCCCATCCAGGATGAAGATATGGCCTTGTCAAAACCGGTAATGGATCGGACATTACCTCCAATTTAGAGTCTGCGAGTGAGCATCCTGGTGAAGGTCAGTTTGAAGCAGGGGCAGTTGAGGGGGGGGCGACTTGCCTGGCTGACTCTGCTTTAACCACGCTGTCTGCTGCGCCATGCTTATCACCGATTGAGGGACAGGACTTCTTGCAGATTAGCTCGATTTCAGTCCACAAGTGACTTCTTCTGCCTGAGGAATTTCCTGTTTCTCGATCTGGTAGTTGCGAAACCGGATCGAGTAGTTATCGTCGAACCAGTTTTTGATCTGTGGCAAAAACTCCTGGTCAAAATCGGGTGCTGTATAATAAGTTCGCCCGAACTGATGTTCCTGGATTTCACCATCTTCCACAACAAGCTGGCCGTCTTTAAAGACCCAGCGAGGGCGTTCAAACATTTCCTGACGGTTTTGTTGCGGCGCATAGATGGTAATATCTGCGTGTGCTCCCATACCAAGGTGTCCCTTTTCTTTCATCCCGAGAACACGTGCCGGGGCGGCCCGGGTGATGATGGCAATTTCGTAGAGCGAGTATTCTCGCTCCAGATCTGCCAGTACACTTCTTTCACGAATTTCTTCCGGCATCCGGGACAGAAACTCCTGTCGAAAATTCTTGTCCATCAGCAGATAAATAATTTCCGGATAGTGATAAAAAGCGCCGCCGTTCGGATGATCGCTGGTCATAATCACGCGCCAGGGATCTTCCATCAGCAGATACCATTCCAGCGCGATAGCCCACTGGACGGCATTG
Organism: uncultured bacterium; assembly: GCA_963974925.1. GTDB lineage: Bacteria > Planctomycetota > Planctomycetia > Planctomycetales > Planctomycetaceae > Gimesia. The sequence goes on along the minus strand of CAXBFD010000029.1, from coordinate 57,848 downwards.
ATCAGGCTGCGCTGTGGCCGGTACTCAATCGGGATCACGCCACAACTGCTCTCGAGTTCACAGTCGGCTGTATACCATTTATTCCGATTGATATTATGCAGAAACTGGCTAAAAGGGGTATCCCCCGTCATCGAGATGGTTGACCCGGGATTGATATGCCCGACGTCGACAGTGATGTTTTCATGCGAATTGACATAGTCTACGAGTTTCTGAGTCGCTGAAGAGAAACTCGTAGGATCATTCGGATCACCGTCATAAGAGTGAAACTGGACGTGTGCCAGATGCCCGCGGTGGCCTTCCAGGGATTCCATTGTCTTCAACGTGGTTTCCCAGTTACCGGGAATTCCCAGGTTATTGCAATGAATGTGGACCGAGTGTGGCAGTTGCAACCTGTCTGCGGTACCCGCCAGGCCACGTACAATCTCTCGGGGAGTCACCCCGAAATTCTGAACGGGGGAATCCAGTTCCTTGATCGATTTGCGACTGATCTGTTTCCAGTCTTCAACGCCGCCGGGGTTCACAATTTTGATTGTATAACCCTTGGCCGATTCCAAAAGCCAGGCGCAATAGGCGTCCAACGCTGTCTGGTCCTGATTCCGCAGATGTTTCATCACGAAATGATTGTTGCCGAACAGCAGGTAAAAACCCTTGTCCAGAATGGGCGTGTCCTGCAGTTCTTCGTGGGCATGCCTCGCGTGCAGACCGGGAATTGCCGCGTCCATGGCTGTGGTGTAACCAATACTCGCAAACAGATAGCCGGTGGCAAAGGTGCTGGGAACGATGCCTCCCGTGCCCGAGCGGGTATGTTCGCTGCGGTAAATCGGGGGCGCATTACGTTTCATTTCGGGCGTCATTTTACGCCCTGCATTTACTTTTGGACCGGCGATATGACAGTGCATGTCAATTCCGCCCGGCATTACGACGTAGCCAGTCGCATCCAGGGTTTTTCCCGAAAAAGTGTCTTGATTTGGTGGAGCGGCGACAATCACACCATCCTGAATCCACAGATCACGTACTTCACCATTCACGCCGTTAGCAGGATCGTAAATCGTTCCATTTTTAATACGGGAAAGAGACACAATAAACCTTTAATAACGACAAAAGGAAAGATGCAGGATCGCGGTAATTAAAGCAGGTGGTTAGTGGCGACAGCAGTTCGAGCGACCACAGCCGGGATCGGCCATCGGAAGCTGCGATTTTTTGCTTGAAGTTTCCCCTTTAAACAGCAGACCTCCTGAAATCAAACGTTCTACCGGCGCTGATTCCGGAGTTTCATTCAGTGGAATTTCCGCTTTCTGGCAGAGTTCTCCCCAGGTTTTCAGTGATTCCTGCATGCGGTGACTGACTTCGATCGTTTTGCCATTGGTTTCGCAATAATATTCATAAGTTAACATATTAAGTATCCAGTAAGTGAATGAAAGGAACTAATCAGAGGTCTGTCTGGCCTGCTGTTGTGCCCTGCGTTGTTTTGCATACCGTTTTACCAGTTCGTCAGTGACCACTCCAACCAGGATCACTGCTCCAATGATAGCAAATTCCAGTTGCGAGGGAATCCCCAGCATGGTAATGGAATTGCGGAGAACCCGCATCAGGGCGGCACCAATGACCACCCCCAGAATGCTGCCTTCTCCCCCGCGAATACTGCACCCTCCCAGGACGGCTGCTGCAATGGCATACAGTTCATAAAAGTTGCCGATGCCCTCGGGTTGTACTGAGTTGATATCCAGCGCGAATAAAACGCCGCCCGCACCCGAAAGAAAGGAGCAGATGATGTAAGCCATGATCACGGTTCGGTCTGTTTTGATACCCGAATAACGTGCGGCTGTTTCATTATTCCCGATCGCCTTCAGGTAGCGACCGAAAATGGTTTTGTTCAAAAAGAATGCGGCAATAACTGCCAGACCGAGCATGATCAGAAAGGGGACAGGCAGTTTGAAACCTTCCATGAAAGGGACTGCGATTTTTCCTGTCGCCAGATATCGTAATCCGGCATGCGCGGTTCCAAACCCCTGAGTCTGATCTTCGGTGATGCCTCTGGCGATTCCTCTGTAAATGAGTAATCCGCAGAGCGTCACAATAAAAGGCTGGAGTTTTAATTTGGTAATCAGCAAGCCATGGAACAGTCCAATGGCAATTGAGACGACGCTGACCAGCAGCAATGCAGCGGGAACGGATACGCCTTTTGACAGTAGAAAAGGTAATAAACTTCCTGTCAGGCAGATCACAGAACCAATCGAAAGGTCGATTCCGCCGGAGATAATCACGAATGCGACACCAATACTGATGATGCCGAACAATGATGTTAACCGGATCACATTTTGCATGTTGTAAGCAGTAAAGAAATTTTCATTTGAGACTGCTGTGATAAGACACACAACAATTAATAAGATTAATATTCCCAAGATCTTCTTCATGATTGTGATTCTTAAGCGCAAGTTTGGTTTTAATAAATTAAAAAGGAATTAAGAAGGGACGGATTCTCTAATCTGTCCGGTCGCAAGCTGCATGATGGCTTCTTCACTCATTTCTGCCCGGGAGAGCGTTCCTGTCATTTGGCCTTCATGCATCACCAGCACACGATCCGAAATGCCACGTATTTCTTCCAGGTCACTACTGACAAATAAAATCGCCATTCCCCGGGAAGCCAGTTCATTCATCAGATGATAAATTTCTTCCTTGGCACCCACATCAACGCCGCGGGTGGGTTCGTCCAGAAGCAAGACGCCGGGGTTTAATGCCATCCATTTTCCCAACACAACTTTTTGCTGGTTCCCACCTGATAAAAACTGGATAATCTGGCGGTCATTCGGCGTTTTGATGTTCATCGCGGCGATCATCTCTGCCGAGATATTTCGCTCCTTTAAAAAATTGATCATCCCGAGATGCCTTCGGTCACGCGAAAGGCTGGCAAGGCTCATGTTTTCGCGTACGGCCATTTCCAGGATCAGTCCCTGCAGCTTTCGATCTTCGGGAACCAGCGCCAGACCAGCTTTGATCGCGTCTTTGGGAGAATGGATATGTATTTCTTTGCCATTGACAAAAATGGTCCCCCCCCGCGGTGCGTCGATGCCAAACAGGACCTGCAGCAGTTCGGTTCTTCCGGCACCGACCAGACCGGAGATACCGACAATTTCATTTTTTTTCAGCGAGAAGCTGATCGGGTGAGTGGGATTTGCCGGTGTGCGCAGTTCTTTCACTTCGAGTACGACGTCGCCCGGTTGATGCGGAGTATACGGGAAAAACTGGGAAACGCTGCGTCCCACCATCAATTGCACCATGCGATCGTGTGAGATGGAATCACGATCCAGTTCGCCGGCGTTTTCTCCATCTCGCAAAACGACCACACGGTCAGCAAGGTCTTTCACTTCACCCAGGCGATGGGAAATATAGATAATACTGACTCCTTGCGCTTTCAACTCCCGGATCACGGAAAACAGGGCCTCAGATTCATGCAGTGATAACGAAGATGTGGGCTCGTCCATAATCAGGATGCGTGCGTTAATCGACAGTGCTTTAGCGATTTCCACCATTTGTTGCTGACCAACAGTCAGGTTGCCGACTAAGGTCTGAGGGGAAAGATTCAAGCCCACACGTTTCAGAAACGTTTCCGATTCGAGATATGTTTGCTTCTGATTGATGATGCCACAGAAATTTGGTTCGCGGCCGAGAAAGATATTGGCTGCAATATCCAGATTTTCTGAAAGGTTCAACTCCTGATGAATTAAGGCAATACCGCTGTCGAGCGCATCTTCCACATTCGAAACCGGAACGGCTTCTCCATCGATCAGCAGCGTTCCTGAATCGGGTGTCTGGACGCCTGCCAGGATTTTCATCAAGGTGCTTTTGCCGGCACCATTCTCACCAATGACAGCCAGCACCTCCCCATGACCTAATGTAAGGCTGACCCGACTCAAGGCATTCACGCCAGGGAATTGTTTTGAGACTTGTCTCACTTCCAGAAGTGGTTGTGAGTGCTTCGGAGGAGAACTATTCATCCGACTTCACATCTTTTTGCTTGTCCGTTGTTTGCGTGCCGTCTTCAGACCTGGGTGCTGATTTTTTTTCCTCGGTTTTGTCGTTCTTTTTTGGAACTGTATCACTGGTTAATGATTTCAGTTCAGCCCAGAATTCTTTCACATTGTCTTTAGTGATCTTTCGAGCGGGGATATGCATGATTTTATTTTCGGGGACGAGAGATTTGTCTCCGTTAGCGAGTGAGTTTAGAACGCGGACCGATTCATACCCGTATTGATAGGGGTTTTGAACGACCGTTCCGACAACGGTCCCATCAATAATTCCCTGCAGACTTGTTTCATCTTCGTCAAACGAAACAAGTTTAATTTCTTTCAGCTTCCCTCCGTCTCGAATCGCTTCCAGACACAACGGAGGATTATAGGCAAACAGTCCGACCATGCATTTCAGATTGGGGTATTTGGCGATCGCATCCTGCGCATTGGCTTTGGCCTGAGGAAAATCAAAATCATCAGTTCGTGTTTCCAGGATGGTGTATTTCTCGTTTTTAATCACATTTCCCGGTTTGTCGTAGCGGCTGTTATCGTGCGAACGTTCCATGAGTTCATCGATTACACCCTGTCGGCGCAAGCGGGCATTAGCCTGACCCAACCGTCCGACAAACAGTACGATCTCGCCCCCATCGGGTAATGCTTCCTTGACCAGTTCCCCGCACATCCGGCCTGCGGCATAGTTATCCATTCCAATATAACATTGGCGCGGGCTGTCAGGCGCATCCGAGTCCTGAGTGATCAGAATCGAGTTGTCGGCGATTTCCTGTAAGAGATCATTTTGATTATCAGGGTCAATGGGACTGATGGCAATTCCATCGATGCCTTGTGCCAGAAGTTCCTGGACCATCCGTTTCTGGTCTGTCACACCCTGGGGGGGCATTCTCACCTCCACATTGACGCCCAGATCTTGACCTGCTTTTTCGGCGCCCTTTTGTGCAATTACCCAGAATGAAGCGATCCCGTTGGTGACAAAAGCGACATCATTCTTTTCACCAGAATCCGAATTTGATGTTGCGGGATTGTGATTACTCTTTTCCTGATTGCAACCAGAGAGCGCGGTAGAGATAATTAGCAATGCTGTAAAAAAAGTGCCATTTCGAATCAGTTCGCGACAGGACATCAAGTGAGGCTCCTTGTTTGTGTGTTGTGCGGAAGATCAGATAAGAGATTGGAATATTATGCTGAATTACTTACTGATATGATGCAAGAATTTCGTAGAAATATCGAGCTTACCTGCCGAAAATCAATAAATAAAAAGGAAGACCATCCCGTTTTCAACGCATTAACTACCTGTTATCGTGGAAAATAGATATATTCGGTGCCCACGGAAGAGCAGATCCATTATGCCAAAGTGCTCAGCAGTTTTACCGTTGGTTGGAACGATGAACTCCGCAAAAAATACTTTGAGTGGTATTTGAAGTCAACAGCCCATAAAGGGGGGATGTCGTTCAATAAGTTCCTGGTCAATATTCGCGCAGAAGCCATCAAAACGCTGACTGATCAGGAGAAAGAAACGCTCAAGCCGATTCTGGATGTCGATCTGGAAAAAGCGGAACCGATAGCAGAAGGGCCGCCTCGTCCCTTTGTCCGGAAGTGGACGGTCAATGAATTATTAGAGGCAGCCAATCATGATAAGGTTCAGCGCAACTTTGAACGGGGACGGGAAATGTTTGCCGCCGGTGCCTGTTTCAAATGTCATCGCTTCGCCGGTGAAGGGGGGACAATTGGTCCTGACCTCACGGGAGTCGGCGGCCGCTTCAATGCACAAAACCTGCTCGAGTCAATTATCGAACCCTCTAAAGTGATTTCCGATCAGTATGCCTCCACGATGTTTGTTCTGAATGATGGCCGGATAGTTAATGGACGCGTCATCAATCTGAACGGCAAAAATATGATGGTGCTGACCGATATGACCCATCCCAGTAATCTGACGAGTGTTGACCGGAATACGTTGATGAAATGATGCCCTCCAAGTCCTCTATGATGCAGACAGGACTTGTGGATACATTGACCAGTGAGGAAGCATTGGATTTCCTGGCTTATTTGAGATCGGGGGGAAATCCGGATCATGAACTGTTTCAAAAAAAAGGAATAGTTCCTCTCTGGTTTCAACGAGAAGAAACCAAAGCAGCATCGGAGAAGTGTGGTGCGGAATCGGGAAAGAGTTCGGATACCAGTTTTGTCTGTCAGCACGTCGACAGGCAGAATGCGGAGTCTGGTTTCTGGGATTCTGGCTTAATCTGTTGATCACCATGTGGTATACTTCAGTTCGATCAGGCATTCAGGTCTTTTCGATGAACAACTTTAAAACATTTTTTACTGAAATGACATCATGAAAAATCCCAGGCAGATCACTCGCAGAGACTGGATTTCGAATGCCGCTGTTCTTGCCTGTGGTGCAGTTGCTCAGCGAGCCTTTGCCACACCGACGCAGCCAGTCAAAACAAAGTCGGTCGCCGCGGTGGTATCAATCTATGAAGAGATGACACACGCTGACGTATTGATCGGAAAAATTCTGGAAGGCTGGAAGCAGGACGGTGGAAGCGGACCGGCTTTGAAGCTGTCATCGCTGTATGTGGATCAGTTTTCCGATAAGGATCTGTCCCGAAAGATGGCCGCCAAATACAATGTGCCGCTGTTCGATTCAATCGAAAACGCAGTCACGGTCGGAAGTGACCAGATTCCCGTCGACGGCGTAATCAGCATCGGAGAGCACGGCGACTACCCCTTTAATGACAAAGGGCAGCAGCTTTATCCCCGCCGCCGTTTTTTTCAAGAGATTACTGATACCTTCCAGAAATATAACCGTGTCGTGCCCGTGTTCAATGACAAACATCCGGGCCCGGTCTGGGCTGATGCGAAATGGATGTATGATCGTGCTCAGAAGATGAATATCCCCTTTATGGCTGGTTCGTCACTGCCGTTGACGTATCGTAAACCGGAAATGAATATTCCTGTGGGTTGTGAAATTGAAGCCGCGGTAGGAATCGGTTACGACGGACTCGACATCTATGGGATTCACGCACTGGAATGCTATCAGTGCCTGCTCGAGCGGCGTCGAGGTGCTGAAAGTGGTGTGAAATGGGTGCAGTATTTAGAGGGTGAGGCAATGTGGAAAGCCCTTGATGAAGGCATCGTCCCTCAAGACGTGTTCAACGCTGCGCTTGCTGTTGTGCCGAAAGTGGGAAATGCCGACATTCGTGACGACCGGGATGCAGGCCTGTTTCTCTTTCAGTACAATGACGGTTTTCTGGGAACTCTGTTCATGCTGCAGTCCGTCAATCGAACTTCAGTGGCGCTGAAACTTAAAGGACAGCAGTCGATTGCCACTCAGTTCGAAGAACGAACGGAACCGAGTTACCCGCATTTTGCCTATCTGTTGAAAGCCATCGAGAGGATGATTCATACGGGAACTCCGAGTTATCCAGTCGAGCGTACGTTATTGACAAGTGGCATCCTCGACCGGGCCCTCTCGTCTCGAATTCTCAACGGCAAAAAAATAATGACCCCCGAACTGGCGTTTCGTTATCAACCCGTCGACTATCCTCACGCACCGTTTCCGAAATTGACTTCAAATCCTGTTGACCCGTTAACAGAATAAGTTTCATTTCGATGTCGCAGCCAGTTTCTCTTTCTGTTTGACATGCAGCAGAACCGGGATCGACGTCTGATTTCCTTCCTGGTCGGCTCGCAGGTGGAACAGTCTCGTCGTCTCGGGAACCCACTTGGCTGCGGTCAGATAAAAAGTGCGTTCATTCTTGTTGCTCAGCAATAACAGACCGTTCAGACCGATATTGTCCACATAAACTCCGTGCGGCAGATTGCGGCCAGCATACTCACGGCCAAAACCAACCACGCCTTTGTAACCGTTCCGTAACAGAACAACCTTGGCGGCGATGGTTTCGCCGGGGTGAATTGTCAGTTCCAGCGGCTTTGCGGGGATCAATTCCAGATTGTCACCTGCGAAACTGAGTGGATCCGTATCCATTGGTACCATGCGGATGATCAATTTGGGTTTTTCCAGCAATTGAATCGTTCCCAGTGAATTTACAGCATGGGTTTGTTTCACACCGGCGATGGTAGCGGTTGCGGAAACGCTGATCGGGGTATAGCGGGCATCGTCTGGTCTGGAAGCGATCAGCGGCCCTTCGCTCTGAGGAACCGGATCGGCAGAAATGACGCCATAGGCCCGGTCATGACCGGCCTGGATAATGATCGGACTGGTCACATGAAAGCCAGGCGGCACTTCGGAAATGTCAACTAGAATTGGCCCCTCATAACCATCAATACGCTGTGCAACGACTTCAATTTCTTTCGCGCTGCCGGCGTTGACTTTAGGGTTTGCTCCGTGAAGAGTCACCTTGAAGTCCGGTTTTCTGGGGCGGACCGTCAACTCGTAATGAAAGTCTTTTCCCTGGAAACCGCGTACATCTGAGACGCGCACATAATAGACGCCGTCCTGGGGGGCTCGAAAGGTCAGACGTGAATCATCACCCAGTTCCCGCAGCCCGTCATCATTGTTTTCATAATACACAGTAAAGACCGGCAGGCCATTGGGCGGCAATTCGGTTCCGACGGGAAACGGCTCCACGATATAACATGGTTCATGCAGCGCGTGCGTAATCGGACTGGTTCCGAAATACGTATACCGTTTGCTGCCAGTGCCGGGATAAACGTTGAATCCCGAATCCGGACCACGAGGATAGAGCCAGAGTTTGACGACTTCCCCGTTGGCATACAGATATTCATTTAACTCCATTTCCTGCCAGTTTTGGATTCGAAAATCGCTCAGAATGTTCGAGTCTTTGCCGCGGAAGGTAAAATAGGAATCGCGCACCGCCTGCAGTAAGACTCTGGGGATCTGTTTGCCTTCCGCATCGAGTACTTCAATTTTAGAATCAAGTTTTGATTTTTTACGAGCGGCATTCGTTTCGATGAGCCATTCCTGACCGGCCTTGGATTCAAAGCGATACAGATCGACATCAGTTGTTTTCGGCTCTGTCGTTTCAATGACACCACTGGCGATGATGGAAGGGGACGTCAGCAACGTTGCCTGATTCAGCCGGTTATTTGGTTCCGACTCCTTGATGGGAACCGCTTTGACTGTTTCTTGAACTGGTAAAGATGTTTCCGGGACTGTTTTGGTGATACCCGGATTTTCTGCGGGAGTAGAAAGACGCTCTGGCAGGGGAAACCGTTTCAGGAGTCCGTTGCTGAACCCGACCAGCGCAGTCTGCGAATCGGGGGCAAAGGCAACGGAAGTCGGAATCGCAGGCAGGTTTTCTTCCACGTGTAATAACAAAATCTGATTTGCGTCCCAGATTTTCAGAGAACGATCATCAGAAATTGATGCCAGCAGTTTGGCATCGGGGGAATAAGCAATTTGAATCACCGGATTTTCATGTGCAAAACGGGCATAAACCAGAGGGTTGATTTTTGCCGAATTCCGGGAAACCAATCGCCATTTGCGAATCCGGTTGTCTGCACCTGCCGCCAGAATAAAATTACCGTCCGGGCTGAAGGTGACCGTATACTGCTCTTTGAGGGGCTGACTGAGCGTATCTAGGCGATTTCCGGTTGCGACCTGCCAGACCTTAATCGTTGCATCGGCTGAGGCACTGGCGAGTGTGGTACTGTCCGGACTGAATGCCAGGTCAAAAATGGCACCGTTGTGGCCCGTTAACTGACGTACCTGTTTACCGGTTTCGATATCCCAGAGAATAATCTTCTGGTCATAACTGCCGGTCGCCAGCCATTTGTTATCCGGACTGATCTGCGCCGCATACAGCCCATCCCGATGGCCGACAAACTCCTGCTGCTTCTTGCCGGTTGTCACATCCCAGATAGCAGCCTGACCGAACAAGCCGGTTGTTCCGGAAGCTGTGATCAACCATTTTCCATCGGGGCTGAACTGCACCGAATTCACTTTGCCGGGGAGTCCTTTGATGGTACGGACGATTTTGTTTGAACCGCCTGATAAAAGATCGACTTCTGCAAACCGCGCGATGGCAATCAGGTCGTTTGCTTTTGACCAGTCAAGCGCGTCGATTGGTTGTGTGACGGATGTTGCCGGAGCGATTTTGGGGACGGTTAATTCCATTCGCGCCGGTGATTTACCAGAGGGGCCTTTGGCTCCCTGATTGACCCACTCCACCAGTAACCCGATTTCCTGAGGCGTTAATTTGTCTCCACTGTCTTCCGGGGGCATCACTGGTTTGGCTTCGCCTGTGACCATCCGAATCAGGCGACTGCTCTTGCTGTCGCCGGGAAGAACCGCCGGTCCCTGTTTTCCCCCTTTGAGCATGGCGTCGTAGGAATCGATGACGAATTTTCCTTCAGGATCATCAACCCCATGACAGCTTTCGCAATATTTTCGAAACAGGGGGGCGATCTGTTTCTGATAGTCAATTTGTATCTCTGCAGCCTGTAACATTTCGGCTTGTCCGACCAGCAGGATCAGTGAAAAAAACAGAATGAAATTTGACAGGGTAGGAAACATGGATGACCTCAAGTCAGCTGTTTATATAAATTATAATTTTTGATCGGAAACGGTGCGTGACTTAGTGATTGAACAGAAACTCGCGGCTGCTGAGCACTCCCCAGAAGAGATCTTCGATCGCCATTCGTTTTTCTGTTTCGGGTGTCTCTGTCAGCAGTTTTGACAGTTTCGTTTCTTCCTCAGTGGTTGGCTTGCGGGAGAGGCACAGCATGTAAATATCCGCAATCACTTCCTTGTCCGATTTCTTTGCTTCCATTAATTTCGTGACGCGACTTTCTTTGGCTTTGAGTTTATTGTTGATCGTGTCGCCATTGGAAATGTGCAAGACCTGCACCATCGTAGGCTCTTCCGTGCGTTCACATTCACAGGTAATCATCCGTTCGTTCCGACCGAAGGTTTTCAGAAAGTAGGAGATGACCGAGGAATCGTAAAGCTGGATGGCTTTTGTTCCTTTGGGATAAAAATCGGTCTTTTGGGGTTGCGGCTCAAAATATTGAGTGAACTCGTCAGGAACTTCAGTGACTTGAGAAATGCCATCCAGCAGAACTTCGGCCATCATGCGGCGGGGATAATAACGGGAGTAAAATCGTTGCTCATCCTTATTCTCCGGAAGCGGCTGGCTGCTGCGCTGGTAAGCGGCTGACTGCAGAATGACTTTCATCAGCGCTTTTAAATCAAACTCCTGCTGCACCAGATAGTCGGAAGCGGCGACGAGCAATTCTTCATTACTGGCAGGATTGGATTCCCGCATGTCATCGACCGATTCCACCAGCCCCACGCCAAAGAAGTTGGCCCAGACGCGATTGGTAATCGAACGGCTGAAAAAATGATTCTCTTTTGATGTCAACCAGTTTGCCAGATAAATGCGGCGGTCTTCGGGAGCGTTGATATCAATGGCTTCACCGTCGAGAGGCGTGGGGGGCTGTGGTTTGCCGGTTAAGGGTTGCACCAGATCGCCTTCGGTGGCAACGAACAGCGTTCGAATGCCATCTCCCGAACTCTGGCTGCCTCCCCAGCCTTTGGCGCGGACGCGGGAAAAGAAATTCGCCATCGCGTAATATTGGTTATTCGTCCATTTCTCCAGCGGATGGTTATGGCATTTCGCACAACCAATCGCCAGTCCCAGAAATGCCTGGCTGACATTTTCGGTCATGGTTTCCGGATCCTGATGAATGGCATAAAAGTTGGTGGCACCATTTTCAATGCTGCTGCCTTGCGCGGTAATTAATTCCCGCACCATCTGATCCCAGGGGGTATTCTGCTTCACATGCGTGTGAATCCATTTATGATAAGACTTCACGGCCTGTGGACGAATGAGAGCCCCGTTGACCAGTAACAGGTCCGACCACTTGTAGGTCCAGTAGTCAATGAATTCAGGCCGTTCGAGCAGTTGATCAATGAGTTTGTTGCGTTTGTCGGGGCTCTGGTCAGCCAGGAAAGCGGCGACTTCCTCAGGTTTCGGAAGTGTACCAATCGTGTCGATATACACTCTGCGAATGAAGTCCGAGTCGCTCGATTGAGGAGAGGGGGGGAGGTTCAATCGCTTCAGCTGTTTGATGACCAGTTCATCAATGAAATTATTTTGTGGTGATTTCGCATAAACTGCGGGATTAATTTTCTGCTCGTAAGGAGAAGTGATTTTGGAGATCGCAATTTTACTGGAAAAGTTGCAGACTATGGCGCCTTCTCCAAAACCGGTCACTTTAATTGTTCCCAGCGCATCTACTGATGCCACACTTTCGTTGACAGAGGAAAACGCGGTCCATTGTGTGACATCGCGAACGGACTGGTCGGAATAGTGTGCCTGTACCAGCAGTTGCTGTGTTTGTCCTTTGGCCAGGATTGATCGGGCCGGGAGGACTTCCAGCGTTTCAATGACAGGATCGGTTTCAGCAGGAGCGGGTGCGCCTTGGGCAATCCAGCCGGCGAGAATTCGGTATTCAGGTGAGTCGGTCTCGAAACGCACACCTCCTTTATGAGGAACCGCTCCCGTAGGTTTGATCAAAACCAGACTGCGTGCCGGATCAGACAATTCGATGCGGCGTCCCCGTGACTGCTTCACAATTGTATGGAAATCACCCAGTACATCGTAGGCTTTCAGCGAGAGTCGAAAGCCGCCTTTGCCGGCGAGGGCGCCGTGACAGGGGCCGGAATTACAGCCTGCTTTGGTTAAAATCGGCTGCACATCATTACGGAAACTCCACTGATAAGGCTCATCGATACCAGTGACGGAAACACTGCTTTGGGATTGAAGCGTTCCCTGTTTCGCTGTGATGACGGCTTCGCCATTACTGACAGGGATTAATGTCTGTCCCTCGATCTTGACCACCGCGGGATTGCTGGAAGAGAGTTGCGTTTCGGCGGTGACCGGCCCTGCGATCTCGCCGTCATTGTTGATTTTCTGGACCGAAAACCCATGCCGTGCTTCCTTGCCTGAGAGTTGGATTTTCTCGGGGAGCAGGATGATTTTTTCTCCTGCTTCCGCAGTACTGAGAAAACCGGAATGCATGCCGGGAGCAAGCAGGCTGGTGAAGATCAATAACAGAAAAAAGCGTGTGACTTGTCTGGCAGGAAACATTGCGCACTTCTCTTTATGGAACGAGTCTTTTGCTTTGAATGATTTACGATGACAAAACAGGAATGATCTCAGGAGTCAGTGGTGCAGACTCCGTTCACGATTTGGTAAAATCGTGATGTTATTATTAACACCGGCGTTTCATCTCAATAGATGGTGTGTTTTAAAACAGTTCGCGAATTTCATGATTACCCACATCCACCAGCGGGAAGGGACGTCCTGAAGGACCGGGCAGTACTGTATGCAGATCAAAGCCGAGGCTGTGATACACGGTTGCCGCCAGATCGCCGGGCGGAACAGGGTGATCCGCGGGAACACCGCCAATCGGGTCACTGCTGCCGACAACACGTCCCCCCTGAACGCCACCACCGGCAAAATAGCAGGTGAAACATTGCGGCCAGTGATCCCGGCCACCGGCTGGATTGACTTTCGGGGTTCTGCCAAACTCGGCGACATTACAGACCAGGGTTTCATCCAGCATGCCGCGATCATACAGGTCTTCGATCAGCGCACTATAAGCCTGATCGTACATGGGGGCCACAATATTCTTCATGCCCTCAATGGAAGTGAAAGGTTTGGAACCGTGAATGTCCCAGGTGATTTCATTAAAAACGGTCAGGAATGTATTGATGGTCACAAAACGAACCCCGGCTTCCACCAGGCGCCGTGACAGCAGACAGCACTGGCCGAAACGATTCATACCGTAACGTTCCCGAACTCTGGTTGGTTCTTTCGACAGATCAAAGGCTTCGCGTGCTGCTTTACTGGTCATCAAACGGTAGGCGGAATGGAAATTACCATTGAGCAGTTTGGCGTCTTCAGTGGATTCAAAGTAGTCTATTGTATTGTCAACCACTTCTCGAATTTTTTTACGGCGATCCAATCGAGCCGTTCCAATCTCTTTCGGAGGGAGCAGATCGGGAACTTTGAAATCCGGTTTGGATGGATCGGCCATCAATGCGAACGGGTCATGCGCTTTCCCCAGAAAACCACCGGCCTGACCGTTGGGAAGATTACCGCCGCCGCGGCCCATTGTTTCGGGGAGTACCACATTCGCCGGCAAGTCTGTTTTGCGCCCGCGGAGATAATCAACGACCGAACCGATGTGTGGCGTATTCACCCCACCGGTAAAGAGACGACCGGTCTGCATCATCTGCCAGCCGGCATCATGGACGGCGGCTGCGTTATGATAACAGGAACGGACCAGCGAAAACTTGTCCGCCACTTTCGCATGCAGAGGCAGAATCTCAGAGATATCGATATCCGGTGAAGCGGTGTGGATTGGTTTAAAGGGACCTCGGATTTCCGCCGGGGCATCCGGTTTCATATCGAATGTATCTAACTGGCTGGGGGCACCCAGATTGAAAATCATAATTGCCGAGCGGTTGTCATTTTTTTTGTCGACAAGCCCCTGTTCTTTCGCTTCCAGGTATTGGGGAAGCGACAGTCCCATCGCACCCAGTGTTCCGACTTGCAGGAAATCTCTGCGGGTGACTCCACTGCAGGTATGTGCTGTGCCTCGACCAGTAAATTTCAGCATGATTTACCCCAAATGATGGATTTAAACACAGTGCTGACTTTTGAAAGCCGGCTCTGTGATGATATTCGGCTGAGGGAAATGGAATGCGACAGCTTCGCCGATGCGCAAGAAATCCCTTATTCGTTTATTTTCGCATAGAATAGATGGTCAGAGCAACGTCGTCTTGTAGAAAACCCGCATAAATATGTATTATTTGCGCATGGAAGATTTTCAACAATTTCGAAATGATTTTATAAAACGGCTGGATAATAAACTCCATCTGGAAGAATTGTTTAATTATATTCCGGAGACTTATTTTTTCGCGAAGGATGCGGAAGGTCGGTTTATTAATATCAGCCGTGCCTGGATGGACATTCGCGCGATTCCCAGAGAAGAAGATATCATTGGCAAGACCGATTTTGATTTTCACCCGAGGGATCTGGCGCAACAATATGTCGCTGAAGATCAGCGGGTGATGAAGTCGGCCAGTCCGCTGCCGAATCAGGTCTGGCTGGTTCCTGATCGACTGGGAAATCTGAAGTGGTATCTGTGCAGCAAGATTCCCCTGTTCGGTGATGGCGGCAAGGTGATTGGTGTGGCTGGTGTCCTGCGGGATATTAAAGTCGCCGGCGCCGAGTTTCAGTCTTACCAGGAACTGGACAAAGTCATTGCGTATGTGCTCGAACATTATCACGAACGGATCCTGATTTCAGATTTAGCGGATTTGATTTATTTATCGGTCAGTCAATTTGATCGCAAGTTCAAAAAGCTGTATCAGATTACGCCTCAAAAATATATTTTGCGAGTCCGTATCAATGCTGCCTGTCAGTCATTGACGCGGACGGAAAAACGCATTTCAGAAATCGCGCTTGAGTCCGGGTTTTATGATCAGAGTTATTTTACCAAACAATTTGTAAATCTGATGGGCATTTCACCTTCCGAGTATCGTCGAAAATTTAAACCGCCGGAAACGGAATGAGAGCTGCTCCTGTTTCAATCCGCAGCTGTTTCTACGCAATGATTTTCTCGATCACATGGCCGCCGACGTCGGTTAACCGGAATCGTCGTCCGCTGTAAAGATACGTCAGTTTTTCGTGATCCATGCCCAGCAGTCGTAATATCGTTGCATGCAAATCATTCACATGCACCTTATCCTCGGCGGCTTTAAAGCCAATTTCATCCGTGGCACCGTAAGTGGTTCCCGCTTTCACGCCGCCGCCTGCCAGCCATGTCGTAAATGCGTGTGGATTGTGGTCGCGTCCGGGAGTCGCCCCTTTCTGGGCAATCGGCAAGCGGCCGAATTCTCCGCCCCAGATCACCAGCGTTTCGTTGAGCAGACCCCGCGATTCCAGATCTGCCAGTAAAGCGGCGATGGGCTGGTCCGTTTCTTCGGCGAAGCCACTGTGGTTGCCTTTAATGTCCGAGTGACCGTCCCAGCTGCGCTGGTTTTCCATACCGCCAGAATAAATCTGCACAAAACGTGTCCCTCGTTCGACCATACGTCGGGCAATCAGGCACTGTTTTGCGAAGTGCTCACATTTTTTGTTTCCAACGCCGTATTGTTCCTGCAGATGTTTGGGCTCCTGGGAGATATCCAGCGCTTCCGGTGCGGCACTTTGCATCCGGTAAGCAAGTTCAAAACTTTCAATGCGTGCCGCCAGTTCCTGATCGCCTTCATTCTGCTGAAGATGCTGACGATTCAACGACTTTAACAAGTCGAGCTGTGAACGCTGCCGCCCTTTATCTGTGAGGACAGAGGGAGGCTGCAGGTTATCAATTGGTTGGCCCGTCGGTCTCAGATAGGTTCCCTGATACACGCTGGGCAGAAAACCGGCACCCCAGTTCAGGCTTTGCCCTTTAGGCAGGCCTCTTCCCAGTGGATCGGACATCACCACAAACGCCGGCAGGCTGTTGCTTTCGGAACCCAGGCCGTAGGTTACCCAGGAACCAACACACGGGTAACCCATTTTGGGAATGCCGCAATTCATCATGAATAACGCCGGGCTGTGGTTGTTCGATTCAGTATGTCCAGAGTGAATGAAAGCCATTTTGTCGACATGTTGAGACAGGTGAGGAAAAATCTCCGAAACCCATTTTCCCGATTCGCCATACTGTTTGAATTTGAAGGGGCTTTTCATCAAGGGGCCGACTGCGTTCTGGAAGAACCCGGTTTTATTGTCGAAACCTTCCAGCGCCACGCCATCCCGTTTTTCGAGTTCGGGTTTGTAGTCCCAGGTGTCAACGTGACTCGGCCCCCCGTTGATGAATAACCAGATCACGGATTTCGCTTTGGCTGGAAAATGGGTAGGTTTCGGAGCCAGTGGATTGATGGCTTGCAGAGACGGGGCTGCATTCGCCGTTTCGAGAACCCCTTCCTGCTTTAACAGGCTGAGCAGGCCTAATGCTCCTATGCCGCTGCCGGCATGCTTGAGCAGTTGCCGTCTAGCCAGGAGCTGGTTCAATGAGATCGCGGGTAATTCTGAATATGGTTGTAACATCATATTTCCCCAAAGAAAAAATGTTGTTTAATCTGTTTCGTTACGATTTTACATCTAACCTGATGATTAATTCGGATAGATAAATTCGTTCGTACTTAATAAAGCGTGTGTGAAATCGGTTAACGCCAGCAGCGTTGGCTCCGGTCTCTTTTCTGATTCGTATGATTTTTGATGTTGTTGAATGAACTGCAATGAAATTGTCGTTTCACTCGCCGAAGGCGCGCGTCCCAGAGCGGTTTGATACGCTTCTGCGACTGCTTTCTCCAATGAAGCCGGATGAGCCTTGTGGATTCTTTGTGCAAACGATCTGGCACTTTCCCGAATGAATTCGGCATTCATGAAGAGGAGTGCCTGCGGTGCGATGGTTGTGCTGGAACGCTGTCCGATACTGACCAAGGCTTCGGGAGCATCAAACAGCTGCATCATGGGAATCAACTGACTGCGTTTGATTTTGAAATAAATGCTGCGGCGGAGACTGTTATCCTGTAGCGTACCGGGGCCGTACATCGTTGTGTCGAGACGATTTCCGATCGAGAGAATGGAATCGCGAATCACTTCGCCTTCGAGTCTCTGCGGTGATCGTCGCCAGTAGAGTTTGTTTTCCGGATCAATTTTGGATTGATCCGGATGGAAATCAGTTGACTGGCGATAGGTCGCGCTGAGCATGGTCTGTTTATGCAGCGGTTTCAGATGCCATTCATGCTGGATGAGCTGGTTGGCCAGGTAATCGAGTAATTCCGGATGAGTCGGACGTTCTCCCTGCAGACCAAAGTCGTTGGGCGTATTCACGATGCCGGTGCCGATATGATGTTGCCAGATCCTGTTTGCGATCACTCGCGCCGCTAATGCACCGGCGCCCTGTTGAGTATCGGTGATCCAGTTCGCCAGCGAGGTTCTGCGATAAGAAGTGGTTGCAGATTTCGGAGGAGCTTCGATCCACGTTTTTTCCTGTTGAGGAGATCGCATCAGAACCTGCAGGAAACTTTGATTCGCGACGGCACCTTTCTGTTCGGTATCTCCCCGTGTGAGATAATATGTTTCGTCAAAGAAGTCTTTCCCCTGTGTATGATGGCGGACCGGTTTGATATCCGGGCCTTCGCTGCAGATCATGACTTTGGTCAGAGCCCGTTGCGGTTCTGTTTTAAGGTGCTGGTTGACCTTGTCGGAAAGTGCCACCCATTTTGAATCCTGTTCACGATAGCGGCGTTCGAGAATCTGTTTCTGAGCGGCTGACAATTTATCCCAGGCTCCCTCTTTAACGAGTTGCAGGGCTTGCGCAAGTTGTTCGGGGCAGCCGGCGCCTGTTTTGACAGTGGGGGAACTGGAATTGCTGACCGAAAATCGAGGATGCCCGATGCTGTGGTTTACATTATTAGTAAAAGACAGGGATACGGTGAGTTCGGTTTCACCTGCCAGATCCAGGGGCGTTTCCAGATCAAACACGATGGCCTGATCTTTCCCGATGCCTCCGAGGTCGACAGCCCAGCCGGAACCATATTGCCCGTCGATAGCGCTGTTGGCCGAGAGCGTTGTCTGGTTCTGCTCGTGTGTGGCGCGGGCATTAGTCAGTTTGACTTCTTGCGCGGCTCCTTTTTTGTCTGCAATTGATTTTGCCGTTACTTTGAACGCCGTCAGTGAAAAGTTTCCGTTCAAGGCGCGGCCCGGTCCCTGTTTCGGTAATGAGCGATGGGTTAATGTTTCGAGGCGAATAGCACGGATCGGTCGGACATTGGTCCGCAGAGTGAATGTAAATTGATCCTGGTTGATATTCGGGCCGCTGACCAGAACCGAACCGTCTTCGAGTTTCTCGAAAAGTGCTTTGCCTTTTGATGTATGACTGAGGACGTCTGGAACGATCCATTCATCGAGATGGGTCGTATCGATCTTGCCTTGTTTTAACCAGTTTTCGAAGTCAGGTTTGATTTGCTTCGTTTCATAGTCCTGCAGAGCTTTGACCAGCGGCGCGTGCGCCAGATCAAATTTGGCTTTTTCCTGCTGATATTTTTCGGGATCGAGGTCCAGTTCGATTTCCGTGCGAACAGTAGTCGTAAATGTGGACAGCATGCGGTAGTAATCGTCACTGGCGATCGGATCGAATTTATGATCGTGACAGCGGGCACAACCGACACTCAGCCCCAGCATCGCCAGCCCTGTCGTGTTGAGCATGTCGTCCAGCGCATCATAGCGGGTGCGTTCGACTTCATTCGCGGTGATCTGTGTCGGGAACACACCTGCGCCGAGGAATCCCGTTGCCATTAATGCCAGCGGGTTTTCAGGAGCGATTTCATCGCCGGCTAACTGCCATTTGATAAACTGATCGTAGGGCATATCCTGATTCAGCGCTTTGATTACAAAATCCCGGTAGTGGTACGCAAAGTTGCGATCATAGTCGTGTTCGAAACCATGGCTTTCAGCAAAGCGGGCAATGTCCAGCCAGTGGCGGGCCCAGCGTTCGCCGTAATGCGGGCTGGCCAGCAGCCGGTCAATCAGATTCTCATAGGCTTCAGGAGACTGATCGGCAAGAAACGCATCGACTTCGGCCGGAGCAGGGGGGAGACCAATTAAGTCAAAATAAGCACGGCGGATATACGCCCGCTTGCTGATTTGCTGATTGGGGGTCAGTCCTTTTTCAGCCTGCTTTGCCAGAATGAACTGGTCAATTTCGTTTTGCGCCCAGGAATTGTCTTTCGCGTTCGGAATTGAGGGAGAACTCAGAGGCTGAAAAGACCAGAATTTCCGGTCGTCGTCTGTAATGACCAGCTTTTCCGAAGCCGACTTGCTGGACGTTGCCAGATCTTTGTCATAAGGAGCGCCCAGATCAATCCACTTCGACAGACTGGCGATTTCTTTTTCTGTAAGTTTCTTTTCCTTGAGTGGCATGAAGGGTTCTTCGCGGTGCTCGACCAGCGCCATCAGGTAACTTTCTTTACCCGTTTTCTCGACCATGCTGCTGTCGAACAGTTTTTTGCGACTGGAAAGATCGAAGTCGCCTTTGACCGATTTCCCGCCATGACATTTCAGGCATTTTTCAACTAACAGCGGCCGAACCTCTTTTTTGAAGAGCTCCAGTCCCTGCTGCATTCGCTGGGCATGGTCGGCAGGCAGTGCCGCTTTTTTATCTGCCGCTGAAAGAGAAACGGGTAATACGATTCCGACCAACAGTATGAGCGCGCTTAGAGAATTCCGCATCTATGCCTCGTCGTCTTGATTGTAAAGTCAGGTGAGATTTCCAGGAGTGATTGTCTGAGTATTTCGTATGTCACAACAAATCAGTTGAGAAATCAATCAGGAATTGGGTTTTCCGGACTGATACAGCTGTAAAACTTCTTCAGCAGATAACGCGCGTCCGAATAAGGCAAATTCATCCAGACGACCGTTCAAACTTCGAATCGTATGTTCGCCGGTGTGTTCCTGAGGCCGCCAGTTTCCAATTTCCGCATCGCCGATGACGAGAGGAATCGGGTTTTCAATCTGGTGATGACTGACAGGGAGGCCATCCAGATAATGCACGACTTCCCGGTTCTGATGGTCGTAAACGGTTACGAGATGAATCCAGCGTCCTAAGTCGGTCGGTTGCAGAACCACCGGTGAGAAAAAGTTCTTGCCGGGGCCGGTTTTCACACCCAGTATGATCTCGCCTTTGTCACTGAGCTGCCAGTGTGGATTACCGGCGTTGAAACCATCGGTAAGCATTAACGAGCTGAGCCAGCGGTCGAAACCTTCAATTCTGACCCAGGCTGTCAATGTAAGCGACTGATGTTTGCCGGGAACATGCAGGCGAACCCGGTCGCTGGTGCGTTTGAACTCCAGCGCGCGTTTCTGTGGCCAGCGGCCTGACGTCCATTGGCAGCCCACGATGGCCCCGTCGGCTGATGAGGCATGGTGCTGACTTTTGTTTTTCAGAGTTCGTAACCAGTTGGATGATTCTTCAAAATCATAATAAGCGATGAGTGACGGATCTGTTTTGAAAGTGGCATTCTGCGCTTGCCAGCGGGTGAACTGCCGTGTTTGCTGTTGTTCCGCCAGATGTGAGAGTTCTTCCAGATTGATTAACGGCAGCATCGCTTCTGTTAAACGATTGAGCGTTCCCCGTTGGTCAAACTGCACACCTTCCCCGGTTGTTAAACTTTGAATTTCAGAACGGGGTGCCCGCTGATCGGGCGAATGCAATTCCACCATGCCATCGATGACCTGGACGTTTCCGCTGCCGGTCGGATCGAGAGACAGAGTAAATTCCGTGCCCAGATCGACGACATTCAAACGCTCTGTTTCTATGGTAAATCCATGTGCCTGTTCGGGAACGGAAGCCCGAACTTTTCCATATTGGCAAAATGTTTTGAGCGGAGAAATCAACTCGAACGCGGCGGGCCCTTCGATCAGGACCGAGGCACCGCTGATCAGTTCCACCTGAATCGTACCCTTTTTCAGTTTCAACCAGCCTGCAGATAAACCGGCACCCGTCTGCAGATTGCGGGGTCTCTCCCATTCGGCACCGACGGCTTGCGTCAATTGAGCGATGTGATCCGTTTTCGGGATGTTTATTTCACTTTCCGGTGCAAGCTCAGGAGAGTCCGCGATCAGCGGTTCCTGATCCGGACGCATATTCCAGCCTGCATAATAAGCCAGAGAGAGTAAGAGGGTTGCCGCCACAAGTGAAGAAACGAGTAAGAGCAGAAAACGGGGCGTTCCCCGTTTCGGATGCTGTTCCGTGTGGGGGGAGTGTGGAATCCATTCATCTGATTCACCGGACTCCGTAGCCCAGACCGATAAGCCGGAATGGACCCGCATGTATTCTATATAAAGCTGACGCTGCTGCGAATCTTCTATTAAGAGTCGCTCCAGCTCCGCATGCCCCTCCTGACTGATTGTTCCCTGTAGAAGTGCGTCGATGAGTTGAATGACTGGTTTGTCGTGAGGAAAAAGTTTGTTCATGAGCCTGCCTCCGGAGAGTGAAGAGTCTGTTGCATGCAGTCCATGAGTCGAAGTCTCAAACGTGACAGTTTTTTATAAATCGCATCAGCGGAACGACCAATCTGCTGCGAAATTTCTTTTATGGTTTGCTCTCCGTGATAGCAGTCGAGGATCAGTTGCCGATTTTCGACATCCAGTTTCTGGATACAGTCGTTGAGTGCCTGTTTTTGTCGATCCGTTTCGGAAAGTGAGTTTGGCTGCTGTTCTGCGATCAAGGACAGAACTTCGTCAGAAAAATAAAGCCGATCACGGCTTTGAACCCGCTGGAAATTTTTAACTTCATAAAAGGCAATTCCGCAGGCCCAGGCAGAAAAGCTCTGTTCGGCGTCAAACGTAGTCCATTTTCGCCACAGAACCAGGCACGTTTGCTGGAAGACATCTTCCGCGTCGGTCTGATGGGGCAACAATGTCCCGATGAAACCACGAATCAGACTGTGGTGTCTGGCCAGCAACGATACAAATTGCTCACTGGGGGGCTGTCCCGCGCCTGTATCATTGCCTTGTTGTGATTCGAGTGGATGGTTCATATTACTAATCGTACGCAGAACTCAAAATCGGACGGAGATAAACAGATGTTTTGCCTGCCCTGCTTCATGTTGATATTCAAGACTTGTTATAAGTCCCCGAAATCAGGGAGTTTATGCTTTAAGATCCAGATTCGTCTTTTTTCTTTAGAACCGGGCTTCTGCTTCGAAAAAGTGTGACCTCCGGATTGGGTTCGATTGTTCAAAATACCACCCTCTATCTTATCCGGTTTTAGACGAAATGGGAGAGCCAAATTCCGTCTCGAGCAAAACTCAAGTCAGTATACAGAAAGTTTTTCGGCACTGTCGTCTATTCTAGCGGGAATCGCAAATCTCAAATGCCGCGCCACTTGCGAGTTTATCGTAGAACGTGTAATCTCCTTGGGTTATTATTTAACATCTCCCAGCCCGGCTGAACTGGCCGAGCGGTCTATCTATCTTCATTGCTTTAGTTAATCGATCAGAGTGGTATAAATCCATGCAGGAAACAGTGGATGCTCAAAGCCGGGTTGTCATTACAGGAATTGGCTTAACGGCTCCGAATGGAAACAATCTGGAAGAATTTCGGCAAAGTCTGCTGGAAGGTCGGTCTGGTGTTGTCGATTACAACATTCGCTATATGGGCGATGTCCTCGCGGGTGTCTGTGATTTTGATGAATTACGTTATCAGAAACGCAAAGAAGTCCGGCGGGGAACACGGGCAGGGTCCATCGCCGTTTATTGTGCGAATGAAGCCGTCATTCAATCCAAACTGGATTGGGACAATGTTGCCAAAGATCGGGTGGGCGTTTATCTCGGCATTACCGAACACGGAAACGTCGAGACCGAAAATGAAGTCTACGAAATTTCCCAGTTTGATTACGACACCAAAGTCTGGTCTCACCATCATAATCCGAGAACCGTTGCCAATAATTCCGCCGGTGAAGTCACGCTGAATATGGGAATCACCGGTCCGCATCTGACTCTGGGAGCAGCCTGTGCAGCTGGAAACGCCGGTTTTATTCAAGGCGTGCAGATGCTGCGGTTGAATGAAGTCGATATCGCCTTGTGCGGTGGCGTATCCGAGAGCATCCATACTTTCGGAATATTTGCGAGTTTTCAAAGTCAGGGTGCATTAGCAAAACACGAAGATCCCACCAAAGCCTGCAGACCGTTTGACGTAAACCGAAACGGGATCGTTGTCGCAGAGGGGGGGGCTGTTTGTACGCTGGAACGCCTGCCTGATGCATTGGCCCGTGGTGCTACAATTTATGGTGAAATTGTCGGTTACGCGATGAATTCAGACGCGAGTGATTTTGTGCTGCCCAACGCGACTCGACAGGCGGAATGTATTCATCTGGCACTCAAACGTGCGGGGCTGAAGCCTGAGGATATCGACATCGTCAGCAGCCATGCTACGGCGACGGCGCAGGGCGATATTGAAGAAGCCAAAGCATTAGCGAGTGTTTTTGGCGATTGTCCTAATCTGGCGATCAACAATACCAAGAGTTTTATCGGGCATGCGATGGGAGCCGCCGGTGCATTGGAAATGCTGGGAAATCTGCCCGCGTTTCAAGACGGCATCGCGCATGCGACTCTGAACCTGGATGAAGTTGACGAAGAGTGCAATTTACCTCAACTTGTGGCGAACCAACCTCGCCAGATGGAGCGGGTCGAATGTATTTTGAATAACTCGTTTGGGATGCTGGGAATTAATTCGGTCCTGATCATCAAGAAATATACTGTCTGAGCGGGCCCAATTAGACGCTGTTTCTCAGCCTGTTTTTCGATTGCCGTCTGAATTCATTCATGAGATATGAGGGTTCATCGCGGATTTTCTGAAAAACTCTGCTTTCTCAAGGGTTCAGTCGGTTTAAATCATTTCCATCGCACTATAGTATTCCTTGTAAGGGGCGGGTTTTTATCTCCCGGCTTCTAGCGGGGATTTTGTTTCTTTGGTATAAGAGGCTTCCCCTCACCGATTTTCAGAGTGAAAGTCGTGAGATTCGCTGATTGAATCGACGTTATAGGATTTTTAAAAAGTTTGGAGTTTCTGCATGGCGCCGGAACAAATCAGATCGGTTATCCTGGATATCTTGGCTCGAATTGCTCCCGATGAGGATCTTTCAGAGCTTGATGATAGTGTTCCTTTTCGTGAACAGATGGAATTAGACAGCATGGATTTTCTGGATATCGTGATGGAGTTACGTAAACTCTATCGCGTGCAGATTCCGGAAGAAGACTATGGTGAACTGGTGACGATGGACAGCACTGTAACTTACCTCACACCACTTCTGAAGGATGCGGAAAGCACTGTCTGAATCCCGTAATTTCCCTTCGCCATGAGCTACGATTCAATCATCATTGGTGCTGGCATGTCCGGGCTGGCTGCTGGAATCCGTCTGGCCTATTTCGGGAAACGTGTGTGCATTCTGGAACGACACACAACGATTGGTGGTCTGAATTCTTTCTACCGTCTGCGGGGACGGAATCATGATGTCGGTTTGCACGCGATCACCAATTATTCTCCGCCGGGGGGAAAAAAAGGGCCGCTCAATAAAATTCTCCGGCAGCTCCGCTTTCAATGGGAAGACTTTGACCTGAGCCCGCAATGCGGCTCCTCGGTCGTTTTCCCGGGGCATACACTTCGCTTCAATAACCATTTTGATTATTTCGAAGCACAAATCGCCGAACAGTTTCCCCGCGAGATTAATGGCTTTCGTCAACTGGTCTCGGAAATCGACGCACACAATATCGGCGATCTCGGTCAAACCTGGATTTCCACCCGTGCACGGATGGCGGATCATATTTCCGATCCACTGCTGATTAATATGCTGCTTTGCCCGCTGATGTTTTATGGCAGCCCTTCTGCGCATGATATGGATTTCAACCAGTTTGTCATCATGTTTCGCAGCATCTATCAGGAAGGTTTCGCGCGCCCTTATCAGGGAGTTCGTCTGATCCTGAAAAACCTGGTGCGCAAGTTTAAATCGCTGGGAGGCGAACTCAAACTGCGTGCTGGCGTGAAGCAGTTGCTCATCGAAGGCAAACAGGTTTCCGGCGTGATGCTCGATGACGGTCAGATCCTCGAAGCGAAAAATGTGCTTTCTTCGGCTGGTTCCGCGGAAACACTGCAGATGTGCGGGGCAGAGGTGCCTCAGGATGATCGCTTTACTCCCGGCGATATTTCGTTTGTCGAAACCATTTCCGTCCTCGATCAGCAGCCGCAAGAATTCGGACACGAGGAAACCATCGTGTTCTATAACGAATCGGAAGATTTTTACTACGAACAGTCCAAAGAACCGGTCGACGTTCGCAGTGGTATTATCTGCTCGCCGAATAATTTTGAGTACGATCGGCCTTTGGAAGAAGGTTCGATTCGAATCACAGCTCTGGCGAACCCCGATTACTGGATGAATCTGCCCGAAGAAAAATACATCGAGCAAAAACAATACTGGTACGATCAAATTCTCGAATCCTCCCTGCGGTATATCCCCGATTTTCGCCCGCATGTCCTTGATGTCGACGTTTTTACCCCGCGGACGATTAAAAAATTTACCGGCCACATCAACGGCTGTGTTTACGGCGCCCCTCAGAAAATTCTGGATGGAAGCACGCCTTTCAATAATCTGTTTCTCTGCGGCACTGATCAGGGGTTTCTCGGAATTATTGGTTCGATGCTTTCCGGAATCAGCATTGCTAATCTGCATCTGCTGAACCCGAAGTAACTATTCTTTGTGTTGAGAGATGCTGTACTCTTGCATCATCGTTTGTGAAAACATTCATTTTATTCCATTACTGCCTGCTGAATTGTCACACTTTTGTCATAGAAACCTGATTTGCTCCGGTTTAGTAGACAAAGCCCTGCAATTTCGATAAACAGGAGAAGCAATGTAATGGCATTAATACAGGATTCGTGAATTCTCACGGTTCTTTTTTCTTCTCTGCTGGACTGTATACGACGCTGAATTATCATGGCCAAAGATTTCCTGAAAGACACAAAAGACGAATATGATGTCATCGTCATCGGCAGTGGTTTGGCCGGTATGACATCAGCCAACATTCTGGCCCGTCAAGGATATTCGGTACTGCTGCTCGAGCATCATTATCAGCTGGGAGGTATGGCAACCTGGTTCAAACGCCAGAACGGTCATATCTTCGACATCTCGCTGCATGGTTTTCCTTATGGAATGCTGAAAAGCTGTCGCAAATACTGGACTCAGGAAATCGCCGATTCCATCGTGCCGCTCAGAGGCGTACGATTTGAAAATCCGCAGTTCTCGCTCGAAACCACGTTTACCCGCGACGACTTTACACGTCTGTTGATCGAAAAATTTAATATCGCACCGGAAACCGTTAAAAACTTTTTCGATACCGCCCGCAAAATGAACTTCTTCGACGATCAGGGGAAAACCACCCGCGAACTGTTCGAAGAATTTTTTCCCGGCCGCGATGATGTCGTGCGTCTGTTGATGGAACCCATCTCCTACGCCAACGGTTCGACACTGGAAGATCCCGCGATTACCTACGGTATTGTGTTTTCCAACTTCATGCAGAAAGGTGTTTACACCTTTCGTGGCGGCACCGATCACCTGATCAAGCTCATCAAGGCCGAACTGGAACATAATGGCGTCGACGTCCGCATCCGGACGCAGGTTGAGAAAATCGAAGTCGCCTCTGATCGTCGTGTGACCGGTGTGATCGTCAACGGCAAACGCATCGGCTGCAAAGCCATCATGTCGAACTCGAACATCAAAGGCACGATTCTGAATCTCGTCGGGGAAGAACATTTCGATCCGGCGTTTGTCGAAGAAGCCAAAGCCGTCCGGCTCAATAACAGCAGCACCCAGGTTTATATCGCTTTGAAACCCGGCGATGAACTTGATTTTTGCGGTGATCTCCTGTTCCACTCCGAGCATAATGGTTTCGATATCGAAGCCATGCTCAGTAAGAATGTCAGCAGCCGCACCTTTTCGTTTTATTATCCCGAAACGCGACCCGGCAGCGATCGTTCTCTGATCGTCTCTTCCACCAACGCGAATTTTAGTGACTGGGCCGATCTGCCCGAAGAACAGTACGAAGCCGATAAAAACCATCTGATTGAAAAGACCCTCGATTGTCTGGAACAGTACGTGCCGAATGTCCGGAATCGCGTTGATCATCTCGAAGCATCGACGCCACGCACATTCCAGCGCTATACACAGCACCTGCAGGGCGCTTCGTTTGGCACGAAGTTTGAAGGGTTGAAAGTCAGCAAGGAACTTCCCGAACAGATTGCCGGCCTGTATCACGCCGGTTCGGTCGGAATAATCATGTCCGGTTGGCTGGGTGCGGTGAATTACGGCGTGATTGTCAGTAACGACGTTGATAAATATCTGACTCCTGCTGCCGCCCGCATCTGATTCTTTTTCCAACCTGCTGCAGTCTCGAACGAATTTAAGAAACGGAACGATCTCGTGAATCTGGATGAAATCAAAGCCTGCATTCCGCACCGGGAACCTTTTTTGTGGCTGGATGAAATCGTCGCGCTCGAAGACAGCAGCATTCACGCCCGCAAATTCGTCTCCCCCGATCTCGATCTCTTTCAAGGGCATTATCCCGATCATCCCGTACTGCCCGGCGTAATTCTCTGTGAAGCCGCCATGCAGGCCGCCGCCGTTTTCATCGCGAAAACCGATGCCCCCGCGGAAGGAAAAGTTCCCGTCGCCACACGATTGAACAACACCAAGTTCCGACGGATGGTTAAGCCGGGAGAAACACTCGACATCCATGTCACTCTCACCGAAAAACTGGGCGGCGCTTATTTCTTTACCGGGAAAATCTCCGTTGGGAAAGAAACCGCCGTCCGACTCGAATTCGCCGTCACCGCTGCCGACGGCTGATCCATGATACTCTTACTCACACAGACTATTTCTGCTGCGATTTCTCTTCGATCCGATACAGGAAGTTTTCCGTTCGCAGAATAATCGACTTGCCCGCAACCGCCAGCGAAGCAACACAGCCTGCATCCAGCTTGTTCGCGGCCAGTTCCTTGTATTCCTTTCCGGGAACAAATACCCGCGTCACGCCTTCACGGTCGGACGCGTAGATCTTTCCATCGGCATAAATGGGGGACGCGGAAAACGAACTCCGCTCCATTCGCTCTTTCCAGATCTCCTGCCCGTTTTCAGCATCCAGACAGGTGGCGATCCCTTTATCGTCCACCATATACAGCAGGCCATCGATCAAGAGTTGCGAAGGCTTCGAAGGAATTCCCTTCTGTTCAATCCATTTGACGTGCGATTCTGTTACATCACCTTTGCCCCCCGGATTCACCGCGTACAGATGCGCTTTCCCGAAACCGGTGCCGACATAAATTTTCTCTCCATCAAACAGCGGCCGATTTGCGGCTGAATGCTGCGGGTAATAAAACTTCCAGTACTCTTCCCCCGTCAGCGGGTTATAGGAAACGGTTGCTTTCGCAGCCGGACTGATTAATTGCACGCGTCCTTCGTATTCAATTACCCGTGGCGTCGCAAAAGCTTTTTTGAAATCGCCGTTTTGGGTTCCGTAATCGATGTCACGATCTTTTTTCCAGACCTCCTTGCCCGTTTGCTTGTCGAGTGCGACGACGTACTGATAATCGTAACCGTCATACTGCAGGATCAGCAGTCTCTGATAAATAATCGGCGACGAGCCGGCACCGCGCCAGTGATTGCACGGATAATCGCGGCGGGACCAGAGAACATCCCCCGTTTTCGTATCCAGACACGCGGTTCCGTAAGCACCGTAATGCACATAAATCCGGCCTTCTTCAATGATCGGCGTGCTTGAAGCGTGGGAATTGCTCGGATCGATAAACTGGGGTTTCTCGACGTCAAAGATCTTTTTATCAATCAGAACCTTACCCGTATTGAAATCAACACAGACGACTCCCAGTTCTTTCCCCTCTAACGTTGATGTCGTCACCCAGATCTGATCTTTCCAGACCACCGGCGATGACCAGGCCCGACCGTGAATTGGCGTTTTCCAGACGATGCTTTCTTTCTCGCTCCATTTCACAGGCAATCCGGTTGCCTGCGATGAACCGTCCGCGTGTGGCCCCCGGAACTGATTCCAGTAAGGTTCCTCAGCCGCTGCGAACGATGCGGTGAAAATCATCGTTGCCAGCCAGCAGCAAACGGAGAAGAGACCTTGTATGTTGATCGCAGTCATTGCTGATTCCTGAATTGAAGAATTAAGAAACGGAAGGCAATTGAGAGTCGCTCTGTGGAGCCAGGACACCACAGATTCAGAGGGTAATAACTAAAGAACGTTAACGAGTAGCGCACGTTTTCGCGACTCTTCTGATTATAAGAGCCGACTCACCCGATGCAATTGTAAAGCGGTTTCAATCTGTTTCTGAAGATTCTTTACGAACGAATTCGACATCGATGATATTCTCGTCGTCGAGTGGCGGAGTTGACGGCTTGAACTCTTGAAAGCCCTGGCCGCTGGTGTGAAAGCTGGTGCGGGTCTGGATCTGCATCATCGCCCGGTGTTTGATCCATTCTCCGATTCTGAGTTTCAGCGCTTCACGTACGGGAGGGATCAGCAATGCAAATCCGAGCATGTCGGTCATGATGCCGGGAGTGATCAGAAACGCGCCGGCGAGCAGAATCATCAAGCCGTCCAGCACCACGCTGGTAGGGGGCTGTCCCTGCACCAGATGTAACTGGATTTTTTTCCACGCCTGCGAGCCCTGCTTGCGTGCCAGCCAGGCGCCGAGAATCCCCGTGACCAGAACCAGTCCAAACGTAACGGTGGGGTTGGTCAGTGAACTGAACCACAACAGCAGCCACAGTTCAGCTAACGGAATGATCGTGAATAAGAGAAACAGTCGTAACAGCACAATCAGCCACCACACTAAAAAGACAGGAAAAACACCAGTCTTCATTCTATACCAAAGCAACGTCGCTGAACATCCCCACTTTAAGGATCCGTCAGCCAGTATTCTTTAGAAATTCACAGACGATCGCAGCTGCCTTCGTTTCGGGGATGATACCAAAATCGAATGTATCTGAACGGTTCACACCGGTTTCCCGTTCTCGGAAAGCACGTGAAAAAACGCCCCTTGACAGCAACGGGCCGATCGCGAATATGCGATTTATGCGTCGCGCGCGTTGGGCATTCGCCGCGATAGTGCAGAGTGGCGCTCCTGTGAAAACGGTCACTATAAAATCGACTGGTTTGAGACGGATTTTACAGGATTTCGTACTCCCCACTGAACGATGGGCACCTTGCTTTGGCACCGCTATGACACGCATATAACACAGAACAAGCATCGCCGGGGTACTGAACACGACATTGTTTAGCGTGAAGCAGAACAAAGCCAGCTTGACCCGACTACGTCCTTTACAATAATGATCTCCATCGAAACCACGAACCTCGACATTCCGGACCAGCAAGTACAATAACATGAAAACCAGACATCCCATGCCAGAACACTCCCCATGCTCATCAAATAAACCTTAAGGGAGCGGACGGCACAAAGCATCCCCCCTAACGGCAGTCTAATACACGCAGAAATAAATTTTACCCGATGTTGCTCGGCAAGCCGCAGATGAAAATCCGGCAGTGCCAGTAACTGACAGGCATAGGAAGAGCAGGGAGTCAGAAATGCAGGGTGCGGACCCACGTGTCCGCCCGTCTGGCGAGGAGGGAATTATTTCACGCTTGGAACGGAATCAACTCCGCAGGCCCACAAACAACCCGCTTCAATACGAAGAGCCGACACGAAAAAATGGAATTTCCCGAAACGAAAATTTGGTGATTATTCGTGATTTTCGTGGTAATAAAAAAACGAATGAGAAGCAGCTTAAAGTACCGAGCAGATGATCCTGATAACACTTGTTCGGGGGCTGACTCTTTGATATTTCAACGGATCGCGTTTCATCTCATCCACTACTATTGCAACTTTCAATCGCATATTCGAAAATGATCGTACCAAGAAAAGCCGTGTGCTGAACTGGATCGCAGCAGACCGCTGAAGTTGATCCCAACGTTGATGGCAACAATCCGGTTATTTTTTGTCTGAATCACATTAGCCAGGAAACGAGTCGTGTCTGACATTCCCTTTACAGAAAAAATACAGCAAGCATACGCTCGCGCTAATGAATTTATTTCGAAAGGAAATATGCCCATTAGTGAGAAAGAGGATCTTTGTCACATTGCGTATGTCTATGCTTATCGGGATATTTATCCTGGGACGAAATTACCTGATTATGATCTGCATTATACTAAGCCAATTGATGAACTGTATCAATTATTTGATCGTGGTGAACTCAAAGTGTCTGACACCTATGCAGCCTTTGCCTTCTGCTATTTGAAAGTATATGAGATTGAAGGTATTATCCCAGAAAAAAGCTGTAAAGCACAGTTTGAGTATGAGAGAAATCAAAACATCTAGTACGCGTCCATTTAACCATAGCGTCATCCGTACAAATGTGCTCGGTCCGAATGACTTTGGAGACGCTACAATAAACCTGGACACAGGCTCTTCAGAGAATAAAAGATTGGACTTTTAGAGTAGAGCCGAAAATAACGATACTCGTATCTCACATACGATTATTGTCATAGCTGTTTCACTTCCATCAAAGATATGAAACGACACGTTCGTGTTCGTTCGTGGTAGTAAAAAAAGTTTATCTTAAACTGATCCGAAGACTGAAAAGCAGGGTGCGGCTTCAAGTGTTCGCCCGTCGGGTCAGGTAATTGCTTAGGGGGAACCTAACTCAAATTGAAATTGGTTTTCCCCATCAGAACTGACTTCGGCTTTCAACTCGCTCTTGTCGTTGTATTTTGCCGGGATATAGTTTTCGACAACAGGGATCTTTTGCCCCGGATCAACGGCCGATTCTATCATCTTGCCGGTCTCGCGTGACGCGCGAACTTCCACGCGCATCGACCCTGGAACGAGTTTCAGTTCAAATTGTCCTTCCTTGATGACCGCCCCTTCCGGGCGAGCGGTCTTCTCTGTGGGGATAAAAATAATATCCCCTTCGGGAAGCGGTTGGCCATTCCATGTCACTGTCCCCGTGACCGGATAACGCACGACGCCGTCATCGGATGAACTGCAGCCGATGAGTACGCACATAGTGATAATCAGCGAAAACCATTTCTGTACGGGATTCAGATTCAATACCATTGTTTTCCATTTCGGTTTATTACAGTTGAAAAGTACGTACGCTCATCCATGAAATTCTTTTTTGTTGAGATCCGGAAGAACTGAGATTCGCCTTTGCAGACTGGTTGATCGGTACGGCGATTATTACCGACAGGATCTTCCAGCACTTAACACGATGCGCAATCAGACGGAATCAGAATTCTCCCAGGACTTTTCCATCATTGCGGGCTCCCACGTTATTCCAGGTCGTGGTGTCGATGTTGTCAGAAATAAATCTGACGGCTCCGTCAGCCAGCAGGGTATGGGCGCCCCCGACGTGCATGCTCCTGGCATATTGCACGTTCTCTCCAGAACTGGCACAGGGTCGCCGGACTGCGGAAACACAGTAGGATGAACGGTCGCCGACCGTTGTGTTCGGCGGATTCAAAGTGCTGAACCAGACATTACCTTCCCAGGCATTGTAATAACGCCCGCGCAGGTCGTGCGCTGTCGTATCCGGGGTCAGCAGGATTTCACTCGCCATCGCCGTGTTGGAAGTCCCGTCCGTAATGTCGCGCATTCTGGTATTAGAACGGACATAAAATAGTCCATTTAAGCTGAGACCTTGTCCTGTTGTGCCAAACGTGGTCGAGCCGGCACAGACGACGTAATTTCCATGAAAGCCCTGTCTGCTGCCCCCGGCGGTTTCAATTTTGCCAGATTCGGGGTCAGACGGGCACATGAATACGGGGAGAATGGTTTCTCGACCAGGCCAGGTAAGAGCGCCAGTCGTTCCAACAAATCGGGGACTGATTGTATTATACAAAGTCGACTGATCGAGAAAGGGGAGAAGCATATGCATCCACATGACCCGGCGGTCTTCACCGGCCAAAGCCGTCGAGATCGGATGCATTTGACCAAACGGGAACACGCGATGTGTTTCGTGATAATTATGCAGCGCCAGTCCTATTTGCTTCAGATTGTTCTTACAGGTACTGCGCCGCGCTGCTTCACGGGCCTGCTGGACAGCCGGCAGTAGCAGTGCTATCAAAATGGCAATGATGGCGATCACCACCAGCAATTCGATCAACGTGAAGCCTTTGCGGGGAACAATCAATTTGGATGAAGCCGCGGCTTCAGAAAAGCGAACATTGGGATACGGTCTCATGAAAATTCCCCTGCTGATAAGAAATGAGAGTAGAGAATAACCAAAGCCATACCCGTCCACCTTCGCATCTGGTGGTAGCCTTATCCTCGAATCAGAAGATTTGAATCAATCTTCGAGAGCAGGTATGTCTACATAATCACAAAAAATCATTATGAAATGCAAGTGTTTTTTTTGAAAAATCTGGTTTTTTAAAAAAAACAAAAAGTCAAAATGTTCCATTATGAAACAGAAAAAATATCAATTACGCATAACACTGCCGCAGCGATTTTATCGCGCCTAACGCAGCATTCGAATTCACAGTGTGCGAGGATCATCAGATGGAATTAGTAAGTCTGCTCGCCCCCACGAAGCGAGAAAAAAAAATGAGCGGTAAGGCACGAACTGCAATCGGGTCAGGCAGACAAAAAAAATCTGAACCCAATCTAATTTCACAACCACGAAATTCACGAAACAGAATTTCGTGTTTTTTCGTGCCTTTAGTGGTAGAAAATGAAAATCAGAATCGAAACGCGGTGCGGTGGGCGCTGTGCGGTGGGAGTGTCCGGTAATCGCTGCTGCTGGCTTCTAATGTGTCACTCTGCTCGGAAATCTACCGCCTGCGTGAATTTGCGATTGCTTTTCTTTTTATAAATATTCTTGCCTCGTTTGTGGCGTTCTGCACAAAATAGAAGGCAGATGAATCTGAGGTCTGTTGAAGACTCCCTGAAGATCTGTCATTGGCATAACAAATGCTAATACTTTTATCGTTTGTAGCTTCAATGTGTCTCCTCTGCATGCTGAATCCGTCCGGTTCAAGGGGCCGAATGGAAATCTTGTCGAGGAGACAGGATCAATCAACTTCCATAAAAAGGAACAAAAGGATGCGATGCAAGCAGATCAGCAGAATTTTTATTCTCAGTATGCTTACCGTCTCTCTGGCTACCGTGGTGCAGGCACAGCAGGCAGATGAAGCAAAGCCGGTTTTACCCGCTCAAACCTATATGCCGGTGGTGATTGATCAGCCGTTTGACGAGGTGATGGAGAAAGATGTGTCGCAGAAAGCGGAGATCATGGACGGGCAGCAGAGCCTGTTTCAGCAGCGGTATGACATGAGTGATCAACCTTCTCAAGTGATGATGTCTGCGGGGAGGAAAGCGGTTCAGGATGGCGTGCGTGTGAAATTACACGGGGGGGTAACGTGGCAGCAGTTGTCGGACGCGAGTCCTGATGAAATCAAACAGGCGAATTTGTTTCCCCTTGGGTTTCGTCCTTTGCCTCACACCAAACATGCTGTGGGGGGCCAGGTCTTTCCGAAGAACCAGATTGACGCGATCAAAAAAGCCGAAAGCCGCGATTTAACGCGATTCGATGTTGATTTCGACTTACCCGAGCATCTGATTCCCGAGTATCCCCCGCCAGTATTCCTGACCAGTCGTCCCGATCTGGGGGATGTTTCTCAAGGGCAGGTACTGACGATCAAAAATTATTATTCATTACTCAAAGGAAAAGTGACGCCGGTCCAAATGGAAGGCATGCGATTGCTGCTGACCCCTTTCCCGCAACAGCAGTTTAATCAGACCGAAGATCGCAAGTCGCCAGAGCCCAGTCTGGGAGTCACTTGCCTGGACTGCCATGTGAATGGTCACACGAATGCGGCCTTTCATCTGAATCCCGATACACGTCCGCAAGAGGCGCGTTTTCGCCTGGATACTGTCAGCCTGCGCGGGATGTTTAATCAGCAGATCCATGGGTCGAAGCGTTCCTTGCGGAGTGTTGAAGATTTTTCCGAGTTTGAACAGAGAACCGCGTATTTCGATGGCGATCATGTGATTGCCGCCAAGAAGGGCTTGCATCTTCCCAACCGGAGCGACGCCGTCGCGATGATGGCACAGATGCAGAACATGCTCGATTTTCCGCCAGCGCCCAAACTGGATGTGTTCGGCATGTTGATCCCGGAAAAATCCACAGAGCTTGAGCTGCAGGGGCAACAGATTTTCTTCGAAAAAGGCCGTTGTGCAGACTGCCATCAGCCTCCGTTTTACCTGGACAACAAAATGCATGACCTGCATCTGGAACGATTTTACAAACCGGAGATGATCAGAGGACAATACAATATCGCCGATGGTCCCATTAAGACGTTTACACTGCGCGGGATTAAAGATTCGCCGCCGTATCACCACGATGGTCGATTACTGACGCTGGCTGACACCGTCGAGTTCTTTAATCTTGTGTTGCAGACAGATCTGACGGAACAGGAAAAGCAGGCACTGGTCGCCTTCTTGAAATGTTTATAAGTGTCCGTCTGATCTGAGAAAAACTTGTCCGCAGACAGACAGCATCCCGGTGACCCGAATCTACTGACGGGTGACTGTGAGGCTGATCTGTCGCGGACATTTCTGATGCGATTTAATAGTAGGGCGCGGACCCATGTGTCCGCCCGCCTCGCGAGGTGGGAAAAATTTACGCATAGAATGGAACCGGGATCAACTCCGCAGGTCGACTGATAAACGACCCCACTACCACGGGCCGCCACATCGGGCCGCCCCTGCATTGGGTCTCTGCGCGAGCGTTCTCTCGATCACTGTTGGCAAGTATTTAGGTCCGACATATGGGTAACAGCTGCGCCACCTGAGTACAACGGAAATGAGCGTGGTGAAAATTCGTCATGGCCGACAACGATCTGGATCGGTTAGCGAATCTTTGTACTTTTTGATGGATACCAGAAGCGGATCATCTCATAAGCGAGAAGTAACAGAAATGACAGACCGATTGTAGGAAAAACGATGCCGACGATGATCAAAAGAGTGATCATCGTTTTAGGAAGAGGCGGGTTCTTCCGCGTCTCGGTTTGATTCGTCTGCGTTCGCCGCTGATTCAATTTCTGCCGCTTTCCTTTTCGCTTCCACCACCAGATCAGATAACCGGTGATCGCGAGTATGGGAACTCCCAGGCAGGCAACCAGTGCAATCAGCTTTGTTGGCAAGCCAAAAATGGAGCCGTAGTGAACTGTCATGCTGAATGCCGAAAACTGTCGCATGGGATGAAGGTCATCCCAGCGGGAAAATGCCAGTTGCTCTCCTGAATATTGGTCGAAGGTCCAGGTTTGAAACTGAGACCGATCCGACCATAAAGGTCGTAGATTACGATCTGTGGTAATCACAAAACATCCCGTTTTATCACGGGGCCAGCGTACGTTCAGAGGAACATTCTCGGGAAGGTCTAGCCGCACTTTTTCAATTAAATGGTCGATAGAAACGGGCGACTTCCCCGGCTGTGCTACAGATTTGAGTGAGGCCGTAGAGACCGTTTTTTTGAAGTCTGTCGCAGTCATGACGCTGCGATACAGTTTGCCGGAATACGTTGAGAAAACCATTCCTGTCAGGCACATCATCAGCACAAAAAGCGCAACCCAGGCACCAACCGTATTGTGCAGGCGCCAGTTGACTTTATAAGCCGACCCACGAAACGATAACGTCAGACCGTTCCATAATGCTTTTGCCGTCCGTGGCCACCACAGAAAGCAGCCTGTCAACGTCAGCACAATACCCCAGCCTGTGATCAATTCAATGATGGAACTGCCGATTTCACCACTTAACAGGCGACGATGTAACTGTTCAACGATCCGCACGAATGCCGTTTCCCGCATCCGGTCGGCGGTGATTTCTCCCGTATCAGGATGAACCCACACATCGTGAATCCCCTCTTTCGGATTCCCAAATAAGAGAAACTGATAAGGTTGATCCGGCCTCTGGTTCTGTCGATACAACACGATGGATTCTTGGGGGAATCGTGTTTGCACGGTGTCGACCATGGTCTGATCGGACACGGGTTGACTGTTTATTTCCGCTACGGCCGGCTCAATGATCCAGAGATCGGGGCGAAGCCATTCGTCTATCTCAGGTGAGAAAACCAGTAAAGCCCCGGTGATCGCAATCAGAATCAGTAACGGCCCTCCCAAAAGACCGGCATACAGGTGCCACTTCCAGAAGAGTTTTCGATAGGGAAAACTCCGTTGCGTTGCGGAGCCTGAGTATACTTCCACTTGCGTCCTGGCCGGGGAAAGATCATCGTCAGACTGATCCATGAGGGGGCTTGTTTCTGACTGTTTCACGGGGGTAACCTTGGTGGGGAAGAGGGACCAGTCTGACCTGGCATTAATTCAACGGACGTTTCTGCTTTAACGCTCTGTGTGCCGCCGCAACTGATTTTGGCGAGGCTTTCAATTCAAAAGGAGGCAGTTGCATGTCTTGCTCGCCAATCTCCACACTGAATTCCGGGCTACTGCTTTTTATGTATTTGCCATCCAGAAAATCCCGCGTACTGCTGGCACTTTCGGGCCAGTGAAACGAAACCTGATATGTACCGGCGATGGCGCCATCCTTGTCTGCATTCGTGGACAGTGCAAAACTACCATCTTCCGAAGTGATGGCTACGGGGCGTGCCGCATTTTTGGTCACACTGGGATCAGTATGTTTGAAGATGACAGCAATTCCTTTTTCAGGATTCCCGTTCACCAGAACCATTCCCGTAACCTGCTGCTTGACCAGACCATCATCATATTTACTACTGCATCCGCTCAGCAGTCCTCCGGTAAGCAGCAGCAGTAACGAAAACTTGACACCATTCATCTCAAAATTCCTGTATTAGAACTGTAACACGAAACTGAACATCAAAAGATCAAATCAACAGCGGAGTGTTTCGGCAGGCTGATTTAAAATTCTCCGACCGGTTCGCCGTCATCGCGTGTGACAAGCCGGTTGATGGTTTCATAATCAATGTTTTCGCTGACAAATCTGCAGGAGCCGTCGCCCAGCAGAACTTGTGCGCCTCCGACATGGAAGCTGAAGGGATTGGATCCACCACTGTTACAGTTCACCGTACAGTTACCACCATACGCGGTGACGCCATCGTAGCTGTAACCACGCAGTGATAAGCGGCTGAATCCCGACCAGACCCGCCAGTGCAAACTGTTATTCGTATCGAGAACCTGTCGATCTGCTCCATAGATCGTTCCCCCACCGGCGATTTCAACAACATGGAATGTATTACTCAGGCCATCGGTAACCTCAGAAATTTTGGTCGAGTAATTGTTATAAGGCATCAAGCCGTGGCTTGAGACACCATCGATGTAGGTGTTGGAAGAACAAGCATACTCATTGATGCCGACTTTAATGTTTTCTCCATCTGTCGTGCCTTGATAGTGAAAGGCTGAATGATCTACGGTCATTTCCACCACAGCCGGTGCAGGAGAGGAAGGGCATTTAAATAACGGCAGAGATTCACCGATCACAGGGCGATTGGCAAGGTCAACGTGCGGCAGAGAATCATTGTACTTACCAGTGATGTTACCCTGATCCAGGTAGGGTAACAGACTGCGTGCCCAGCAGGCGGAGATGGCATATTCCGGCCCCAGACTGGACCAGCTTTGGCTGATAGGAAAGCGGGTATAGGCATCGTAATAACTGTGCATCGCAATGCCCATTTGTTTCAGATTGTTTTTGCATTGCGTTCGCCGCGCTGCCTCGCGGGCCTGTTGAACAGCGGGGAGTAACAGGGCTATTAAAACGGCAATGATTGCAATTACAACCAGCAGTTCGATCAGGGTGAATGCGCGACGACGAGCGGGTACCGGTAGGTACATGGTTCTCTCCTTGAGACATAAATAGTATTTAGTTAAGGAGTTGCGGCGAATAAGAGGGCCGGGCAACTTCACAGAATGCTAAAACAGGCATCTAGTGGTGCTGGCGATAAGGCGGGCAAGAGCCATGATTGATACTGAGACTCAATATCAAAAGTGTGTCTGTAAAATAAACAGCGCGCACTGATAAGTCAACCGATTTGAAAACACAAACCAGAATTTCCAGAATATTTTAACCAGAAAGCAACTTAATCGAACAGGAGCGGCCGATCGGCTCTGCTCTCTGGTACTCTGGTTTCAGAGGGTATTAATTTTTTACAGGTCGCTGTCTCCAGCGAACTGTCTCACGCATCATTGAGTGAAAAGACACGACAGCCCAAAACCATCGAACAGAAACTTCGTGTGCTTTCGTGGCAGTAAAAATCAGAATCAGCGTGACTGGTCGATCGCTTCGAAGGTCTGGTTGCCGATGCGGTATTGTTTCCAGTCTTTGAAATCGAAGTGCCACCATTCGTATTGGAAAACGGTGAAGCCTTCGGACTCCATCGTTTGCCGCAGCAGTTGGCGATACCAGCGCTGGCGTGATGTGCCACCCGGGTAGAGCGGGAAGGAACGGGGGGAGAATTCGTCGTAGCCGGCGACCATCTGGATCGGTTCGCCAGTCTTCAGATCATACAGCGTCAGGTCGACGGCACATCCTCGATTGTGACGTGAGCCGCGGGCGGGGTTGGCGACGAAATCTTTGAACTCGCCGGGCGTGGCGTCCCAGAACATTTTTGTCACGTGCCACGGGCGATAGGCGTCATGGATTAACAGCCCGAGACCGCGCTCTTTGAGTCGCGCATTCGCACGGACTACCGCTTCGGCGGCGGGACGCTGCATGAACGCGCGGGGCTGTTTGTAGAAGACGGCGCCGGTGAAATTGTTTTCGGTGGCGTAACGGATATCGAGTTTGATCGTCGGATCCAGTGTTGTCAGGTCCACCAGGTCCGGCTGGCGATACGTGCCCGGTTCGGGGGGAGGAGACGCGGCGAGGGCTGCGGCCCGGAGATCGTCGATCGGTTTGACGGGTGTGATCTGAAAGGTCTCGCCATCTTTCGTGCCGACTTCGCGGCGGTCAAACTTTACCTCGGCAGCAACGACCCCGGTGGCAACGTCCTCGTTATTGCGTGTGAATTTCAAGCCTTCGCCGTGATACAGGCCGTAGTCGGGAAATGCGAACGTGTTGCGGTCGATCTGTTTCAGCGGGTAATAATAGAACCATTCAATCAGTGCGTACAACTGGCCTTCGTCTTCCAGAATATACAGCGTGTTGTGATCCCAGCCATATTCGCCGATCAGACCTTTCCAGTCTGCAGGAGTGGGCGGCGGTGGTGTATCAGCGGCGCGTTGAAATTTTGTAGTGCCCACCTGGAGAACGTCCTTACCTTCCCGCTTCACTTCCGTCCCAAAGCCGAGCGAGTCGTCGGTCAGAATCGTGCCATCATCGGCGGCGGACCTGAGATCGTAACGAAAAGAACCGCGGTGCAGAAACAGATCGCCGTTGAGTTCGGTGATGCGGGCAGAGTTCTTATTTTCTGCGTTACGGTAAAGCCCCACCAGTTCTTTCGCACGTTCATTCGGAACAGGGCCCGTCATGCGGTAAACGGGAAGGGGTTTGCCGTCCTGTGTTGCCAGCATCAGTCTTAAAGCATAGTCGGCCAGACGACTGACGACACCATTTGTACCGTCCAGTGAAGCAACGGCGGCCACTCCCAGTTTGCGTTCGGGCAGTGCTTCCAGTTGTGTCGAGAACCCGTAAACAGCACCGCCGTGTCCGACTTTGGTCAAGCCGTTAAAGTCCTGAATCGCAAAACCGATCCCAAAACGCTGCGGTTTACCATCGGGGTCTTTCTGCGGCGCGAGCATCGTTTGAAAGGATACTCGTTTCAGAATCTGACCGTCCTTGAATTGCCCTTTGTTGAACAGACAGGTCAGGAACTTTGCCAGATCGACCACGTTCGAATAGAAATTTCCCGCTGGACCAGTGCCCAGAAGAAACGTCGGCGCTTCGAAACGGCGTCCGTCGTTGGTTCGCATCCAGCCGGTGGCGAGATGTTGTTCGACGGCGGGCGTGACTGTGAAGCCGCTGTGATCCATTTTCAAAGGATCGAGAATTTTCCGGCGCACCTGTGCGGCGTGAGAGACATCCAGTTGTTTTTCGAGTACCGCGCCCACAACGGCGACCGCCGCGTTTGAGTATTTCGTTTTCGTGCCGGGGTGGTAAACGAGGCTGGTATCGTTGAGGCTGGCGACGGTTTCTGCCAGCGAAGGTTCGGTGGGATCGAAATAATTACCGACCGGCGATTCACGCACCAGCCCCGAGCGATGCGTCATCAGTTGCAGAACCGAAATCTCGCCGCCGAACGGATTGGACGGTTGGAATTCCGGCAGATACGTCTGCACCTGCGAGTTGAGATCGAGGGCCCCGCTTTCAACCAGCTGCATGACGGCGATATCGGTAAACAGCTTCGAGACCGAGCCGACGCGGTAAACCGTGTTCTCAGTCGCACGGATTTTCCGGTCTTTGTCCTGAAATCCAAATCCCTCGGCCCAGACCAGATGATCACCGTCGACAAGCGAAATGGAAAACGCGGGCAACTGTTTCTGTTCGACCTCGTGTCGAATCGCCGCCTGCAAACGATCGATGGCGGGGGAGTAGTCGAATAGTTTTGCTGCGGAAGGCGGTTGGGTTTGTTTCGGTTCCTCTGCGCCAATACTGGTGACCAGACCCAGTACGGCAACAAAAACAAACTGTCGCGGGATGAAATTCATGTTAACCTCATTTGGTGTTTGTCACACAGCGGCACGGCAGCAGCAACCACGGTAAACACGCCATTTAATGCAAGCGGACGATATTTCGAGGGTCTGATGAAACGTTTCATTCGATGCCTCGATTCGTTGCCTGAGAGCTGTTTGCGATACGTTGAAAAAAGGGCAGCCTGCAATGACCGCATCGAAATCCGGGATTTCCATTTCAATCGAGAGTATACAGAATCGTCCTGCGGATGCCATTCCATTCTGAACACAGCATACATTTATGCATTTACTGTTGATTCCGGTTGGGAAATATTGGATAAAGGTAAGGGAAAATAAAAGGTTCTCTTATTAAGCCGATACCCGTACCCTCAATTCAAGTCGATTGCTGATTCATAAAGGAAGCGCACCTGTGATTCGAAATTCCAAAACCCTGCTGACGCTGATGCTGTCCGCGTGTCTGACTCTGACGGCTTCTGCAGCGGAAAAGTCCGAGAACGCGTTAAACAAACTTTCGAAGGCGGAACAGAAGAGTGGCTGGAAACTGCTGTTTGACGGCAAAACCACCAACGGCTGGCGGAATTATCAAAAAGAAGGCGTCAATGAAGGCTGGACGATTGAAGACGGGGTGCTCTCCCGTTCCGCCAAAGGGGCCGGCGATATCATTACCGACGATCAGTTCGAGTTCTTTGAAATTTCGCTTGAATATCGTATCTCCAAAGCAGGCAACAGCGGCCTGATGTTTCACGTCACCGAGGAAGAACAGACACCCTGGCGCACGGGGCCGGAAGTCCAGATTCAGGACAACGTCGACGGCCATGATCCGCAGAAAGCAGGCTGGCTCTATCAGCTTTACAAACCGGCGACTCCTAAATGGATGATTCAGGCAGAATCAGAAGGTAAAAAAGTCACGCCGGCGGTTGTCGATGCGACACGTCCCGCGGGCGAATGGAATCATCTCTTTCTCAGGGTCGGTCCCAAGCAGTCCGAAGTCATCATGAACGGCGTGCTCTATTATCGGTTCAATAAAGGGAGCGAAGACTGGAACAAACAGGTCGCTGCCAGCAAGTTTTCCAAGTTTCCGAAATTCGGAAAACCGACCAAAGGGCACATCGCCCTGCAGGACCATAATGACGTGGTCTCTTTCCGCAACATCAAGATCAGAGAGATTCCCGCCGACGACTCCGTGCAGGATCCCAGCGATGGCGAACTGGCGTTGCAGGGCGTTCCCGCGTTTCCGGAACTGGAATGGGAAGGCTGGCAAGCCGTTGATGAAGAGCTGGGGAAAGTCGTTCCGCTGCGTCCGATGGTGATCACGCACGCCAACGACGGCAGCGGCCGCATTTTTGTCGCCACGCAGAGCGGCATGATTCATGTCATCGATAAAAAATCGCCCGGAAAAACGAAACTGTTTCTCGATATTCGTTCAAAGGTGGCTCCCTGGAAAAAGAACAACGAAGAAGGCATGCTGGGGCTGGCCTTTCATCCCGACTATAAAGAAAACGGTCAGTTCTTCGTCTACTACACCGCCGAGGGAACGCCGCGGAAATCGATTGTTTCCCGTTTTCAGGTCTCCGCCGACAATCCCAACAAGGCCGATGCCGGCAGCGAGCAGATTGTAATGGACATCGATCAGCCTTATGGCAACCATAACGGCGGCTCGATTGAATTCGGTCCCGACGGTTTTCTCTATATCGGCCTGGGTGACGGCGGTTCCGGCAACGACCCGCTGGGCAACGGTCAGAACCTGGAAAACCTGCTCGGTTCCATTTTACGAATTGACGTCAACAAAACAGCCAAT
Organism: uncultured bacterium; assembly: GCA_963974925.1. Taxonomy (GTDB): domain Bacteria; phylum Planctomycetota; class Planctomycetia; order Planctomycetales; family Planctomycetaceae; genus Gimesia. Next base: position 13,753 of record CAXBFD010000029.1, on the reverse strand, counting down.
GGTAAGCACTACGCGGTTCCTGCGGACAACCCGTTTGTGGGCCAGGCCAAAACCAAACCGGAAATTTACGCTTACGGCCTGCGGAATGTCTGGCGACTGAGCTTCGATCCGAAAACCGGCACGTTGTACGCCGGCGATGTCGGCCAGGATCTCTGGGAAGAAATCAACATCATCAAAAACGGCGGCAACTACGGCTGGAGTGTTCATGAAGGCACGCAAAATTTCGGTAATCGTCCGCAGACGACGAAAGCAGAACTCATCGATCCCATCTGGGAATACGATCACCGCGTGGGCCGTTCCATCACCGGCGGCACCGTTTACCGCGGCAAGCGACTGCCTGAACTCGAAGGCATGTATGTCTATGCCGACTTTGTCTCGGGCAAAATCTGGGCTCTCGAATACGACGAAGAGTCTGGCGAAGTGAAACGAAACATGCTAATCAGCGGAGGCGGTATCCCCGTCATGTCCTTCGGCACCGACGCAGACGGCGAACTGTATTACACCGTCCAGACCGTCAAAGGGGGCGAAGGCATTTTCCGTTTTGAAAAGAAGTAGTTGAAAACCACAGGATTTATAGACTGTCCTATAATCATATGTGCGGCACGTCGACAGAGAACTGGAACGTGGATCTGAATTCGAATTTCACTACCACGAAAAACACGAAAAAGCACGAAAGTGGAATCATCGCCGAATCTGAATTTCGTGAATTTTGTGGTAGAAAAAATGTGCTAAAGCTTGTGTCTCGGAAAAGCAGGGTGCGGACCCATCTGTCTGCCCGCCTGTGGAGGATCGAAGCGGATTTACTCTTACGATGGAATCAACTTCTGCATGGAAACGGCAACTCATGACATACGTCGATACCGCGGGGAGACACACGGGTCTCCCCCTACATTTTCTGTTGGTAACCCAATAGAATGGATTCGAACAGGAAAATGTTTTCAGAAAGCATTCCATGATTCAAAACCATCAATATGACAATCGCATCGTTCGAGGCATCTATCTTGCTTTGTTCTTGATTGCGATTACCCTGATCTACTTTTCGACGCTCTTCCGAAAAGACGCGTACCTGATTCTGGGAGTGACATTTGCGCTTTATGGTCTGTTAAAATTGGCGAAATGGCTGCTCGCTGGCGTTTCCGTCAACAAACTGGATCGAATCATCTTTTATGGATTTATCTTACTTTCGTTAATTCCCCTTTCCTATGGCGTCTGGCTGATGCTCATTCATACGAAGGTGATTGGACGATAATCGAAAACTCAGGAACGAAACATAATGTGCCGCTCGCTTCTCCTTTTACTCGCCCTGTGTCTTACTTCCCAAACCCATGCTGCGGAACGACCGAACGTCCTGTTCATCGCCGTCGACGACTTGCGGCCGGAACTCGCCTGTTACGGCAAACAGCACATTCATTCGCCGCACATTGATAAACTCGCCGAGAGCAGTGTGCTGTTTGAACGGGCGTATTGCATGGTGCCGACCTGTGGGGCTTCGCGGGCCAGTCTGATGACCGGCATTCGCCCTGCACGGAACCGCTTTGTCAACTATCTGACCTGGGCCGAAAAGGACGCGCCCGGCATCACCACGATGAATACACAGTTCAAACAGAACGGCTACTACACCGCTTCACTGGGAAAGATTTTCCATCACCCGAAAGATAATGCGCAAGGCTGGTCGGAGCCCGCGTGGCGTCCGCAGGGGGTTGCCTGGTATCAACGACCGGAAAATCAGGAACTGCATGCGAAACGACAAGAGCAGGGCAAAGGGAAGCGTGGTCCCGCGTGGGAAGCAGCCGACGTGCCCGACAATGCCTACGCGGATGGCATGCTGACTGAAAAAGCCATTGAAACACTGCAACGGCTGAACAAGCAGGAGCAACCCTTCTTCCTGGCAGTCGGTTTTTTCAAGCCGCATCTCCCTTTCATCGCACCGCAGAAATACTGGGATCTGTACGACCACGACAAAATTCAACTGCCCGACAATTACAAAGTCCCCCAGGATGCACCCCGGGATTCGATACACAATTCCGGCGAATTACGGGCCTACACCGGGATTCCCCCCAAAGGGCCGGTCTCTGAAGAAACCGCCCGCAATCTGATTCACGGCTACTACGCCTGCGTCAGTTACACCGACGCCCAGATCGGTAAGCTGCTGGCTGAACTCGACCGCTTGAAGCTGAGCGACAATACCATCGTCGTTCTCTGGGGCGATCATGGCTGGAACCTCGGCGATCACACGCTCTGGTGCAAACACAGCTGCTACGAAAGCTCCCTGCAGATCCCGCTGATCGTACGGGCACCGGGCATCAAAGGGGGCAAGCGCCGGTCTGCACTGATTGAGACGATAGACCTCTATCCCTCACTCTGCGACCTGACTGGAATCCCTCAGCCCGAACATCTGCAGGGACAGAGTTTCGTCGGCCTGATGTGCGATCCCGACACGATGTGGAAGCAGACCGCCGTCAGCCGCTACCGAAATGGCGATACCATTCGTACCGCTACGCTTCGTTACACCGAATACACGCAACCCAAAGGCAAGCTGACTTCACGCATGTTGTACGATCATACAAATGACCCGAAAGAAAAAGTCAACGTTTCGCAAACACAGCCCGACGCTGTCCGTGATTTGTCCGAGCAGTTAAACCGACTGAAAGGCCGCAACCGGAAACAGGGTAAAAAGTAATGGGGATAAAAAGGGTGACCGGAACTGATAAATGAATCTGCCGCCGCCAGCGAAACCATGGTCCGCAGGCGGACCGGACGTCGGTTCTATGTCTGATGGAGAATCGCTTTCACTCGCGGGTCGAGAGAGTTGTGTTCTCTGATGACTGGTCGTAAGGCGCTACCCCGAGTTTTCCGATCCAACCTGCGCTTTCCGGTAACTTCTGCTCTTCCAGGTGAGAGGGATTGACGCTCCACAGACCGGCGATTTCCATGACATGTTCTTCATCGGGATAACACTGATCTTCCCGTTCCGAATGAGAATCAGAATCGGCGTCTGTCGAATCGGGATCGAAGTATTCATATCCCAGTTTGATTTCTGCATCAGACCGTTCTCCCCGGTTTGCGAGAATCTCACCTCGTTCGCCCAGATAAGCAAAGGTGCGGGTTTCCGTGCCGTTAAGAAATCGCGACCAGGCGTGATATCCAACCACACGTTGCGTCCCGAAATACTGCACTTCACCAAACTTCTGCGAAAGCCCGGACAAGAGGGGGGTGAACCGTTGCGGTTCAGAATCGTTGCCTAATTCCGGCAGATGATAAGAAACGACAAGCACCCAGCCGTGAACGGGAGGGGAAATGAAGGTGTGGCCGTGGTAAGCGGCCGTGATCCCCGTCTGCCAGTTTGCAGGCTGGAGGTGATCGATTGCCAGTGTTTCCACAACAGATTGTGCATCAGACGATTTGATCGCCAGCCACGACATTTTATATCCAAAATCGACAGGAGTATCGGGAGTGGAGTCAATTGTTTCAAACAGTAAATCAAGTGGTGTCGGCGAGAGATATTCGTCCTCTGTATGGGGGAGTAAATCGTCACGATTTAAGGACATGATCACAGTCACGAAGATGATGAATACGACGATGAGGATTAAGTAAATCATGCTAATACAACCTGTAGTTCATTCGGTGGGGGGGCTCTGTTTCAGCCTGGCGCAAGCCGTTGGTTATCACTCGTTCGCTTCTGGATTGATGGTCTTAATAATTCTTCCGTCTTTCACAAGATTCACTTTAGTTTCCGGCGGGAACTTGAGAGTGGTAAACTCCTCGGGCGAGAATTGTGGATTCATCTGGACGCTTTTGATGTCGTATTTGATCTGCCACGACAGCTTCTGCAGGCCCTCCCGTTTGACCGTCATGGAATTGAAACGGTTATAATGTGCCTTGAGCGGAAACCAGACGTCGGGACGAACTTCCTGCCATTCATCGACGATCGCCTCCGCGATGGGCATCTCTTTCGAGTCGCGGTAGGTATAGCTCAAATTCCGCACCGGAATCAGGTTTCGGTCGCGGGCCAGCCAGAGTTCTCGTCGATTCCGGGGAGTTCCCCTGGGATCGATGGCTTCGATCAGAATTTTTGTGCACAGCAGTCCCTGAAACTCTTCCGAGCCGAGAATCTGTACTTTAAACACCAGACCTTCACGCAAGTCGGACGGACCTGGAAATGCCCGGATCGCTTTGATCCCTTTGAGATAAGTCGAGAGTGGGACCTTCGGCCCTCCATTTTCCAGCAGAAACATGTGAGGCCGTGCGAGATTGGGCAGACGTAGCGGTTTGTCGGAAATCTCGCCTTGGTTTGACGTCTTCCGCTGTTCTCCTTGCTTTTCCGCGACAATATCATCTGTCCAGAAATGGCGAGTGGTTTTTCCGTCACAGACGGTAATCCACTCCCTGGTTCCGGCTACGGTATAACTGGCATCGGCAGGATCCGGTTTCTCTTTCAGCCAGCCGAAGCCTGACACAATCACGCTGAAACGACCTTTTGACCGGTCTTCCTGGCGGAACTTCAACCCCTGAACGTCGAGCGAGATCTGTGTCTCGCTTTGAATGGGTTTCGGGACGTCGATGAGGAACAGGTTCCCTTCGTCGAGTTTGTGACTGGTCAGGTTGAGTTTGAAATCGGTATAAAACGTTTCGTTTTGCTCGACTTCATGAATCAGCTTCTGCAATTCCCCGGCGTCTGTCGTTTCGTTCTGTTCGCCATGCGCAGACAGCGGCAGGAAGACGAGCATCATCATTGTGCCGATACAAAGCGAAGATGCGAGACGTTTCATCAGAGATCTCTGGAACAGCATTTTCTCTCCCTTTGTACTGGGAAGGCATGGCGAACGGAATTATGTGCTTTGAGAATACAGACTCCGGGCTCGATCTGTTCCATTTATGCTACCTTCATGAAAGCGCGACGAATAGAGACGTTTTCGAGTCTTTCGTGAATTTCGTGGTAGAAAAAACGAATACGCTTAGACAGACGACGTCTCTCAAAAGCAGGGACCGGACTCCTGTTTCCGGTCTTTGCAATCGCTGACAGTGAATAATTTCCAAACGTGACTCTGATACAAACGTAGAAGTGATCCTATGTGGTCACACGTGTTATTCATCTGGTTTATGTGGCAATTATTCGTAGTCATAACCAAATCCTTCTTCAGCATGAAACGAAATTGAATCCCGTCAGACGGGCAGGCACAAAAACCTGTCCCAATGATAATTGGCACCGTCATATTCTCATAAAGTCGCATAACTGTTGCACGATTGTTACGCATGTGCCCATTCTGATTTTTATGCCCTGCATTTTACCTGATTGTAAATCACAGGCATTTGCCCTTTCCACTGGTTCCAGAGTTCTTCGTTCGTCAGCAGATCCGCCATGAAGTGTCCGACGTTGATGCGACTGGTCTGGCCGGCGTCAAAAATGGCGCTTCTTGTTGGCGAGGGGTGAAGCTCGTATTCGCTCACTTCGTCCTGATTGAGTAACGAGTCTGGTCGCACTACGGACCACTCAATTATCTGACTGGTCTGCCCAATCCGGGTGCGTAAATAATCGGCGGCTTTCTCGTTATCCGGATGTGGTGGTACGAGAATTCGCAGTAATCCGATCATACACTTTTGTGCCAACGAAATCGGTTCGTCCAGATCGCGGTTGCTGTTGCCCGCCGTGTTCATCAGCACAAATCGCACCGGTTTTTCAGCATGCGTGGCTTGAATCGCTTTACACAAACGACGTACCGTATCCGTTACCAGCAGCCGCGGTTTTCCAAATATTCCCTGGAATGACAGTTGGTGTCCTAAACAGGAAGCGACCGCATCGCAGTCGCTGACATACTGCTGCATTTCTGCGTCAGTCAGATCATGTACGCTGGCCTGGATTTCGGAAAACTCTGAATGATGGGTGATGAAGTCATTAAACGAACCAGGGGTGCGGACAATGGCTTTGACCTGTTCGCCGCGCTGAAGTAACTGCTCCACAAGCAGCCGACCGGTTGCACCGGTGGCGCCCACGACAAGGGTAGTCATACTGTTGCTTTCTCTGGAAATAATCAAGATTCAGACGGGTTTAAAAAGTGTGCCGGGTTGCGTTATCAGTGGCCTTCATCACCGGATTTGTGATTCGTCACTTCCCCATTTTGCTCAACAAAAACCTGAATTCCTTGTGGAAATTCCAATTCTGTGAAAGTTGCTTCAGGGAGTTTCCGGGGATCGAGTTCGACGCTTGTAACATGTTCCTGTCTCCGCCACGACAATTGCTGTTTTCCCTCCCGTTTCATAACAATCGAGCTGTAACGATCGGTGTGAAACTTGATGGGAAACCAGACTCCGGGATGGACTTCCCGCCATTCATCAACGGTAGATTCAGCAACAGGCATCTCTTTCGACCAACGGTATGTATAACTCAAATTACGCACAGGCAGCAGATTCCGGTCCCGGGCCAGCCAGAGTTCCCATCCGTTATGGCGGGTCCCGTTAGAGAGAATGGTATCAATCAGAATTCTCTTGCATTTCAACTCCTGAAATTCGCTATCTTTGAGAATGTGAATCTCAATTGTCGATCCGGGAGATACATAGGATGGGTTCGGGTGTGCCAGCACGGCTTGCATACCCTTCAAGTACGTCGAGAGCGGAACCTTGGGGGATCCGCTACTGAGCAGATACATATGCGGACGGGCGTAGTTTGTCAGACTCGGATATTCATCCGATATCTGACCACAACTCAGAATTCGTTTCTGTTCCTCTTTGTCTGGTGCGTTCGAAGGTTGTTTCCAGAGACTGCGGTGAGTCGTTCCGTCAAAGACCTGAATGGATTCAGATTCACTAAATCTGCTGCGGGGTAGATCTTTGGGTTTTGGCCGTTTCCCCAAATACATGATGTTTAAACGCCCTTTGGAATTTTCTTCCAGTCGAAACTTCTGTCCCTGCAGAATGAGCGAGAAAATTCGCTTCTTTCGAATCTGCAGGTCGGGATCAGCAGCCTTGGGGAACTCCTCATAAACGCTTGTCAGGTTGATTATTTGATCTTTGTAGAAGGTCTCGTTTCGTTCGATTTCGCGAATCAGATCCTGAAGTGTCTCGAGCTGCCTCTTTCCGGGGGCAGAGTTCTCAGGCTCACTCTGTTTTACCGGCTGTTCGTTTTCAGCTCTACCGCCGGAGACTGGCGACACGTTGATTGCGAAAAGCACAATCACCATATTGGAAATGCATAAGACTCTGCCGGTCAGAGATTTCTGCAGCAGCATGATCATTCTCCAGGAAAAAAGTAAAGCCGTTTCTCAGGCAATATTGAATACCGCAGGATTCATTCTTTCGTATCCGGCGCGGGAATGAATTTCAGTTTCGCCAGCCATTCCATTGACTGTGTTTGCCAGGCGTCCCACATGGGCCCTTTGTAGCCGTTCAGGCCGTGACCGCCGGAGGGGAGTGCCAGGTATTGCGAGGGGATCTTTTTCGCCTGCAATGCGTCATAAAGGGCTTTACTGTTTTCGGGGGGCACTGGTTTGTCGTCGTGCGCGTGTGCCAGGAAAATGGGGGGCGTTTTCGGGGTCACCTGTTTTTCATTGGAGAAGAGTTCAATCAGTTCCGGCGTCGGTTCTGCTCCCAGGAGATTTTTTTTTGATCCGCCGTGCGTTTTTTCTCCCATCGTGACCACGGGGTAAACCAGGATCGCAAAGTCAGGGCGGCTGCTCTGATGTTGGACGGAATTGTCAGCTTCAGGATTGCCGGCGTCAAAATGTGTCGCCGCAGTAGACGCCAGATGGCCGCCCGCGGAAAAGCCCATGATGCCGACTTTAGCTGGATCGATGTCCCACTGCTTCGCGTTCGCACGGACCGTGCGGATTGCCTGCTGTGCGTCCAGCAACGGCACGAATGATCGACCGGCGGGCATCCGGTATTCCAGTACGACCCCGGTGATCCCGTATTGATTGAGCCACCTGGCAATGCCATGACCTTCGGCGCCAGTCACGAGTCGCTGATAACCGCCGCCCGGACAGATGATAATTGCGGCGCCGTTACCTTTCGCCGGACGATGTACGGTGATCTTCGTGTCTTCTGTTTCGAATTGATTCTCACCAATCAGCGCTTTGCCGTTCCAGAGCGAGACAACCTGCGGTGCAGGGCCGGTATTGGATGTGGAGACTGCAACTGTGGGCGGTACGAGCAGTGTCGATAAGACCTGCGCGTAAACGCGATGTCCAAAATCGTTGGGATGGTTGACGCCGTTGCCGGTTAAGTCCCAGTCCTGTTTCTGTTTGAGAAACTCGGTCCAGATCGAAGTCATATCGGCCAGCGCGATGCCCGGTTGACACAGCTCTGCCAGTGCATCGCGGTATTGAGGAAACAACTCGTGTTTGAGCCGGATCCAGTCCCGGTTGCCCAGCATTGGTGCCACGAGGATGAATTCGGTTTGAGGCTGTTTCTCGCGAATCTTTTCCATGAGCGCTTTCGTGTTGGCCTGATATTCTTTCGCGGAGCGGCCGGAAGAATCGTTCATGCCAAACGCGATGATCACCAGGTCCGGCTGGGATTCCAGCACTGTGCCGACTTGCGTCAGCGCCCAGCGCGTATCTTTGCCGCCGACCGAGGGGTTGGTCAGTTCGACTCTGTTCTGATAATGGGCCTGCAGATGTTCTTTCAATAAATCAGGAAACGCAGCTTGGAAGGGGGCCGCGCCAGCCCAGCCCGAGGCGTTACAGCCCGTGGAAATACTGTCTCCCAGCAGCACGATCGAAACGGTATCGTGTTTGCGCAGTTTCTTGATCGTGCGCGGCAGGGCTTTCTCATCAAAGGTCGGCACGATGGCTTGCCAGTCGACGGGCTTGTGCTGGTACGTGATGACGGTCTGCATGTTGTGATATTCCAGTTTCCCGCCGAAAAAGATTTCGCCGTTTCCGTCGCGATGCGTCAATTTGTGTCGTTGAGAATCAGCAGGACGACGCAGATCGGACGGCGTGCTGGAAACGATGCGCGAATCCTTCGGAAGTATGATCTCACGGGTTCCCGGCTTCCAGGCATAATCGCGGCCTTCCTCGTATGTGATGTCGCCTGCGGAATTACTGACTTTGAGCACTTTTTCGACGGGAAACAGAACGGACGCTTTCGATTTCCCCGTGTTCGGATCTTTGATAAACAGCACCGATTCCCCTTCGATCGTGTCTCCCTGCCAGAATGGTTGCAGAAATTCCGGTGCATATTTGCATTGGGACGCTTCTCCTGCCGTTGATGTTCCTGACAGCAAAAGAACGCCGGCACTGAAGGTACAACTCAGGAGTAGTGTGGTTTTCATAAGATAAGATGTGAAATGAAACCGACGCCGTTTGCCGATGCAAGTCTGACCGTTCACAGGAATCTCCCTTTGCGCTGTCATGAAAAATAATCTCTGCTAACAACAAGCGTTTTATTCTAACTGCTTTTGACTCGTTTGTCTGCTGAATTCAGATTTGGTTTCAATTTCCGGAAAGGGGCGCGGATACGATTTCGTGATTTTCCTGCCACGTAAGACACGAAAGGTTTTGTTCCATAGTGGGGAACAGAAATGGCTTGCCAACAGAGATCGGAAAAGGTCCTGATTAGCAGAAACGTAGGGGGAGACCCATGTGTCTCCCCGCGGTTTCGACGTGTTCTGTGTGTTACCCTTTGTGTGGTAAAGAAGTCCCATCTCATGTGAGAAAATCAAACGAATCTCTCTGGCGCGCAAACAGATGGGGCCGCGACCGGCATCCCCAATATGAGGTCAGTTCTAGAAGAATCGTTGAAATTGTGAAACAGGCTCAAGTTGAGTAAACTCTGTAATCGATATATCGACAAGGGTGCACTGGTGTTGTTGTGGGAGACATTAGCAAGTAAAGCTTTTGGTAGTGAGGGATTGCGATGAAAATTGATTCGTTCGGCGCCGGTGATCTGTTGACGCCATCGCAGCAAAAACGCGAGCAGGACCATCATGTCCAAAATATCTTCAGTGCGATGCTGGCTCAGGCCGGGCGTCAAGGATATGTCTCTGCTGAGACACCAGACCAACCGCAGCCCTCACCTTCCATCGAAGGGATTCAAAGAACCTGGGACAGCTGGTTCACAGGCGAACTGAGCGGCCGTTATGCGCAGGTCACCAATCCGGAGGAATTGAAGCAGTCGTTCGGCGAAATTATTGTCCGGGCACACGAGGAAGGCGGATACGTCGATCCCCAGGGGTTCCTGCAGAAGCTGTCGCGTGATGAACTGGCGGTGATCCAGAAAGTGCAAAGTCTGGCCAGCCCGATTCAGGTTGGGTCGTTGACGGAAGAGGGGGCGTTGAATCTGCTCCTGCCACCGGTGACCCAAGTTGACTTGAACAACGATGGGATCACCCGGAGTGGCGTTGCTAAAGGGCTGCGTTTTCCCAGCAGTAACACACCTGCTGCGGTAGTGAAGGCCTGGGAAGAAACCACAGAGGGGATGAGTTTTGGCGAAAAAGCGGTGGCGGAATTTCAAATGATGCTGTCACTGATCACGGCGAATCTGGAAATCGATGAAAACGGCAAGTTCGTGCGACAATATGAACCCGGCGATCCCGAATTCAACAACCCGCTGGCAAACGCCGATTATTCTTACATCACAGCCACCCAGGCGCGATTAGAGTCGCTGGAGTTCATGAAAAATGACATTCCCTCCGACAAATACGAGAGTCAGAAATCGTTCTGGAATAAGTTTCAGCAGTCGTTGATTAAAAATGGTGCGCGATAAGCTGTCTTAAACAACAACTGGTTTTTGATACAGATCCGCATGCTTGCTTTTCCTCAATATGAATCGAAATCCGATGTCGTCTGCAGACACTCTAACGAACGGCTGGCAGTCATTAAGGGATCAGGGTTGGAGCGTTTACCAGAACGGTCCAGCCAGACGGCCTGCATTCCCAGGCTGACAGCAGGGGCGATATCACCGTTCAGACTGTCTCCCATCATGATAGAGGTGGCCCTGCTTTGTATTTAATGCAGGGGTAAAGGCTGTTTTCTTGGAGTATCGCATTCCGATTCAGAAGTTGCTCATAACGTTTCAGACGAATTTCATCGAGAGTAAGGTCGCCTGCCAGGTAGTGTTGGAATAGTCGATTGTTGATGCGGCGAAACTGTTTTTGTAACTGCTTCTGATTTTCAGATGGTATAACGCGGCAACGTGTCGCAGGGCGGCTTCAGCTCCTTGCTTGGTTGAGCGGAGTGTGATCCAGGTCGATTAAAACGGTCTTGCACTTCATAAATCACTCACGATGTGAATGAAGGACGCATTTTCTGATGCACTCACAGGGGCTTCTCTGTTAGCTCGGGCTGGTCATCTTCAAGCTGATGCCGTTTCTGTAACCAGCGGGCGATCATCCAGCAAAACAGGGCCCAGCCCAGGCCGGCAATCCAGCCTGCGATGACATCAGTTGGGTAATGCACGCCCAGGTAAATGCGGCTGAGACCGACGAGCAGCGTGATCAGAATTGCCACGCTGAGAACGTAGATTTTCAGAATCGTGTTGGAAATCACAGAGGCCAGCAGGGCTCCCAGCGTGAGATAAATGACCGCGGAGAGCATTGAGTGCCCGCTGGGGAAACTGCTGGTATAGACGTGTGAGAGATGTGGCACGATATCCGGACGGGGGCGGCTGAAGAAATATTTCAGAGTCGAACTGAGAATCTGACCGCCGATGGCTGCGGAGAACAAGAGCAGGATGACGCGTTTTTTGCCTTCAATCCAGAGGTAGCCGGCGACCACCGCCGTGAAGAAAATCAGTGTGGCGATCCCGCCGAAAGCGGTCAGGTCGCGGCCGATTTCCTGCACCCATTGCGGGCCGATTGGAGTGGACGGATCGTCGGCCCGTCGCATTGAGCGGACGACCCATTTATCGAATGCCTGCGTATCCTGCTCCAGAACATTATCGGCAATTTCGATAAAGGCCCAGGCACACACCGCCAGGATGAGTAAGAACAGCAGCACTAACGGTTCACGGCCTTTGAGCCAGATGACTGTAGAGCGAAAATAGTTTAACAAATGATGCTGCATCGCTGGCATTCAACTCCGAGTTGAGGTTCTTCTGGCTGTTTCAAAAAGACAGGTCAGCCCATTCATTGTTTATCATAGGAGATATCGATTAGACTGTGAATCATGAAGCAGCAATCGATCGATCAGAATGAATACAAAGCGAATCGAGAACGGGTTCTTCGTGATCTGAACTGGGCCATCACCAGTGTTTCCTTAATTTCAGAAAGTCCTGAAACAGCGGAGCAACCGGAGACTCTGGATCTGACATTGATTAATAAATCCCATTTGACCGAATTCTTGGCGCCCTATAACCATTTTCGGATTGGTCAATATTATGAAGGCCTGGTCCTGTATTGGCTGGAACACATACGTCGGCTGAAAATCATTGCCCGGCATCAGCAGGTTTTTGAAGACAGTCGGACGGTCGGCGAGATCGATGTTCTGTTCGAAGACGAAGCCGGCGTGTTGACTCACTGGGAAATCGCGGTCAAGTTTTATCTGTACTATCCGGAAGTAAATCCCGTTGACAGCCATTTTATCGGACCCAATGTGAAGGATTCGTTCGAAAGAAAAATGCGACGGCTGTTTGAGTATCAACTCCCGTTAAGCCAGACACACTTTCCCGATGTGCGCTGCCGTCGGGCGTTTGTCAAAGGGATGATCTTTTATCACCCCGATCAGAGTTCGTCCGCACAACTTCCGGAGAAGCTCTCCTCTACGCATCCGCGAGGCACCTGGCTGCACCTCTCCGAATTATCACGGCTCACCAAACAACATGGCGAACTGCTGTTTCTCATCCGCGAAAAACCAGACTGGCTCTCGGCTGCCCTCTGCAGCGAAACCGATACAAGACTGTTCTCATTCGCGGAATTACAGCAACAACTGGAAACGCATTTTCAGGACGAACACCGTCCCATTCTGGTTAGCGCACTCAACTGCGCACAGTCGATCTGCCGCGAAGTCGACCGCGTGTTCATCGTCTCCGATTCCTGGCCGCAGATTCTCAATTGTAAGTCGCTCTCGAAGCTTGGAATTGCTAACACACAGCTCAGTCCAGCGGGACTGGAGAACCTGAAATCCGTGCCGCGACTTTACTCACTCACAATTGATGGGCGATTTCTGACGGAGGAGTGTCTTGAGGTATTTAATACATTACCCGAACTGAAATCATTGATTTTCACTGAATGTCAACTCGATCAGAAACACCTGGAACGACTCAAGCAGTTAAGACACATCGCAGAATTTCGATTTGATTCGGTTTCCCTGCCGGAGTCGGCTGTTGAGGACCTGGGAAACCTGGCACAGGCTACTTCACTAGGATTTTATGAAACAAATCTTTCCCGGCAGGATGTCGTACGACTGCAAAAAACACTGCCGCAATGTAATGTCTACCGTTTCCCAAACGATTGAGTTGAATTGTGTTCTTCATTCCGGTTTCGGCAAGATTTTCAGCCATCCGGATACCAGTGATTTGAGAGGTGTCTTTCTAGTCGCGTAACCCGCGTGGCCCCAAGTGCTGCTACCGGATGTGCTATTTCCACCTGGTGCTTTTAGCTGATCCTTATAGAAAAATTCCAGACGATGTTTCAAGTCGATAGACGCGTGAAAGTACCAACTCACTGTCAATTGAGAATCCGGATCATGTTCCTCTTGAGGACGCTCTTGCAGTTCGAACCCTTTCTGGGAAAAACCTGTTCCGGAATAGAGATTCCCACGTTGACTTTCGAAATGCACCCGCAGCGGGCTGAGAACGTCGGAAGTCTGTTTTTGGGCCT
>CAXBFD010000028.1:0-61909 GCA_963974925.1 uncultured bacterium | reverse complement strand
AAAGCCAACATCACTCTGCGATGCGAACTGAACCGGATGTTCCCAACGCATTGATTCCCCTTAAACAAGTCTTGAAGTCGCTGTTTCTACCGTCTGAACTCAGTACGTAATATCTTGGTGAAAAATGGTATCAAACACCAGAGTAGACCACGTGAAAACTCGCTTTTGTTCCTGAAAATGACGCCAAACAGCGTTTTCAATTCTGAATGAGTTTTCTGCCTGCAGGAAAACCGGGGCGAATTTCACGATACCGAAACATCCATACGGTTATTTCGAATCCGGCATGGATTTACCAGTCAGATTATAAACGTAGGCCATGATTTCCACGAATACTTCGTATAACTCGAAGGGAATTTCCTGCCCGGTTTTCACATCGCGATACATCTGCCGTGCCAGCGCTTTGCGTTCAATAATCGGAATTCCATGCTCGTTCGCAATCTTACGAATCTGAAAGGCAATCTCGCCGGCCCCTTTGGCAACAACAACCGGTGCCGGCATCGATTCCGGATCATACTTGATCGCAATCGAAATATGTGTCGGGTTGGTAATCACCACATCAGCCGATGCCACCTTTGAAAGCTCTTGCGACATCGCCAGCTTCCGATGCGCCTCTTTACGCCTCTGTCGAAGCAAAGGATCACCTTCCATTGATTTCATCTCTTCGCGGATCTCCTGCTTGCTCATCATCAGGTCTTTTTCATGCTTCCATTTCTGAAATGCAAAATCCGCCCCCCCCAACAGAATCAAAGCCAGTGCCAGCAGGATTCCCAGCTCAATCGTGGAATTGAAAATGTCGCGCAGAATGGTTTCCGGAGGAGCCCCCATCAGAGCCAGGAAATTGGGAAACACCAGATAACTGAACCAGGTCGCAATCAGGACCAGCAAGCTGAGCTTGCTCAGACTTACGACCAGTTTAACCAGACCGCGAATGGAAAGTATCCGCTTGGCTCCTTCGATGGGATTCAATCTTTCCCATTTGATCTGCAGAACATCCGGCGAGACCATAAATCCGACCTGGACAATATTCAGACACACAGCCGAAATAAACAACACGAGCATCGTCATCGCGGTACCTTCCAGGAACATTTTGATAATCGACTCACAACGCTCGATGATCATGTTCGGCTCCATCCGCAGCCAGACCGGAGTGGTCAGCGTGACCTCCATCAGATTTTTCATATCATGGCTGAGGCCGATGGCGAAAAAATAGAGCGCGGCGGCAGCCGCCAGCATCATGCCGGCAGCATTCAGATCGGTACTTTTCGCAATGTTCCCCTTCTCGCGGGCTTCACTGCGCCGGCGATCGGTGGGCTGCTCGGTTTTTTCTCCTGTATCATTTTCTGCCATAATTCGAAGGTTTCAATCCGATTTACATTACCGTACTGCGGCTCAATTGATCAATGGCCGTCGGAATCGATTCCACCACAATGTCTGCGGCTCCCGATAAAGTAAAAATCAGCACTGCCATGCTGATCATCGCGCGAATCGGAAAACCGATCACCAGCACATTGATCTGAGGAACCGTGTGCCCCAGGTAACCCATCGACAGGGAAATCAAGGCACTGATCGCCAGTAGCGGCGCTGCCACTTTAATCGACAGTACCAATGACTGATGCATTAATGTCTGCAGCAGGTCAAGCGTATTCGTGGATACGATCCCCTCACCCACCGGAAATATCTGAAAGGTATCAATCAACGAGGAAAGCATTAACAGATGTCCGTTGATCGGTTCCATGGCCAGGAAAATGGAAATCCCAATGAAATAAAGATACTGACCGCTGAGAGAGGCGTTCATGTCAAAACCCGGATTAAAGACTTCGCCTAACGCCATTCCCGCCTGCTGGTCGATCATCTGGCCCGCCATCTGCAGACTTAATAATATAATGTAGATTCCCAGGCCCAACGAAAAACCTAACGTAAGTTCCCCCAGAATCGACCAGACATAATCCAACAGCGAAGCAGGCATGTTAGCCACAAATTTGTAATCGTTGACCTGCAACTCATCTGTTCCCTGGCGGCCTGCTGTAAGAATCAGATTATCAAACCGTTCCTGCAGATGCTGAGGGACTTCGTCCCGGCTGAGTCGCTGGTTCTGATTGATATCCAGTTCATAAAAGCCGACCGTAACCTGATCGTGCAGTGTCGGCGTGATGAGCATTGACAGGCTGAGAATCAGTAAAATCCGGATATTCGTGGGAAAAATCGGCTGCCCGAACACGGGGCCGATGATCATCAAACCACTGATGCGAACCACAACTAACGTGAATGCATAAAATTGCAGCATGGCCCACTGCAGCACCTGTGCCGGTGCCAGTTGCAATAGTGGATTCATCACGTATTGGTCGAGAAGTGCAGTCACAGGTTTTTCTTTTTCCCCGTTTCAGCGGCGTTCAGGGAATCAAAGTCGGGAAGGAATATTGGTAATCAGATTCGTGCTGTACTCCACCAGCAATGCGGTAATCCAGGGCAAAGTATAGAGGATGGCCAGCACCATCATGATGATCTTGGGAACAAAACTGATTGTCTGATCCTGAATCTGTGTCACTGCCTGGCCGATGCTGATGACTAATCCCACAACAACGGCTGTCAGCATCACCGGCCCGCTGACTTCCAGCATGATCAGCAATCCTTCGCGCCCCAAATCCAGAACAGTTGCACTATCCATACCTGACACCTGTCATTAACAATGATCCGGGCGCAACGGTAGCGCCGGAATTCAACCGACTGTCCTGATGCTTTCCAATAACATCCCGACAGTCAACAACCAACCATCGATCAAAACAAACAACAAAATTTTGAAGGGTAATGAGATCAATACGGGGGGCAGCATCATCATCCCCATACTGATGAGAATCGAACTGATCACCATATCAATCACAATAAAAGGCAGATACAACTGAAAACCGATCAGAAAGGCTGTTTTGACTTCACTCAACATATATGCCGGCAATAAAACGGTCAGAGGCACTTCATCATAATCGCTGGGCGACTGATACGTGGCGGCAGCCGGCGAGCCGGCCAGTGGCTGCTGATAGTCCAGAAACAGCCACACCGCATCGCTGTTTCCGGTTAATTCGATCTGATCACTCATGAATTTCCGAAGTGGTGTCACGGTTTTTTGAAATGCGGTTTCCAGCGACACCGGTGACTGTTGCGTCTGGTGTGTATAGGGAACAATTCCTTCCTCGTACGCTTTTTCCCAAATGGGAGCCATCACCATCACCGTCAAAAACAGACTGAGGGATGTAAGTACCTGATTCGGAGGGAGCTGCTGTGTTCCTAACGCCTGCCTTAACAAACCGAAGACAATCACAAAGCGGATGAAACACGTGGTCATGATGAGCACGGACGGAGCGAGGCTCAATACCGTCAGCAATAAAAAGAGTTTCAGAGTGGAATTCAACCCCTGAGGGGATGTCATCTGTTCGACGTTCATCATTTCCGGCATACCGGAGGTACTGTTTCCAGCAGCCTGCTGAGCCAATGCCGGCTGTACCTGTGAAGCAGGTACATTCTGATTGGCGGTTCCCTGATTCGACAACGCCTGATTTAACGCCGGGGGCTGTGCCTCTACACTGACAGGACCAACCAGAATTGCCAGCACTCCCACACACGCAGTGAGTACTCTGCTTCTCAATAAATCGGCACGGCCCGCAATCTGATTTTCCAGCGGTCCCTGCCTAAGCATTTCCGGACTCCGCATTTTCGTTCAGTGACTGGCGGGACGAATGCTGCAATTTCTGCTGTAAACGGGAGACGGCCGAATCATAATCTGCGAAATCAGCCTGCGCTGTAGTTCGGGATGCCTGTTCCGTGTGTTCTGTCTGGCCAAACAGATCAGCGGCTTGACTGCGGTCGCTCTGCTCAGATTTTTTTTGTGTCGACTGAAACAGGTTCCGAAAGGCAGAACTCGAGCGACCGGCCTGTGTACGTTCACGACACATGCCGGTAATCAGATCCACCTCAACCGGATCCAGAACTTCACTGAGCATTTCCAGACCGGCAGGCGAAGATCCTAAAATGAGGATCCGCGATCCACAACGCACAAAATGGATCGTCTGGCGTGCATCCAGAGGACGCTTGCCCAGAACTTCCATCACTTCGCGAGGCAGATTCATAGCAGCCATCGGATGATGTTTTTTAAATAATTTTGCTGCCACCAGAATGAGGGAGATGACAACTACCAGTGCACCTAATGTGCCCCACATGGAGGGAGGCTGTCGTGATCCGGCATTGCCCGCCTGCCCCTGGCCACCCTGTTTCTGTCGATCCACTGGCGTAATCGGCCTGGAAGTAGACTTCGTCTCGATCGCAGCCTGAGGACGTTGATTTGTTGCCTGTGCTGGTATCGTTCGCTGCTGGTACTGATTCGAAACCTGCGGGGTGTTCTCTCTCCGCGTCTGAGTTCTCAGTGCTGCATCGCGCTGTGCCTGTTGAGAATAACCCGCCGTTTCACCCGCAGCCGCACGCGGCTGGCGAAAGACCGCAGATCGCGCGACAGGATTCACTTCTTCCGAATTCACATTCGAAATGCTGCTCAGGCTACAAACCAGAATCAGAACAGAATAATTGAATTGACGAATCATTGAATCCTTTTCGTCGTCAAACGCGTTGACTTACGGGAAACTCCGTTTCCGTACCCTACAGTTCTGGCGAAATGATCTCTGCCACTCGCACGCAGAAATTATCATTCAAAACCAATACTTCCCCCCGCGCGATGATTCGGCCATTTACCAGAATATCCACAGGGTCACCAGCCAGTTTATCCAAAGGGACTACCACCCCTTCTTTCATTTTTAAAACTTCTTCGATCAACAACTCTGTCCTGCCCAGTTCAATGCATAAATCCAGTTCCACATTCTGCAATGAAGCCAGTGCCATTGCTTCTGCAGGATTACTCACCATTGATTCAAAATTGGGAAACTCAAATGCCCTCGTACCTCCCAGGTCGCCGGGTATTCCAGTTCCGGGTCCCAGATTAGGAGAGATGGCAGCCGCCAGATTCGCTTCAGCCTGGTTAAGCAGCGCTTCGGTTTCTTCTCGCGTTGAAATGGGCATTCCGGAATGATCGTCTGCTGGCGAAGTATGCTGACTGAAAAGCGAATCAATATCATCATTATTGACGACAGCCTTCGCCCCGGAATCCGCTCCCTGCAGCAGTTTTTCGATATCGGAGGGATCGAGTAGATTATCTTCTTCCGTGCCTGAGCCTTTATCCGACGCGGAAGGCGGAGAAGCGGGCGCATCTTTCCCTTGCGAATTCAATAGCTTTTCGATTTCTGAGGGATCCAGAAGATCATCGTTCTCTTCAGCCACGATTGCATCCTGTCATACATACATTATTGTGTCATTGTGCGGTATTCACTGATCACGGTTTCAATGACATAGCTTTTCTTAAGGACTTTGTTTATGGCCTCTTTCATCATGCGTTTCATCGTGCTCAATTGAGGATCGTTCAAGTCACTTAAACTCGATTTACGAACCACTTCGATCACGGCCTGCTTGACGCGTGCTTTATTATTTTCTTTCACCATCGCTTCAAAATCTGCTGCTGCCCCCTGCTCTACAAGGGCTACCAGATTAAAAGTAACGTGAATCGTCGCACCAGGTTCAGCAATATTATTGGTGACGCTGAAATTATCAATCGAGACTTCTGCCGTATTCACCAGCAGGCTCTCGCTTTCTTTCGATATCGATTCTTCTGTAACCTCTTCAGGTTGATCCGGTGAAAGCAGCCAGTAGGAAATGCCAATCTGAAGGGCGATTACAATCAGTAACAGCCCCCCCACCTTCATCAGCTTCGCTTTTGAGTGGGCACGAGAGGCATCTGCCTCTGTTGCGGATGCATCTGTTTCCGAATCGACACCAGGATCTTCAGTTTCGGTGTCCGTTGCCACGAGTCTCCTCCTTGAACTCTCTCCCTGTTTGAGCAAAGACAAATCCCTTGTCTTTTTACACACCGTTTGTGACGGGTATTTTGTTCAACAGGCACGATGAATAAAAACCGAGTGCATTAACAAAAACGCTCGATCAGGCTCGATCATCAATACTCAACGATTGCCTGTCTTTGGAGAGACTATATACGCATCAATTAAAAATACGTCAACCCGACGATTCAAGTATTGTTCTGCGGAGTTACGGGTGATCGCGCGCGGCTCAGCATCTCCTACTGAACTGACAATCAGTCGTTCTGGCTCAATCCCCTTGGATTCGAGGTACTCGGCAACGTTTTTGGCCCGATAAAAAGAGAGCTCCTGTGAATCCCGGAACTCTGAGTCCTTTGGGAGAGGTTCAGGGGAAGCATGGCCACGTACAATCAGCCGGTTTGGTGTTGGCAACAGAATTTCGACAATGATATTCAGCTTCTGCTTGATTTCGGGAGTCAATTCCGCAGAGAAACGACCAAAAGCCGCAGCCCCCCCCAATGTAACTTCGGTTCCGCTATTGATGCGCTCGACCGTTTTGTTGGGCCCCCCTCCACCAATCGATTTCTCTTTTCCGGTTTTGGTCCCGCCATCAGAGCTGCTTCCTTTGGACGCAGATTTACTTTGATTGCTGGAAGACTCCAGAGATTTTCCCGGAACGGCGGCATCCCCCTGATGGGTCCCAAACCGCTCGCGAATGGAATCCAACATGGCGCGCACGCTCCCTTCATCATTGCGGATTTCGCTCATCGAAACCAGCATGATGAAAAACGTCAACAGCAGAGACATCATATCACCATAGGTGACAACCCATTCCGGAACGCCTGGCGGTGGATCATCTTGCGGCATCGCCATCTGAAAACACTCCTTTCAGGCCATTCGCACACCAGGTCCACAAGCAGGTCAGACTCGGTGAGTGGACAAAAATGGTTTCTTGACTGATCCGATAAGACATCAGGCTGCCTTGTCATCTTTACCCACCCGCTGATCCTGAGGCAGAAAGGTATTCAGTTTCTGTTCGATGACCCGAGGATTGTCCCCTTCCTGGATCGCGATTAGCCCCTTGACGATGACTTCCCGGATTTGAAATTCCTGCTTACTGTAGAAAGCCAGCTTGTCAGCAAAGGGGAGGAAAAACAGGTTGGAAACAATAGCGCCATACAAGGTTGTGATTAACGCGACCGCCATACCGGGACCGATGGCTTCCGGATCATCCATGTTCCCCAACATGATAATCAACCCCATTAATGTCCCAATCATTCCAAACGCAGGAGCATAACGGCCGACCGTATCCATGAGTGCTTTCCCATTTTTATGCCTGCCGGCGACCGCTTCCATTTCTGTGCGGAGGATCTGCTCCATCAATTCCACATCCGTACCATCGACGGCCATCTGAATGCCCAGCAGAATGAACGGGTCTTGAATCTCCTCAGTTTTGGCTTCCAATGCCAGGATGCCATCCCGACGGGCGATTTCAGCAAATTCAACAATTTGCCTGATCACAGGCGCGATTTGCTGCTGATTGGGAAAGAAGACTTTCTTGATCACCTTGGGAAATAAAAGCATGGCTGCGCCGGGGAATGCGATAAAAGTGGCAGCAATCGCCCCCCCGACCACGACGGCCGCGGAGGGGATATCAATAAAGGCTGCAAAACTGGAGCCGGGCGCAATCGCAATCGCCAGCAATAGTAATGCGGCCCCTGCGACCACTCCTCCAGCTGTTGCCTTATCCATCTCTCAAAATGTTCCTGATGAATGATGACTGTCGATTAACCTTGAACAATAAATCATTGAACAGACGCGAACCCACAATCACACTTTGATATCTCTCTTAACCCTGCGTCCGTTTTTTATAGACCGGGAACCAGACGAATGGCCCTGGAGTAGGCAATCGAGCGTTTGACAACTTCTTCAACACTTTCACGTACAATCAGACGTTCAGCTGACGTCAGAGTGATAAAGGTATCTGGTCTGCTTTCGACACATTGGATTAATTGTGCATTGATCACGAACTCTTCACCGTTCAATCTGGTCAATTTGATCATGCTGCCATTCTCCCTGGTATCGCAATCTCCGAATTCCTGAAACAGAGAGTGTTCATTCCGATTTTATTATCGTCCCAGAACCAGAAGCTCGTCCACCAGTTGCTGTACGGAACTGATCACCCGCGCGTTTCCACGATAGTTTGTCGAGGCCACAATCAGGTCCACCAGATTTCGCCCCACATCGGTATTTGACAATTCAATCGAACCAGCACGAATCGTACCAGCGCCGAAGTTACCAGGAGTCACCAGGAACGGAGGACCGGAGCTGACCCCTTCCTGGAATGTTGAGTTTCCAGATTCCAGCAATCCCTGAGGGTTCGCAAAACGGGCCAGTGTCACCTGACCCAACGTTCGAATAATCCCGTTATCAAAAACGCCGTTGATAATTCCGGTTTCATCAATCACGAAACTGGAAAGTGTTCCCGGATCAGAACCATCCTGTGAAGTCAGCTTTAATGTACTACCGGCAGCCGCTGAGGAAATACCAGAGATATTCGACAGGTCAATCGTCACATCCATTTCATCAGCAGCAGTCGTAGAACGGCTCACTGCAAACGTGTTTGGCGTATAATTGGTGACAACCCCTTTACTGTCAAAGGTAATCGTGCCGGTGGAAACGGCAACGTCACCATCACTGTCATCGGCACTTTCCAGGTAGTAGCGGAAGACCGTATTATTCGATGAGCGCGATTCCAGCACGCTGGTCATTTTCATGGTGACCGGTTCGCCAAGCGAGTCAAAAATGATAAAGTCGGTAATGGCGCTTTCGCCATCTGCTGATTGCGACTTGGTAAATGGTAATGATACGGTAGCACCATCCGATGTGATATTCCCGATCGTAAGTGAGATCGCATTCACGGTACCACTGTTACCGACAATCTGAAATTCCCCGGCAGCAGTCACCGTGACCCCTGGTTGTCCCCCCGTACCAGCGTCGTTGGGAACACCACCTCCGTTTTGGATACCGATTGTCCGGTCCATAAAATTGGCAAAATCTGCAGCAGTCGTAGCGGCACCCACGAGCAAAGTCATCGGTTCGAGAGATCTTCCACCTTTACTGGGCGTAAACTCCAGTGTCTCACCCAGCGTAAATAAAGGAACCCCGATTGTTGCTTCCACATCCGTTAACAAAGTGGCGCCGGTGATCAGCGCATTTCCGTTACCGGCATCGGTTAATGGTCCGGTGGATGTAACGGTCCCCATTGTTCCCAGGACTCCCGTCGGTAATAAAGCTCCGCCAATCGCCACATTTTTGGTTGCCTGGGCGACGTTTAAATCCCCCAGTGGAACCTTGATATCGGTTAAGGTTGTGGTGACCAGATTAAAATCTTCATCAACACCATATCCCTGTACTTTAAAACCGGTCTGACTTGTCAGCAGACTCTGGCTGTTTAATTCAAAGTTACCGTTTCGCGAGTAAACCTGACCGTCGGGACTATCCAGAACAAAGAAACCTTCTCCCTGAATAGCAAGGTCAGAAGGACTCGTACTGTTGGTGACACTCCCCTGTGTAAAGTCTTTTCGAATCGAAGCACTGAGCGCACCCAGACCAATCTGGCGGGGATTTGAACCACCATTCGATGCTGTCGGACGTGAACCCACACTTAATGTTCGTGATAACTGGGTCGTAAAAAGCACATTGGATGCTTTAAATCCGTTCGTCCCCGCGTTGGCAATATTGTTACCCAACACATCGATACTTGTTTCATTCTGGGCTAAACCACCCAACGATGTATTTAATGCAGACGTCAATCCCATGACAACTCCTTGGTTGAATCAACCAGGTAAAAACCTAATCCATTGGTTCCAGTCGCGCAGCATCAGCTAACGCTGTGCCGCTGCTCTACTCTGTATATCGTCTAAACTGATCTTGAGCATGTTTCATTTTTTAGTAATTTTTGAGTTCACTTAATTTCCCCGACCACCCACAATGCGCGTAAACATCGATTCATTATACACTTGCAGGTTGCGTAACATCGCTAATCGCAGAGACCGGAAGCTCAAACGCCCCGACACCCACATATGCTTTCCCTTCGCGGACGAAAGCACGATCGACGACCCCCGCAACAGCTGACTGCCCGTCTTGCTGGCCTGAGATCTCTTTCCCGATCAGACCGGCGGCCTGCGTTAAACCCTGACCGGTTGTGATTGCCTTAAGTGTATCCGACAGCTCAATATTCGACTGCAGTTCCCGCATGCTGGAAAGCTGAGCCAGTAACTGTTCGTTACCCAACGGTTCCGTCGGATCCTGGTTTTGCAACTCAGTAATCAACAGCTTCAAAAAAGATTCGGCTGTCAGGCCACTGAAGCCTGCCTTATCTTTCTCGATCACATTGACGGCATTAGAACCTCCACTGCCGCTAATTCCATCTACAGCCATCCTGGCATTCCTTTCAATACGTAAGTTGACTTAAATTTGTACGTCGATTTCGTCCACATTGCCTGCTGATATCCCCTGCGAACGCGTTACCTGCGGCTGATCCTGCTGTGTTTGCTCGTCGTCATCCCGCGTGGCGGATTCCTCTCGATAGGACTGCTCATCCTGACCCTGATTGGCATCACCCGAGTCGCCGGAAGACTGATTCGAATTGAACTCGCTGCCAGACTGTGATCGCGCATCTGAGTGAGACGATCGCTGATCTTCACTGGAATCGGTGTTGATCTGCACTTCAATACGATCAATGGAAATCCCCGTTTTAGCCAGCGATTCTTTCAATTGTGCCATGTTATCATTGATGATTTTTTGAACGCGTTGATTTTGCACTTCCACTTTCGCTGTGTACACACCATCTTTCAGTGACACTTCTATTTGCAGCGTTCCCAGTTCGGGCGGGCTCAGGCGAATTTTGAGCTGCTGCCCGGTAGCATGCGATTCACGTACCGTGCCGGCAATCCGCTCGACCAATTGCTCAACTTGTTTCACATCCACGGGATGTTCTACTGCGGTAGTGGTCTGAGTACCCGTTGCCGGAGCTGTTTGACTTGTGACTGCCTGCTGCGAAGGTGACTGATCATTGTCGATGGCTGCCAGTTGCTCCTGTGGAACCTGGGTGGTTTTCGATGTTTCCGGAGCGACTCGGCCCAAAGCATCCAAAATCGAATTCGGTATCGGATTTACCTGATTTTGCACCGGTTCTGCTGTATTCCGATCCGCATTTTCCGATTTCCGGTCCGTCTTGTCAGTCACATCAGCCTGTTCTGTTTGCACTTCCGGTTGAACAGGCTCGATCACCGGTTCAGAATTCCCCTGAATCGATTCCTGATTCAACGCAATTTGTCCCTGACTGTTTTCTGTGGATGTGGATTCGGACTCCCCTTGATTCCGGGAGCGCAGATGCCGCTGCGGCAAAACAGCTTGTGCATCGACCGCGGTCTCGCTGGTCGACTCAACACTATTATCTGAGTTTTTCTCACTCTGCTCCTGAATCGACTGCTTCACTTCATTTGTAGTTTTAATATCTAGGAATTCTTCAGACTGCGATACGGGATTTGAATCCGTTGATGATTCTTCACCTTCCGGCGGAACCGCATGAACTTCGTCCGTCTGTGGGACCGAATTCAGCTCAATACTTTCAACTGCAGACTCGACTTTCACAACTTCCTGATCAGCCTCAGTTTGTGAGGTATCGACCACACGCTGATTCAGAAGTTCAGCCAACCCTTCCGGAATGGGAATGGCTTCAACCGAACTCGTTTCCGTCACCTGAACCGGCAGACGTCCCTGACTCTGATCTTCCACAAAATGGAAGTTGGCAGGGGGCTGAATTTTGCCGCTTTCCGTGGTAACATCCTGTTCTACCTGTCCTTCATTCTGCGCGGAGAATGATGAACTGAAGAGAGAATAAGTCTGCCCCCGGTCTTTGACAGGCAGTCTGGTTTCCAGTTGAGGATTGATGTCCGCTTCAACGGGCTCTACCGATTCAGAAGCAGCCTCTGATTCTGGCGCCTGAGTGGCCGTGGAATTCTCTGAGACGGGAGCGGAAGCACTGGTCTCATCAGCGGGAGCGGAATTCTCATTCTGCCTGACCTCTATCTGCTGATTTTCTGACTGCACCCGACCTTCCCGGTCCCCGGAAGCTGTGCTGGCTTCAGATTTTTTGTTGCCTGTTCGATTTTGCTCCGACTTAAAATCAATTGCCCGGGGTTCTGGCGCCTGATTTTTTTCGGTCACGGGACCTGGTTGTTTTTTGGTTAACGATTCGCTTAATTGCCTGCGATAACTGGAATCGGCACTGCGGGATGTCCCTTTGTTAAGCTCAAGATTTTTTTTCCCATATTGGCTCAAATTGTGCGTTTGCAGATCGAGCAGGGAAATCTTGTGAGAATCAGACATTTCTCATTACCTCAGGTTAGAATATGATATCGCATCCAAGCGGCTGAATTATGCTGATCAATCAGCGCATTCATGAACAGCATTGGTTTCGACTGTTTCACCATTATCATATTCGTCAGAATCGGCACGGAAACATCACGTAAGAATGCGTAATATAGACCAATTTTAGCGAAAAAATGTATTAGGCTTGCGTGGAAAAGCTCAATTGTTTTCCGAAAGTTTGTCGACCGTCTCTTCCGCAAGACTGCGGAACGGTTCGTCCTGAGCGATTTCTTTGAAGATCTCTTTTCCCCTTTTCATGACCAGCGGATCGGGGGTCACCAGAAATTCTTTCAACATTTTGGCGATGAACTTTCCTTCCATACCTTTCAAAAGTTCAATATTTTCCTCGATGGAAAGCTGCATCAGGTATTGTACGGCATCCCCCGAAGGCAGCGCAACGAGTACCGTCTGCGTTTTTTTAATGGCTGTACTTTTACTTTGTTCAGAAAGTAATTTCAGATCATCTTCAAACTTCTGTTTCGCCTGAGCGAATGCAAGCCGATCCTTTTTCAGAGTATCTGAAGACTGTGTGATAGAATTTTTCAGCATATCGATTTCATCTTCGCGTGCTGCCAATTCCAGAATGCGCGTGGCGCGAGTCAGCGAGATTTCGTCGCGTGAAGGCATTGTCGTCTCTTCTTCCACAAGTGCCACATTGTCTAAAGACTGACCAGTCACAATCATCCGAATGTCTTTAATGGAATCCGCAGTGAGGTTTCCCCTGTACCACAGGAAACTGATCCCCAGCAGTTGTGAAATAATGGTTGCCACACAAAAGACGCTGACCATAATGGCGACAGAACGCATCATCTTGCAACTCCCGATTGTTGAGTCGCAGCCCAGGTTTCTTCAAGCTCAAATGCTTCTTTCCTGTTTTGCTCATACTGAAACTGATCACGGTGTTTATCAGACAGTTTTTCCATCGCTTTGACATCCTGCTCAGCCCGTGCGAGCGTCTGCCTGCAAAGCGCGATCTGTTTTCCTATAATTTTACGATTGGCCAGGACATTCTGAATCTGAGATTGCAACTGTCCAGAATAATGCCGCAGACTGGCAGCCCCATCGATATCAACAACCCCTTTCGCCTGTCGTAATCGGATTTCCTGAAACTGCTCCTGCCTTAACTGCTCCAGACTCTGTTTCTGCTGTATTAATCGTTGATCCGTCTGCAGAATTTCTCCTAACAGCTGACGGCATAAACTTCGCTTGTGACGTCGCATCTTAAGAACAGATTCAAATTGAAATTGAAATTTTTTCATACTGGATCAGTTACCGTAAATCAGTCAACGAAAATGATTGAAGGCTTTCAACTGTTTAAGTCCTGTTACCGGCTACTGCCGCTTTCTGCCCGGCCGCAGCATCCTGGTTCAGCGGCTTAAGTTGCTCCGCGCGTGCCAACAGATTTCCAAGCCCTTGCGCTGCACCTTCGAAATTGGAATTTTCCGTATTGCCCTGTTTCAGATATTCGTTCCACAAAGGTCGTAATTTCATTGCCAGATCAACTTCGGAATTTGATCCCGACTGATAAGCGCCAATCGAAATCAGATCTTCCGACTGCTGATAGGCGGCCATCAGTTTCTTCAACAGTGCAGCCGACTTTTGATGTTCCGGACTGGTAATATCATTCATGGAGCGGCTGATGCTGTGCAGGATATCAATCGCCGGCCAATGCGACTCATGTGCCAGTCTGCGGGAAAGCATGATATGCCCGTCCAGAATTCCCCGTACCGTATCTGAAATCGGTTCGTTGGCATCATCGGCTTCAACGAGAACCGTGTAGAAACCCGTAATACTGCCGGAATCGGTCCGGCCACTCCGCTCAAGCAGTTTCGGCAGGAGGGAAAATACGCTAGGTGGATATCCGCGTGTTGCCGGCGGTTCACCTGCCGCCAGTCCGATCTCCCGCTGTGCCAACGCATAACGGGTGACGCTATCCATCATCAGCAGAACGTCATTTCCCCGATCGCGGAAAAACTCTGAAATTGCTGTTGCCAGGTGCGCGGCGCGGAGCCGAATCAATGCGGGCTCATCGCTGGTCGCAACAACTACGACACTCCGAGCCAGTCCCTCTGCTCCCAGATCACGGTCCAGAAACTCGCGCACTTCACGTCCTCGTTCACCCACCAGGCAAACCACATTAATATCGGCGGAACTCTGCCGGGCCATTTGTCCCATCAGCGTACTTTTCCCGACGCCACTTCCGGCAAAAATCCCCAGACGCTGGCCTTTGCCGCACGTTAATAATCCATCAATGGCTCTGATACCTGTACTCAACGGCTCATCGATACGCGGACGGTTTAAGGGAGAAATCGGTTTGGCTTTCAGGTGGGCACGATGGGAAAGCATTGCCTGATTTTTTCCATCAATACAGCGGCCCCGGCCATCCAGAACTCTGCCTAAAATCTCTTCCCCCACGGCAACTGCAGGTACCGACTGAATCAGAGAAACCCGATCACCGCGGCGAATCCCCGCTAAATCTTCATAAGGAAGTAAAAGCGTTTCCTCATTTTGAAACCCGACAACTTCCGCTTCCACGGGATGACCGTTTTCGCGATCAATGGCGCAGACGGCTCCCAATGGAGCGGGAAACCCTGAAACGGAAGCGGTCAAACCGACCACCCGCGTCACGCGTCCAGTCAGCCGAAAAGGCAAAATCTGTTTTATCTGCTGAGAGACATCGAACATGTAATTGTGTCAGTCCTGATGACGGATCATTAACTCTTGTGAAATGCGGTCTATTTGGGCCTCAATGGTGGCATCAATGGATCCATGCTGAGTCTCGATGAAACACCCGCCGGAAGCGATTGTGTCATCTTCAATAATTTCGCAGTTCTGGCATCCGGTGAGATTGGCAATAAATGTTTTAGCACCTTCCACCAGATGTGCGACATCAGCCGGATTCATATGAAATCTGATATGCTGAGTTCCGGAGGCCAGTTTGAGGGCTTCGCTCATCATCGTCCGCACAGACTCGGGACGGCATTTGATTTCGTGGCGGACCATTTTTTCTGCCACACTCAGGCAGATTTGCAGTCCCGTTGTATCCCAGGTCTGCCTCCAGCGACTCTGCTCATTCTGTAATCCATCCACTGCGGCCTGCATGGCAGGATAAATCATTCCCAGCTTTTCCTCGACCGTCTGATTGGCAATCTCCGCAGAACGCGACTGAATCTTCGCTTCAACTTCCTGTCGTGCTTCCTCAAGTCCCTGCTGTTTGCCTGCCTGATATGCTTTCTGTTTGATCTGCTCTGCTTCCTGTTGAGCATCAATCAGCATTTGGCGCGTCTGATCGCGCACATTCAGAATGTAATCCTCACAGCGTTTTTCAATGTCCTGGAAATTGTATGCGATTTTCGAACCCAATGCCCGAAAAGCGTCTGCCTTTAACAATTTCGCTGGTTCCAGTTCCACCATGATGTTGACTTTTATTTTATGCTGAGATTTTTCAGATTGATATGATCAGGCTTTAAGACGAATCACTGACGATTTTTTATGTGATATATTGTTCGCTTTCATTTCCGGCTGCGACTTCAATTTCCCCGGCATCTTCCAACCTTCGAACACTATCCACGATCTGCTGCTGCACGGCTTCAACATCACTGACTTTGATCGGTCCCAGGTATTCCATTTCTTCACGCAGCATATCTGCCGCCCGTTGTGACAGATTGCTGAGAACTTTCTGCTTGATTTCCTCAGAGGCTCCTTTGAGTGCGACTGCCCATTGATTGTTATCCACTTCTTTCAACAGAGCCTGAATTGCCTTACCATCCAGTTTCACCAGATCATCAAAGACAAACATCAACCGTCGAATTTCATCTGCCAGATCCGGATTATCCTGATCCATATTTTCCAGAATTCCTTTGTTCGTCATGCGATCGGTGACGTTCAGAATTTCTGCCACGAGTTCCACGCCCCCCGCTTTTTCCGTCCCCTGACTGAATGTGTTTTTCATGCGGTGTTCGAGACTTTTCTCTACATCGCGGATGACTTCCGGGCTGGTTTGTTCCATATTCGCAATCCGCTTGATCACATCCATCTGTTTGTTGGAAGGCAGACCTGCCAGCACTTCCGCGGCCAGGTTACTGGGCAAATACGACATAATCATAGCAATGGTCTGAGGGTGCTCTTCGATGATAAATGTCAACAGGTTGTTTGCCCCCGATTTCTGTAAAAAACCAAAGGGCACAGAATTCATCGTCTGGTTAATACTGTCCATGATCGAACCGGCGCCCTCTTTACCCAGCGACTGTTCCAGCAGTTCATTCACCGCAGCCATCCCCCCCCGCTCCATTGTGGTCTGCTCGCCCCGCAAGGCTGTAAATTCG
Organism: uncultured bacterium; assembly: GCA_963974925.1. Taxonomy (GTDB): domain Bacteria; phylum Planctomycetota; class Planctomycetia; order Planctomycetales; family Planctomycetaceae; genus Gimesia. The sequence goes on along the minus strand of CAXBFD010000028.1, from coordinate 45,240 downwards.
TTTAAGACGCTTGCCTGCTGTTCTTTGGATACATCCTGCATACGGGCGATCTTCATCGTCACTTTTTCGACGTCATCTTTCTGCATCAGGCTGAGCACTTCTGCAGCGAGTGCTTTATCCAGACTCAATAACAAGACGGCTGCTTTTTGTAGTTCATCCATTTTTCGATCCACAGTCTAAATAATCCAGCGACTCAATTCCCCAAGCTGTTGTCCGCTTATGTTTTCGAATGTATCCATTTACTCAATACCAGAGCGGCGACCTCAGGATTATCGCGTACCAGTGTTTGTACGTCATCACGCTGCGTCGGCTCTTTTTTCGGCTTTACAGCTTCCTCTTCCTCGGCAGAAGCCTGTGGCTTACTCATCGGAAGGCTGATTGCCTCTGTGTCCACTTCTTCAAGTTGCGGCATGCTTTTGTTAAGCATCCACAATGCCCAAATCGCGAACAGTCCCAACCCCAGTGTACTGCCCCACTGGCTGACAAACTCACCAAGACTTTCCGTCAGAGGCAACTCCACTGTCGGGACCTCTGCATCCACTCGTACATAAGAGGCAACACTGACCGCATCAGCCGCCGATTGTGAAGGAATCAGCTTCAGCACGTGCTTCTGAATGTTTGTCTCAACTTCCAGTTTGATGGCGTCCGTTGCCTGCTTGAAGGCTGTAAGATCAGCCGCCGCCTCTCCTTTTTTAACGCCACGTTTGACGGCAACAGCCGCATAATAATCTTCGGGAATCGATACGGAAACCTGCACCGTGCTGGGCATGGCTGCCACAAACTCTTTTTCCGTCCAGGTAAATGAAGGCGCCGACGTTGTTTCGTTATTTGTTTCGGTTACTTTTTCGTTTTTTTCATTACCGCGGGCCACCGCCAGAGAATTGGGTTGATTCGATCGCGCGCCTGGTTCTGATCGGGCCGGTTTCTCTACAATATTACGTTCGCTTGACTGCTCTTTCGACTGCAATGCAACTGTGCCGTCGGTACTGATTTCCTGTTTTCGTTCAACATACCGTTTCAGGTTTTCCACATCGACATTCACATTCACAATCACATCAGGGATATAAGTCAGCGAATCCATAATTTTATCCTGGTAATTTTTGGTATGCTTATTAACCCAGGTAATAAATTTATTATCGAACGCATCGTTTTTATCATCCGCCGTGTAGGACGTTCCCGTTGATTGATCAAACACGGTAACAGAATCCGCAGTCAAGTCGGGAACCATCGTGGAGACGGCGGCGCGCAGACTTGTGATCAGAGTCGGTGTCAAATCATTGCCTGGACGCGGTTTGACCATCACAGTCGCGGTGACATCCGGAGTGGTATTGTTCCAGCGCAACCGCTTCCTGGAACGTGCCCACATGACGCTGGCATCTTCAATCGAAGGAATGGCCCGGATCATACGGCGTAACTGATTTCCCAGCGCGATATCCCGCATGACCTGCAGTTGATCTTTGCTGACAAACATGCTCGATTTTTCAAACTGTTCCTGCCATTCCGAAGCCCAGTCGGTAGGCAGTCCGCCACCTTCAATCAAAGCCGCGTTATAACGGGGGACTTCAGTCTGAGGCACCATGATTCTCTGACCTTTACGGGAAAAATCCGTCAGGCCGGCCCGCAGCAGAACTTCTTCGGCATGAATCACTTCCTGGGTCGTAAAATCTTTTCCCAGCGAGAGAGACACATAGCTGGAACTGCTCTCACGAAAAAAGAGAACCCCGAATGCCAGCATCATCAACACGGGAACCGCCAGCAGAATCGCGCGCTGGCTGCCCGTCATCGATTGAAACAGAGTAACAAACTGTTGATAGATTTTTTTTATGGTGTCCATACCGGGTGACCAATCGACTAATCCGTGTCAAAGTGGTAAAAATACGCGCTGAGTCTTTCAGCTTTACATCTGCATCTTCTGAATTTCATTATAGGCTTCCAGAAGTTTATTCCGCATCTGGACCATCATTCGCAACGCCAAATCCGCTTTCTTGATCGAAGTAAAGACTTCAGCCTGCGTAATGTCTTCACCGATCAGGCCACTCTGAACTGCCTGCTCTGACTGCAGCTGTAACTGATTGGCATTATTCAGCGACTGCAGCATCATATTCTTGAAAGACAGTTCGCCGGAAGCGCTGCCGGCACCTTTTTCATTGATTCCGACCGGTGGAATACCGGGCAAAAATGCGTTTCCGATGGGACTGATAGAACCTGTCATCTTTTTCCCTTCCTTGAGATCAGATGAAATTATAAGGAATCTTTATCTGTTAACTGAACATCATGCCAGAATTCTGAGTGACGTGTTAAACATCTCTTTGGTGATATCTAACGCGGAAATATTCGCCTCATAGGCCCGGCCTGCTTCTAATGCGTTCACGAACTCTGTCACAACATCCACATTCGGATAGGTGACATTTCCATCCTGATCCGCATGTGGATGGCCTGGACTATATGTTTTTCGCAATTCGGTGTCTGTATCAATTTCGACCTTGTATTTGACGCCGACGCCAGACTGTTCCAGAGACACACTTTCCGTGTCTGCCTGAAATGTCACAATTCTGCGAAAAAATGGCACTTCCCCGCTGTTTGGATCGTGCGAGACATTCACAGAGGCAATGTTGCCGGCAATCGTATTCATCCGCTGTCGCTGTGCCACCAGGGCACTGGTACTGATATCAATTCCCTTTAACATGTCGAATTCCTTTATCTTTCACTACTTTGGTTATTCCCGCTGAGTATCAAAACTAGGGGCGTTCTGAAATCACCGTCATTAACTGATTCAACTGGGACATCATGACTTGAACAGCAAATTGCTGCATCAACGAGTTTTTGGTCATCTGCATCACCTGAGACTCCATACTTCGGTTATTCGCATCCTGAAATGTCAGATTCTGAGGAGACGCTTCCTGCGCCTGGAACAGACTTTTGGGAAACAGGCGTTCCAGTTGTGTTTCCACAGACTGGTTCTCCCCAAGCGTGATCGGCATGCCCAATGACCTCTGAGCCGCTGGTTCAGATAAATGGTCTTTCAATTGAACGGCTTCCCGCAGCGCCTGTTGAAATTCATTCACAGGCAGGTCGCGCATTTTGTAACCCGGTGTATCGATATTCGCGATATTCCCTGCCAGAACATCCTGCCTGCGCTCAGCGAACGCCGCCATTTTTTCCAGCATCGGCAATGAATTTGAATTCAGAATTTGTTCTAACATGAAAACACCTTACCTGAGAATTGACGTCCCACACACGATCAGGCTGCACGCCTGACCGTAAATTTTCGTTTGGAATCCGGGCCGCCCCGTGGTGGATATCCATAGGATCGAAGCTTGCCGGACAGTGTCCGCAAACCAATATCCAGCATCTGAGCCGTTTGTTCACGATTACCGCCACAACGCGCAAACGTACTTTCAATCAGTTTCTGTTCCATTTCCCGCAGCGTCATCCCGACCAGTGAATCTGCGTCAGAAATCGTATCTGCTCCAATCCAGGGCAATAAACTGGCAGCATCCAGCCGGGGACCGTTATCAACCAGATTCACATGGCGAAGCAGATTTCGTAGCTCCAGCACGTCTCCGGTCCAGTCATGTTGCTTTAATGTTTCCAGGCCATCTAACGTCAACAGCTTGGGAACGGTCCCTTCTGTTTTGGACACTTCACTTAAAATATGTTCTGTCAGCAAAGCCAGATCTTCTTTTCGATCGTTCAGGCAGGGTACAGAAATTGTCGATGCGGCTAGAACCCCTGCCAGTTTTCTCTTAAATTGATTTTGAGAAACCAGATCTTGTAATGGAACATGACTCACGGAAATCACGCGGCTGATGATTTTTTTCCGCTGCCGGTCTTCGGGAGAAATATATTCCCCACTCTCAAAAATCTTCAGCAGCACTGCCTGAACAGGCAACGAAGCCAGATGCACCTGATCGAGAATCAGGGTTCCCCCTTCAGCCTGCTCGATGCGACCGGGGTTCCACACGGGCTCATTTGAATAGCAGCTTTCTTCATGTGAAAAGAAACCTGACAGTTCGCGCTCGATATTCTCTGTTGTCAGGGTACTGCAATTCACCTTGATCAGTGGATGCTGATCAATAAATGTCGAGTCATGAATCATTTCTGCCACCAGTGACAATTCAGAACCAGGCAACCCCTGAAGTAACACAGGAGTTTTCAGGTGAACCACATCTGCAATGCGATCTCTCAGCGTCTGTATTGCCTGACTATAACCAATGAGTCGGCGACTGGAGCGTGCGTTTAATTCAGAAATCAGGCTTGAGCATTCGCGAGACAACCGGGCATATTTGATGGCAGAATCCAGTAAGCACCTGATATTGTCCAAAGCATCCTGAGGTTTCAGTTCTGCAAATGGAACCATCGTTTCATGGGAACTGCTGCGCGACGGATTCAAAAATACTTTCTGAGTATCCTGCGCGAATGCCGGATAATACAGTACGGGAATCAAATTCCGTTCAGAGACCTGCTCTGCCGAAAAAGCATATTCCGCAATCATTTTTTGATCGAGCAGCACACAGATATCTGCATCAGCACGCTGTGACGTTCGCGAAAAAACAATTTCCGCCAGCGGGATCACGGTATATCCCATATTCGAGAATTGCGTGCAGACTTCCAGTCTGCGAATCCGATCCTGGGAAACAACCTGGACCATGCCACGTGATGTAGAATTCTTCATTTCACTATGATTCATTATTCAAAACCAGTTTTTTCAAAAGGCTAACATGTATTTCATCAAGAAAATCACTCTGTCATTGATCGATATTCAAATGACGGTGTGTGACTGTCGCTAAATTGTCCCGATAAGCTTCGCCCACTCTTTCTCCCTGATTCAATGACTGAATCTGATGTTTGGTGCGATCACGCCGATCAACCATGCACTGCGTACTCGTGTCTTCATTCGTCAACAGCCTGGAAAGAACCGCTTCAGACTCTTGAAGGATTTCCTCACAGGACTCACGCTGTTCCGCAGACAACTGGTCACGCTCGCACTTCCAGTGCTCCCAGAGTTTCGGCAGTTGCCTGGTATATTGGTCCAGTTGACCCAGTAAACGCTGTTTTTTTCCCAGCACGTCCAGTAAACCGGAATAGTCTTCCTGATCGATCAGTTCCTGCTGTTGGATTGAAAGTTTTAACAACGCTCTGGAATATTCCAGACGAACTGAAAACAGTTTGTGATAATCAATTTTCTGTGTGGATGTCATGAAAAAACTACATGGCTGTTCGAGTTAAATAAAATCTGAAACGCAACGCGATGCTCCAGGTCTGTTTTCAATTTCTGTTTACACAACACTAAACACCACCGCCCGCCTGTAACGAAGATGTATTCTCATCAGAATTTCGTAATTCACGAGACCAGTCCAACCACCGGTTCCACTCATCTCGACCAAGGTTAGATGCCTTGGAATCAAACACTTTATCGGGCATCTGTTTCAATATGATTTTTGCCTGTTCGAGCATACTTTTGGCTTCATTTTTTTTCCCCAGGTTTTCGTAACAACTTGACATTTTCATATAGGCAATCAAAACTTCCGTGCATTGAGGATAGCGGTTTACTGCATCATGGTAGGCTTTGATTGCTTCCTCGTATTCTTCCGTGAGATACAACAAATGCGCAATCCCAAAACAGGCCGACTTCAATAACCGCTTTCCCAGCGTATCAAGTCGATCCTGCGTTTCCAGCTTTCGCAGTTCACGATTTAAAGTCTGCAGTTGCTGGTTTGCCATTTTCAAATAGACAAATTGTTTTCGTTTCAATTCCTGTCGCGCATTATCCGTTTTTGCCGTTTTCATTTCCTGGAGAGGCTGATCGGCCTGATTCTGCAGTGAGCGCGCTAAAAGATATCTCGCTTCGGAAATCTTAGCTGAATCAGGATAACGATTCACATATTCGCTCAGTCGCTTCGTAGCTTCTTCGTAATAAGCAGTCCTGATTTCAGTCGCTGGCAGTTGTTCTGCCGGTGATTCACTTTGGGCATCTGCCGCTTGCGCTTCTGCAATCTTACCCCGATGAAAACTCAGCTTTCCTAAAGCAAACAAGGAATCCATCCACTGTTTTGCTTTCGGCGTCAAATTACTCGACTCCAGAATTTCTTTCCAGATGCTACTGGCTTGATCAAGTTCATCCTTTTCGAGATAAGCAACCCCCAGCAAGTACTTTGCCTCAAAGGAAGCCACGTCGGTCGGATAATTGGTGATGACACGTTGAAAATGATTGATGGCATCATCGAGCTGATCAAGCTCCAGCAGGATCTCTCCTCGCCGTACAAGTGCCTGAGGCATTTTTTTATCGGGGTTCGTGTTGATAAAGCGGGTCAAAACTTTCAGCGCCGTCTCAAAGTCCTGACCTTTCTGAAAGTGTTCCGCAGAAATCGATAAAATTTCACCATAGCGGTTCGTCGTAGTCAGAAGTCTGGCAAGTGCATAGTATGCTCTGCCGCTTTGTTTCCAGCGATCATTCAATTTGGGCTTCATCTCTGCCTGCTGACTTACAGGTGATTTCTCATAGAGCCGCTCATAATATTCAGACCATCGCCGATTTGCATTGGCTGCCAGTTCTTTTGCTTGAACCTCCGGAAGCAAAGGAGGCAGGTAATCTGCCAACTGGATGGCTGCATTAAAAGTGGTGACCCCGTTGATGATCTTGTCTTCATCAACCCAGTCATTCCAGGCATCCAGAACATAAGTCCGGACCCGTTCCAAATTAATCCATCGATTTCGAAAGTCTTCAGGATTGCCGAATGATTTTAAAGCCGTCCGATAGGCAATCAAGGCTTCTTCCGTCCTGCCATTTTTTCGGAGCAGTTCGGCGAGATGCAGATAAGCGGCCAGTCCCTCATGCGTACCCGCATAACGATGTGTTGTCTGTTCATAAAAATCGATGGCTGCTTCAGAATCATTCAGGGATTCCGCACACAGCCCCATCAGGTAAGAGGCCTGCCGGGAAAACTTTCTCTCTAAACCCAGGTTGTCTTTCACAGGCGCCAGCATGGTTAATGCCGCCTGATATTTTCCCTCGGCCATCAGCGTCTGTGCCTGAAACACAACAGTCACCTGAGTCACCGATTCCTGCTGTTTCACCTTTAACAAGACTTGCTGTGCCTGTTCGTTTTTCCCTTGTGCCAGGAAAATCTGTGCTCGCTGCAAATATAATCGATCCTGAATTGCCGGATCCAGATCTTCCCGCTGCAAGGCTTCCGTATTCAATTCAAATGCCTTGTTTAATTCCGCATCCTCTTTATGATCAAGATAGATATCCGTAAGCAGAATCGAAGCCTTTAATTTTCCCGGCATATATGTTTCAACGGCTTCTTCCAGAAGTGGCCGCGATTTTTTCGTAGACCCCAGCAAATACAGGCACGTTCCCAGTGCACAACACCATTCAGGACGATGCGCCTGATCGACGGCTCTTCGCTCTGCCTCATTGAGGTAACGGCTGGCGATCAGATATTGATGATCCTGAGATTCTCCGGTCAGCTCTTCTGCATTTCGAAATGCAACCACTCCAAAAATAAAATACAGCGCTCCTGGAAAATCCGGATCCTGATATTCTTTTTTCTTCAGAATATAGGCCATTTCCTGCGCCTCGGCTCGGGATTTAATATCCTGCGTCGATTCTAAAATTGTTAATGCTTCAGTCAGAATCTCTTTAGGGCTCTTTTCCGGTTCGCCCGTTGTTGTCAAAAAATAAATCGATACCAAAACCAGAACGGAAGCAGTAATTCCCAACGGCTTCCAATGTCCCCGGACAAATTGGGTAACCTTATCTCGTAACGAGAGCGGCTCTGTTTCGGTAGTATCTACCTCAGTATCCTCAACCGCTTTCGCAGGCGGTTCTTTCACCGCAACGTTGGCAGCCTCATCTGATTCTGGTTGATTGATATTTTCTTCTGCCATGACTTAGCAGCCCATCGAGACGACAGGAGATCCTCTACAGAAAAGTGGTTACTTGAAATGAAACGGTCAGATTGATCGGAAAATCGAATAGGTGACTGGGGACAGACCTGGCAAAACAACAAACCGGATTCCAAAATCGTGAACGGAATACACGTAGAATCAGTCTGAGAGATTTGTGCGAACGAAAGGAAGTGAAAGGGAGAGGTGTGAAACTTGAGACTTAATACTAAAAAAAATGGTTTTTTGTCAATATTGATTCAAGTTCATGGGTTCCCTGAAGCGATTGATCAACCGAAACACGACCAAAATAGGGAAATTAAAAAGAACTGGTAACCTTAGTCGCATTCAACGCAACGCATTTCGAGGCCTGTCAGCCGTTTGTTCAATTCGATCCATGCCCGATTTATCAAAAGGGACGCGCAGATACATCAACGTTTTATTGAGAATTTCAGCAGCCGGAGGACCAGCAATCGTCCCGCCATAATGGTTGGGACCGATTGACGGTTCATTCACAACGACCAGTACCAGTACACGGGGATCATGCGCCGGGGCACCACAGATAAACGAACTCACATGTAATTCCGTGGAATACTTGCCCGTTTGGGGATCGGGTTTTTGCGCCGTCCCGGTCTTTCCAAACACCGTATAACCGTCAAGCTGAGCCTTCACCCCAGTCCCCCTGACGACGGTTTCCACCATAGGAACGCGTACCAGCCAGTCTGCGACCTCAGCTGAGATGACAGGCGTGGATACCATCGGACGAACCTGTTCCGGTTCCTCTTCAGAACGGGGGAAATAATTATGATCGATCTGATCCCTGATCAATCGGGGATTCAGTAAATTCCCCTGATTGGCAAGTGCCACATGGGCGGTAATCAATTGAATGGGAGTGACGGCGATTTCCTGCCCCATCGGAATCGAACCGGTTGAATAGAGGTTCCATGATTTCAAAGGCCTGAGGATGCCCGTCAATTCGCCGGGCAGCTGAATTCCCGTCTTCTGACCAAATCCAAAAGCCATGACTGCTTTGTACAATCCGGGATTGGTCAGTCGTTCTCCAATTTTCGCCATCCCGATATTACTCGACTTGACCAGAATATCCGTGACACTCAGCATTCCATAACCGTGGTGATCATGCAGCAATCGCTTGCCCATCTGGTATTCGCCCTGCTCACAATCAAACCTTTCGTCTTTATTCAGCAACCCCTTCTCAAGCGCAGCGGCCACGATAAATGGTTTCAAGGTGGAACCAGGTTCATAGATGGATGCAATCGCCGTATTTTTCCAGGCGGACTCGGAAATATTTTCGGGATGATTTAAATCAAATGTGGGTACCGAAGCCATGGCCAGCACTTCACAGGTTTTGACATCCATCACGATCGCGCAGGCACTTTTGGGCTTCCAGTCCTGAATAATCGACTGCAACTGCCGCTCAGTATACAACTGAATGATTGAGTCCAGCGTCACAACAAGCGTTTCTCCATTGCGTGCTGCCACGCGAGAATCATTGCGTACTTCAATCACTCGCCCGTGTGCATCACGTACCAGGAATCGATGGCCGCTTTGACCGCAAATCAGATGATCAAAAGCTTCTTCGATCCCCCCCTGCCCATTTCCATCGATGTCCCGCAGACCCAGCGTATGTGCAGCCAGCGCGCCTTGTGGATATTGTCTGCGATATTCCTGGCGAAACCCCCAGGCATCATCGGACAGGTTGAGAGCTCTGATCCCGCTGAGCTCTTCATCGGTCAGACGGCGTTTGACCCAGAGAAACAGTTTTTCCTGGTTCTGAGTCAGTCGCTCCAGAAACTGTTCCTGGTTGAGACCGAGAATCTTGCAGACCGCTGATACGTTTTTCTGCTTTTTCAACTCCTGCGGAATCACATACAGACTGTTGGTCACAATCGTGGTTGCCAGCAAACGCCCGTTTCGATCAAGAATGTCACCCGGTCTGGCTGGAATTTTTTCTTTACAAACCTGCTGCCTCGCGACCACAGTGGCAAATTGACGGTGCCCGACATATTGCAGAAAAATGAGTCGTCCGGAAATCACGATCCATGCCAGCACCACCAGGAGGATCAGACTCCAGGCGCGCCAGCTGGTGCGAAAATTCGACTTTCCGGAATCCAAGAAACTGCCCATCTTCTTCAACGAGCCCCTTTGAGGAGGTTCCATTCCAGGAACGGGATGCCATGCTGCGTGCCTGTTCTTACCCTGGTCATTCACACCAACCGTTCCGCAGATGCTGTCCGATCGTGCAAAACCCAGAGAACAGGAACTGTCTACTACTTTTCATCCTGTTTTGACGAACGGTTCAAATGCCATTGCAACAGTGGCATCTCACGACGATTTGTCGATCCAGGACTCTCGTTTGACTTAACGTCAAGTTCACCCCGTTCGATGGAATTTAACATCTGCCTGGGAGAGCCTGCCTGCTGTGTGGCCAATTTCATTTTGGCATGCGCGTTGATCAACACTTCCAACTGGTAATGCTGACGACTGACCTGGCGCTTGAGTTTCAGACTTTCTTTCTCAAGACCAATTCCGACCAGTGACACAGCAACCGCTAAAAAGATTGCGCTGCCGAAACGGAATAACATCGAACCCAACCTTCCCAAGCCAGCGGTCCGATTCTGAATCGAAATACCGCTGGTTTAGAATTCCATGAAAAAGACGAACACGTACGCCTGATTTCACTATCGGCTGGATGAGTTTCCTGGAACAAGACTGACACGGCTGGCATCGTAAGGGAGCTGTAATTCCGTGCCAATTTGTAGCTTATTCGGGTTTTGCAGGTTGTCGCGATTGATCTGATAGATCTGATACCAGCGGGAAGAACGCCCGAGATGCTTCTGGGAAATATCGGTCAGTGTATCACTGCCGCCCACCCGATACATGGGTCGCCCATCCTGGCTGATAAAAAAGCCCGCCGGTTTGTTCGGCTTGCGAACGGCGCCTGATCCTGCAAACTCTGTGACTGTAGTCCGTGTTGCTTTATGGCGCGCCTGATATTGTGCATCGATGGATGCGCGATCCGGCGTGAGCAGTTTCAAACCCGGTTTCATTTTGCGGGGATCGCTGACACGATTTTTGTTGATTTCTGCCAGCAATTGAAAATAGCGTCCGCTGCCATAGAGTTTCTTAGAGATCGTCCAGAAATTTTCCCCGTTTTCTACGGTATATTCACCGCCTGTATGTACGGCCGGCTTTTGACTGAATACGGTCTCCTGCTGAGATCCAAATTCCTGTGTCGAAACCTCTCTGACCGGTGCAGGACCATCAAATAACCCTCGCGCCTGGGGAACCTGTTGGGCCGTCACTTCGTCATCACGAAATGAACCGGTATCAATGGCCGCAGCAGGACGTTTGACGGTTGTGACGCTTTCTGCCTGTTGCGCGGAAAATTCTTCCGCGCGAAAATTCCCAAAACGTTCCTCGTTCTGATTCGGACTACCTTCATTGAATTCAGAAACGGTTGGCTGTTCAAATTCCTGAGTGTCAGCAGCCGGCATCTCCTGTGAAAATGCTTTCTCATTTTGAGTGGTTGAAGGCTGAGGTTCGCTTTGTGAAAATCCTGGATCATCAAAAGAGCCAAATTCTTTGGAACTGGAAATATCCGTAATTTTGACTTTCGCTGTTTTTGCAGGCAGTTCTTCAGAATTTTGCATCTGTGCGGAATTCGTTTCTTCTACCAGACCAAAATTGTCAAAACCATTTTCCGCAGATTGCTGCGGTTGTGCCGGCATAGTTTGCTCCGGTTGCACGGCCGCCCCGCCGAACGGATCTTCCTCAACCTGAACGGCGCCCGTCGCGCCGCCTGCTGCCTGAGCAAATTCATTTGCCGCCGGTTGTTCCATCAAACCCGAATTTGCTCCCTCTGCAGCAGGTGAAAATTCGGTTTGCGGCTCGCTGTTGAAAGCGTTCTGCTGCGAAGCTGTCTGTGGATTCGCTCCTGGCTGTTGCGCAAATTGATCTGCCCCGGAGAAAGGATCTCCCTTGGCATTATCAAAAGTCGCCGGCTCTGTCTGCTGCTTCTGCAGATCTGCCTGAAATTCATTCTGGGCGGGATTCGCAAATTCATTGTTCGAACCAGCCGGGGGATCAAACTGTTGGAAACCCTGGTCTGCCTGCTTCGCAGCGATCTCCACTGGCCGTTGCGGTTCGCCCTGATTCGCAAACGCATCCCGGGCAAACTGATCGCCTCCCTGAGAAGCCGGCTGCTGCATTGCAAAAGGATTTTCCTGATTTTGTCCCTCTGGTGGAGTTGAAAATCCGGAGTTACCGGTCTGCGATTCCATCCCGGCCGACTGACCTGCCACCTGAGCCGTCGCATCAGAATTTCCTTCAGCAAACGGATCTGGTTCCTTCTGCTGATCTGTTTCTGAGGCGTTCTCTGCAGGACCATTGACAGCCAGTGCCTCCTGCGGACGATTGATCTTCTGGTACACGACCAGGCCGAAGGCGCTGAGCAGGATACAAATCAGACAAAGCCCCACTTTGGTTTCGATGGCGATACCTGACTTGGGTTTTTCGACTCCCCAGTCTTCTTCTGTCGCTGTTTTTTCTGATTTTTTTTCTTCAGTCATGGCTCTGAACCATTTCCAATTAAACGTACAAATTGTCTTTTACAGACAAACAGAGAACTGTCTGCCTACCAGCCAAATTGAGTAGTGATGATTAGGTTTTCATGGCAACCCGCAGCTTTGCGGTACGACAGCGCGGGTTAATCCGCTGTTCGGCCTGCGTGGCAACGATGGGTTTCGATGTTAAGTTTTTCCAGATCGCCTGATTTTTAAAAGCCTGTTTGACCAGTCGGTCTTCCAGTGAGTGAAAGCTGATGATGGCTGCCCGGCCTCCCGACTGCATTACCTGTGGTAACACAGATTCCAACATGATTTCCAATTGTTCGAGTTCCTGATTCGCGGCAATCCGTAACGCCTGAAACACACGCGTCGCCGGGTTTTTCCTGGCGGAAGCCAACGCCTTGGAGGGGATGGCCTGCTGAACGACCTTGATCAATTCCGCCGCTGTTCTGATCGGTGCCGCTTTCCGCTGCCTGACCAACTCGCTCGCAATTCTCTGACTGAAACGTTCCTCGCCGTAAACTTCGAATATTTCACACAACTCCGCTTCAGAAAGTGTTTCCAGCAGTTGCCAGGCGGGAACCCCTGCGCGCGTATCAAACCGTAAATCCAGTTCTCCCGTTGACTCAAATCCAAATCCGCGTTCGTCGTCTCCCAACTGATCTGACGACAACCCCAGATCCAGCAGAACCCGATCAACGGATTTTAATTCCAACTCTTCCAGAACAGCGGGAAGCTCTGCGTAACTGTCCTGCCTGAGATAACATCGCCCGGCCGGCAATTTTTCCAGCTCTAATTTTTCTCCGGCAAAATTCAGCATCATCGCATCACGATCCAAACCAATTAATATTCCTTCTGCACCAATTCTCTGCAGAATATGCTGACTGTGCCCCCCGGCTCCCACCGTTCCGTCAACAACCACCAGACCGGGAGATAAATCAAGTTGTTCAATCACTTCGCGCAACAGGACCGGCAAATGGACGGGCCGCTTCTGATCACCGGACATACCTGACATTCACTTGGTAACGATTCTAAATAAAATGATCCATCACTCATCGGACAGACAAAATCTGCTCGACGGACAGTAGAAATGATAATTGAATATTGCGGGGTAGAGACTTTAGAAATGAAACTCTGAGAGACAGTTTGCGAATCAAGCTGAAGAACCAACCTGACGCTCAAACGCGAGAAGTTTAGAGAAAACTCGTTTTTTTGACAAGATCAGTTAAAGTTTTTTGAAACGCAGAAAAGAGGGAGCCCTAAGTTACTTTCCAGATCGTATTTAACGACAGAGTCAATGCCCGCATTCACTGCTGACGGATCTGAATAGCGTCGAAAACGCGCGAAGAATTCGGAATTCGGAGTGAAAACCATTTCAGACAGGCCGCTCCCTCCTATTCGCAGAAGGGAGAAGCGAAATCGCTGATTGACCCCTTCCTTGCCCTGTCCAAGGAAGGAACCCTGAAGCCATTCGTCTCAAGCAGCATCCATTCTACTTGTATCAGGAGACGAACGACCGGTGGCCCAACCCAATATCATGAGCACACACAGGTGACATCCATTTCACCTTCAAACCGCAAAGCCCGGCAGCCAGCGGAAGAGTTCCCTATTTCCTCCTTGAACAACACTTTTTTATATCTTGTTAAAACCATTTTTCAGATTGATCGTTACTCAGCGATCTGTCCCACATCACGCTAAATGACTACCAGGGTATCTGTCCAAAGGCCTCTGTGGCCATCTCATCAAAATTCGGTCCATGCTGATTGAGATAATGGTCCCAACGCTCACTGCTCCAGATTTCTGCATGATTCTGAACTCCAATCAAAACCACCTCCTGCTTAGGCTCCAGTCTGGCCAGTTCAGTCAGACGTTCCGGAATACAGATACGCCCTTGAGAATCGACTTCCACTTTCTCTGCCTGTGCATAATAAAGGCGCAGATACTTGGCCGCTTCCGGACCATTTTTGGAATACTCTGTCAATCGTTGTGCCTGCTGTTCAAATCCTTTCTCTGAGTAAAGCAACAAAACTGATGCGGTTCCCGGTGCGATGTAAATCTGGGTGAAATCCTGATCCACAAGCTCTTCCTTGAGCCGTTTGGGAATTGCCAATCGACGTTTACCATCCAGAATCTTGTTGAAGGTTCCCGTTAACGCCATTGATCCCCACTTGCCACCACTCTTCACCACAGAGTGATGAATTTACCAGCAAGATTCGAATCGTCAAGCAGGATTGAAAGACAGAGTCGCAATCAACGAACCTGAAATGACCTAGATACTTATCACAATTGGAATTGTGACTTTTAGGATTTTTAAATTTTGTTGTGTCCTACCGATTTTGAGGCCACTTTTTGGTTCAAAATCCAGCACGGGATGCCAGAATTTTCTCATAAATCAGCTCATACTTGTGTGTGATCGAGTCCCATGTAAACTCTTTCTTAACAGTATTTTGCGCATTCTCTGCCATCTTACGGAACTCAGCAGGCCGGGTATTCAGCGACTGGAGTGCCAGTTGAATCTCAGCAGGACTACCTGTTGCCACTAAAACCCCCTGTTCCCCATTTTGAATCAGCTCGGAAACTCCATCCACGGCTGTTGATATGACGGGTAATCCGGAGGCCATCGCTTCCAGAACCACGTTCGGCATCCCTTCCCATAAGGAGGGAAGCACAAGACAGTCGGCTGCCTGCATCAATTGAGGGATCTGAGGTTGCCAGCCGGCAAAATGAACACGTGAGGCACAAGGCAACTGGGACGCATTCTGTTGCAACTCTGCTTTCAGAGGTCCGTCGCCGACAAAAAACAGATGAAAGTCCGCCGCCTGCTCTGCAAAACCGGCAAACGCAGTTAATAAATCACCGGGCGCTTTTTGCGGGTCTAATCGTCCCACAAACAGAATCACTTTCGCTTCCGAGGGAATTTCCCAGGGACTCAAATCCATCGCTTCTGCGGTATCAAAGACTTCGAATTCGACGCCGTTGGGTATCACTGTCACTTTGGACGCGCGAAGTTTTCCCTGCTCTATTGAAAAATCCGCGACGGATTGACTGACACAGATATTCAAATCCACCAGACTGTTCGTCCAGCGATCCAGAAAAAGATGTCCGTTCGTCCGTTTTTCAGAAACACGAATTCCGGACAAGACATGTGGCACTCCCGCTAAACAAGCTGCAAAGCGGCCCGCCAGATTGGCGTGAAACAGAAAGGTTTGCAGTAATACCGGTTTTTGTGCTTTGAGTTTTTTCGCTAAACGCCAGATAATGCGCGCGTCCCAGGGGGAATGCGTGTGCAAAATCTCGGTGGGAATTCCCGCCAGCCGAAGTTCGTCGGCGAGGGATCCGGTGCCTGTCAGAGAGTAAACGACGGGCGCCCATTTTTCGCGATTCAATCGCCTGACAATTTGAACCAGCGCACGCTCGGCCCCGCCGGGCTGCAATCCGGTAATACAAAAGGCAATCGGGATGGGAGCGACACTGTCAGACAACCGTTTTCCCTCTCAGGGCAACAAAAAGTCAGCATTTCAGAGGTTTTATCAGTCCTTACTTCAATTCTATTGTTCGAAGGTGGAAATTGTCGACAAGCGTAGATTCCGAAAATGTGTTCAATATGCTAAGAGAAAATAAAATTCTTCGTTAAAATCCGTCATTTACGTCTGATTCCGAAGAAAATTCGAGCAGGTCAATCCTGACTCTCTTAATATCAAACAATGTAGAAATCTGCCTGATGACTGAATTAAGCACTTTTGACTATGAACTTCCTCCGGAACTGATCGCTACCGAACCCTCACAACAGCGGGATCAGTCGCGACTGCTGGTTCTGGATCGGCAGACACACACCATCAGCCACAGTTCAATTTCCGAACTCCCCCGCTTTTTGAACCCCGGCGACAGTCTGGTGCTGAATGATACACGTGTGCTCTCCGCCCGATTATTCGGCGTCAGGAAATCAACGGGCGGCAAATGGGAAGGCCTGTATCTGGGCTCCAACGCCTCGGGACAGTGGAAGCTGATGAGCAAGACCAGAGGCAAACTGGTACCGGGAGAGACGATTGATCTGCAGCCCGCACATCAGCGCGCGGAAGTGAAACAGATTTCTTTGCAACTGCAGTCCAAAGACACGGAAGGCTACTGGACTGCTGAGGTCTTATCCGAGGAAGACCATCACGGGCTATTGGAATATTTCGGGACAATGCCCCTGCCCCCTTACATGCGACGGGAACTGGCAACGGCCGAGGACCGGGAACGTTATCAGACCGTCTATGCAAACCAGCCTGGTGCTGTCGCTGCGCCAACCGCGGGTCTGCACTTTACCCCGGAACTTCTGGAACGTTGCACTCAAACAGGCATTGGCATTGCGAAAGTCACCCTGCACGTCGGCATCGGAACCTTCAAACCAATTTCCGCACAAACGCTCGAAGAACACCAGATGCATTCCGAATGGTGCGAACTCTCGGAAGACTCCGCCGGCCTGTTAAATTCCACACGACAAAAAGGGGGCAGGATTGTCTGCGTAGGCACCACCAGCGTCCGCACTCTGGAATCGGTCGCCCAACAAGGCCCCCTCAAAGCCTGGAGTGGAGAGACCGATATTTTCATCTATCCCCCCTATCAGTTTCAGGCCGTCGATTGCCTGCTGACCAATTTCCATTTACCGAAATCCACCTTGCTGGTGCTGGTCAGCGCGTTTGCCGGCACAGAATTCATTCGTGAAGCCTACGAAAAAGCTGTAGAAGAGAAATATCGCTTCTACAGCTATGGTGATGCCATGTTGATTTTGTAGCAGTTCAAGGACTACTGCGGTTTGGCAATTTCTTTGGGAACCTGCCCGCTCAGATAACGCCAGTTCTTGATAAACGAAATCAGATCGGCCATCTGCTGCGGGTTGATGGTTTTCTCCAGTCCCACAGGCATCAAAGAAACCCCATTGGATTTCATTTCGTCAATTTCTTCCTTCAGCAGCACAATCGTTTTCCCTTCAGGCTGGGTCAACGTAATCGAAGCACCACTGTCGGATGTAATAATCCCGGTATGGACCACGCCATCGATGGTGATGATCGTGTAGCTGAAGAAATTTGCATCGATGGCCCGGTTGGGATCGAGAATATTCGTCAGTAAATACTCGGGTGTTTTTGTGCGGGAATCGCCAATGTCAGGGGCGACATTCACGCCGATGTCACCGATCTTGTGACAGGTGACGCAGTTCTTGACAAAAACCTGCTTACCGTGCAACGGATCAGCCTTCAACTGCAATGATTTCTGATACTCGGCCAGAACTTTTTGCCGATCTGCAGGAATGGCAGCAGCGAACAATGCAGCAGCCCGCTTTTTAATGGCTGCATCCCGGTGTCGCTGTAACTGGGTCGAACGGGAAGGCCCCAGTTCCGAAATTTTAATCTGGTCCTGTTCAATCGCGTCCAGTAACAGACTGGTTCGATTCAGATTGGACAGCATGGCATCCAGAATCGCCAGTCGCATGCCGGGGGTCTGCTTGGCAAATCCCTTCATCAAAACAGCGCCAATCTGATCATCAGCATACGCGCTGATGGCTCCAATCGCCGCAATTTTAACCGCCTGTGAAGATTTCCCCTCAATCAACGAGAGAAGTGTTTTACCACTGACTTCAAAACCGACATACCTTAAAACCCCGATCGCACTCAATTTTTGAGCCAGCGGCGTTTTGGGATCGGCGGCCGCAGCGACAATCTTCCCGTAGAACGTTTTTAACTTCTCCTGATCAGCGGCAGACAACTCTGTTTGATATTGTGAGATGGCTTTACCGCGGCGTCTGAGACTGTTCCCTAATCCCTCGAAACCGGCAATCTGCAGCGCCAGACTCTGGCTGGAATCCAGACCGGCAATCAAGGAGAGGGCTTCCTGAATGTCTTCCGCTTTCAGGCGGGGACCAATCACGGCTGCCATTTCTCCCACCGCATCAGTCAATTCTGACGGATCGGCTGATTTTGTACCTGCTGCCTTAAGTTGATCAAGGAATGACTTGAAGATCGCGACTGTATGATCAGGGGCTGAAGAGAGTACGGCGGCGCGTGTCCAGGAATCATTGGCTCCTTTGAACATCAGACTGGCCAGTTGATCCACCATGGATGAAACATCGTCGGCTTCTCCCAGGCTGATCGCGAGCTGAAATCGAAGTCGGGCATCGGCAGAGTCAACCAGGGAAAGGACCTGTTTTTTCAGCGCCGCATATTTCGATAAATGTGGTTCGCTTAAACGGACGGCCTGCTCGATCACCCGCTGTGATGCATCTTTCAACCCGGTTTCCAGAACTGAATCACTCAACTTCCCAAGCCCTTCCAGCGCCCACAACGCGTGGATGCGAGCCTGTTCAGTTTTCCCATTGGATACCAGTTGCTCCAACAGCGGCTGCAGCGCAGCGTCCTGTCGTTCAAAAATCAGACGCGCCGCGGTTTCCCGCTGCCAGGCATTTTCTGAAGAGAGTGCAGCTACCAGCTGTTCCGAAGTCGCGTCTTTCAAACTCGTATAAACGTTTTTATCAATTTTTGCTCCCTGGGGAACAATGCGATAAATTCGACCGCGGTCAATGCCGTCATTCAGGTCGGAACGTTCTTTTAATTCTTCAGGCATGAACTGCGGATGCTCGATCACCGCGCGATACATGTCACACAGATACAAGGCGCCGTCGGGTCCATTGGCCAGATTCACAGGTCGGAACCATTCATCGCGGCTCGCGATAAATTCCACCTGATCGCGACCGTATTTCGAACTGTAGGTTGCTCCCAAAGGAGTCAGCACATCTCGGTGAACCAGATTTGCCGTCGGTTCACAGGTAAAACTGTTTCCATAAAAACCCTGGGGAAAGAGGCCTCCCCGATAAATGGTCACACCACAGGCGGCCGTGAACTGCCCGGCGTGCAGCGTCGAGGTTGTCCAGGTCCGGCTGAGCGCGTATACGCGGGAATCTTCTCCATCCGGAGAGACATCGTGATAAACCGACTTCACCGCCAGATATGGATTGCGTTTGAGATAACGGTTTTCCAGCACAATGTGTTTGTTGGGATTACGGTTCGTACAGACAAACCGATTCCCATAATCATCAAACGTCAGACCAAACTGGCCAATTCCGGAGATCGATTCATATTTCCCGGTCAGTGGTTGAAAACGAAAATCAAGACCACTGATGGGAACCTGTTCTGCCTTTGCTTTCCATTCCGGATGCGTGGCAATCACAGTTCCGCCACGCAGTCCGTTCGAAATATAAATATGATTATCCAGCCCTAAGGTCGGATGATTCGCGCGGAGCTGAGAGTTTTCTTCTTCGAAACCCGTGAACCATGTTTCCACCAGATCTGCTTTGTCATCGCCGTTCGTATCTTTCATGTATTGCACTTTACCGGCCAGGGTGACAATCAGTCCCCCTTTCCAGGGCTGAAGGCCGGTAGCGAATAACAGCTTGTCTGCAAACACGGTTGCGGTCTCGTAGTAACCGTCCTGATCCTTGTCACGCAGTAATTTGATTCGACTTTTAGGTTCCTCTCCCGGTTTAGGTCCATGCGGATAATCCGTCATTTCCACAGCCCAGAGCACTCCCGTCTCATCAAAGGCCACAGCCACCGGATTAATGACCTGAGGTTCAGACGCTACCACCTGCATTTCGAAGTCGGGGTGTACCACGGTCTGTTTCAGCGAGTCCTCCGGAGATAACGGTGATTTCGGTATCTCTGCGGGCTGTTCCGCTGCCTGCGCCAACGATAGCCCTACTCCGATCGTCAGCGCCAAAGCGCCCCAGCGCAGCCGGGAAAAAACGGTTCCCGGAGTCGAATCATTGTGACTCAAAAGACATGGTTTTAGTGCAAGAATCTTAGCTCGTTTCATATTTGATCACCGTATCAATACAGACTGAATACTGGTTTGAACCACGACATTAAATAAATCAGATGAAATCTATCGTAGCTGACAGGCAGGGGATTCTCTATCTCCCCCAAAGCTTGTTTTCCTAAATCTGCCTAATTTATAAACAATCCTAACGTTTAGAGTGACCCAAAGCCAATACCACCAACGGTCTGTTTTGAGAATTCCATTCCATCTGTATCTATTTTGATAAATCCTGATCTCTGCAGTTCTAATTGCTTTCATGTTCTCCCGGGAATTGTTTACCCTGATCAATATCCATTGAGTTCCTGAATCGTGAATTAATGTTCATCAAGCTCCCATTTTCTCCTTCCAAGTGAACTATGCAGACTATCAGCCTGGTACTTATTCGTTTCTGCCTGTCGGCCTGGGTCGGAGCGGCGGTGATTTTTGTCGTGAACGGTGTTCAGGACGTAACCTTCCCGCCGTTTGACTCCCTGATCCGCGATCAACTCATTACTTTGCACTTTCCCGTTTATTATACGATCGCCTGGGTCTTATTAGCGGGATCAATTCTGGGATGCCTGGGAATTCGCAAGAAAGAACTGCTCTCCCGCCGCAGAGTCAATTTCATTTTCTGTCTCGTGGTGACGATTCTCGCCATGAGTTTGATCGACTATTTCTGGATCTACTCACCGCTGGAATCCATGATCAGTCCCCCCGGCAGTCCGCGGCCTGCGTTATTCACTACCTACCATCAGGCCTCGAAATATATTAACAGCATCAACATTCTGCTGAGCCTGATTGCTGCAGTCCTGGTGAATATGCCTGTGAAACGCCAGAGCCCGCCCGCAACGTGAGAGAACCCGCTCAGTCCCGAATATGAAACAACTGCTTGAGTGCATCGAGCAATCCGTGCGGAGTTCCTTCTCTGGCTTCCTGCCTCAGCACTTCTAATGGAGGATGCAGCAGTTTATTGACAATTTGTTCGATTGAGCGTTTGATCAATTCCTGGTCTTTTTCATCCAGGTGCGCGAGCTTGCTGAACAGTTTTTCGACTTCCTGCTCACGCACTTCGTGCCATTGCTCCCTGAGCTGTTTAATAATCGGACCTGTTGCCCGGTGGTAAACGCCGTGCATGAACCGGTCTGTTTCTTCATCAATGATTGCGAGTGCGTTCTCTACTTCCTTTTGTCGCGCCTTCCGATTTTTTTCGCAGGTTCCTTCCAGATCATCGATATCGTAGAGAAAAATATTATCGCTGATTTCACCGACCGCCGGCTCAAAATCGCGGGGGGCTCCCAGGTCGAGGATAAAAAACGTTTTGTTTCCCGCTTTCTGTAAAACTCGCTGAAAGCAGGCAACATCCACAATCGGCTGAGCAGCACCTGTCGTACTGACAATCACATCCGCTGCGGCAAGACAGTCTTCCAGATCCTGATACGGTTTCGCCTCTCCCCCCACTTTTGTCGCCAGTTTTTGTGCATTCTCCAGGCTGCGGTTCACGACAAGCACCCGCTTCACGCCTTCATCTTTGAGGTAGATCAGCGTTTCTTCCGCCATTTCCCCTGCTCCGATGATTAAAACCGTTTTATCATCAAAGCGTTCGAAAATTCCCTTTCCGAATGTGCCCACTGCCACACTGGCGATGGAAACCCGCCCTTCGGAGAGTTGTGTTTCCGTCCGTACACGGGCCGAAACGCGAATCGCCTGTTGAAACAGCGCATGGGTTAATGGACCGCATAACGCATTCTCAGTCGCGCGCTGATACGCTTCCTTCACCTGGTTGACGATCTGCGGTTCCCCCAGCACCATACTGTCGAGACTTGAAGCCACCTGAAACAGATGCCTGACCGCGTCCGGTCCGGTGCGTTCCAGAAAGTCTTCAAAAAAATCGCTGACGGGAACCTGATGAAACTCAGAAAAGAATTTGGCGAGATCCTGATGCGTCGGACCGACTTCCGATTCCTGAGTGGCCGTATAAAGCTCGACCCGGTTGCACGTCGAAATCACCACCATCTCCGTATCGGGATAGGATTTCTTCAGAACGGAATAGGCGTTATCCAACTGCTCTTTCGATGAAAAAGCGAGCTTCTCGCGAATATCCAAACCAGCCGTTTGATGGTTGCAATAGACGACCTGCAGATTCACGAAATGACCCTTTCTGCAGCGGATCTCTGAATTTCCGGCAGAGGAGCGGAATGACGAGAGTGCCAGGAATCGAAATTCAGTATGCGAATATTCGTGAGGATCTGAATGCCGATTACCGTTAACAACAACAGCCCTCCGGTCCAGATGGTTAACTGTGCAATATATTTTTGATTCGGCTGCTTCTTTCTGAGAATGAAAATCACGCTGACCATCATCCCCGCCCAGACAATTTCATAAACGATAATCACAGGGTCAAAAAACGTAATGGATTGAGCGCCTTTGCGCACATAAACTCCCAACCCGATCCCGATTGCCATGCCGACGGTTAAAAGCGGCGCAGAAATCATTAATGCCCAGCGATTCAAACGTGCCAGTTTTGCCAGGCTGGGCAGGTTAAAACCTTCGGAAAAATTCTGTTTCTGTTTCAGTCGACGGTGTTGAATCAGATACATCAAACTGGTGACAAAACTGAGTGCAATTCCCACGCCTCCCAGCACCAGCAGTGAGGCATGCAGCAATGCCCACGAACGGATTGCCGGCTGAACCAGCGAATTGGGGACGGTATCGACAAAATAAGAGGAAACAACCAGAGCCAGGACCAGAGGAAACAGGAACAGACCAATCGAAAGCTCTTCATCGATCAGATTGATGAAGAGAAAAATCGCCATGAGCAGCCACGAAAATACAATCAACCAGTCATGTGATGAACTCAATAAAGGAGGGAGCTCTGTTAGCCTGGCGCGAGTGAAAAGGTAAGCGGTTTGCGCCACCAGTCCCGCGAGGGAAAAGAGGAAG
The DNA here is from genome assembly GCA_963974925.1 of uncultured bacterium. Classification (GTDB taxonomy): domain Bacteria; phylum Planctomycetota; class Planctomycetia; order Planctomycetales; family Planctomycetaceae; genus Gimesia. The sequence goes on along the minus strand of CAXBFD010000028.1, from coordinate 21,994 downwards.
ATCAGAGGTCGAATGAAACTGTTCTTTTTGCGCAGGAACCGGGCCAGCTCTAAACCGAGCGCTACCAGATAACTGGCCATGAAACAGAAAACAGTCACATTCGATAACATGCGTGATACTTTGTTTAAGATGAGAGAAATAAAGGGAGGGCTCTCAATGTCACTGCTGAGAATCAGAACGACTCTCTATTATAGGGTTGTTCAGCAAGTGAAGGGCAAGTCATCTTGCTTCAGATTCCAATTCGTACTCCGATATTTTTTTATGCAGCGTGTTTCGATTGATTCCCAAACGGGTGGCTGTCTTGGTTTGAACCCCCTGACAAGACCGTAAAACCTGTAAAATCAGCTCCTTTTCCACCTGTGACACGATTTGGGTATGCACATCAGTGGACGATTCCCCCACACGGTGCAATTCCATCGCCACCAGCTCGCGACAGAGCGCCTCCGGATCCAGCGCTTTGGAAGGCAGCGATCGGGAAACGGACTTGCCTGTGACATGCCCGGGCAATAGATCCAGCGAGGGGCCTTCCGAACCAGACAACACGATTAATCGCTCGACATAATTCTGCAGCTCTCGGACATTTCCAGGCCAGGCATAATTTTTGAACGTCGATAATACCTCATCCGAAATAGGGGGGAGCGGAATCTGTTCTGCCGCAGAAAACTGTTTTGCAAAAAAGTGAATTAAGTCCGGAATATCCTCTGCGCGATCGCGCAAGGGGGGCAGGTCGACCGGAATCACATTCAAACGATAATACAAGTCTTCGCGGAATCGCCCGGATTCGATTTCATCCAGCAGGTTGCGATTCGTCGCTGCAACGATGCGGCAGTCGACTTGAATCGAACGTGTGTCCCCTACCCTTTCAAACTCATGCTCTTGCAGGACACGTAATAACTTCACCTGCAACGTAAAACTGACCGAATTGATTTCATCCAGAAATATCGTGCCGCCGTGCGCCGCCTCGAAACGACCTGTCCGATTCTCAACAGCGCTCGTGAACGCGCCTTTGATGTGCCCGAAGAGTTCGCTTTCCAGCAGACTTTCACTTAACGCACCACAGTTCACACGAATAAAAGGGCCCGTAGCACGGGGACTCAGTTCGTGAATGGCGCGGGCAATCAACTCTTTCCCAGTCCCCGTTTCCCCCGTCAGCAAGACAGTAGAAGAGGTACTGGCCGCACGACGCGTCAGGCGATATACGTTGCGCATGGCCAGACTGTCTCCGACCATGTCTTTCAAAATAGGGCGATCGTCTTCCATTCGTTCTTACGGAATATCCTGTTTTTTCGCAGGGAAACACGGACAAAGCTGTCACTCTGAAAGTAGACAAACTGAGTCATGATGCCTTTCAGAATGGTTCGATTCCGAAAGGTTGTGGTGTTCCTGCTAATCCAGCATGAAAATATTGCACCTGCATGCACAAAAAGATGGCGAACGCACTTATATAATATTCAGCATTGCGAGGCGAAGAAAGAGGTAGAGTCACATTTTTTGAGAAAGAGTGGCCATTGCCTCATTTATTCGTAACAGCTGATTCACTCTGCACAAAAAATTGGCACAAAAGCTGTTTTTTGAGGCTTGTTTTTTATTCCGAACCGAATGCCAGGGGCAACTCGGCAGGAACAGGATGGTTTTGTCCATCGACCAGAACGACCTTGGGCTGATGCCGTCGCGCCTCTTTTTCTTTATACTCGGCGTAACTGGCAATAATCACCAGATCGTGGGGTTTCACCAGATGCGCGGCTGCCCCATTGATGCAAATCACGCCTGAACCGGACTCTCCCAGAATGGCATACGTTGTCAGACGGGTGCCTGATGTGATGTTATAGATCTGGACCTGTTCGTACTCAACGATGTCTGCCGCTTCCATTAAGTCCCGGTCAATGGTCACGCTGCCATTGTATTCCAGGTTGGCCTCTGTCACGGTAGCCCGGTGAATTTTTGATTTGAGTAAAACGCGTTTCATCATTCTGAACCTAAGGGAAGAGCGACTTCTTTCCGACTGCAATAAAAAGCCTTTCAGGCCAAACTGTCGGCGTATACTAACCAGACTTCTTATCGACTGGCAAGAATATATTCATTTGACCACACACGAAACGCTTCAGGTCTGTAACGGTGCGATTTCCGAGAACTGATCCTCATCCATATTATAGCCCGGATTCGCTTCCTGACCATCCACTTTGCGGCTCCAGGGTTCATCGGGCTTTGCGCCCATCGCCCGGGCATATAAATAATAATACGTGGGAATCAGAAACAGAACCAGTACCGTGGCGAGCATTAACCCGAAAATCAGGCTGGCAGCCATCGGAATAATGATCTGCGCCTGGAACGAAGTCTCTTTCAGAATCGGTGCTAAACCGACAATCGTTGTCATCGATGTCAACAGGACGGGGCGAAAACGTCGCAGACCCGCATCGACCAAAGCTGCTTTTAAAGGAAGTCCATCCGCAATCCGGTGATTGATGAAATCGATTAAAACAATTGAGTCATTCACCACGACCCCGGTTAAGGCGACCAAACCGAATAATGAAAACAAGGTCAATTCCATGCCCAGAATCGCATGGCCAAACACGGCACCGATAATTCCAAAAGGAATAATACCCAGAATAATCAATGGTTGAATATAAGATCGAAACTCCACGGTCAGCAACGCAAACATCGAAGCCAGCGCAATCATCAGCCCGATTATCAGACTGTTGACCGATTCATCCGTCTGTTCCTGCTGGCCTTCCCAGCGGACCCGGACATCGGGATATTTGGTCAATAACTGCTCCATAAAGCCTCCCGGCTTTTTGAGTGCCTGTACGATTTGGCGCGCATTTCCTTCTTTTTCATTCAAATCCGAATACACGGTAATCGAACGTTGCTGATCAATTCGATTGATCTCCGAGTAACCCCGTTTCACGGTAACATCCGCCAGCTCCGTTAATGGTCGCTCTGCTCCGTCTCCGGTTCGAACCCGAATATCATCGAAGCTCATCAGCGAACGACGTTCTTCTTCGGGATAGCGAACCATCAGTTTCACTTCATGACGGCCCCGCTGCAGCCGCATCACCTCTTCGCCGTAGTAGGTGGCACGAACTGTCTCTGCCACATCCGCCAGGGGGACTCCCATTGCGCGGGCTTTGTCTTTGATTTTGATCTGAAACTCCCACTTGCCGGGGCTGGAATCATCGTTGACATCTTTCACGCCCGGATAGCTTCTCAGTTCCTGCTTACACGCTTCCACCGCCGCTTCCAGTTCATCCAGATGTTTCCCGTTTGCCAATAACTTGAATTCAATCGGCTTGCCTCCGGGCCCCATTGTGGGAGAATTAAAAGTCAGACGATCAACGCCGGGAATTTCACCGACCCGTTCTCTCCAAAGTTCGAGAATCGCTTCACTCCCCAGTGTGCGTTCCTCAGCTTCGACAATTTCAATACTGACTTTACCGATATGACTCCCCTCCGTAGCCCCACCAGTCTGCCCCCCCGATTCATCCCGCGTTCCAAAACCAACATTCCTGCGGACCAGCTTGATCAGGGAATTACCATGCTGCTTTTGATAGTCCTGATCCAGTGCTTCAAAGGCTGCCTGAATTTTGCGAGTTGTCTCCCCCGTCAGTGCCTGAGGGGTTCCATCGGGAAATTCAACGGTTGCTTCAATCATCCGAAAATCGGTCTTGGGAAAAATATTAAACGGTGCAAATCCCCCCAAAACCAGTCCGGCGGACAGCAGCAGGAGCGCACCAGCCATCGCCAGGGTGGAACTGGGATAATCCAACGACGCTTTTAACGCCGGTTGATAACAGCGCTCGATGAACCAGTTCAGTTTACGCGCGACAAAACCGACTGTCTGGTCCTGGTTCTTATCCTCCTTGGGGACTTTCCCGTGTGCCAGATGGCAGGGGAGAATAAATGTACTTTCCAGCAGCGAAATTAATAACATCGCGATTACGGCAATCGGCATCACGGCGATAAATTTTCCCATGATTCCCGATACGAATAATAAAGGCATAAAGGCAATGATGGTTGTCGTGACGGAAGCACAGACCGAAGGCAACACTTCCGTCGCACCATCGATGGCAGCAGTAATGAACGACTTGCCCATCTGGCGATGTTCATAGACATTTTCGCCCACAACAATCGCGTCATCAACAACAATCCCCAATGCCATCAGAAACGCAAACATCGAAAGCATATTCAATGTCTGCCCGGTATAATAAAGCACGATGCACGCGCCAAACATGGAAATCGGAATCCCCATGGCAACCCAGAAGGCCAGACGGAGTTCCAGAAAAATAGCCAGAGTGATGAAAACCAGGATCAATCCCTGCAATCCATTATGGGTTAACAGATCCATCCGATCGCGAACATCAACGGACTGATCTTTCCACAGTTCCAGGGAATAACCGGGCGGTAGATTTGCGGTTTTCACATAACCGCGGACTTCTTCAACGATCGCCAGCAGGTCTTCCTGCGCGGTCCGTTCTACAGAAATTGACAGCGCCGGTTTGCCGTTAATTTCGCTGATCATCGTCGTATCGGTAAAATCATCCTGAACGCGGCCTAAATCGCCGACCGTTAACACGACTCCCCCCTGCTCTGTCACCAGGGGAATTTTTTCAATTTCACTGCCAATCAGATGTTTATTCTTGCCACGTAACAGTAAGACCTGTGAATCGGTAATTAATTTTCCGCCAGGCAATTCCAGGTTTTCCCTGCGTACGGTCCGCGCCACATCCTGTAATGTCAGACCATATTTCCTGAGTGTGGCTTCCGGGATTTCAATATCAATCTGAAAATCACGGGCGCCCGCAATATTCGCCTGAGAGACCGACTTGAGTTGCAGCAGTTCGTCTCGAATACGCTCGCTCACGGACCGCAGATCCCACTCTGCGTTCTCGCCTCCATTGTCCGGACCAATCACAGCCACTTCGATGGCCACCTGGCGGAACGTGATCTGTTGCACTTCCGGATCTTCCGCCAGTTCCGGAAAACTGGGAATGCGATCGATCTCCGATCGCACCTCGTTCAATATCTTCTGCACATCGGGCACATCGGCCCTTAATTCCAGCACAAGAGACCCCGAACCTTCGTTGGCGATCGAGGTCATCTTTTTAATCCCGTCAATCGAGCGCACGGCTTCTTCCATCTTCTGGCAGATGCCTTCCTCAACTTCATCAGGACTGGCTCCGGGATAGGGAACCGATACCAGAATGATTTCCAACTCAAACTCGGGAAATACTTCCCGGCGCATGAAAAGCAGGGAGACAAGCCCCACCCCCAGCACGGTGATCATCAATGTATTCATCGCAGGCGAGTTGTGAATCGCCCATTTGATGATCGACCTCATTCTGCCGCTCCTTCACGCACCTGCAGTCCCTCACTGGCGGTACTCAGCGGCGAAGTCACGGCATGATCCCCCGGTTTTAATCCGGAAGCCCCTAACTCAACCATCAGCAAGTCACCACTTGTATCCACGACACGGATTTTTTCGGAGTGCAACTTTCCGTCTCTGACAACCCAGACCAGATTGCCGGGGCGAATTGCTGTCTCAGGTATCTTTAATAAAGAGACATTGCCAACTAGCGGAATTTCAATGGAAACGTACATGCCACGCGTCAAAGGGGGCGCGCCGACAATCTGACTGGTGGGCCGGCCATTGACCAATATTTCAGACGGTCTGGGATCGGAAACCACAATGCGACAGGGAACGGTTCGTGTTTTCTCATCCAGGCCGATTCCATCATAGCGGGAAAGAGCGCCATCCCAGACAAACTTTCTTCCCCCCAGTTCATAGACCACTTTGACTGGCAGTTGTGGAAGCTGATAGCCTACTTCGTACCGGTTCGTATCAACACCAGTTGCTTGTGCTGCCTGACCATTCTTTGCTGTTTGAGCAGCATGCTGCCAGAGTTGATACAGTTCTTCCATTCGCAGGTTAGACCGCACTTCCACTGCTGAGGTGTCTTCAATTGTGACCAGCGGATCTCCGACTTTCACATAACCGTCCTGCTCAATGGAATCTTCGACGATGACACCATTGATGGGAGAATAAATGCGTGTGCGGCTCAAATCCAGTCTTGCTCTTGAAAGTTGCACCCCCACCAATTCCCGGGCATGCATCATGCGTTGCCGACGCGCTTTCAGCAGGTCACCTTCATTGGTCAACTTCTGCAGTGCATTGCGGGCTCCCAGTTCTGTGCGTTTCGCTTCTTCATAATCAGTATCAGAAACCACATTTTTAGCACGTAGTTTTTCGACACGGTTCAAATGGCTTTGCTGCAGGCGAACCTCTTCGTGGCCTAGATCAACCATCGCTTTCATATTGTCGATTTCAACTTCTAATTCATCGATCACATCCTGTGCCTGGGCGTGCTCCTGGGTGAGTTGTTTGACCTGGAGTTCATAATTCTCGGGATCAATCTGTATCAAAAGATTCTCAGTGCCTGCGACCTCGCGCTCCTGGGGAGTTGCTTTATGAACAAGGTTTCCCACTTTACAACCATCACGCGTGTAAAGCACTTTTCCGGAAACTTCTGCAGCCAGCTTGACTTCCCGGGAAGGAACAACAACGCCATCAACGATAATCGTGACTCCGGAATCGGAGAGATCTATCGTTTCGGTGGAAACCAGAGGCGCCAGGGTGGCTAAGAAATCCTGACTCTGCTCCGGCTCTTTTTTCATGGCCATCAGGACCACAAGACTCCCGCCGCCAAGCGCAAGTATGAAAATCGGAAGCAAGATGTGCTTTAGTTTCTTGTAAATATTGCTGGTTTTCTGGGTATTAAAATCTGACATGAGTATTTTCTATAGTGAAACATATCACAACGGAAATTGACCAATGGCGCTGAGAGCCAATCTGTGAAAATCAATGGATTTGTATTGCCAAAACAGTAACGAGAATCTCCATCTGCAGGAAAGAATTTTCCTTACGTCTCGCCAGATTCTTGTATTTGGGAATGCGTTTCTAATAATCGATATGCCTGTTTTTGTCTCAATAGGTTCAGCTTCCATGAAGTGATGCAGAAGATTCCATTACCGACGTCGCGAATTCCTGTTTCAGATTCTTGATGGCTGCCAGTGAAAACTGCAGTATATGCTCAATGAGCTGATCATTATTATAATGAGCGGCTTTTTCTTTTTGCCCCAGCATCAATGTCACCATACCTGCAGAGACGCGGTAAAACTGGCATTGAGCTGCGATACTGAAAACACACTGCATCCGCCGATACTCAGGAATTTCTTCTCCCAGGATCTCCTGCAAAATGGAATCCGCAATATTCACAAACGGGCGAAACAATTCCTGAATCAGATGCTCGCAAGCTTTCGTCGGCCGCAGTACTTCACGCATAATCAAATGGTTGCTCCAGGAAAGTTCTCCTGTTCCTAACATCCGTCTTACCAGTGTAGTGACCCAATCACGCAATTTTTGTTCGGCTGAAGTGTCAGACGTCCATTCCGGAAGCGGAGCCCGTGAAACCCCCATCTGTTTTGCCAGACGAATGACTTCCAGATAAAGCTGTTCCTTATCGCCAAAATAATAATTGATGCTCGCCACATTCACATCCGCTTTCTGACAGATTTCACGAACGGTAGCCTTCTCGAAACCCTTTTCTGAAAAAACGGGCCCGGCCACATCCAGTAATCGCTCACGAACATTACATGACGACATAAAATCTTTGTTCCCACTCTTTGTAGCGCATGTGTCTACACCTGACAAGAAAATGATTGCAAAGTTACCAATGCAATCCTCGGAAATCCACATTTCAAACAATTGTATTAAACAAGCGTTTAAAATCAACTGCAATCTTAGACAAAACAGAAATAACAGACATAAGACATTGATATTAAAACACTTACACTATACGACATAAACCGTAAATGAAGCGCATACCAATTTGAGTTCGTATTACAGAAAGAGATCTTGGGAAAAAGCCGTCACTTTGTCGCCATGAGAGGCTGTTAACCAGTGAGCCGTTCCGGACCGTCCTCGCGGATCGCGAAGCGTTCAAACCCGCTCTCATCCAAACGTTGTCTCAGGAGTTCTTTCCAAAGTGCCTGCGGCAGCCCATTCAGAACGCCATACAGGACCATGCCAATCGTCAGGCTGGCGACTTCGACCACACTCATAGGTAATGAGAACTGTTTGAGGTCAGCGTAGATTTCTTCGGCACTGCAATACTCGCCAAATTTGTGATCACGGTACATAAACTCAACCCCCGAGAAATCCTGGCTCCATTCATAGTCGAATGGACCGAACTCTCGCCGGCGGTGGAGCACCCAGAATCGGCTCCCTTCAAAACGTATACCGTGTGTGCCTCTCAAAACTTCTAACCCTGCGTCTAGTCTGGTAATACTGAGCGCCATTATTCAATGAACCCATCGTGCCAGGAGAAAACATATTGAACAATTAATCATACGGCATTACCCTGATTTTGCGAAGTCCGTTTTATGAACCTTATTTTTTCTTTCCCTGTCTTAGAAAATGGCAGACCAGACAGTATCTCCCTGAGCAACTCAACATTATCGCTCAAAAAACGCCGAACATAAGTCGATAAGTCATCAGAACTTGCTATCATTAAGTGCAAGCAGCAAACATAAGTCACCTTTCACAGTTAACCTAGGCCTCATGAAACACACTGAAGCATATCACACTGCCGTCGGAGTAGTCCGCAAATTGCGCGACGCGGGCTTTCAGGCTCTCTGGGCGGGAGGTTGTGTGCGTGACCTGCTGCTGGATCGAGAACCCAAGGATTATGATGTCGCCACGAATGCCCTGCCGGAACAAGTGCGCAACCTGTTTGGGAAACGCCACACATTGGCGGTCGGAGCCAGCTTTGGGGTCATTATCGTCCGTGGTCCGCAACCGGAATCTGATGTCGAAGTCGCTACGTTTCGGAGTGAAGGTCCTTATCTTGATGGACGCCGCCCCGAACATGTCAAATTCACCACAGCCGAAGAGGATGCCCACCGGCGCGACTTCACCATTAACGGCATGTTTTACGACCCGATCAATGAATCGATCTATGATTATGTGGGAGGAAAATCGGATCTGAAGCAGCAAATCATTCGTGCCATCGGTAACCCGCTGAAGCGAATGCAGGAAGACAAATTGCGGTTGCTCCGCGCCATTCGATTTGCCTCCACACTTCGGTTTCGCCTGGATGAAATTACGTTTGAGGCGATTCAAGTCATGGCGAGTGAAATCTGTGTCGTGAGCCCCGAACGGATTACTGATGAATTACGAAAAATGCTGATTCACCCCAACCGCAGCCATGCGATCGATCTGGTTCAGAGTTCCGGCCTGTTACAATCGATTCTCCCTGAACTGGCTCCCTTGTGGGAAGCAGAAAACCAGCCCCTTTGGGATCGGACACTGCAGCGGCTGAATACACTGACAATCCTCCACTTCGAAACGGCATTCGCCGCATTACTGCTGGATTTGCCGGGCAAAGATCCCTCGGATCAACTCGAAGAAGTCCACCAGATCTGCAAACGACTTCGCCTTTCCAATCAGGAACTCAATCTGATTTACTGGCTGGTTCAACATCGGGAGAGTCTGCAGCAGGCCTCGACATTAAAACTTTCGCAACTCAAACGGCTTCTGGCACACAAAAACTGCCCTTTCCTGTTTGAACTGGTACGTGTGGACCTGACTTCACAACAACGGTCTCTCGACGACCTTGAATTTTGCCGCCAGTATCGGGATCATACACCGATTGAAATATTGAACCCTCCCCCGCTCGTCACCGGGAATGATCTGATTGCATTCGGCATCAAATCAGGCCCTGAGTTCAAAGAGCTGCTGACCCGGATCCAGGATGCACAGTTGGAAGGTTTGATCCATACTCAGGAAGAAGCGCTGACACTCCTTGCCAGGTTGCATCAAAAATAATTGATTTCATCAACGACTTTACCTCGAATAAATATTCAGACAGATCTTAAGGTTGATTCATGACAGATTCAGTTCGTATCGGAATTATCGGTGCTGGTGCAGTCTCCGATTACCACCATGTCCCCGGCATCAATCTTGATCCACGTGCGGAACTGGTCGCGATTTGTGATCCCAACTCAGAACTGCTGGCGAATCGCCAGGCCGATTGGGGAAAAACCAGAGCCACAACGAACTTTCAGGAAATTGCCAGTGATCCCGAGATCGATGCGGTGATCATCGCCACTCCGAACTTTACACATCGTGAAATCGCCCTAGCCTGCATCCAGGGCGGGAAACATGTGATGTGCGAAAAACCGTTAGGTTTAAACTATACCGAATCAGCAGAAATGTATCGCGCCGCCCGTGATGCCGACCTGCGTCACATGACGGCCTTCACCTACCGGTTTGCCCCGTCCATGCGTTATGTAAAACATCTGGTGGAGTCCGGCGCACTGGGAACCCCGCGCCACTTCCGCAGCCAGCGGTTTCTCGACTGGCCCGAAACCAGCTGGGGCTGGCGACAAAGCAAAAAGCTCGCAGGAGCCGGCGATCTGTTTGACATGACCATACACCGCATCGACTTCGCTCAGGATTTACTCGGCCCCATTAAAAGCATCTGCGGCGCAGTGGCCCAGTTTGTTCCCCGGGACCAGACCGCAGACGGTCACCCCTGTGAACCATCGGAAGTGGATGACTGGTCCTCCCTCATCGGCCAGTTTGAAAATGGTGCCGTCGGCGTCTGGGAAGGCAGCACCTTGATGAAAGGTTATCACAACAATGGTTTTGGCTATGAATGGGCTGAAGTCAACGGTTCCGAAGGCTCAGCCGCCTATCAGTTAACTGATCCCAATAATATTCTGATCGGCAAACCGGGTAAAACCATGGAAAAACTCCCTGTACCCGAAGAGTTCCTGGTCATCGCAGGCAGCCCGCGCAAGCCCCATGAGGGCGTCCCCAGCACGGTCTTCCGTTACGACCTGGTTTATGAATTCATCTCGGCCATTGTTGAAAAACGGGATGCGATTCCCGGTTTTGATCATGGCGCGTCAGCCCAGCTCGTGGCTGATTCTGTTCTCGAATCGTTCGAGAAACGGACCTGGATCGACATTCACTGTGACTTGTAAAACCGGCTAGTGTCCAGGTAAACCGTAGCGATTTCACGGCCATTCGGACCGAGTAACATAGAAGGAGAGACGCTACGGTTAAACGGGATGCGCTCTAGAAGGTCAGCTGATAGCGAATCATCCCGGTGGGAGAAATGTCGTAATTCCCGACATTCGATTTGTATTCCAGCTTACGATTGAAGACGTAACCGATTTCAAACTGGCTGATCATGCCATTCGTATGCTTGGTTTCCACCCCTCCCATCAAACGCAGGTCGCTATAGGTGGCAATATCATCGATGCCTGTCGGGCCACGCCGAATTCCCCAGGAACCGCCGCCGAATTCGCCAGCAACATACAGCCAGCGCTCTTTAGCTTCATCCTTTTCAATGCGATAAGTAAATTTCGGTTTGGGAAAAATCAGCTCCAGTCGTGAGCCCTCGCTGAACCACATAATCATACCGGCCGCGGGCAGTAACATAATGTCTTCCCGGTCCAGATACACGACTCCCATCACAAACTGCTTCGAACGTGAATGCACATAATAGGCCAGCCCTTTACCTGTGATCCGCAGTGAATCAGATGTCACATTTTTGAAATCGCTATAAACGCCGGGCGCCACTTCCAGCTCATAGGACCATTGTTCGTTCACCTTATTAAACCACCGAAAAGCAACCGAGGTATCATAAACCCGCGCCGGCAAATCGGTCGTCACCGGCCCATCCAGGTAATGCACGCCAAACCGGGGAGTCGTCGTAAACCCCTCGAATCGGGGAAACTCCGCTGTTTCCGAGAAACTCAGACTGAAAATTCCCAGTTCATCCCCAGAACCAGGTAACCAGGAGATTGCCGCCGTGGCACTCTTATGGGCAATCAACGGCACGAAGGTCTCACCGTCGGCGCCCTCTTCCCCGGGTTCTTCCCAGGATTGTTCATCGTCCAGTAACTGGGGAGGAATTCCCAGAGCTTCCCGGGCCTCAGCGTCTAAAACATCGGGAACTTGAGGCGATTGACTGATCTGCTTGATATCAGGGTCGCGTGGCTTGAAAATGGTGCGATGACGAAGGGGCCTGGATACATTCGATTCGTCTTCCTTAAGCGTCGCAGGTCGGCTTTGCGCATGGACCGGATTTTCGGCACCTCTCAAAACGAGCATACACAAGGCGATAATCAGGAAAACAGCCTGGCGAGACTGAAAAAACATAACGGAATTTTCCCAAAACGATGATGTGGAGATATTCTGAAAATGCCCGAAAGATCTGCCCATTTCTGATGCGAGACCTGAGACAAAGAGGGGGGAGCGTCAACAAAAAACAGAGAGATGTACAGAGAGGAAGATCGTGTGGAATACCAAGGTTCTCTAAATGGGTCAACCCGAATTCCAAATGGGGCCTGGTCTTAAAATCTCTGGTAAAATGCCCGGTCCTGATCGTTGCCCCTTGCCAGGATAGATGTTAGAATCAGTTACTCCAATCGAAATATATACATTCGAACATAGTATTTTTACTTAAGCAGGAACGATCAAGAAATGGGACGTGTTGAAAAAGGGCGTGAGCTTGCTCAACGTCGAAGCCGGAGACATAAACTGAAGCAACTCCGGGAAAAGTTTGCAAAAGCAAAAGATGAGACTGTCAAAGAAGCGATCAAAGAAAAAGTTCGCAAAATCAGTCCGTTTCTTGTCCTGGAAGAATCTGCCTAGAGCACGCACTTCCTGCAGTGAAATATAAAACAATGACGCTGACTCCTCATGCAGTGAGCGTTGTTTTTTCATGCGCAGAGACAAACTGGAATTGCACGATTCAACGATCTTCAGTCTGGCCCCCTCGAGTAAAGAGAGGGCGACGCCAGAAGCGTGACCCTATGAATCAACGCAGCTTCAGACATCCCGTCCAAAGCTGCGTTCCATGCGAATTTCAAATGACTGTACGAGGCATTTATCTTTCAGAGAATAAAAACAAACCTTCGTGCGCGTCCACATAAATGGTGGCCCCTTCCGTAAAGACTCCGGAAAGCAGCTTATTTGCCAGCTCGTTCTGAACATTCTGCTGAATCGCACGCTTTAACGGTCGTGCACCGTAAGAGGGATCATACCCCTCTTCCGCCAGCAGATCCTTGGCAGCAGCGGAGACTTCCAATACAAATCCGTTTGCCTCCACCAGTGCGGACAGATGCTTCAACTGCAAATCGACAATCTGACGAATCTCTTCCCGCCCCAGCGGATGAAACACGATCACATCATCAATTCGATTGAGAAACTCAGGCAGAAACTCACGCTGCAGCGCATCCATCACACGGTTTTGAATGATCTGCTCATCCTCCTTACCCGACAGGTCCATAATCGTCTGACTACCGATATTCGAAGTCATCACGACAATCGTGTTCGAGAAATCTACGGTTCGCCCATGACTGTCAGTCAAACGCCCGTCATCCAGCAGCTGCAGTAAAATATTAAACACATCGCGGTGTGCTTTTTCGACTTCATCCAGCAGAACAACTGAGTAAGGCTGACGCCGCACTGCTTCCGTCAATCGGCCTCCTTCTTCATACCCAACATACCCCGGAGGAGCCCCAATCAGTCGCGAGACAGAATGCTTTTCCATGAATTCACTCATATCGATGCGAATCATATTACGTTCGTCATCAAACAGAAAACCCGCGAGCGCTTTACATAATTCCGTTTTTCCCACCCCCGTAGGTCCGAGAAACATGAACGAACCGATCGGACGACTCTGGTCCTGCAAACCGGAGCGGGAACGCCGCACCGCGTTGGAAACTGCTACGACTGCTTCATTCTGATCGATCATCCGTTTATGTATCTCTTCTTCCATCCGCAGCAGTTTGTCGCGTTCGCCCTGCAGCATTTTGGAAACCGGAATTCCGGTCCACATGCTGATCACTTTCGCAATATCTTCCGAAGTCACCTCCTCGCGCAACAGACGCTCGCCACTGTCATCTCCCAGCTCTGTTACCTTTTGCTCCATTTCCGACAGGCGCAGACGGGCGGCCCCCAATTCCTGCTCTGCATTGTAGGCTGTCGTGTAATCTTCGTTGGAATTCGTCTGCTGCGCCCGATGAAACGCCTGCTCATAAGCGGTATTCAACCGGTCGATGTCTTCCTTCAGCGGCTGCAGCCCCGACAGCGCCTCTTTTTCCGTCTCCCAACGTGTTTTCAAGGCATTGACGCTCTCCTCACGATCGGCAATCAGTTTTCGTAATTCCCCCAGCCGTTCTTTGCTGTCTGCCGTGGTTTCACCCCCCAAAGCAGCCGCTTCGATCTGCATCCGGGTTAACTGGCGGGTCGCTTCATCAATCTCGGCTGGCATGGAATCCATCTCCATCCGCAACTGACTGGCTGCTTCATCAACTAAATCGATGGCCTTATCAGGCAGGAACCGATCGTTGATATAACGATCCGACAAAGTCGCGGCATTGATCAACGCATCATCCATAATTCGGACTCCATGATGCGTTTCATAACGCTCCTTTAAACCTCGCAGGATCGAAATCGTATCTTCGACCGTTGGCTCCTGAACCATGACCGGCTGAAAACGCCTTTCCAGCGCCGGGTCTTTTTCGATGTGTTTTCGATATTCATCAAGTGTGGTTGCCCCCACGCAATGCAATTCCCCCCGAGCCAGTGCCGGCTTCAGCAGGTTTGAGGCATCCGCGCCCCCTTCTGCCGCCCCCGCGCCCACAACGGTATGCAATTCATCGATGAACAGAATAATCTGCCCCTTGGCCGACTCAATCTCTTTCAGAACCGCTTTCAGACGATCTTCAAATTCGCCACGGTATTTGGTTCCCGCGATCAAAGCCCCCATATCCAGCGAGATCACCCGTTTGTTTTTCAGGTTCTGGGGAACATCGCCCATCACAATGCGATGCGCGAGTCCTTCCACAATCGCCGTTTTTCCGACCCCTGCTTCTCCAATCAACACCGGATTATTTTTTCGGCGGCGGGACAAAATTTGAATGACGCGGCGAATTTCCTGGTCGCGACCAATCACCGGATCAATCTTGCCCTGACGCGCCATTTGAACCAGGTCACGTCCGTACTGCTCCAGCGACTGATATTTCTCTTCCGGGTTCTGGTCGGTCACGCGCTGTCCTCCCCGGACTGCCTGCAATGCCGACAAAACGTCATCTTCTTCGATTCCGTTCAGTTCCAGCAGCCGCTTCGCTGCATCATCCACTGTCGTAAACGCCAGCAGCAGGTGTTCGGTCGAGACAAAATTATCCTGCATCTGGTCGGCACGATCCTGCGCTGCCTGCAAAACTTTGAGCAGCGACTGGCCGATGCCAACCTGCATCGCAGCCCCTGTGACCTTGGGCAAACGATTAATTTCGTCGTCTACCATTTTCTGAAGCTGCGGAAGATTGGCGCCGACTTTTTGAATCAAAGGCTTCACAACCCCCTGCTCTTCATCCAACAGCGCTTTCAGCAGATGCAGTGGCTTGATTTCCTGCTGGCCAAAATCTTCAGCAGTGTTCTGAGCCCGTTGTACTGCTTCCTGTGCTTTCACAGTCAGTTTTTCAAATCGAAACGCCATAATACTTCTCCTGTTAGGTATCACCTCTGCGCAGCAATTCAACAGCCTGGACTATTTTAGAAAATAATCAGCCGACAAGCAGTGACTCTTTTGATATTTATATTATGAGACAGGCTCCGCGGAGTGGGAAGATATTGAGCCTGCTAATCAGAATAAGTGCTTAAAAGTAACAACCAGATTTGAAAGGTCTCGTAAAACCGGGGACGGGGGGCTCAAGAATCGCCTTGAGCCCCATGCCCGATATCATCTGCAAACGCAGACTCCGAATCGCATCAGAGCCTGATCTGCATCAGTCTTTTTTCTCAAACTCAGCATCAATCACGTCTTCTTCTTCGCCTGCAGGAGCAGCAGCGTCTCCGCCTTCTGTAGCCGATCCCGCTTCCTCAGCAGCCTGACTCGCTTTATACATCTGCTCGGTGAAAGCATGCGTCGCCTGCTGTAATTCTTCACAGGCAGAATTAATGGCCGCCACATCCTCACTTCCAAGGGCATCATTTACTTTTTTCACAGATGCTTCAATCGCCGACTTGGAAGAGTCATCCATTTTTTCAGCATGCTCTTTTAACAGCTTTTCTACATCGTAAACAATGCGTGAGCCATTGTTCTTCGCTTCGGCCAGTTCTTTTTTCTGCTTGTCTTCATCAGCGTGTGCTTCTGCCTGACGCTGCATGTCTTCAATCTCTGCTTCGGACAGACCACTCGACTGCTCAATCTTGACTGAAGTTTCCTTTCCTGTGGCAACATCTTTTGCAGAGACATTCAGGATCCCGTTCACGTCGATATCAAATACCACTTTGATCTGGGGAACCCCACGCGGTGCAGGAGGCAGTTCTTCCAGATTGAACTGACCCAGCAGACGATTGTCAGTGGCCATCTGGCGTTCACCCTGAAAAACGCGGACTGTCACAGCGGTCTGATTGTCGGCTGCTGTGGAGAAAACCTGATCTTTGGTAACCGGAATGGTTGTATTACGCTCGACCAGCCTGGTCATCACGCCCCCTTCGGTTTCAATTCCCAAAGACAACGGAGTGACATCCAGCAGCACGATATCCTGCACATCGCCGGAGATAATCCCCCCCTGAATGGCAGCACCAATGGAAACCACTTCATCAGGGTTAACCCCTTTATGTGGCTCTTTACCAAAGATTTTCTTGACAAACTCATGCACCTTAGGAACACGCGTTGATCCCCCAACGAGCACGACTTCATCAATGTCACTGGGACTGAGCCCGGCATCTTTCATGGCCTGCTCGACAGGTTTACGGCAGCGTTCGACCAGCGAATCAATCAGTTTCTCGAATTCAGAACGGGTAATCGCCATCTGCAAGTGTTTTGCGCCGGAACTATCGGCGGTGATGAACGGCAGATTGATATCCGTTGTTTGAGAGGAAGACAGTTCTTTCTTGGCTTTTTCCGCAGCTTCACGCAAACGCTGTAAGGCCATCGCATCGGACCGCAGATCAATGCCCTGCTCTTTCTTGAATGCGTCGGCAATGTGATTGATCAGTTCTTCATCGAAATCATCGCCCCCCAGGTGCCCATCACCGTTGGTGCTCAATGTTTCAATTACTTCGTCTCCCACTTCCAGAACCGATACGTCGAATGTACCGCCACCAAAGTCGAAAACAACAATCTTTTCGTCGTTCTTTTTCTCCAGACCGTAGGCCAAAGCAGCAGCCGTTGGCTCATTGATGATGCGCGACACTTCCAGGCCGGCAATCTGCCCTGCATCTTTGGTCGCCTGTCGCTGAGCATCATTAAAGTAAGCAGGCACCGTGACAACTGCTTTATTCACTTTATGCCCGAGATAGCTCTCTGCGGCTTCTTTTAATTTCCGTAAAATCGAAGCGGAAATCTCCGGGGGAGTGTAAGTTTTGCTCCCGGCTTCAATTTTGACGTAATCTTCCGGACCGCCAATGATTTTATAGGGGACAATTTTTTCTTCGTTCTGCACTTCATTGTGCCGACGCCCCATAAAGCGTTTGACCGAATAAACCGTATTCTTCGGGTTCGTGACGGCCTGCCGTTTTGCCGGCTCGCCGACCAGAGTCTCCCCTTTATCAGTGAATGCCACAACACTGGGAGTAATCCGATTTCCTTCCAGGTTGGGAATCACTTTGGCTTCCCCGCCTTCCATAATGGAAACCACTGAGTTTGTGGTTCCTAAATCGATTCCGATGATTTTTTCACCCTGAGATGCCATTCGAGTTTCCCCTCTTTCCTTTTATTTCTTATGCTTAATTCTGATCTGTACAAAAGCAGCCTCAGGACAAATCCCGTGCCTCATACATCAATCATGTTCTACTTTCAGTTTCCACGAAACCCGCCATTCTAATACAGGCTGGTAATTTATGTTAGCAATGAGTGTGCCAAGCAAACTCCATTAATCTAAATTGTACCATAAGCCACCTGTTCGTAAACACTTACAGAATACATAACTTTATCCGACATAAAAAGAAATCCAGAGAAACTGCCATAATGACACCACCTCTGGCTTATGCTGTCTACATGACTGAGTGACATATTGGCAGTCCAATCGTCACCTCCTTTAGAATAAACGCTAAACGATTCAAGGGTAAGCCTCAACCGCTTGACAGTCCCTGAACGTGGCGGTACAAACTAGAACAATTGAAGACTAAGCTGGTGTTTTTTAGAGCGATCCAGACAGCAATAAAAGCCTGCTGTTTCGTTAACCTTAACTGCTTATTCTATAGAGTTTTATAGTTTTCCAAGAACAAATGTCGGGAGAAATCCCCAGCTGAGAAATTCTAAAGGGATTGTAATCGAATTGTGAAACTGACAGTAAGCAACAAGTCACAACCAGGGAGGGCCTGTGATCTGGCTGCGGTTAATTTTCTGAGAGACAGAAACGAGACTCACGTCCTGAAAGATTCCGATGGCCAAGAAAAAAGCGGTTACCAGACGTACTTCAGTTCCCACCCCGAAGTCGCCAGCCAAGAAAACAGTCGTCAAAAAAAACAGCCCCAGCAGCAGCAAACGCAGCCTCAGTTCGCTTCCTTCTGAATTAAAAAAAATTGATCGTGAAATTGTAAAGCTGGTCAATAAACGCTGTGCGATGACCGTCAAACAGATCAAAGCGGATCCTGAACCGCGGAAAGCGATGTTCGACCCCAAATCTGATGAAGATCTGCGCGAAACCATCGAAAAGCTCAACTCAAACGGCCCTCTGACCAACAACGCAATCCGAGGGATCTTTCGACAAATCCTGAGTTCCGCACGCAGACAGATTCACCCGCAAAGAGTGGCTTATCTCGGACCAGCGTACAGCTACACCCATCTGGCTGCTCTTGAGCGGTTTGGCGAGGGTGCAGACATGGTCCCCGTTAATACAATTGGAGCGGTTTTCGAAGCCGTGAACCGGGGCAATACGGAATTTGGTGTCGTCCCCATCGAAAACAGCACCGATGGACGCGTTGTTGATACCCTTGATATGTTCACCAGACTCCCACTCAGAATTTGCGGTGAAGTCCTGATTGCAGTCCACCATAACCTGCTCGCGCGATGCGAACGGAGCCAGATCACAGAAATCTACAGTAAACCGCAGGCACTCTCTCAATGCCGCGAGTGGCTTTCACGAAATATGCCACAGGCACACCTGCACGAAGTCACCAGCACTTCAACGGCAGCACAGTTAGCGGCGACCAAACCAGGCGCTGCGGCAGTCGCCAGCCATCAGGCTTCGGTAGAATATGACCTGCAGATTATTGTCGAAGGCATCGAAGATAATGCGAATAATGTAACTCGATTTGCCGTCATCGGTGAAGAAGTCTGCAACCCGACAGGCTCCGATCGTACTGCCATTCTGGTACAAATCGCTCATACAGCAGGGTCACTGGCAGACACATTGCAGATTTTCAAGAAAAACAAAGTGAATCTGACCTGGATCGAATCCTTTCCCCTGCGGGGCGAAGAACCGGGTTATCTCTTTTTTATCGACTTCGAAGGTCACATTCAGGAACCCCACGTCAAGCGGACGATCAGTGAACTGGAGAAACGGGTCGTTCGCCTGGAAGCGATGGGCTCTTACCCTCGCAGTGGGGTTTTAGAGTAACCTTTCATTGCATTCACAGTGTTTTCTGCTGTTTTCCTCTGCATCGCTTGTGGAATCGAGCGAAATCGTGCTGCATTTCAGGTTTTTCGGGTCAAATCCTTGAATCACAGCTCCTGACTCAATAACTTACCTGAGAACCAATGACTTCTCTGAATAACTGCATTCCGTATTTCGATGCTCAAACAATACGGATGGTTTCTCACTATACATTTCTCATCGGAAGAGAATTCGAAACTCGTGTAAAACCGAACATCGTCAACATTCTCTCTATTTAACCACAGGATGAATTATGCGTCGCTTTCTTGTAGCTGGTAACTGGAAAATGAATACGACCAAAGACTCTGGCTCGCAATTGGCCCAGGCACTGGTCGCCGAAGTTCCCCAGGAGAATTCCGCGGTCGAAGTTCTGGTTTGCCCCCCTTTTCCTTACCTGACAACAATCGGCACGATTGTAAACGGCACTGGAATCGGCATCGGAGCACAAAACTGCTACCACGAAACACCAGGAGCATTCACCGGGGAAACCGCCACAGAAATGCTGACTGACGTAGGCTGCCGTTCTGTCCTGATCGGCCACAGTGAACGTCGACATGTTCTTAAAGAAACCGACGCTGACATCAATTTAAAGGTCAAAAAAGCACTCGCTTCCGGGTTGCAGGTTGTTCTGTGTGTGGGAGAACTCCAGAGCGAACGCGAATCAGAACAGACCGAAGCGGTCCTTGATACACAGATGACTGGCGGGCTGGAAGGAATTGACGCCTCTGCTTTTGACCAGATTGTCATCGCTTACGAACCAGTCTGGGCGATCGGCACCGGCCTGACGGCATCCCCCGAGCAGGCAGAATCGGCTCATCAATATCTCCGAAACTGGCTAAAAGACCACTACTCATCAGGAATCGCTGATGCGACCCGTATCCTGTATGGCGGGAGTGTAAAGCCAGATAATGCCAAAGAGCTGCTCTCCCAGAATAATGTGGATGGGGCACTCGTCGGTGGAGCCAGTCTCAAAGCGGAACTGTTCATTCCTATTATTCAGGCTGCCGTTGAATTATCCGCCGGTTGAGAGAATGCTGTCATTTTATCTCGATTCGTCTACACTCGGATAGCAGACTCGATTTACAGACCGTATCTTACTACTATATGATGCAGCGATTCTAATCTCTCAGGCAACGGGCTTCTCATCTGTGCATGAAATCTCGTTCACTCAATATTTTTGATCGATAATATCAGCCACTGATAGCCATTTAGGATGACACAATGATTCTTGCAGATTTACTGGACCCTGCCACCATACTGATGACTCTGTTGATGTTCTTCGGAATTCTTTTGATCATCATTATCCTCCTGCAAAAAGGACGTGGCGGCGGATTGGCCGGTGCTTTCGGCGGTTCTGGCGGGCAGAGCGCACTGGGAACCAAAGCCGGCGATGTCTTTACCAAGATCACAATCGTGATGGCAGTCATCTGGGTGATCCTGGCCGGTGTTTCGGGAATCACAACCAGAGCCAGCTCCGGCAAATACGCCGGCGGTTCAGAAGCCGTTCCGGAAGACCCCAGCGTCAGTGCACCAGAAACGGACCAGGAAAAAATACCTGAGAGCGAAAAAATGGAAGAATCTTCACCGGTCAATAATCCGTTTGATGATCAAAAACCAGCTGACAAAAAAGAGGCTGCTGCAAAACCTGAAGCAGAACCAGCCAAAAAAGCAGACGAAACACCTGCGACAACGGAAAAGAAACCTGAACCCGCAAAGCCAGCTGCCGACACCGCGCCTGCAGAGAAAAAACAGGAAGCTCCTGCAAAGCCTGAGACACCCAAGTCAGAAACAAAACCAAATTAGTCGTTCTGGCGAAATTGAAATAAAATAAACCAGGTAGACAGTTCTCCTGGTATTCATCGATTCCTGTTATTCAGAAAAGAGTGCGTTGTGCTGCTAGGCATGACTGGTTTTGGAAGTTCGACTGCAGAAAACGACCGGTTATCGGTCAATGCAGAAATCCGAACGGTCAACAACCGTTATTTAAAAATATCGTCCCGGTATCCGGATTTTTACGCAAAACTTGGCAGCCAGATTGAAAAGTTATTGCGGAGTGCGATTACGCGCGGAACGGTTAATCTAACGCTGCGAATTGATAATCTGGACCGCACGAGTGACTACCTGCTCGATGAAGAAGTTGTAAAACAGTATTGGTTACAGCTGAAACATCTGACCGAAGTCTGCCACCTCCCGTTGCCAGACGACATCAACAGCTTACTGACGCTGCCAGGTGCCGTGATTGACAATTACTCCCGGGCGCATACTCCGGAAGCAGACTGGCCTCTGATTGAGCAGGCCATTCAGGAAGCACTCA
>CAXBFD010000027.1:0-66198 GCA_963974925.1 uncultured bacterium | reverse complement strand
TTATCTATCTGAAAAGTCGGTCTCTCAGTGTGGCGCTTGATAAGGGAAGCATCGGATTCGAAACCAGGGTGCCGTCTCGAAAGAGGGACACCGGCGACAGCTACTGGTTCAGGGCCAATTTATCAGGAGCAGATGTTTACAAGATCGGCTCCAGAGCCGGAGTCGGCGTCAGTTGAGATTGTTTCAGATCAGAGGGTTTGACGCCAGTCACCGCTGGTGGATGATTGCTCAGCAATCTAAAAAGCAGCAGATATTCGTGGTGTCTCATCCAGACGCTCGATCGCAGAGTCAGGCAGCCCCCTGCAAAATGAGTCATTAACCTCAGTTGGATCTGCCCGCTCTCTGGCACATCTCAGCGCGGGGGTTTCGTCGCAGTCATCTGGTAGAGATCTGAAAATAGAATCGGGTTCATTTTTGTTTACGTTGCCGATGATATTCTGCCAGTTTCTGGTGGAGTGCTTTTGCGGTTTTGACATCTCCATTGCGGGCTGCTACGCGGGCCAGTGCGCCGATATATCGGATATTGTTTTGATTCTCAGGATAAATCCGCTTCAATTTCTCGTAGGCTTCAGTGGCTTTTTTTTCAAACAGTAACAGGTCGGCTTCAATAATCCGGTTCTCCACATCAGTCTCATCCAGGGCGATCGCTGTCTGGATCAGTTTTGCAGCCTGATCAGTGTGGCCTTGCTCGATTTCAATCTTCGCCAGTGTTTGATACACAAAAATCGTTTTGATTTCGTGTTCCAGACACCATTCGGCTTCCTCGCGCGCGAAATCATATTCACCCGCATAATGATACGCATAGAGCAGGTTCAGATGCGCCTGTTGATTTTGAGGATCGAGTTCCAGAACCCGCTTGAGTTCTGGAATCATTTTTTCAGGCTGATCCAGTTCATCCTGAATCTCGGCGATCAGAAGATGCGTTTTGATTCTCTCCGGTAACGCTTTGGAACTGCGCTGCGCGTAGAGGAGCGCCTGTTGAAATTCGCCTGTTTTGAAAAAGAGTTCCGCCAGTGAAATCTCAAGAAGCGGATCATCGGAAATCCGGTTGTTTAATTCCAGAAGTCTGGATTTCGCTTCCTGATATTGCCCCGACTGATAATAGATTTGCGCCGCATGCTTTAACGCATCCTCGTAGCGAGGCGTTCCAACAGGGATTCGATTAAAAGATTCCAGTGCCTGTTGAGAATTCCGGGACTGCAGTGAAACGGCGGTTTGATAAAGCGCTTCATGCTGGTCTACCGCTGAAGAACCGCCTTTGGTTTGCGGCGTTGCGGCTCCCTGTTTCTCATGAGAGAGATTGTTTTGATTTGATGAACCCGAGTCTAATTTCATCGCCAGATAAACAAAACCAGATAACAGTAGGGGAACGAGAATCCAGCCTGCCCATGCCAGATGTGTTTTTTGAGAAGGTTCAGACTGGCCTTTCATTTTGCCACTCCCGTTGATCCTGACGGTTTTTTGAGACCGGTGCCCTGGAGCAGGGTTAAGCGGGTCGCGTTTTGATCGGGGTGCCAGGTTTCAGACACGCCTCCCGGCCAATGAACGATGATTTCTTCCATTTTTGATCCCGCCACCAGCCCCTGATAGATCTCAGCCGCATCCGAGGAGAGATAACTGGAACTTCCCATTCTTGTTTTTAGAAATCGTCGCTGATCGGTCCTGATTTCAACGCGGGCACCAATTCCACTCCGATTACTTTCTCTGCCAATCAGCCGCATGCTGAGCAGCCGGTTTGCGGTTTGCGTCTTATTTTTCAGAATTACCAGTGGAGCATTCAACCGCTGAACGGCAAGATCAGCGAATCCGTCATGATTAAAATCGGAAACCGCAGAGCCACGGCCAAGGTGTGTCTCACTGAAATAGGTCCCGGCTGTTTCGGAAACATCCTGGAATCGTTTGCCGTTTCTGTTTTTAAATAACTGCGGCTTCTGCTGAAACGGTTCCCGTTCATTCGCAGAGGGAAACAGATCCTTGATATGACCATTCGCAACAAACAGATCCAGCCAGCCATCATTGTCGGCGTCGAACAAGTTCGTGCCGAAGCCCAATTTGAACTGACTGGGAGCAGCAAGACCGAATTCATTTGTCACATCGAGAAAAAAAAGAGCCCCCTCATTTCGATACAGGGTGTTCGTCTCTTTATAAAAGTTGGTAACAAACAGATCGGAAGTCAAGTCGCCGTCGATATCACCGGCGGCGACACCCATGCCGGCTTCCCACTGGCCTCCCCGGTTCACGGCAGTGCCTGAGATGAGTGACTGATCTGTAAAACCGCCTTTGCCGTCATTAATCCACAACTGGTTGGGAACTTCGTCATTGGCCAGATAAAAATCCATCCAGCCATCCTGATTAAAATCGACAGCCACGATTCCCAGTCCCTGTCGTGCCGGCTCTGCGCGTAATCCCGCTTTCTGCGAAACATCAATAAAAGTGCCGTCAGACTGATTTTCATACAGGATGTCATATTCCGCCGGGAGATAGCGGGGATGACAGCCGACCGCGACTTTTTGCGAGCCACTTCCTGCATCACAGACAGGATAGTTTTTCAGATCAAGCTTGAGATAGTTCACCACAAATAAATCAAGGTCGCCGTCATTGTCATAATCGGCCCAGGTACAGCCTGAACCATAACCGTCCGCGTTCACCCCGGCTGCCGTTCCGACTTCAGAGAATGTTCCGTCCCCCCGATTCCAGAACAGTTGATTCACTCCAAAATTATTCACATAAATATCCGGAAATCCGTCGTTGTCAAAATCGCCGAAGGCAACTCCCATACTGTATCCGAATTCCTTCAGGCCGGCGTCTGGTGTCACATTCGAAAACCGTACACCACTCTGATTTCGATACAAGGCGTTACTCTCTTTCAGATCCCGCGCTTCGCCAGGTTTCAGCATCGACTCCCAACTTGCTCCCTGGCAGCAGTATAAGTCGTCCCACCCATCAAGATCGTAATCCAGCCAACCGAGGCCGGAACCAAGAAAGCCGTGCAGGTGACGTTCCGCTGTGAGCGGGGAATGATGTTGAAAATCAACGCCCAGAGATAACGCGATTTCGGAAAATTGAATGGGTTTCTCTTGTCCCATTAAAAGTGAATGATTCCATAGTAACGACGACAGTACGAGAACAATGTTCAGGAAAAAACGTTCATAACAAAAGCGGGACATTAATGCATTTACCTTAAGCAGGTTCGGAAACGAATCGTGGAGTAAATCGCTCGTCATTCAATTTTAATCCTCGTTTCTGCAGGTCAACTTTGTACAAGAAAATCAAATTCTCGACAGGCAGTTCAAAACAACCGTGTTCAACTCCGCAGTTCAACTATATAATCAGCGGGATTCCACGTCATTATTGATTCTGAAAGTATCTCTCAGTTCTTCTTATTTTTAATTCACTGACAGCCGCGCATGACTGAACAAGACATATCGAAAATGGACCGGCGACTGCGCAGATATTTGCTGTTGATCATTCTCGTGAGTATTGTTCTGACGCCGGTTTCGAATCCGGATCTCTGGTGGCAACTCAGTCGCGGGCGAGTGGTGGCAAGCGACTTAACACCGCCGGGCCCTGTGTTGACAGCCGGAACTTCGGTTGCTGAAGCAGACTGGCTGGGTGGGCTTCCGTTTTACCTGACCTATCAACTGGCAGGTTTCTCAGGGCTGATGCTTTTGAAATTTGCCGCGGTCGGGCTGCTCTTTTATCTGTTACTGAAACGATATGAGGAACAATTGAACTGGACAGCATTTTTCATCGTGGTGTTGTCATTATTGACTGCCGGCTCTGCTTTGCAGCCAACTCCCCGACTCCTGGATTGCTGGTTTCTGTTTCTGACCTGGTTGCTGACCGAGCGCTGGTGTCGAGCGCCAGTGGGAAAAAAACTGCTCCCGATTCTGCTCGTGCTGGTTTGCTGGGCCAACTGTGCGCCGCTCTGCCTGCTGGGGATTGCAGTCGTCACGCTGGTTCCCTGGCTGCCGGGAACTAAAACAGTCGATGGCCTGCACTTTCGAAAAGCGAGTCTGCTGGTGTGCGCTTCGCTGCTGGCACTGATGATCACTCCCCGGGGATGGTTCACCCCCTATGATTCCTTCATCCAGGTGTTGCCCGTCCTGTTTTATCAGGGAAATCTCCTGGCGCTGACTGTCTGGCATCCGACATTCCAGAACGGTGCCACAATGGAAGTGGTCGGCTGGGGTATCCTGACTGGCGGGACGGCGCTGTTCTTAATCTGCTCCTCAACCGGCTGGAGGGACATGGTCGCGTTGCTTGTGTTCGCCATTCCCGGCTGGATCAGTTATGACAATCTTGCTCCCTGTACAATCGGCGTGGCGCTGTTGGTCTGTCAGTCGCTGCGCGCTCATCGATTGCCTGCTCCATTTTTGAATGTGAAACAGCTCATTCCCCCGGCGGCAGGTAGAGTCATTCTGATTCTGGGTACCTTTTTATTAAGCTGGCAGTCTGCTTCTGGAAATTTACCGGGACAACCACAGCGGCTGGGCTGGGGCATCGCGCCAGAGCTGGATATCACCCTGTTAAATCAGATCATTGGCCCCCTCAATTATGAGGGAACAGGTCAATGTATGGGAAAAGCTTCGACGGGCATGCTCTGCTGGATTAAACCTGACCGTAAGATTCAACCTGTCCGCACTCTCAGGCAGGCGCTGCTGCAGGGACTGCTGTTGGAAGAACTTTCCCTGAACGAGGAATTATCCAGCGGCTGGGAATTTCAACATCCCCGCGCCGATGGGAGCTGGGGAGGCTGGTGGGTTCGTTTGAAAAAAAGAAACTGTCAGCTGTTGTTAATCCCCAATGGAGATGTGAGAACCATTCGCGCGCTGTTTGAAAGTCGCTGGCAACCGATGTCGGTGGACGCCTCGGTCATTCCCTTTGGCTGGTCGGGGAAAATCATCAGCAGCCCGAAAATCATAGAACTGTTATCCGACAAAGTTTTTCTGGACCGGGGAGAGTGGACCTATTCTCTTCCCGCTCCGTCAGGAACGCCCGAATGTTCTGACTGGTGGGGTACATTGACGGGATTACCCAACCTGCGTCCCGCATTGCTGCAGGCGAAAACATTTCGGGCGATGAAACTTTATACTGCTGCCTTGCGGGTGCTGCATCCCTTGTTGCAGCATTACCATTCTCCGGAAGTGATCCATGAATTTCAGCTCTGCCAGAAAGAGCTGGCGTATCAGGAAAAGCTTGAAACCGGTGCCTCCAGCCAATTCCGATTGCTGGCATATGACCTGACTAACAGGGAAGCCGATTTTCCACTCAATCAATCAGGGCTGACAACCGACTCAAACAGGAGTGAGCCCGTCGAACGGTCAACAGCCTTCCAGAGCGCGATTCAGAATTATGCACGCGGCGAATGGGCAACTGCCGTCTCTGAATTATCAGCGGCTGACAGTGAAACATTGTACGCGAAAGCGCAGATACTACTGGAATCAGGCGATACCGGGCAATCGGCTGCGTTTTTTCAGGAACTGATTCAACGCTTTCCCAAAGACAGACTGGCTGTTCCCAGTCAGGTGATGCTGGATTCGATTCAATGAGCCATAAATATCCTTTTTTTCCACCGGCGCTGATTCTGCTCCTGGCATGTCTGTCAGGCACAGTCTGGTATCTGTACGGCTCTCAGGAAAGCACCCCGTTTGTTCATAAAGTCCGGTCGGCGGAACAACCTGTCAAAATGAAACAGTGTTGTGAGTGTCATGAAAAAGTCTGTCACCAGTTTTCCGGAGCCCCACACCTGAGAACACTCAGAAAAGCCAACGATCCGGATGTACTGGATAAATTCGTCGGCAAAGAAGTAACGTTAAAAGAGAACGGGCACACCTACCGGTTTTATAAGGAGGGAGACGCACTCTGGGTCACTTGCGACAGCTATCCGAACCCGGTTCGGATAGACTGGATTTTCGGTTCCGGACTGCACGCGTTAACCCCCGTTTCGCTGTTCCCCAACGCAGAGGGTAAGTCAGAACTTCTGCAGCACATCGTTTCCTGGTATCCCCCGGGCAAACTGGGAATCACGCTCGGACTTGAGGCTCTGGCACATGGCAAGTCGGGCATTCGCGCACTCGGTGATGTCAGCTCACACGCAAAAACAATGGACTGTTTCGAGTGTCACACATCTTACCTGGGAGAGGTGCAAGGAGAAATTCAAACATCGCAACTGATCGCCGGTGTCTCCTGTGTGCGGTGTCATTTGAATGGGGAAGCACATATCAAAGCCGTAGAAAAAGGAGAGAAGGATTTAAAGCTTACCAGGTGGAATCAGTTGAGTCCGCTGGAGTCGATCAACGGCTGCGGTGAATGTCATCGCCGTTCCGATCAGCTGGAAGCGGATGAAATTCATCCGAAGAACGACCTCTTAATCCGTTTTGCCCCCATCAGCCTGTCACAAAGTCCTTGTTTTCTCAAACAGGACGAGCTGAAACTGCCTGCCGGCAAGTCATCACGATTCGACTGCACGACCTGCCACAATCCCCACCAGCAGGCCAGCAGAGATCCCGAGCACTATCGCCAGATCTGCTTAAATTGTCATCGTGATTTAAAAGGACACGCTCCTGTCTGCTCACAGGAAGCGATGGACAGCCAGTGCCTGAAATGTCACATGCCCGCTGTGAATGTCCACGACAACCTGTCCTTCACAGACCACTGGATTCGCATTCGGGAGTTTGACGACAAACGCTTTCCTCCCCTCAAATATAAATCCCCCCAACCCTGATCGTTGGCAATTCGCCAGATAACACTGCATCTGCTCATTTAGCCATATTGATTAGTGTCTAAATGAGCATTATATGTCGTCACCAGATGATAATGTCATCCATGACGCCTATCCATAATTTCATAAAACAACGTTAATTAAGTGTAAATACTGATTTATTAGCGCCGTGTATACGTATTAACCACTACTAACATTGGCCTGAAATCCTATAATTTGCTGATACACATCTGGATTATTTCAGAATCCGATTTTTTCTGTATTGATCAATATCTCGTCTGTTTTTCGATCATTTTTTTCTTAACCGATTTTTTTATGGGAGTTAGAGTATGTCATTTCCTAAATTCCTGAAGCGAAAGGCGTTTACTTTAATCGAACTGCTGGTAGTCATTGCCATCATTGCGATTCTGATTGCGTTATTGCTTCCAGCCGTCCAGCAGGCCCGCGAAGCAGCCCGCCGCTCTCAATGCAAAAATAACATGAAACAAATTGGGCTGGCGTTGCACAACTATCATGAGACGCACCGGATTCTCCCCAGCATTCGTATGGTGGACCTAAATCAATTTGCCGGAGGTTGTATGGATACATGGCAAAGACCCGGAGGGTTTTCCTGGAGAGTGATGTTACTCCCCTTTCTGGATCAGGCAACGATTTATAATCAGATCAACTGGAATGATCACCTGATTGGCACAAGCTGTGGCGGTACCAACTCGTTTGCACTGGCAGACAAAACGGTTCTGCCCGTATTTCTGTGTCCCAGTGACCCGACAGAGTCTGTTATCGACGGGGAGGCGGGGACCAATTATGCAGCCATGGCGGGAACCACTAACAATCATACGAGCACGGCTCAGACCTCATTGCCCATTATGTCAACGACAAGACCAGCCCGCATTCGAGATGTGGTCGACGGTTTAACGAACTCCATCGCTGTGATTGAAGTCTGGCGAGGGAAACCTTTCGAACGCCTGGGAGGTGGGCCATTACCGATTCATCGATGTTCAAGGTGGTTGGGAGCCGGAGGTTGTGAAGCAAGCTCATTTCGAGCTCCGAATGATCCGCTCGTCGATCAGGTAGACTGGGATAATGACTACTTGAACCTGAGTTATGGAGGAAATGGGCGTCCCTCGTCCAGTAAACACGTCGGGGGCGTACATGCCATGATGGGTGATGGATCGGTCCATTTCATCTCAGAAAATGTTGATCTGAATGTACTCCGTAATACAACAACTCGTAACGGGGGCGAAGTGAACACGGTCGAGTTCTAATGCGCCCGTGACTTCCCTGTTGTTTCGGCGACTGGTCTGCAGGATCGAAACTTGTTTGCTTCGATCCTGCAACAGTTTTTCTTATTCATGCTTTTGGTGAGCCTGTCATGAAATTACAATTTTTGCGCAGATCCTGGTGGTCGTTTTCGTTCTTCGCTTTGCTCATTGCCGGATGCAGTGATCCTGCTGCAAAGATGAAAATAGATCAGGAATATCCCAGATGGGATGAATTCGTCACGCTTACTTCCACCGAAGTTTTAATGCCTATTGACACCACCTTTGCACAGGAAGACTGGAAAGGGTTTAGCAAAGCGCTCAACAATCCTGAGTTTAAGGCGGCTTTAGAGGCCTTTGATAAGTCAGAGTTGCCATCACATTTTGCAACAGAGGAAAGAGCAAAAGCCAAAGCTGATGCGGTTGCCGATTATCGAGAGTGCCTTAAGCTGGCCGGGTCGAAAGGCAACACCAGGCAGCTTAAGGCAGCCTACGAATCGGCGAGACAAAACTTAAATAAGGTGGCCGCACCAATTAAGGATTGACATCACTACCAATCATGTTTTCTCAACAGACGACACATTTTGTAATGAAATGTGTCGTTTTTTTACGACTCCACAAAACATATTGTGAGGCAGGTCACAGGAGACGGAACAGGCCAGTCCGACACCTGCAGCTCCAGCACCAACTATAACGAAATCATGTTTTTCATGTCAGTCGTGTCTCACTCCCCGTTTGGAGAGAATCACTCTGGTCGAGAGAACCAGATTCCGAGCCGGTACCTGATTCAAAATCCAAAGCGCTTTCATCGATGTTATCATCAACTCTAAAAGGGTCAGAGTAAGCCGACCAGGCTTCGGGGCCTTGAAGCCATTCCAGATCCTGAAGCAAACATTGATCCAATACGGTTCTAATCTGCTTCTCATCCATTTCGGTGCCGATAAAGACGAGTTCCTGACGTCGATCCCCGTAGGGACCTTCGAATTTAGATCGGATCTCGCGTTTCTGCTCAGCATCGACGTTCCAGTTTTCTGGTGCCACGGTGGACCACCAGTAACCCGACGGGTCAAACCGCATTGAAGTACCGGCGTGTGACCAGAGATTGGCAATGTTATTTTGTGATGCAACCCAGGCGAACCCTTTACTGCGGAGGACATTGTTCATCCACGAATCGTCCTCGTCAAGTGCATACCAGAGTCGTTCCGGATGAAAGGGACGCCGGGCCTGGTAGGTGAAACTCTGTATGTTATATTCATCAACCTCAGAATGAATTTCGCCTCGTGGCGTCTCAAGCCAACCAGCATGGGCAGAAGCGGAATTCAGGTCAAACAGTCCCGTTCCCAGAACCCGATTTAAATCAACTTTCCCGAAGGCCGAGTGCAGAACATGCACTTTGGGGTTCAGGTGGCGAACGATATCTTCAAGCTGTTTCAGCTCCTGAGTGCTGATCAGGTCGGCTTTGTTGATCAGAATTACATTCGCAAATTCAATCTGGTCAATCAGCAGGTCCACAATGTTGCGGCGATCTTCATTGCTCAGGCCAATTTCACGATCGACCAGATCGTCACTGGACTTGTAGTCACGTAGAAAATTAGCGGCGTCAATGACCGTAACCAGTGTATCAAGCTGCGCATAATCCGAGAGACTGTTACCAGTTTCGTCTTCAAAGGTGAACGTTTCGGCAACAGGCATCGGTTCGGAGATGCCCGTTGATTCGATCAACAGATAATCAAATCGCTGTTCCCGCGCCAGTCGGCTGACTTCTACCATCAGGTCTTCTCGAAGCGTGCAGCAGATGCATCCGTTTGACATCTCTACCAGTTTTTCTTCAGTACGGCTGAGAGTCTGGTTACCGTCTTTTACCAGGGCTGCATCAATATTGATTTCGCTCATGTCATTGACAATCACGGCGACTTTAAGGCCGGCCCGGTTGGATAAAATATGGTTGAGTAAAGTTGTCTTGCCTGCTCCCAGGAAACCAGACAGAACGGTGACAGGAAGCCTTTGAGGAACACTTTCAGAACTCTGAATCATGGTAACTCCATTTGGGTATTCTAAAATATTATTTGATCGTGTTTTTAATTGTCGAATTACATCACTGTTCGAATTCAGTTTAAATCTCTCAGGTAAGCATCGACCATCCGCCGATGCGTATGGTGAATGTCGGAGACCAGCTGCCTGACTTCCTCGTGTTCTTCATCTTCGATTTCGTGAGCCAGCAGTTCCAGTTTTTCCCGTAGAAGCTGAGCCTTCCAATGATGATATTCACTGAGATTCAGGTTTCGTAAATAGACGCCGACTTCCAGCTTACGGGTCCAGTCGTCATAGATTTCGATCCAGTATTTTGAATGCGATTTATTTCCCGACAGTGCTCCGGACAGAGCTTCCGTTTTAGCGATCGTCATCTCTTCACAGATGACTTCCGGCGACGGGTAATAGGAAAAGCAGCCGACACCGCTGGCGACGATCAGACCTGCGAGAATCAAAACTCCCAGAACCGGTCCCGGGAGCACAATATCATATTTGCCGGTACGAACCGGTTCTGCTTTTTTCAGCCAGTTTTCAATACGCGAGTTTCGGTCAGAGAATCTCAGGATATAGCCTGCCAGGATTACGCAGCCCAGAATACCCGCTGAATAGATTTCATAAGGATCGACGACATGCCCCAGTTTCTCTTTTGCGGTCTTATAGAAGTTGGTCGTTCCCGCACTGAAAGGCTGGCAATAAATGTCGAAAGCATGCGTATGGTCCGCGGGCTCGATATGCGACGGGAACAGCGGTTTTTCTACTCCATATGCCAGTCCGACGATGGCCAGTAACAGGAGAGAAAACCAGACGATCGTTTTTTTCCAGTTGTAATTTCGAACAATCCAGGCGACCAGTCCCAGATTCACGCCGGCGCCGAGCACCAGCAGAATGAATGCGGCCCCGACCGAGTTGGCATGCTGAAACATCGACCCCAATTGAGACATGGCCAGCATGGGAGTGGCGTAAACGGGAATGGCAATCCCGGTCATCAGCAGTGGTGCATAGGGGTTGTCGTAATTGACTGATCGCTGCAAACTGCTCTGTGGTAATACCACACCCAGGAGAGCGACCCCCGCCAGTCCGATCATGATATAGATCAGGCTGCTCCCCGATGCTTCTTTAATCGCGCTGACCCCGACCGAGAGCATACGTTTCATTCCGTAAGGAATCACCTGATCGTCTGTGGGATACTCTGGTTTTTCAGGGAAAAGCCTGTCCCAGATGGTCCCCACCAGAGTCACGATCAACAGTGAGAACAGTGCAAAAGCCAGGATCGTGACCGGTTCAGAAAGGGTCAGTCCGTAAAGTAATGAGAGCGGGTTGAACAGGGGAGCGGACATCGCAAAGGCGATAATGGTGCCCCCCGCCAATCCAGCTTTTTTCAGCTGGCGGGCAACAGGGATCACACCCAGCGAGCAGACCGGAAGCAGCATGCCAATGACCCAGGCCCGGAACAGGGCTGCCCTGGTCCCTTCACCAAACAGTCGTCTGGTTTCTGCTGCGCCAAAGAAACGCTGAAAGATGGCTGCAATAAACAGACCGGCAAGAATAAAAGGGGCTGCTTCCAGCAGGCACTGTACAAAGCGAAGTGCGAATCCCCAGAGAATGTAATGAATCATGACGGTGTCCCGAAACAGGAAGAAGAGAACAGTTGAAGGTATGATTTATAAATTTCAGCCATTGAATCTTTTCATTTCAGAGGGGGCGGTAAATTGTTTTAATTTCACAACCAGCAGAAAGTAGCGCCCGACCAGCGAAGAGTCGATATCGGCAAAGTCAATCTGCTGGAAGACCGTCATCAGCTCTTTTGCATACAGATTGACTTCATCCCAGTCTTTGTGTTTCAGTTCACTGTCTGCTGCCAGCTCGGGGATCCAGGCGATGATTTCTCCCAGTTCCTGTTGCTTCTCCCGGGCATCTTGCTCTTGCCTGTGATTCAGCAACCATCTCATCCGCGTGTCCAGTTCTTTGACAGTAGCGGCATATGATTTGGGTTTGTGCTCCGGGATATGATGTTCAAGGTGGTGATCTTCCATGGAAGACTCCGCCGTCTCAGTGCATCCTGTCTGGAATGAAAACAGGAGACCGCATAAGCACAAAGCTGTAAGGCTCATCAATCGCGTTTTTAAAAAATGTTGATCTAGCATGTGCTAACCATTCAAAACAGGAAAAAGAATGAAACCATTCATGAGTAAAAACTCAGTTAGAAGAAGGTAATGCATAATCCGGCAGTTTTACGGATTGGAGGATCTCATCAATCAGAACCCGGTTTTCTGACTGGTCGATACCCAGTCGGACGCTGAGCACGGCCAACGCGGTTTCCAGAAGATCGTCTGGTATCACATAGTTCCTCTGATTTAAAAAGGCATGCGCCTGAGCTACTCTCTGCCAGGTCAGTAATCCACGTGGACTTAAGCCGAGCGCAAGATGGGGATGTTTCCGCGTCGCATTTCCGATCTGCACCAGATAACGTTGAACCGATTCTGCAACTGGAATCGCTGCGATCTTCTGCTGCGTTTCCAGCAATTCTTTTTCATTGAAGACAGGTTCCCGTTCCGTCACCGCATCAGAGTCCTGGTCGATGGCCGCCGCCAGCATGCGTATCTCATCAATTTCTTCTGGATATCCGATCGTCAACTTCATCGCAAACCGGTCGAGCTGCGCTTCGGGCAGGGGATATGTTCCGTGCTGATCAATGGGATTCTGGGTGGCAATCACAAAATAATCCTGCGACAACTGATAACGGACCGCGTCCACGGTAACCTGTCTTTCCGCCATCGCTTCCAGCATGGCACTCTGCGTCCGGGGAGTTGCCCTGTTAATTTCATCTGCCAGCATGATGTCAGAAAAAACCGGTCCTTCGCGAAATTCGAATTCATGTGTCTTCTGATTGAAAATATTGAAGCCGGTAATATCACTGGGAAGCAGGTCGGGCGTGCATTGCACTCGGGCAAACCTGCCTCCAATCAATGCGGCGAGGGTTTTAGCCAGCATGGTCTTACCGAGGCCCGGGTGGTCCTCCAGCAGCAGGTGACCCCGGGAAAGCAGGCAGATTATCACATTGTCTATGACTTCGGATTTCCCTTTCAGAACCTGGTTCAGACAGTCACTTAACTGTTCAATTCGGGAATATTCCTGCTGCAAATCCATTTTGGTATCGTTTTCTATAAGTGTTGACATGAGACCCTGCTTTAATAAATGAATGAATGCGTCTATCAGGGAGACCGTTTTATCCAGCGGGCATCGTTGATGATCCGATTGCAGCAATCGCTGATCTGCTCCGTATGGGGAGTATGCGTTTTATCAGCGGAACAGGGAGCAAACGCAGCCCAGTTCACGTATTGGGCCAGCTCAGACAGACAGGCTGTATTAATGGCTAAATTGTCTGCCTGCAGTTTCAGCCACTGGCTCAGAGACATTGTGACAGGTCTTTTCTGACCCTGACGGCGTGCTCTCAATTCGAGCAGCCAGAGTGTTCTGAAAATCAACCGCCGGGTATCGCGGGGACGGTAGAGCATAAGCCAGCCTGTTACCAGAAAATCGATAATCTGATACCGGAAAATAAAGAGGCTGATAATGCTTCCGAGCGTAAGTAAACTCAATGTCAGGTGTTTGCCAAGCCAGTTGGTGACAGCCAGAAACGCTTCAATCGTTTTTTCGTATAACGACAGGGGAGGTCCGAGAACGGCATACCCGACTGTGGGCTCGATCGTGCACCAGTCGCTTGCGCTCGGTCCAACTTTCACTTCGACCCAGAAGTGTACGTCATCGGCAAGGACGGGAGTGTGGTCTGATTTGATGTCATAGTGATCCGGGCTGGCGTAAAATCCACTCACCAGCCTGGTGGAATATCCCAGTGATCGGAGCATCAGGGCAGCGGACGAAGCAATCAGATAGTCCGGACCTGCTTTGCGTTCGAACAGGAAACGTTCCAGAGGGAGCTGTTGCTTTCCGCCAAAGACAATCGAGCGATCGTGCTGGAAATGCTGGCGATGATATTGCTCAATCCGCTTGATTCGGTCCCAGTCATTTTCAAGATCGGTGACCAGTTCATTTGCCAGTTTCCTGATTTTGGGGATCAGTGGCAGTTCCGGGAGTGCAACATAATGTTTCTGCTGAGGCGACAGCGTAGCAAATCGGGCATCACGATATTGAATCATTTTTCGATCAGGAAAATGGCTGATCAGATGCATGGGGACCAGTCTGGGTAATTCCTTGCGGTCGAGTTTTACAATGCTCTCCTGATGCCAGTCGAACAGATCAATCCGGTCGACCAGATCGATATGGATTTCTCTCAAATGTAAAGGGGCAGGAAGCTGGTTCGATTTCAGATGATTGTTGGTAATGACATGCAGTTCGTTCCTGCATTCCTGTGACAGGGTATGGGCCTTATTGTTGACAACGATATAGGGCTTTTCGAAACGTTCTTTGAGTGAGAAGCTTTTCTTGTAATCCTCTTTCAATGGTTCACTGAACCAGTTCACTCCGTCGAAAATATCGTACGTTTCCAAGCGGAGGTGCAGGGGAGTTCTGCCCGAGACGTGCAACAGGGCGTCGGAAGAAATACCTTCTGCTGATTTTTCTTCAGCTGTTTTTTGTTGCCTTGCCGTTGAAAAGTGACGGTTGATATTCTCCGCATCGGGCAGTTCTTTTTCTTCGAATTTCTGATCCTGCATTCTCAGGCCGATCGCCCGATCGATGTTTTTAGAGATCTCACCTTCATCTTCGTAGGTATCAGACATGATGTCGTACAGGCTGGGATCGTCTGATGACATGAAGGGGGCATTTTCAATGGGAGCAAAGCTGCGAATATCGAACTTACCGGCAACCAGCAACTCGCCATCCCCGAGTCCGTCCCTGGCATAGAGATCGCCCCGACTGTCACCGCCGGAACTGGGCATGATTCCCTTAAGGGCATGGACAACCGGATTCCCGCTGGAAAAGGAGATGATCAAAAAAAGCACTAAGGCCAGCGAGGAAAGCAGCAGAGATTTACCCAGATTCTGTTTCTTGTCAGCCGGAAGCAGGGCAATTCTGAGTGTGTTCCAGTAAGAATAAAACAGCCAGAAAAATCCCAGCATCAGCTCCAGCCCCGCGAGGACGATCATGTCCGGACCAGAATACGTTGTGGCAGCAGAGATAATTAAAAAGATTGAGCCCCAGGCGGCAAACTGCTGGTATTTCTTCCAGCAACCGGCGGCAGCCATAACCAGAAAGGTATTCTTGACAGCGAACATCAGGATCAGTTCAAAAGGTCTACCATTTCCGAAGAATATTCGCTGGATTGGCTCCCAGACCAGACTCGCCAGCATCACAGCCAGTAAAATGAGATTCACGAATGTTTCCGTACCATTCCGTTTTTTGAGGGAAGCAAAATAAAGCGTGCCCAGGAACGCGACCGTGGCTTCGATCAGAAAATTGACCGCGATCCAGGTGCGCGTATAGCGGCCATCGGCGTCTGATATGGAAAGCGCCAAAGCCCCCGTCAAGACCATCGCGATCGTGACAAAATGCAGAATACGACTTTCGGAGATCGTTTTCGGTTCAACTCGCATAACAGGCTTTCTTCCAACTGTCGGCGAATGCTTTATCCCGACTTTCATCGGGGTTGTTCAACCGCATCCAGGGCTCGCAGTGGCAGACTGCATTCCGATCGCTTTCCTGAGATGATGCATCCTGAACAACAATTGAACGAGAACGATGAGAGAGAGATTTATTTTGTATCTGATTCAGATAACCATTGGAATTTGTAACGACGAACTCCGGCAGGCCAGACTTGACTTGCCGGATCTCACCAGGGGGCAGACCATTTACCGGGATTCGGGCCAGTTCATCCAGCAACAGATGTTGATCTCTCAGATTTCCTTCACAACGAAACAGTTGATTTCCGATCAGGCACTCGACGCAGGCATGCTGTTTTAATAGTGAATGACAGATACTGGCAGTGATACGAATCACCGCTTCCAGAGATTCACTGTTACCGTTTTGATAGTGCGACTGATTAAGGTCGGGAATAACTCGGAGCGCACAAACTGCCGCTGACTGTCGTTCGGTAACAATCATCTGGCCCTGCCTGGCGGATTGTGACCAGTGGACTCGTCTCAGTGAATCACCCAGACGAAATGTCCTGGTACCGATCACATCGCCATAATCGCCGGCCCGATGCGAGGCAAACCGGTCTTCGCTGGAACTGACTTCGCTTAATTCAGGCATGAAAGCCAGTTTTGAAATCTCAGGCCAGACAATCAACATGGAATCCATGGAAAGCGAAATCTTCTTTTTATACAAACCGAACGGAAAGGCCGTCTCGAGAAATGCAGTACTGGTAGAATAGACGCCTCGTTTGCGGGGAATGAAACTCCAGGTATATTCACTGGTTTTCCAGCCCGGAACGCAATCGATGGCAACTTCGCACAGGTGGTCTGAGTGTTCGGAAAAGGGATGTCGCAGATACACGCCCCAGGCCGGCCAGGGCCAGTTGTTTGTCACGATCAGCCTGGCTCCCACCGATTCGCCACATTGTGTGCGAACTTTATTGAATGAGAGTTCTGCGGAAAGACCTTTCACACTGACCCAGGGCCACAGAATACCGACCAGGATGATGATTGCCAGTGCCGCCGCAATGTAAAGAATCGCGGAATTGACGAGTAGGCCGCAAATGAGTGCTGTCAGAATGCTGAGGGACAGGCACCAGAAGGGATTCTTCATCCAGTAAACCCACTGGTTGATCTGGGGACAGAAGTCATGATACAATATCTGATTGAGCGAGTTGAATAGTGATTCATCACGTTTATGATGCTTGATCATTTTATGTTCTTCGATTTCTGACATGAAACACCTGTCGCTCAAGATGTGTGGTTGAATGGAATCAGGTAAGAGTTGTTTTTATATAAAAGACAGAGGCGTGAAGAACCAATTTGAGACCAATCTATTGATCGAGATTAACATAGGGGCTTCCTTGCCCTTCAGATAATTGAAAAGATCCCTTTTTATATTCCACACAGGTCCAGACCGTTTTCTCCATTCTCTGCTTGATCCAGTAAAATCGACGTTGGTTCCTGGTTCCATGGTAGACTTCCGGAGTACCATGCAACTCAGGGCTGCCGACCAAACTCGGATTTGATTTGAAATAGTGTGACAGTAAGTTCCCATCACTGTTATTAATTGAACTTTCTCTCTGCCATTTTGTGCCATTGATTATGAGCTCATCTGGAGCTTCCATGACTGGTGACTGACTGTGGGGGCTCTCGTCGCTGGAGCAACCAGAAAAAATGCTGAAATAAACAATCAAAGGTACTAAGAGGACGCGAGTCATGGGATCAGTCTGTTGAAAAAAACAATACATCTGTAATTTCAGAGAAGGTGTAAAGAAAAAAACACAGGAATGCTGACTTTTTAAAATTCGCCGAGGACTTTGCCATCAGCCCTGTTAAATAGATTTCGCAATGTTTCCAGATGGATATTTTCGCCTAAAAAGCGAACACTGCCATCGCAGAGAAGTACGTTGGCTCCACCGAAATGCAGACTCCGCGCACCAGAGACGATCTCTCCATGATGAACGACATCGGGAGTCGGAGAGTTGGGAGGCAGGTAGCCGTGCACGAGGGTGCTGTATCCAAGCCCTCGAATCCATGTTCCGGCGCGACCTCCCTCATAATTTGAAGCTGTCCTCGAAACCAGATCATCCGAAGTTGCTGAGCAGGCACCGCCTCCACTGACTCGTTTCATTTGACGGTCGGGATCTAACAGAGTTGCTGTATCTGGCCCCCTGTTTCCAAACAGGGTTTCTGCCATAAAAATTGTATTTGTCGTTCCGTCAGTGATATCGCGGAGTCGAGTAGAAGACCCGCGCCAGAACAGCCCATCGTTTTCTGTTGTGCAGTATTGCATACTAAGACCGGAGCCTCCATTGACCAGGTAATTGGAACCCGCCCACACAGCGCCTTGAGAATCGGTAAAAAACACATTTCCGGCGTCGCTGGGACACATGAAAACAGGGACGGTCTGCTTGACGACATCAACCAGAGCTGGATTCAGAACTGCTGCCCAGGGAGGACCTGACAGGAGAGGTTCTCTGAAATCAATCAGATTATGCAGATTGGCCTGATCGATATAGGGAAGTAACTGCGCCGAAGGGGAATATCCGTAAAGTGAATCGGAAGCTAAGAGCGGAAGACGAGAGTGCGTTTCATTGTAATTGTGTAGTGCCAACCCCAGTTGCTTCAAGTTGTTTTTGCATTGTGTCCGTCTGGCAGCCTCGCGGGCCATCTGAACAGCAGGCAGCAGCAACGCAATTAAAATGGCGATGATCGCAATCACGACCAGTAATTCAATGAGAGTAAAGCCACGATGTTTTCTTTTCATTTTTCCTCCAGGATGGAATGCGAACAATCGAAATTTAATCCGGCGTGTAGCGAGGGCTTGCCTGATATTGAGGTCCATTAAATGCAAGATAGCATTAATAGTACTGTAGATGCAAATGCAATAGCATTGCATTAATGTGTTTTTTAAAAAAATCTGAACCGATCGATTCAAAAGAGAGGCAGGCGCAGTTTTAGCCAGTCGACAGGGTGAGTTCCTGTGATATCAATCTCTTCGGATTCGCAGGAATGGAATTCAGGTGCTTTGAATATCCGAATCGTCCAGTGTGTCCGGAGATACGCTCGATTTCTTTTTCAGCTCTAACGCAACGGACAAGTTAGCCGGACGCTCTTAGAAAACTGTAACTGAATCCAAAACTCAGAAGCACGAAACACAACAGAATGACCATGGCAGGGCCTTTGTCAGGCAGCGTTTCTGATTTCACCGTTTCTTCGCGCACTTCACTCATTTCAATTCCTTCCACATCCGGCAGTGATTGCGTTGGCTGTAGTGCAGATGACAGGGCTAACTCGTAGTCGGAAATAGTCTGGGGGCTTGTATCATTCCCGGGGGCATTCAACTGCTGATTCAGGAATTTGTGAA
Organism: uncultured bacterium; assembly: GCA_963974925.1. GTDB lineage: Bacteria > Planctomycetota > Planctomycetia > Planctomycetales > Planctomycetaceae > Gimesia. The sequence goes on along the minus strand of CAXBFD010000027.1, from coordinate 47,223 downwards.
AAGCCTGATTGCCACAGGTTTCGTAGGAACAGGCTGCACCATGTTTGGCGACCAGTTCCGTGTGAACTTCTGCCAGCTTCTGTAGCACTTCTTTTTCAGGTGACCAGTAACCTTTCCGGGCTGTTTCCAGCATGACCGCCGTCATATCCTGCAGGGCATACGGATTTTTATCTTCGAAATATTCGCGCATGTTCAATTTATGTTTGTCTTCAATGTAAACGCGGTAGGTTTCATCCCACATATCCTTACTGATCGCCGCTGGCTGCATCACATTCCAACCGTACATATTACGAACTGTTTCAGTAAGCGACGCCGCTGCGGAGGCTCCTTCTCGCTGCATCCCCTGTATATAACGGGGATTCCACATCGATGTACGGGCCTCTTCTCTGATCGCTCCGATTGACGTGGTGACTTTGGCACGGTCCGGTTGTCGCAAATCGCTGAAGTATCCGGTCGGGTCTTTGCCGGTGGTTTCTCGCACAGCCAGTGTGATGCCGCCCATGAATTCATAAACATGGTCCAGTGAAAGAGGCCCCCATGTGTTGGACGACCTGGGATGTACGACCGCTTCGACTCCCTGCATCTGTGTTTCCAGCAGGCCTGGTAATACGGTTCCCCACCGATCTCCATCTCGATACACGCCGGACATGTTCTGTATGTAACGTTTCGCGACCTGGGCTCCTTCTTCCCAGGTATCCCCTTTCTCGACCATGCCCATGATCTGGGTTCCATAACTGCTGTTGGAAGCGGACCCAAAGATTCGGGCTGTGGCAAAATCCCGGGCATCTTTGGCTGAGGCGCCACCAGCCTTTAATGCCTGCTCAGTCTGTTCTGTTCCTTCGCGAACGAAATTCGGATATTCTTCCTGATCCAGTGTGCTGGCGATTTGAACGGCGTCATCAATCAATTTAATTCGGGATGCTGCCGCGTCACGAAACTGCCCCGATGTCTGAACCAGTACATCCACACGCGGTCGTTTGAGTTCGGAAGAGGGGATGACTTCCACATCGTATACCACACCACGTGAATTCCAGACAGGACGCATTCCCATCAGGTACAGAATCTGGGCGATCGCCGTCCCTTTTCCGCGAATAAATTCCCCTCCCCATAAAGAAATCGCGACCTGACGGGGATCGTTTCCGGCATGTGATCCGCGGTGTGCTGCCAGCATCTGATCGGTCAGCTTGACTCCCACTCGCCAGGCCTCCGGCGTGGGGGTCTGCTCCGCATTGATCGAATAGAGATTTCGTCCAGTAGGGACCGAGTCCGGATTGACCAGTGGATCACCACCGCTGGAGGGGGCTATAAACTCAGCATTTAAAGCAGCGCTGATTTGTTTCAATTCCGTTTCCGGTGAGATCTGGAGGTTTTGGGCGTTTCGCCAGGCGGATTCGATCAGATCGATCATCTTTTGCTGATCACTGGGAGAGCTCACTAACATCGACTTAAATTCCTTCGAGGAATGCCAGAGACGCTTTTCCTCCAAAGGCTTTGTTGGCTTCCTGGCGACAACAGGAAGTGTCGATACCTTTATTTGATCTGTACCATGTTCGCTTCCCTCCTGAGGAGCTTCTGTATTAAAACTAATCAAAGCAAGATGAGTTGCGGGGGTGGTTCTCACTTTTTGATTCTCTCGCGTCACAGGAGCGATAAAGCGACTCTGCTCCTGCTCGGATTTCTCTGCACTTATGCCCGACCTGGTTTTATGATCTCCATTTTCCGATTTGTGTGGTTTCTGAGCCTCTGCTGGCGGACTCGGATTCTGTTCTGACTTATGTGGATGTGCATCCTGAGACCCTGAGTCGATTTTATCGGACGGCGATTGAGGATTATTTGCTGCATTCGATTTGTTTGTTGCACCAGACAGTCCGTCCGGTTTCTGATCCTTTTGGGGGGCATGGCGTTTTTTTTCTGCCTCCAGAGCGGTTTTGATTTTTGCACGCTCTTCAACACTGAAGAGACTCGCCGATTTCAGCTTTCCTGCAAGTACCTCCGCGACGAACTGCCGAGCCAGATCCTGTCGATACTCCATTGAATCTTCGTTGACCGGTTTACCCAGGGAGGTCAATAACTGATCTACTCCCTGTTCGCCAAGCATGGCAGTCACCGTCTGCTCAATCTGCTGATCACTCAGATTACGACCAATTACATGCAGACCGTCAGTGATGCTTTGATCTTTCAACTGGTGTATATAGTTGTGAACGTCGCTCAACTCTGCTTCTGACAAGAGTCGATTAGACAGATCTATTCCACTCAGACCCAGATCTTCAGCCAGATTTAACTGCTTTACCAGTTTTGTGACAGAGTGCAATGTCTCTTCTCGAAGCAGAGGGTCTTCGACCTGTTCCCAGTCATGGATTTTGTCGTGCAGCAGCGACAATTCACCGTACAGGCCGGCTTCCATGAAAGGCGGGGTTAAGTGCGAGACAATCACGGCATTAGATCGTCGCTTGGCTACGAGTGCTTCTCCCACATTATTAATCACATAGGGATAGATGTGAGGAATATCCCCGATCAGAATGTGAGGCCAGCAGTCGCGGCTCAGACTGTTTGACTTGCCGTATGTAAACTCCAGAGAGCCATGGGTGCCAAAATGCATGATGGCATCCGCATTGAATCCATACCGGGCCCACAGATACGCTCCCAGATAAAAATGGGGAGCAGCTTGATCTGTCCCATGAATCGAACTGATCTCATCTTCATTTTCTCCCCCTCCACCGACCGTTGGCTGAGGCATAATTACAACATTACCCATTCTGATACGACTGATGATCAAGTGAGGTTGACCGTTGACACTGGTCACCATTTTCTCCCCCGGTAACTCTCCCCACACGTCGATTGTCTCTTTTTGACGCCTGGGTGAAAGAACCTGCTGAAACCATTCGGCGTAACGCGTAGCGGGAACCAGTTCCGGTTCAGCTTCATTTAAAAACGTTTCAAATGATCCGAGAGCCCATTGACCGAGAGTTTTTCCTTTCTTCTGAATCAGTTCAAATAGCTTATCAGAGGTTTCCGGAAGTTCTCCTCCCAGATCATATCCCTCTGACTGGAGTCGTTTGAGAGTATTCAGGAGTGCGGGTGCAACTTCCAGCCCACCTGCCGAGAGGGCCGCCATCCCGGGAGACTTGTAATAGACGATCACAACCCGTTTTTCAGAGTTGGGTTTCTTTTTCAGTTTGAGCCAGTTCAAGATTAAATTGACGCGGCTTTCAACCTGATCTTCCATTGGCGCGCGGACATTTAAACCACGGTCGTTGGATTCCATGGAAGAGACCACGATTGGTTCGATAATGCCATCCAGCTCAGGGGCTGTAATGGACTGCCCCATGAATCCCCCTTCCATTCCCCGTTCATCTTTGAGCCAGCTTTCCCGGTTGGAGAGCAGCGGGAGGGCACTGACGACGGGACAGTTGAGCTCGCGGAGCAGTTTCTCTCCCTGACCACCGTAAGAGAATCGACCATGTGGAAAAGTCAGAATCAAATCCGGTTGGACGGACTGCAAGAGTTCGAACGCCTCAGTGCGACCGAAGATCGGATAGACTTTAGCGCCACCGGCTTCCAGTTTCCGGAGGATAACATCCACTGGCTCTCGATTCATTTTATCCTGTGGGTCCATGAAACCACTTAATAGAGCCACAGTGGGAGTTGTCGAATCAGATTTGATTCCACGTTCCGACTCAAACTGCTCATACTCTGCTAATGTTTCAAAAAGTTTGTCATCCAGGTGGAAAAAGCCAAACTGGGGCATTTCAATCAGGGCGGGGACTGCCACTTCTCGCCCTCCCAGATGATGTGCGGCGTAATGGGCCATGCCGATCAGATTCTCTTCGCCACCATGCCTTAAATATTCCGTAATCTGTTGGCGATCTTCTTCAGATAGACTGTTTTGCTGCTCTGACAGGGCGTTGGTTGCAGTCCGGATGTAAAAGTGCGTTCCGGCAGCGCGTGCTCCGTCGAGGCGAGCGAGCTGTTTCGGCGTCAGATTCAATCCCTGCCCACGAATGAAGATCAGGTTGTAGTTTTCCAGGCTGGCAGTATCGATACCCGCATCTGCATAACGGTGCAGGGCATAGGGAGTTTTCTGGAATGCATTTTCCCAGTTCGACCAGTCCGTGTCTGAGAAGCCTATCGTGGCAATCCGAAACGGGCGGAGATACTGGTAATACGCCCAGAGCCCCCCTGTGAAACAGACGATAAGCAGCAGCAAGGAGACAATATATTTCTTGATCATGGTGAATGAAAATCCGTAAAATGAAGTCTATTGGAACTACTGATTTCCGCTTCAGTCGCCTTCTGCGGGCACATAAATCACGCGTCCGTCGGGCAACTGGTATGCCTGCCCCAGCAACTGGCCTTTCCCCGCCCCTTTTGACTGCGATGCTTCATACTGCTTAATCTCCTGACCCTCCTTGACGATAATCTCCATCTCGGGGGTCCCCGGGTCGGTAATGATGGTGTAGTCCTTGTCTTTAAGCAGGGCAGGAACCTGAAGATAAGAAATCAGTGAAACCATCAGTGCGACTGCGAAAACCATTGCCACATCGAACAGGTTAGTCAGTGCTGAGAGTGGATCATCCTCCGCTTCTTCGACCATGAAGCCTGATGATCCCTGCCGCAAAGCTCGAAATTGATGTATCGTCAATTCATTTTGAGTTGGAATGACGGAATTCGGTTGCAGTTCATCTGGCTCAGGCATGAACATGGTCCTTTTCTCTCGTGGAGTCAGAACTGGCAGAGTCGGAATTCTGTTGTTGAATCTCTGGCTGGTGAGACATGGTACATAAACGCTCTGCTGCAAAGTTGAGCAACGAGAGATCGGCCTGGTACCAGTGTTTTCTGATCGTGACCAGGTAACCCGCCATCATGCCGATAAACAAACCGAGGACAGTTGTCGAGAAAGCAATGACCAGATTGTTGCTCATTGTCTGTATGTCACCCACAGCCAAGCCGACCAGGGCTGGCCCCAGCGGGATTAACGTTCCCATCAAGCCCAGACTGGGGCCCAGTTTGACCATACCTCGCAACTGGTCAATTTTGCGCTGCCACTGCATTTCCAGTTGAGAAATTGTGTAGGCGATCCGTGATAGATCTTTCCGCGCCGTCAGGAGTTGTTGCAGGCCATTTAGAAACTCACCTGATCCTGATAGATCAGGCCATTGTGTCTCGTTGTGCTGGATGGACTGTTCAATGGCTTTTCGTAACTCTTTTTGCTGATTGCGACTCAGGAACTCCTGCAAGGTGCGTCCACATTGAGTGAGAGCTCTGATTAACGAAATCAGTAGCAGCAACATGACCGGAATCAGTAGTGCATTGGACAAAATATAAAACACATTTGTGATTTGATTCATATCGATGAAACTTCTAAAGGAAGAGTTGAATGACAAAAACTAAGTCGAACTATGTGCCTGTTCTGATTGATGAATGCGATTCTGCCGATTTCGTTCAAGAACGAATCCGATACTGATACAAAACAGGGAAATCAGTGCGGTCAGACCTGTTTCCAGTAACATCTGACCAAGAGGCTGAGATTGATTGGATTCAGGTAATGACTGATTCATGGTTGTGACCAACCCTGCCAGAATGCTTAGAGTCAGACAGCTGATGATATGGATTCTTAAAACGAAAAATGGTTTGAGAAGAGATCCGATTAAGCACATTATTATCATGATTAAAATCAGCACACTGCCGACACTGATACCTGCCAGTTCAGGGCGCGCTCCTACCTGAGAAGCCAGCCATTGCTGCTCAACGAACAGGATGGAAATAACAACGACGGGTGAGGGGATACTGCAGAGAATTCCCAGAACGAGTTTCCAGGAATCATGATTAGTACTGGAAATCATACGTAATCCAGAGATCAGGCAGCCAGCACATAGCAAGAGCTGCCCTGCACAGAGTAAAAGTAAAATATCAGGAACGAGTAAACGTTCCTGTAGATCAAGCAGTGTGTTGGAGTCGGCGATGGGGTTCAGAAGAAAGCCCGTCAGCCCTGCTAAGCCAATCGCGAATGGTAGCAGAAACCATTGTCGGGAATAGACGAGACCGGTGCTTTGACAAACAACAGCGGCGAGAAAACCGGTTACCAACAGGCTGCCTTCGCTATTGTCGATGCCGCTCTGGATCGACTGCAGAATCTCCTCCATCGCTCGTTCCTTAATAAAAACAGATGCCGGGCTAGTTCATAGTACAAAAACTATAATCATAGCATCTTGCTAATGCAATAGAATTGTATAAACATTTTGAATGTATTAATGAGCGTGAAGTTTTCACTGAATCTCGAATGGTCCAATACTTTCTGTTGAAGAAAATCTCGCGACGACGTTTCACTGTTCTTGCACAGCTAGAAATAAACCTGAAGGGTATACTTGACTGCCAGCTAAATAATCACAGAAAACGCGTCATAATAAATAGAGGGTAGCTTCGCGATCAGCGCATTCATGTGATCCTGCTTTCGATACCCGGGACTTCAGTCTCGTGGCTTTTTTCATCCCGATTCAAAATCAAGTCTCCGGAATCTCCCCTGAACAAACTTCGCTCCGTTTAAACGAAGCGGCTACTCCTGAGAAAGTTCCACCTGACTGATGAAGACTCTCAGACCTTCAAGCAGCAGGTGGACCTTACTTTGCCTTCGACTGAATCAGATGACTGATTCGGGGCAGAGTAGTTTTTCAGGGCAGGGAATCGGGGCAGCTATTCTGTTTCGAATTCCCTGTCAGTTTTAGATCTAAAAACAAAGAGGAGAATTTAATCATGTGTTGTTTGAATTTCATTTCGAAACTATTGGCAGGCTCTAAAGGAGCGATGTTTTTACTGGCCTGTTACTGTATGGGGTCACAAATCAAGAATTTCTGCACAGGAACTAAAACGGGACATATGGGGGGCAAAAAAACAATGGCTCGCAAACCACTTATTTACAAGAAATTACGAGCCATCGCTCATTGGATGAGGAGAGAGGGGTGATTCTCTGAACGCTCTTATGTTGCCGGGATTCTCATGTGTTTGAGGCTATTATAATAGACTTGTTCTACAGATCGTCAAGAATAATATTTAGGTGTGTATTCACCTAAGGTAAAAACGAATGCCACAAAACTGCCACAAATATTTTGAGCTACCCGGTAGTATAGTCGAATGAGTGCCCTCAGCTAGGATCGGTTGGCCGAGCGTAGTTCGTGATCTACGACGGCGACTTGATCCTGCAATCGTTGTCACAGCTTGCAAGCGTCATTTTGGACGGTGATGATGCCCTGTGTTTCGATGCCGCCAGGATTGCATCATTCCCAGAAGCGAGAACTTGCGCGAAAATGTGTGGAATGACGTGATAAACAGCACGGAACAGAGCGGCGATCGGATTGGAAGTCGGCTTCATTCATTATTTCCTATCACATAATTACTTCTCAAGAAGAACCTGGATAGAGAACCAGAGACGAAGCTATTGTACATTCTTGGCATTTTGAGCAGGACCGATATACACTTTTTGATCTGCCGTGTGTGGTTCCAGACGGTATTCAAAACCTTTTTTAACCATCAGGTCTTTTAAAACAGTAAATTGTTCAAACGAATCTGGAGAGACGAAAACAGCAATGTAGTGCTGATTGGGCTTAAAGTCAGACAGTCGTTTTTCAAGTGCTTCCTTAACGGAGTTGCCGTCTGAAGAGATCTTTATGCCTGCCGAGGTAACAGGTTCGATATAATCCCCTTGCAGGTCCGTTTTCTCAACCACTTCATTCGTGTTGGGGACATACTTGCCTTCTCCCATCTTTCTTGCGTAAGAAGAGAAATACTGCTTGTGCAGGAAAAACACCATTTCGTTTTTATCAGTTTTTCGCAACTTCGGCAGTCTGGCAGAATGAGATCGCGCTTCTACTTCCAGTCGGAGTTTGCTTTGCAGAGAAGAATATTCCTCTTTAACACTGGCGAGCATATCTGCACTTTGTTTTGACTCTACAGCCACCTTATTGATCACGACCTGGTCTTCACTGATATTGCTGAGCGTCTGCTCTTTGCTCTCTGCCAAGTTTGTTAATTTTGCGTTGAGCTGCATCCAGATATGGACAAGATTTTTCGTGTCAGGATCAACAAATTGCTTTTCTATGCTTTGCTGCTGCTCGATCACATGCTGCAGCTTCTGGATACGATCCTGCGATTTCTCCAATTCGAGCTGCATTTCCATGAGTTCAGTCTGTGCTATCTCATCGGGAGGCCTGCTCCGGGCAGAATCGCTGGAGATGTTGATCAGGATCACTACCAGAATCGAAATAAACAACACCCCACCAAAGGTATTACAAATTGTGTCTAATAATAATTCGAGGCTGCTGCCGTTATTATCGCGTCGTGCTCGACTCATTCTATGCCACTCCCAGCGCCTGTTTGAGGATTGATGGCACTCTGGTTTGCAGAGAGTAAGTCAAAGCCTACATCGTAATTCTTTTCTTTGAGTTTAGGCAGGATGGAATTAAACTGCTCGATACCATCCGGTTTGATCAATAAAACAAAATACTGAGTTCCCGGATTTCTGCCTGTTAACCAGTCCTCGAATTCATTTACATCAGAAAACTGAAACGGCACCTGAGTTTTTCCCATCTCAGCTACACTGATCTTGTTTGCAGTGAGTTCGACAAGCCAGGGCGTTTTAGACGAGCCTTCAGCAGGGTTAAAAATGACACGATTTTCCTGCTTCATTTTCTCGAGTTGTTCTTTCATACTTTGGATCTGCTGCTGAATTTGCTCGATTGTCTTCTGTTCTGTTCTAAGCTGGTTTTGTTGTTCGACTGCTTTATTTTTTACAACCTCGGTTTTCTTTTGATCCTCTTTAATGCTCTCATTTTCTGTTTGTAAGACTTCGGTGAGCTCGGTCAACTCAGTGATTTGTGTCTGTAGACGAGAGGGGGAAAATCGAGTCAGATCTGCCAACTGGGTCGTGCCTGCATTAAACTGTTTTTCCAGATCTTCGACTTCACCGACAGCCGCTTTGAGTTGGGAAATAATCTCACTGGTTCTTTCCTGGGGAGATATTTCCTGGCGTTCCATCATTTCCAGAGACAGTATCAATGTAATCAGGATCATGATACCCGTTACTGACATGATGATGTCTTGAAACACAAAAAGCGAAAATGCCGATTTATTTTTGCCACGTCGAGTCATTTCTGATCTCTACATTCTAAACCACTTTTTGAAACAACATTTTATATATGATCTGCACAAGCACTCATACAGGGTTAACGAGATAATTTATCGATCAATACAGGAGGATCACCATAATTGAGGGTTCCTGAAAACTGCCTGCTTTTTCCGCCCACCATAATCCTGACTGTATACTTCGTGGGATCGGGAGATCCGTGCCGACTATAATGATGGACGAAGACCTTGTAGATTCCTTTACGCATGCTCTTGGGAGGCCAGTAAATATTTTCCACCGGCTGCCATGATTCGCCACTTACATTCATGTCGACATCCAGTTCTCCGCCATCTGCGGAATGCTTGTGATCAAATGAAATTCTTTCACCAGAGGGGCATAATACATGCAGGTCCAAATCATTTCTGTTATTCCAGATCAGGGAGATCTGAACATTGCCGGTTTTAGCTCCCTCTCGTTCAAGACGCTTATTGATTTCCTGATTATTTCCAGTGATGTTCTCATTACTGGGGCTGGCTACAGAGAGTCGACTGGCAGTGAGCAGACCGGATGCCGGTGGTTCTTTGTTGGTCGTTCCATTCTCCTTTTCAGGTGGTTTTGACTCAAGCAACATTTCCTGTGAAACCGAGTCTGGCTTTTCAGCTTCTGGATTCGGGTCTATCTTGCTATTCTGGCTCTGGGCTGATTCTGCAATAGATGACATCGTATCGCCGGTCTCGTCTTTTCCCTCTGGGTTTTGTCCCCCTGCTGTTCCCGCTTCCTGGAGTTGTGAGGAGGGGGAACTGGCAACGGTTTCCGGCTGTGTCGGATCTTCCCACAAAAAAAGCATCAGTAACAAAAGCAACAGCAGGAGAAGTCCCCCTGCCAGCATGCAGCTAATTACTTTTTTATGACGTCGATTCCGATTGGTTACCGGCAAAGGGGGGGGCTTTGTTTCATTTGTTTCTTCCTCAACGAAATCGACGATTTCAGAACTGGTGGATGATAGCTCTTTGGCTGCACTCGGTTCTAATAAGGAAGAAAGGTTGATTTTGGAACGTGTCAGTCTTTCTTTTGAAAACAGTTCACGAACGGAATCTGCACGGAGCCAGATGCTGTCTTTACTGTTTTTTACCAGCGCGCCTGGCGCGAGCTTTCCCTGATTTTTCAAAAAGATCAATTCATGCAATGAATACGGACCATATTCATTCTCATCGGATTTAAAATACCAACTGCTCATCTCGCTCAATTGTCATTCTGATTTTCAAAAGGCATGATGCGAAGTTTATTGACGATGTTTGTGATGCAGTATTCTGAGCAGGAATCGAGGAATTCTTCTTCCGATTTCTTCAGGAAGGTGAGGATCAGTTGAATAAAGAGTGCTGCGATCAACGCCTGTAAAGTCGTCTCGAATGCAGTCGCCAGTCCACCAGTCACTCCCTGTAGTGATGTTTTGATCTGACTGAGTTCCTCACTGGTCTGCAGAACTTTTCCAAAACCGCCAATCGCCTGAGAAAGTCCCAAAACCGTTCCTATAAACCCTAGAACGGGGATCGCCCAGATAAATCCGCTTAAGAGGGAGTAACTGGTTTCCATGGAAGACTCGTCATGTACTGCTTGCGAACGGAGGATTTCGTCGACATCAGTGACTCGCCCCAGATTTCGCAAATTAGAGAGAGCAATAATGATCCGATTGAACAGCACAAAGTGCCTGGGGTCATCAACACACTCATAAATATTGTCGATTACGGTATCCACAGTGGTTGACGACAACACGAAACTTGCATCGGAGGGAACGACAATGTATGCCAGACTCTTCTTTTGCAGGGAGAGTTTACGGTACTTGATGAAAAGAATTGACAGTGACCATAATGAGAAAAAACAGATCAGATAAGGTATGAACCCGCGTCTGGTAAACATTTCTGCGAAAAATGTTCCTTCCAGCGGAATGAGCAGAGCGTAGAAAATAACGGTGAGTATTCCCCCTGATAGAATGGAGAGTAGTGTATTGACGCGTGTGTACCTTCCTCCTTTAAATGCAAGTCGTTGTTCAATATCCTGACGCGACCAGGAAAGGGGAACTTCTGTAGTAATAGCCAACGATCCTCCCAGAATATTTTCAATGTTACGCTCAACGTGCCGAATTATAGAGTGAAGACAATGGCCGTACTACGAACTCGCTGCCATGATGCCAATCAGCATAAAAATGGCAAGAACAATAATCACGATCAAACAGACAAGAATGACCCCATATCCCAGCAGCAGGCCAGTAATCGCCATTCCACGACCACTGAGTTTTCCTCCCGCCTGCTTGATTTGTTTGAGGGCGACATGACCAAAAATGACAGCCAGAATACTCCCTAATAAAAATATGATGTTGAAGCCGACCAGCCCCAGAACCAGGCTGGCCACCGCCATGGGGGCTGTTCGTGTGAATTCTGACTCGCCGACTTGATTCACACCAGCAGCTTCTGCGATTGGCTGAGTCACTATTTGAGGAGTTGAATATAAGCCCGGGATGTTGCTGCTTAATTCCCAATCCTGCATGCCTTCCTGGCATATATAGTCATTCGGTTTAAGTTTACCTGCTAACGCAAGGGATTGGAGTTCCGAGAACGAAATCGGTCCCTGACGTTCCGAACCTTGTGAGTAGTACCAGTTTTTCTGTTCGTTGTCAGAAGTTTCCACCAGCTCGTATGACTCAGAGAGCTGATCTTCGGTTTCAGTTTCTGAGACCACTCCCACTTCCTGTTTCTTACGAACTTTGGGTTGTGCAGAAGCAGGGAACAAGTCAGGTCGTGAAGAAGCACGAATCCAATTAATCCCGTCTTCGGAAATTTCATTGTGTCGACCAAACCGTCCACGATGTGCCTGGACTCGAATCTGCTCCGCAGTGAGAGGTCCTTTTACATTTCCGCGAATTCGTATAAATAATTGATCTGACAAAGTATTAACCCTTGTTCTAATTTGATGAGATAGAGAACACCTATGTCTCCCCCCCTTAGTCAGTATTCGTATTGTTTTTCACATAAAAAACCGGACGTCCTTCCTGGAAGGCATAGGATGATCCCGAGAGGGTAGACTTTCCTTTCTGAACTTCTCCGACTTTTACTATTTCCATCAATTTAGACTTTGGATCTGTCGATTCAGATTCAGACTTAGGATCTACCGGTTCAGGCTTAGGATAGATGGCAAATAAATTTTTGTTTTCCGACTCAAGAGGTACCGATTTTGTTTTGCAGATCCACTTGCCTTCTGCTTTCTCTTCAATCATCCAGCCGTACCACTCATATTGACTTGCCAGAACAGGGTTTTTCCATTTCGCTTGATATGCTTCTAATGATTTCAATGCGAATTTAGGGTGTTTCATTCTTGCCAAAACGCGAATTGCTTTTTTTTCGGCAAGTTTGGCATTGATGTTTTCCGGGTTGATCCAGTTGACGGTAAAATCAAGCTTGGAGTTTGATATGATATCCATTTGGGAAGCAAATTCCTGCTTAATAAACAGGCTACCCTGAGATGCGACTTTCAAGATACTTTCGATCAACTGAAGTTTGAGCATCGGCTCCATCTCTTCATTGTCAAACAATAAAACCAGTATTTCAATAAAAGTATTCTCCCAACCTTTTCTATCAAGTTCGGTCATCAGGTCCTGTGCTGCAGTACTAAACACTGCTTGTGGCGCTGCGTAATTTATTTTCCCACTCTGGGTTGGATATGTTATTTCTCCCTTTTGAATTCGCTCCACACCACCAATTTTCACTAAATCAAATCCATCCAGAAAATTGACAACAAGCACGGCCCCGCTTGAATTCGGTGGTTCTTTAAAATAGTACCTTTTGCCATCGGTTGTTTTGATCATCAGAAGATTCGCGACTGTTTCATTGCTGAACACATCATTTAACTGGTACTCTAGTTTCTCTCCGCTTTCAGTAACGCGACTGTTCCTGGATTGCAGCATGTCCACCAGCGGTTGTATATAATCTGCTGCTGGAAAACGCTTGTGTTCTTCCTGTATTTTTCTGGCTTCACTCTCTAAAGCTTTTGACTCATCCAGAGAGAGTTTCGTGAAATCGGTCCTGGTACATCGATCAATAAAATGATTCCAGGCATTGAGCCCAACCCAGACCGTAAATTCATCCTCTAAAACATTCTTAATCGCTTCTGCTCGTGCCGTCTGGTTTTGAGAGACGTATTTTTCCAAGGCCGTTTTAAACTGGTTACGATCTCCCACCGCATCAGTGATCTGCTGCAAAGCTCTGCTCTCGCGCTGTTTTTTTAATGTTGTTGTCGTCATTGAATTCAAGGAATTGATCAGCGGTGGTACCAGAACAGAGTACTCCGAACTGACACGCGATCGCGCATTGAGCTCATTCGCCTGATTTACCAGTCCCTGCAGTTGAGTCAGATTTTCCTGGTCAGCACCGGCGATGCCTGCTTTTAGTTTGTCTAAATCAGATCTGAAGCGATCATCAACCTCTTTCTGCATCCCAATCTGTTTTTCATTGACCTTACGAGTCAGTTCCACGATTTGTCCATACTCTGCATCCGTGATGGCCACTTCCTTGGCCTCATCCAGACGTTCCAGGGCAGCGGGCATGGTTTCCCAGCTTGCGTTCATGACCCCTCTCGTGCGCGCATCATCAAGGATATTGCGAAATTTATCTTGCCGTCCCCTCTCAGCTTCAATCGCAATTTTCAGGTCTGCTGTGAGCTTTTTGACTTCAGGACTATCGGCGACCCTCTGGTTCTCTGACTCCAACTGCTCAAAATAACGGTTGATTTCTTTGAAATTTCCTGTTGTCCGAGCTGACTCAAGCAGTTCCGTTGCAGCAGCAACAGAAGTAGCCAGTTCTTTGTTATGGATTTGCCTGACAATCAGAAACGTAATTCCGGCCCCGATCAATAAGGCCCCCATAACAACGCAGGAAATAATCAGCCGCCCTTTACGTCGGGCCGCGAGTTCCTGATATTCGAGCCGTTCGGAAAGACGTCGATGTAATACATCGGGAAGAGCACGATCATTTTTTACAGCCTGATAATAGAGCCGCTCCAGTTCTTCTTTGGGGAGTTCAGAGTCCAGCCCCTGCTCCAGTTGCGATAAGGCAAGCTGGTATTCCTGCTCTTCCTGTTCTTTCCGATCCTCCTGTCGCAACCAGTCCAGAGCCGGTCCTGCCAAATCCCATAACTGATCGTCGGGGGGGAGGCTGGCAATCGGAACCAGCGCATTCCAGCGCTGACGTAAGTTTCGCGCCACCTGGAGGTCAAAGTCACTGAAAGCAGACGTCAGGCCTTCTTCAATTTCTACCATTTCCTTGCGTGCCTCTTTGGCACGCAGCTGTGAATGCGCAGCAGAAACATTGGCGAGCAGTTTTTTAGAAGGTTTTTCCAGCCAGTTTGGATCGAGCAGTTCCTGTTCCAGTTGAGCCAGTTGTTTTGAATCCAACTGTTTCACGGCGACATTCGCTTCATCTTTGAGCTGCATCTGACGAGCGCGTTCGAATACGTGCAGGTCATCTTCCCAGATGGGGTTGGTCTGGTCGGCTTCTGCCAGTCGGCGGAGAATTCCGATTCTTGTTTTCAAGGGGCTGCGTGCCAGTGCGTGTAAGCGATTCAAACGCATCAGGCCGTTTAAAGGCTGCTCTTCCGAATACGCTTCGTTAAGGTCGGCGGCAATATCGAGCTGTAATTCCGGAGGGGCGGGTAGATTAAACTGGGAGAGATAATCGACCCAGACCTCACGTCCGGGGAAATCCAGGGCCGCGACAACATCCAACAGATTGGGGGCGATTTCACACTTTCCGAGCGCTTCCGTCCGTAGTCCCTGGTGCAACAGAGTTTCACACTCCCGCAACCGACCATTGGCTTCTTCAACCGCTCTGACGAACCGATCTTCCAGGGCTTCCAGTGTTTCCTGCTCTGCATCGATGTCTGAAGACAGAATTGCCTGGATCTCTTCAATTATACTCTGCTGATCTCTCATTTCTTCATATCCCTGAGGGTTTCTTCATATCGTTCCAGAAGACTAAAAGTAGATCTGAAATCAAAGTCCTGGAGACTTCCATTCCAAAAGCAGCTGACGTTAACAAAAGCTAATGCTTTTTACTGTCGGGGGTGGTCTTAATAATCACAACTTTCTCACCTTCGATTTCGATAAAGAGTTCGTAATCGATCGTCACATTTTTCTCTAACTGGTCGAAGAGTTTCAGAAGTTTTTCACACAATACAATGTTCTTTGTGAAAAAGACTTTTGCGTTCTGAAGAGTCTCCTTCGAAGTATTCAACTTCTTTAGTTTGTTTTCATTTTCTTTCAGAATGTCCTCACCTACCTGAATCGAGCGAATATTATAATTCTTAAATAAATATTGCTCCATTTGAATTTGTTGTCCTTTCCCCTTAGGGATATTGGGATCATTTTTTATTTTCTTGATCGACTCTGTTTGTTCTCTAACCAGATTTTGTTGTTTAAAGAGATTCTGTTCTATTTTTGCCAAATCAAATTCAGTCATCTTGATGTGTTTTATGCAATCCTCTTTCAGTTGTTCTTGAGTATGAGAAATAGAAGTAAAAGATCTCAGAGAAGTATCATTTACATCTTTCCCAAAAGCTTCTGCCTGAATAGCTATTCCGTAGATTTTACTGTGATTCAATTCCTTAAAACTAAAAACCAGATCCAGAAATTTTTCAGATTTCTCAGTTAAGGGATTGGAAATACTGACCCTATATTGTTCGTTTAATTTTAGTGAGGTATGGGGGGGGATCTTAATGTCCTGAAAACCTTCCAAGCCATTCGCCGGTATCCCATCAACATAGACGATGATTTGAAGATCATTGGCAAGTGGTAAACGGCTGCGGTCAACCGGAAATTCTATTTCCGTCATTTTTGAACTAAAATCGAGTTTAATTGGGTTAGTATTAATTGGATGCGACAATCTGCACTTCTCACTATCGTTGCTCGCATCAATTTTCAACAAACAAGATAATAGACGTTCCGGGGCATCTTTTGCTTCGCGATTTTTAGGCCATTCAAATGAAAGTAAATTCCCCTTCAATTTAAATGTGCCAACAAGAACCCCTTTCTGACTGATTGCATTTGCCGTTGTTTTTATAACATTCCATTTACGAATTCCATCTTTCTCAATTTTAGATCTAATTTCGAACCGAACTCCATCACCAAGTACTTTCTCGCTACCCAAAATGGAAAGTTCACAATCATTGACATCATCAACATATATTTTTGTCAGTTCGCTTTTATTGTCAGCTCCGATATTCTTATTAAGTGATGGTAGCTGAAGCACTCCTTGATGGATCTTGCGAACATCCTCGAGTGGCTTTTTCTTCGGCTCTTTTTTAACCTGTTTTGGTTCAGGTTCAGGTACCATTTCAGTCTGGGGGATTGAGACAACTTGTTTTGGCTTTTCAACAGGTTTAAGCTGCTTCACCTTTTTTACAGACGCTTCAATTTTGTCTTTCCCCATCTTTTCCGGGATTATTTTCTGCTTCATCTCTGTTGGCGGTTTTGGTGTTTGAACGACTTGCTCCTGTTCATTCTGTCCCGGCATCAACAGGTAAACGGTTCCCGCAATTAAAAGGAACAGCAAAACGACACTCGAACCAATGAGCAGCTTGCGACTCTTTTTTGGTTTCTGAAAATGTTTCTCCAGCGGGGGAGGACCGGAAGCTCTCCGCGTTTTCACAACAGGAGGGGGCACAGGAGGAGCTGGCTCGGGAAAATCGGAAATTTCTTCCGTCGAATCCTGCTGTACGATTTCATGGGACGGGATCGGTGGCGCTACATGAATCGCTTTTGGGGACGCCGAATTCTTCTGCCGATTGATTTGCCCAGTCCGGGCTGCTGCTACCAGAGGCCCTTCCGGGGCCGTACCCAGATCGGCACACAGGTCAATCAGTTTCACTCGAGGATTACGCCGTGCGGCTTCTGCTTCCGGACTACCATCCAGCACAAACCGCCACTGACAATCCACGCCAGCCGGCAGCTTTGTGAAATAGGTACTGAAGGTCACCTCCCAGCGTTGCTTTTCCGGCAGCAGCTGTAACGCCTCTGACACCAGCGCCAGCGTACTGCTGCCGGCTTCCACCGGATAGATCATCGTCTGTGACTGATTTCCCTCATCCAATGCCGATTGTGCCAGCACACCTGCCCAGCCCGCATCGCACCACCTCGACCAGCTGGTGCACTGGGTCAAGGGAGGGGAGTCACTGCTCAGGCGATGGCAGTTCATCTCAGTATACCGAGTCTGAGAGTCCCATTCTTCAATACAGAAACCTGGCTGTTGCAGCTGGTAGGCTGGTCCCGCGGGGGGGAGTTCTGAACGCGATAGTGCCACATGATGCGCCAGTTTGTTGGTACGTCCTGTATAGTCCTGACCGGCATCACCGATGCGGGACAATACGGAATATTCCTGCCCCCCCACGGTGACTTTCAGATGGGAATAATTGACGGGATTCAAGTGTGCGTGTTCGTCATGCACTGCAAACGCATGGCGGTAACCGCTCAGAGATTCCAGGCGTTCTGCCAGATTACGGGCCATACCCTGGGTGGCGATCACGGTGCAGAATCCACGGCTTCCGGGTTTTAAACCCTGAGGCGCGGAAGTGTAGACAATCTCCTGACTCATGTCCCCGAATCCCTGAATCTGAGTGGCTGTGATGCTGAGGAGAGTTGATCCTTACCGGTCTGATCTTTATTGACTGATGAAGCTGCCGTTTCTTTCGGTTCCCCACTCTTCACGGTAGAGATGAGGCCTGGGACCGAGCGATGGAGCGCATAGAGCATGGGAATTTCAATCCACATCGATTTGATATCTTTGGGACGAATTCCTAGATAGCCCGATTCTTCAATCAGTTCAGGTGCTTGCCCCTGGGCACTCGCCGGAACGTAGATCACATCTGACGAAAAGCCCTCCACAGCAGATATCATCTCAGGTGCATACTTCAATACGATCTCGCGAATCTGCCTGGAAATATTTCGTAACTGCTTCAGATTCAGACCGAAATAAGGGGGATTAGCCGGACTGGTTGCCCACTCTTCTTTCAGAGGTTTTCCGCTCGCCAGTGAGCACCATGCATCATATTTTGTAACAACGACCACGAGGGGACGATCATCTTTTTCATGCGCAGGCAGCCCTTTATAGTTGCGGATACGGTTTGCCGCTTCCTGGAAGATCAGATCCTGGCGGTTACTCCAGACATTATCCACCATTTGGGGGTCCTGGCTTTTGCCTTTGCAGGCGTTCCTGAATTTCGGATGCTGTGTAGGGTCAAATAAAAACAGTAACACACGCGATACGGCCAGATGCTGAACCGGTCTGTTTGCCGTTTCGTTTCCCGGGAGAAAATGTTCGCCCGCGTTATCATACAGACACAAAGCACGTGCCAGTCGCCTGCTGTGCACACCATACTGGTGACCCGGTTCGGGTTGGATGGGGAACACAAATGGTTTGGGATACTGTACCGTTCTACCTGATCCATAATTGACCGTCTCGTACAATTCCCCCCCTTCCAGTTCCGTCTTTCGAAGCGCGACTAATTTGTCCTCGTCATTGTTGAGGAACAGTTCTTCTTCATAATCGATTAAAAGCTGGTTCGCTTCGGGGTCTGCATCGCCAAAACTAAGCCCGAATTGATTACTCAAAATCGACCGTAGTTTCCAGGTCATTGCTGCCAGAAAATACGATTTCCCCGAGCCGGGCGCGCCCAGGATTGAAATAAAGAATGGCTCCATTTCCAGCAACTGACGGGGAATCAGCAAATGACATTGAGGGCACGCCAGTTTACTGCATGCGACCCCTTTGATATCCAGAGCCTTGCCTTGGACATTAAAACGGGAGGGCAGAAATCGCTGTTGTGCATCATTCCCCAGAAGTGGATCACCTGTCAAATCCGAATGGGCGGCAACCCAGAGTATCTCTTCAGGAGGGAATTCATTCCAGCAATGGGGACAGATGACTTGTTTCAGCAATGTTTGTGATGATTTTTGCTCATGGCCCTTCGACACAAAATTTCTCCCACCGGAATCTATCTCAATGGAAACCACACTCTGTCATTGCCAGTCAAGTTGACTGTTTAATAGACGTAAATTTACCAAGGTAAATCTGGTTACAGGGTGAAACAAAAGTCTCCAGTGACATATATACTAACATGCATGTCCACGAGAAACGAGAGTCTAGATTTGATTTTCTGGAGAAGTGGGGTAGATAGTAAATGCCAGCGGTGAAGTCTTTATGGAAACAAGGGTTGTCACTTAGTTTTGTTTCTCAAATTCTGTTTTCCAGTACTCTAAAGCTCTAGGATCTCCGGCATGAGAGGGGTTAGAAACTCGGGCGGATGTATGCTGTTTTCCTGAAAATCGCTCAAGGTTCCAGATCACAAGCGCCCTTGATAAATAATTTCCTACTTTCAACTGTTGGTCACCTTTCTGCAAGATTTGAACGAAATAGATCTGCCCCTTCTCGGTGTCCTTATTTTTTTTAGAAATCTCAGACTGTCCTTTGAATACAGTTGCCTCTTTCTGTTCAATCTCGTCACTATTAAAACGATCTGTGTTCCCTCGAATTAAATCCAGCAGATCTTCAGCAGTGCTCAAATTACTCTTGGCTTTTTTTAATTTTTCAGCAGCTTCATCTTTGGCTTTTTCGTCTATCTGTTTTTGCTGCATCAATGCTTCATAATCATTCTTCCGCTCTGAATGTAAACTCTCCAATTCGGAAATTGTAGCGATGCTTTCTCCAGGCGACAGCTGACTGTTCACCGCCTGCCAGATCTTTTCTTCCTGAATCTTTTGATCTTTTTCAGGTAAGCTGACCAGTTGCCAGTGGAGCACATCTACGAACTCAGGCCACGATAAAGCCAGCTTTTCCTCCTTCTCAGATTCCGCAAGTGCCTTGACTACAGGATCGACCTCTCCCAGCACTCCAAGAGCCAGGGTCAGCTGTGCTTTTTGCTGCCCCTTGGCCTGATTCAGCTTTTCCAACAGGATCCGTTTTATTTCTTGATAATATTTTTCAGATCTCGGATCAGTGGATACATCCTTTTCAGCAGTCAGTGCTGCAGTAATTTCCTTAGGGAGATTGGATTCAGACGCTTCCTGTTTTTCATCCCTGTTATTATTCTCGGTTACTTTCCTCAGGGGCTTATCGTCAGAATTCAGGGTGATCATTCCATCCCTGCTCACGTAAACGGTTTGCTGTTTCTGCTGTTTGACTTGAGAGGCCAGAGAGGCAAACACATCCAGTTCAGCAGGTGTGTTCGAAGGAAAGCCATTAGATTTCATTGTGATTCGATCGGATTTGCCCGCGACTTTAGCAATGAACTCTTGAGGTTTTTGACTCTGGTTCTTCACGGTAATCCGGCCGAATCTCAACGAAATTCTGGGGACTGATTTCTCACCGGAATTCACTTCATCCATTGATAATTCAATTTCTGTTTTTTCATGGACGGTCAGTTCCAACTGATCGGTAAGATGAATTTTCACCTGAGACATCGGTAATACGAGCAGCTTTCCTCCCGGGAACCGCTTTGTTTCATCATCGTTCGTTGTATTGCTTTGGTTATTTTTAAGATAGAAATCAGGATGCTCACCGAAAACAAGATAAGTATCGCGTATAATTGGTTTGACTGGCTTTTGTGGCGTATCTGCTGTTTTCGTGATTTCAGCGAGTATGGGCTTGGATGCAACAAGCGGGGGTTCGTCAATTGTTGCTGTTTCAGTTTTACTGACAGGTGAAAGACGCTTCACTTCTTTCGCGACTGCCTCTGCCTTTTCTCGCTCCATCTTTTCCAGGGCTTTCTTGTTCTCCATCTTCAGTGGTGGGGGCGAATTTTTGGCAACTTTTTCCTGATCATGTTGGTCCGGCATCAACAGGTAACCCACACCCACAATCAACAACAGGAGCAGAACGACCCCTGTACCAATCAGGAGTTTTCGGCTCCCATTCGATTTCGCTTTTTGAAAATGCTGCGCCAACGGAGGGGGGCTTGTGGTTCGCTTTGGACCTGCGGAAGGGGAGGGAGTTGGAACTGGTGGTTCTGGCACTGGTGTTGAAGGAAGATCTGTATTCTTCTGTCGGGGAATTTGCCCAGTCCGGGCTGCTGCTACCAGAGGCCCTTCCGGGGCCGTACCCAGATCGGCACACAGGTCAATCAGTTTCACTCGAGGATTACGCCGTGCGGCTTCTGCTTCCGGACTACCATCCAGCACAAACCGCCACTGACAATCCACGCCAGCCGGCAGCTTTGTGAAATAGGTACTGAAGGTCACCTCCCAGCGTTGCTTTTCCGGCAGCAGCTGTAACGCCTCTGACACCAGCGCCAGCGTACTGCTGCCGGCTTCCACCGGATAGATCATCGTCTGTGACTGATTTCCCTCATCCAATGCCGATTGTGCCAGCACACCTGCCCAGCCCGCATCGCACCACCTCGACCAGCTGGTGCACTGGGTCAAGGGAGGGGAGTCACTGCTCAGGCGATGGCAGTTCATCTCAGTATACCGAGTCTGAGAGTCCCATTCTTCAATACAGAAACCTGGCTGTTGCAGCTGGTAGGCTGGTCCCGCGGGGGGGAGTTCTGAACGCGATAGTGCCACATGATGCGCCAGTTTGTTGGTACGTCCTGTATAGTCCTGACCGGCATCACCGATGCGGGACAATACGGAATATTCCTGCCCCCCCACGGTGACTTTCAGATGGGAATAATTGACGGGATTCAAGTGTGCGTGTTCGTCATGCACTGCAAACGCATGGCGGTAACCGCTCAGAGATTCCAGGCGTTCTGCCAGATTACGGGCCATACCCTGGGTGGCGATCACGGTGCAGAATCCACGGCTTCCGGGTTTTAAACCCTGAGGCGCGGAAGTGTAGACAATCTCCTGACTCATGTCCCCGAATCCCTGAATCTGAGTGGCAAAATGATAAGATAGGCTTTCAGTTTCATTGCTGCAAATCAATATTACTGGCTCGTATCCCATCTTTTCGCTGTCTCAACATCAGGAGCTTGTAAAACTTCCTGATGAAAACAGAACCAACGTGGGATCAGACTTACAGATACAGTACCATAAAATCGTACACCCTCTCAAGTGGCTAATGAGAAGGATTGAGTAATTATCAACTTATGCCTCATTCAGAGCGGGGAGCAGGACGTCAACCAATCTTTTCAGCCTTCGATGCATGGATCAAGAAAGGGGGGAAGGTCACCCATAATGGTCACAAGGAGACTCTGATGACAAATCCACGAAGACGTAAGTCTGAGCAGATTGTAAAACTGTTGCAGGAAGGAGAAGCGATGCTGGTAGCACGCAAGACTTTGCCAGAGTTCTTGCAAAAGCTGGAGGTCAAAGAATCGACGTGGCTGCGTTGGAAGAAACTCAGATCATCCACAGCATCGAAAACAAAGATGGGTTTGGCATCTTCGATTCTCATCCGCTCCAGATTGAGCTTGGAGAACGGGTTTTCGAAGTAGGGGGGAAGAAATCGCTGCTGGGCGGCATAGATAAAGACCGACCGACAAACTTCCAGAATAAAACGTAGTCCTTTATCACGAAGTGCCCGCTTGACGGTATCGGGATGGCCGTTAGGGGAAACTTTCTGTTTCCTCAGACAGGCCACAAAATGGTCTGCCCGGATCGAATGCGCCAGATCAGATTGACGGCATTCATTGAAATAGTTTTCGAGATGCTGCGTTGCCGATTGATAGCGCCAGATCGTAGCCGGAGTAGAGTTACAAAGATTTTAGATGAAGTCTTTGAACTACTGGGAGAGGAAAAGCCAGATGAACGATCACGTCGGTCAGAACTCGTTGTGAAATATAAGGAAACACCTCTCTATCAGTTCATCGCGGATGATGTGATGGAACTGTTCGATCAAAAGCTCAAACTTGGACAGATTACTGATGAATTGAAAATTGACCGGAATACGGTGACCAGCTTAGTCAAATTCTGGCACGAGCGATGTGGGCTTCTTGTGCCCGATGGGCGTACTCGAAGGAAATCACTTTAATAGAATCGTTTTTGTTACTTGGCGATTTCTGTAAGCCGACCACCTTTGCGGGTGGTCGGCAATACTATTTTTTTAAATATCCAGAAGTACTTAATAGCCTTTGCTATGAACGACTGATCGCGCAGTTCATGATCTGCCGCGGCAGTTTCATATCAAAATCGCTCTTCACCTTGTTAGAGTCATTTCGGACGGCGATGATGCCTTACGGATCGTTGCCGAATGAAGATGACTTTTCCCAAGTGCGAGAACTCGCCCGAAATTGTCTGGAATGTCGTGACAAACAGCATCGGAAAACTTCGAACTCAACTCTCTAAAAATCGTAATTTTGGGTTGACTTGGATTATTTCGAACAGTAAAAATAACACTTTCCCTTAAATTGTCGACAAACGACAATCGATTGTCGTTTAAAGCTGGTGCA
This sequence comes from uncultured bacterium, assembly GCA_963974925.1. Taxonomy (GTDB): domain Bacteria; phylum Planctomycetota; class Planctomycetia; order Planctomycetales; family Planctomycetaceae; genus Gimesia. The sequence continues at coordinate 23,681 of CAXBFD010000027.1, read as the reverse complement.
ATAATACTCGAAGTTTATAGTTGAAGTTATCACAGCAAAAGTGATTCGAAAATCGCTTTGCTCAAATCTGGATCTGAGTGCAATTTTTTTTTATTTTAAAAGGAGAATGATTCATGTCTAAGCCCAAGTTTCGAAATCGCGCTTTTACCCTAATTGAATTATTGGTGGTCATCGCGATTATCGCAATTTTGATTGCGCTTCTGCTTCCCGCAGTACAACAGGCACGTGAAGCTGCCAGGCGATCTCAATGTAAGAACAATTTAAAGCAGATTGGATTAGCGCTACAAAACTACCATGATGTCGCCAATTCATTTCCCATAGGTGCCCGTAGTGACGGGAGTGGAGGGATCGGGATTTCGTATTGGGTAGGGCTTCTTCCCATGCTCGAACAGTCGATCATTTACGATAAGTTTAATTTTAATACTGTGCACAGCGGGCTCGGGTGGGGTGGAAACAATTCTCTAATTGAGTCTGCGGGTTCCATTCCTGTCATGTTCTGCCCCTCATCCACAATGGCTCAACCTGATGGGGCAGACCCTGGTTGGGGTTGGCAAAAACGGGCCACTTATATTGGGATTTCAGGAGGGACTTCAACAAGCAGCTTTATGGAAACCAGAGCAATCAGTACGGCAAACAACTGCTGTAGTGACAGTGGAAATAGTGCTGATGGCATTCAGGCAATCGGAGGTGTCCTGGTTTCCAATGATGTTATCAAGATTCGCGATATTACTGATGGTACATCGAATACCATTGTCGTTGGGGAAGCCAGTGGAAGTTTGATTACTTCTAATTCCTCCGTGACGACATATCTCTCGCCAATCGTTCCCCATGTGGTGTCTGGAAACAGAATTACTATTGGGGGGTCTGGTTACCATTCCTGGATCATGGGTGTTGTGGGATCTGAGTCAAAGCTTTCCGATGCGCGAGCAGTAAATACAACCACGATTCATTATCCACCCAATACGATCAATTATGACCAACCCGGAATTAACGTTGGTTGGGGTCCCAACAATCCATTGAATTCACAGCATACCGGAGGGGTGAATGTTGTGTTTGCTGATGGCCACGTCGCATTTCTCAGCAATTCGATTCATCTTGATACTTTACGGTCTCTGGCAATTCGCGATGACGGGACCGTATTAGGAGAATTTTAGCCAACTCTGATCTTCTATATATCATTTGTCTGTTAAAGGTTTTAAGCCATTACTTTCAGGTACATCAGGAAAGACAAATTAGCAGACTATACGAAAAGGAAAGTTTCAATTTCAACAGAAGTTGGTTGTCACGAGTCTGGATTCAACCGGGGCTCGTGACAATCAATGGCACATCTGGATACAGACACTTGCATATTCGTTTGTAAAACAAAAACTTGGGGGATGATCGGTGTTACAGATAAATAAATCATTTTCAATCGTCATGGCAGCAATAATATTTATGAGTTGCAGTTCTTCTACAACCAGTCAAATCGGAACTGTTTCGGGAAGTGCTGAAGCTGCGAACAAGCCTTTCCCAGAGGGAACTGTCATCACTTTTTACAGTGTCGATTCGACGTCTAGTTTCACAACGATCGTTGACGACTCTGGAAATTACACATACTCACCAGTTCGTGGAGTACCAATCGTACCTGGAAAATATAAAGTTACTTTGTCGGCCCCACGCATCGATACGATCATGGTCGATGGGGTTTTTATGCCAAATCCGAAAGCTAAAAAGGTGAAATTGGAAGTTAGCTCCAAATACTTCAATAAGGAGACAACACCTTTGGAGGTAGAATTACATTCCGCGCAGAATACATTCGACATTGAGGTCTAACTGACATGATCGCGTCTCGCTTATCAGTAGATGGTATCAGCGTTTCCAGGACCTAAGTGGGTTCAATAACCGGTGAGAATAGATTCGGACTGAGAATGAAGCAATCACTCCATTTTGAAACAAATAATTTGCTATGGACTGGGATAGAACCCGTCTCTTTGTAAGTAGCCCAAGTGGCAAAATAATTAACTGATTCTTATTTTTGGATTATAACCAAAGGGTATGGGCAATGGTATTCTTAGATTCAAGCAAGCCTCGAATATGGAAATACAAGGTGGTGATGTACTGTTTCCAGGTTTTTGCTGTGGCTATGGCACATCAAGTATTTATTGTGTCAGCCACTGCCGCTGATGAAGTGATTGAATTTGGTAAACACATCAGCCCCCTGCTTGCTGATAACTGTTTTGAATGCCATGGTCCCGATGCTGAAAATCGTCAAGCCGGGTTAAGACTGGATCTGCGAGCAGATGCCTTGGCACCATTGGCATCCGGTGGATTCGCGATAGTGCCAGGCGATGTTTCTGCCAGCAAACTGATCCAGGTAATCACCTCGCATGACCCTGACCTTCGTATGCCGCCAAAGGACTCGAATAAATCTCTCACTCCGAGTCAGATAGAACAATTGAAAGGTTGGGTCAAGCAGGGAGCTGATTGGAAGAAACACTGGTCATTCGAACTGCCGTTGCGTCGACCTGCTCCTCAAGTCACTAATACCGCCTGGCCAAAGAACGACATCGACCGTTATATTTTGGCACGTCTGGAATCAGCCGGTCTTTCGCCTGCTCCTCAAGCCGATAAACGCACCCTGATTCGTCGCGCAACGCTTGACTTGATTGGATTACCTCCCACTCCCGAGGAAGTGGATGCGTTCCTGGCAGACAATTCGACTGACGCGTTTGCGAAAGTGATCGATCGTCTCCTGGCATCACCTCATTATGGTGAGCGGTGGGCACGTCACTGGTTAGACGTGACACGTTACGCCGATTCCAATGGTGCCGATGAAAACAGACCGCATCCGTATGCTTATCAACATCGAAATTACGTCATTGATGCATTTAACCGCGATCTGCCTTATGACGAGTTCGTTCGAGAACAAATTGCCGGCGACCTCCTGCCACAGTCGGAAGACCTAGATGTGCAATTCAACCGGATCGCTGCAACAGGTTTTCTTGCAATGGGAGTGAAAATCCTGGCTGAACAAGATCCCGTCAAAAAGCAGGCTGATATCGTTGACGAGCAAATTGACACAATGGGTAAAACATTTTTGGGGCTGACTTTGGGATGTGCCAGGTGCCACGACCATAAATTTGATCCCATTCCGACCAGAGATTACTATGCACTGGCGGGCATTTTTCACAGCACTAACATCACAGATCGAAAAGTTGCGACCATCGATTATCAGCAATCTCGTAAGTCTCATGACAAGAAAATAGAAGGCTTAAGCAACAAACTCGAAGCCGAGAATAAAAACCTGAATTCCTTTTTATCGGATGTACCTGACACGGACATATTAGAGCGTGAAGCGGAGTCGTTCGATCGGGGTAATATTTTAATCGACAAGGATTCCTATGGCGTTGGTATTGGAGTTATCAATTCATCTGCTAATGAAGGAAATGAATTTGAGTATGATATTTCGTTAAAACAAACCGGTAAATTCTTAGTTCAGTTTCGATATGCAGCCCAAACCGTACGACCGTGTCAGTTATTTATCAATGGGACGCTTGCAAAAGCAAATGCCCTTGGTGAAACGACAGGCGGGTGGTATCCACCGAATCAAAAATGGAGTGTTGAAGGAGTTTATGAACTCCAGGCAGGAATCAATCAATTACGCCTGACTTCTAAAACAATGGCGCATATCGATAAATTAAGACTTGTATATATTGATGGTAATGATGAAATCAATACCAGTGTCAATGCTCTTGACCGTCTCAGAAAAAAACTGGATGAACTGGCTAACCAGGCACCAACCGAACCGACTTTGATGGCTGTAAACGATGGTAAAGTACAAGACGTCAGAATTCACCATCGTGGCAGTCATAACATGCTTGGCGATGTTGAGCCCAGGCATTTTCTGTCAATTTCTAAAGCCGATGAGTCCGTATCCTTACCGAAGGATCAGAGTGGACGACTTGAACTTGCAAACTGGCTCGTTCGACCGGATCACCCGCTGACGGCTCGGGTAATCGTCAATCGTGTGTGGGGATGGCATTTTGGTAAAGGGATCGTGTCAACGCCTGATAATTTTGGCATCATGGGTGCGCGACCGACACATCCGCTATTGCTTGATTATCTGGCATTACGATTGGTTGATGACGGTTGGTCATTAAAAAAATTACACCGACTGATAATGCTGTCCAGTACCTATCAAATGTCAGCGGTAAATGCTGTCACTAATGAGACCGATCCCGATAATATCCTGTATTGGAAAAGAGAAGAACGGCGCCTCGAAGCAGAAGCGATTCGCGATGGTATGTTGTCATTGGCGGGTCAATTGGACAGAACGATTGGTGGACCACCCATTGAAGGTGTAAAAAGTATCAATCTTTCTGTGGATGAGATGGCGAAGAATTTTGCTGCCTACGAAGGATCAACACGCAGGTCGATCTATCTGCCAATCATTCGAACGGCGATCTATGACAAGTTGACGCTATTTGATTTTCCTAATTCTAATAACCCGGTCGGTCGACGTGCAGTAACAACTGTTCCTACCCAGGCATTGATGATGATGAATAGCGATTTCGTCACGAAGCAGGCAGAATTGATCGTCTCACAATTAATAGACAAAAACAATCTCCATTCGAGAGAACAGATCGTTAACCAGCTCTATCTGATGTTATTTATTCGCCCGGCAACCGCCAGTGAATTGGTACAGGCTCTGGAGTTTCTGGATGAGTTTTCGAAACTACCGAATTCTGCAAACACAACCGATGATCCGCTTCGCGCTGCGTTGAATAGCCTATGCCATACGTTTTTGATGTCTAATGACTTTTTATATATCCAGTAATTTGTCTGCACAGGCGATACTACTTATTCCATTTGTGGCTCATAAATTGAATAAGCAGCAATACAGTAAAACAGGCTTAAAGTAAACTAAAAGGAATATGTTGTGTTAAATCCAACAGCAGGTAATTTAACCAGGCGACAAATGCTAAACCATTTTGCAACCGGATTTGGCGGATTAGCTTTAAACGGGATGTTCGCTGAGCAGTTATTATCAGGGGAGAATTCCACAAAAACACGTACAAGTCCTTTAGCGGCCCGCTCTCCACATCACACTCCCAAAGCGAAACGGATTATCTTCTTGTTCATGAGTGGTGGTCCTTCTCATATCGATTTATTTGACCAAAAGCCAATGCTGGATCGTGATGATGGGAAACCACTACCTTTTAAGGAACGTGGAGTTCAGTTTTCCAAACGGGGTAATCTGATGCGTTCACCATGGAAGTTTCGACCAACTGGTGAAAGTGGTATTCCAATGAGTGAACTTTGGCAGTGTTTACCCGAAGTTGCAGATGAACTTTGCATGATTCATTCGGTCTGCGATACCAACGTCGCCCACGGTGGGGCCTGCATGAAGCTGCATACGGGTAATGAGTCTATTGTCCGGCCCAGTATGGGGGCTTGGATCAGCTATGGTCTGGGAACGGAAAACAACAATCTACCCAGTTTCATTACAATCTGTCCTCAATCTATTCATGGCGGAGTTGATAATTACGGGACTGCATTTTTACCCTCCATCCACCAGGGTGTTGCCTTGGGGACTCCTGGCTATCCTAATTCTCCGGCCAAAGACGCTAAATTTGATTACATGAACAATGCACGGCTTAGCTTTGAGCAACAGCGTTTACAATTGAAGTTAATACGTCAGATGCACCACAATCAAAACTCGAACATGGCAGATGATCTCGAAGCCCGTATCCAGTCATTTGAATTGGCATTTCGCATGCAAACTGCAGCACCTGAAGTGATGGATATCTCCGGGGAATCAAAAGCAACAAGAAACATGTACGGGTTAGATGATTCCGTAACAGAAAATTTTGGTCTTCAATGCTTACTCGCACGTCGTTTTGCTGAATCCGGCGTGAGATTTATTCAAGTTAGCCACGCAGGAACTTTACCGTTCAGCAATGAGCAGTGGGATCAACACTCACATCTCAAAGAAGGTCATGCGGCTAACGTATCGCAAATCGATAAACCAATCTCCGGTCTACTCAAGGATCTCAAGAGCCGCGGGCTGCTGAAGGACACACTTGTTTTGTGGGGAGGTGAATTTGGTCGCACGCCGACTGTGGATCAAGCGAAGAAGACCAACCAAGGGCGAGATCACCATCCGGATGGATTTACGATGTGGATGGCGGGAGGAGGAGTAAAAGGCGGTTTTCGCTATGGTAAGACCGATGACTATGGTTATTACGCAATCGAAAATCGATGCACAATTCACGACCTGCACGCAACAATCTTCCACCTGCTAGGAATCAATCATGAGCGTCTTACCTACCAACACGAAGGACGTGATTTTCGTTTAACAGATGTATCAGGAAATGTCGCGGAGGGAATTATTGCATAACAAATTGAATCGTTTACGTAATCCCATAACTCTTCGATACATTGATGTGTTTGCCGGAAATCTACAAAGAATAATTCCAAGTTGAACCATTATCGAGTCCGCGGAAATCAAATGTAAGGTTACGAATGCGTTGAGTAAATAACGGTCTCTGGTATTGGAATCTCAGAGGGGCAATTCGAATTACGAAGATGTTCACTGACCATCACTGTTTTGTGATAGTCTAGTGGTTTTAGCAGAATTTAGAATTCGATGAATAGAAATGGAAGCGTTCATCAAATAAAAACACCTTGTAAAATTGTAGTGATGTGAATTCACAAAGTATACGTTTAAAAAAATGGAAAACAATTCGTATGACACTAACATTAAAACAACACGCGTATGAGGTCATTCGCCAAAAATTACTGAATGGAGATTTTCCTCCTGGCGGACGACTATCCGATGAAGCCTTGTCCAAAGAACTTGGCATTAGCCGTAGCCCGATCCGTGAGGCGATTAGCCAGTTATCTAGTGAAGGGTTGGTCGTTCACAAACCTCGATCGGGTGCTTATATGAGAAAACCTAGCCAACAGGAATTAGCTGAACTGTATGATATTCGCGAAGCCCTGGAGGCCAAAGCAGCGGCTATGTCAGCAGAACGCATGGATGATAAGGAAATCACGAAACTAGGGAATTTGTGTGACCAGATGCATAAATTAGCAATAACGTGCCGTCAGTCAAAATCGAAAGTTGCTGGTACTTCATTGACTGACCAGTTTCTGGCCAATGACCTTGAGTTCCATTTAGCCGTGATGCGTGGAGCGGGAAACGAACGCATGATGAAGTTGATACATGATTTCAAGCTCATGACCCGTGTCTTCGGCCATGTGCCAGTCGTGCATGGCCTGGGAGTCATTGCGAGAAGTTATCGGCACCATGCTTCCATCTTCAAAGCAATCCAGCGTCGCGACAGTCAGGCGGCATCAGAATGGATGGCTCAACATATCCGCATGGCACGAAAATATGTACTGGAAGGTTTCAGTAAACAGGAAGATGGTTCCAACACAAGTCCTCAATGACCCTGTGCTACCAGATCTTTTTATCTATAACAAACTCTGAATGCTTGCGAAACGTTTTTTAGGGGACTGTTGCCTGTATGTTTAAGTCTTTGAGTATATTCAAACACAAATATTCCGGATTGATCAGCTGTTTCCTTTTCTGCCAATAGGACAGGATTGATAAAGAATTTTTTAATACAAGCGGCGCAACGATTCTGCCTGTATTATTACCGAACCACAACGAGGTTCACAATATATTTAAAAAACATAAATAATGATTGGAAAATAAATGAGCAACGACATGGTCAAAAGCATTCGTGCCCTCGACTTACGATACAAACTGGGTGAGGGAGATGGTTCCGATGCCATTCACAAAGATCCCGTTTATTCGTACGCAGTCACGCTACTAGAACTTGGTGACACAGAGTATGGCACGGGGCTGAGCTATTCGCTAGGCAGAGGTAATGAAGTTGTCGCCAAAGCCATCGAAGCGTTTGCTCCTCTTATCGTGGGACAAAATTTGAATGATATCATGCATGATTTCGCAAAATTCTGGCGAAGCCTGGCAGATGAATCACAGATGCGCTGGATCGGTCCTCATAAAGGAGCCGTGCATATGGCATTGGCATCAGTCATGTCTGCTCTGGTCGATGCCTGGGCACGTCGATGTGGTAAACCTCTCTGGAAATTACTGGTAGAGATGCCTCCTGAAGAATTGATCAACTGGATTGATCTCAAATATCTAAACGACATGTTGACACGCGATGAAGCACTCGAATTGTTAAGATCAAGTTGCGTCGATAACGATACTCGGGATCACATTCTCAAAGAGGGATATCCTGCGTACGACACCTCAGTTGGTTGGCTGGGGCATAACCTGGATGAAGTGATACGTCGTAGTCGCGCAACCGTCCAAGCCGGATTTCAGGGGTTAAAGCTCAAAGTCGGCTCTGCAAAGCTGGAGGAGGACCTGGAGCGGATTACAGCGGTTCGCGAGGTGGTGGGTTCTGATATCGATATCATGACCGATGCCAATCAGTGCTGGTCGGTGGAACAAGCCATCAAAGCGGGGAAAGCATTAGCCGAGCTGAACTGCTATTGGCTGGAAGAACCTACACACCCTGATGATATACTCGGGTATCAACAAATTGCTCGCGGAGCTGCACCGCTCCGTCTGGCTAGCGGCGAATGTGTTTCGAATGCTGTCATGTTCAAAAACCTGATTCGTGCTGACAGCATTCATTTCCTGCAAGCAGATGTCCTCCGTCTGGGTGGATTACCGGAATGGCTGGCAGTCTCACTGTTAGCGAAAAAAGCAGATTTACCTTTGGTACCACATGCTTCCGATATGGGACAGATTCACCAACATCTCGTCTTCTGGCAATCGATCACCTTAGGGCGAGAACCATGTTATCTAGAAGCGATTCCTCATCTAAGCAACCAATTTGTTGAACCGTCCGTAATACAAAACGGTCGATATCAACTACCTGAAGCCCCGGGTGCCTCGACACGATTAATTAATTGCCAACCATAGCTGTTTTACTTCTGTGGGCTGGATAAACAGGACAGATTATCACAATCAGGCTCAATCCTTTTCGCCATGCATTACAACGACCATTCTATTTGTAAGAAACAACGGTAAAGATTTGGCAAAGCGCAGCGAAATATTTCCACAACCCCCGGAGCGACTCTCTTCGTTGAATCTGCGAAACGTCTTCTCGTTCGTTGGTCCGGGACTGATTATCGCATCGGTTACGATTGGAAGTGGTGAGTTAGTATGGGCTTCAAGAGCCGGAGCGGTGTTCGGCTATCAGTTACTGTGGTGCTTCTTGCTGGCAGGTATATTTAAAGCAGTTCAAGTCTATGGCGCGGTGCGACACTTCACTCTAACGGGTGAACATCCTATCGTTAGCTGGAAGGCAATACCCGGCCCGCCATTATGGTTTCCATTACTGATCACGTTGCCGACGGTGATGGTGATGCCAATTGCTTTTTCAAGTATTTCAGAAATTCTTGGCGGTTATCTCTGCGAATTGACTGGGCGGTCAGTGAACAATAATATTGCCGGGCTATTCAGCGGCTTCGAATTCTGGGAGAACATTTTTGGGGGGGGCGTTCTCACTATCTGTCTGGTATTAGCGATCAGCTCAACCTTAAAGACCTTAGAACGCGTCTCTGCAATCGTACTTGGCACACTCATCGTTTGTGCGATGATTTCTGTAGTGGCCTGCCAGCCGAGCGTGATTGATATTTTTGCTGGACTGTTTATCCCATTTGTTCCCGATTACAAACCCTGGGTTGTAACTGAATATGCAAACACATTCTCAGATCGTAGTCCATGGCTGGAAGTTGCACTCTATTTAAGTGCTGTTGGTGGGGGGACTTTTGATTATATTGGTTATGTCGGGATGATTCGCGAAAAAAAATGGGGGCTTGCCGGTAGCACTGTTGCTTCTCGCGATCAACTCGAACTGATCGATAAAAATCAAGTGGTCCGAGCCAAAATTTGGACACGTGCAGCCATGTTTGATACAGGCTTCTCGTTTCTCAGCGTGATTCTTGTGACGTTACTCTTCGCCGTACTTGGTGCATTGCTATTGCATACCGAACACAGAATTCCCGATAACACGACTCTCCTCTCAGAACAGGCGACTTTTCTCACGCAACTGCACCCCTGGCTTCTTTGGCTTTACCCCGCTGGTGTTTTCCTGGCATTTATCGGCACCTTGTATGGAGCATTCGAAATTTATCGTTACACAGTGGTTGAGAGTGCACGCGCCCTGCTGCCAAAATGGACAACAGACAAACACGTACCAATCTGGCGTAACTTAACTGTGGCCTACTGCTATGGCGGCGGCATCATCATGATCTGGTTACCCAAACAACTCGCAGGAGATGTACTTGGTCGGATGACGTTTGGTGCTGTGATCGGCGGTGCAGCGCTGTGTGGTTTATGGTGTTTCGCCATGTTATGGACCAATCATGTGAGATTACCACGCATATTAAGGATGAGTTGGTTGTTGTGGGTTTCGACGTTGATTGCTGGTATTGTGATGACCGCACTTGGCATACAAACATTGCTTGTTTATTTTTAACAGAATTTTAGTCTCCGGTTAATGAAATATATGAAGGGTAGTGAGTGCTCCGTGAGAGGGTCACGTGCCCTTCCCTAATACTCTCAATTTAAAGCTTAATGGAGTCTCAGAAAAACAAGGAATTTAGATGAAGATTACAAATTACACACTTCATCGACTCCGTCTGCCATTGCGAGAGCCGATAGGTGATTCTCAGGTTCGGTTTATTGAGCATTGGATGACTGTTGTTGAATTGCATACCGATAGCGGCCACTCGGGTGTTGGTTTTCAAATTCAACAAGGAATGCCTGTCTCCAGTCTGTCTGATATGAAGACACAATTTGAATACAGTATTTGGCCAAGCCTGTTGGATAGTCCACCGATTGGATTGGCTCAGCGCATCACACGACCACGTGGAGGCAATGTGGGCGGAGGTTATTTGACGCTCCCGGTCGAAACCGCACTCTGGGACCTGATTGGCAAACAGCAACAACTGCCTCTCTATCAAATTCTCGGCGGCAACAACCCATGTGTTCCCGCTTATGGCAGTACACTGGATTTTCCTCTCAACGATTCAATGTTTCGAGCCAAATTAGAACAATTTCGTAAACAGGGCTTCCGTACGATCAAAATCAAAGTAGGTCATGCTGACATTGCCTGGGATCTGCGCCGGCTTGGGATAGTCAAGGAATTGATGGGGACAGATATCCGCTTGATGGTCGATGCAAACGAGGCATGGTCTGTTAAAGAAACTTTAATTCGCATGAATGCCTATCGTGATGCAGGTCACGATATATTCTGGATAGAAGACCCGATCACACGCGATGATTATGAAGGCTATGCCCGCTTATGCTCTCAGCTCACATACACACGTGTAAACACAGGGGAGTACCTTGATTTTTCTGGAAAACGGCGATTGTTGGAGCACAATGCCGTTGATATATTAAACGTTCATGGTTCCATAAGTGCAACACGAGCGGCTGCATGGCTGGCCGCCGACTATGGTGTGCCGCTGTCTTTGGGAAACACCATCCTGGAGCTTGGAGTTCATCTTGCAGCGAGTTTACCCGAGTGCCTTTTTCTTGAGTTTTCAGACTTGGTCTGGAACGAAATTGCCATCGAACCTGTTCGCTTCGCAGATGGTTTTGCATATGCTCCAAATCGACCAGGACATGGAATCAATCTTGATCGGGATAAGATCGCCTATTATTCCAGTCCATAAAAGTAATCGTGGAAGTCACTGTGTTGGCGCAACTGTGTGTTGGAACAATCATATCGACGGTTCCTACTCGTGGCAGTTCAGTAAATCTGTCATCAAAGTCATGTTGTGATAGGGAAATCGAGATTTTCTTTCCATGATAAACGGGAATTAGTAATGACAAAAAAGAAGAACGACCCCATTCCTCGAATTGCTATAGGCGGAATCCTGACCGAGTGTAATCATCTCGGTGGTTTGCCAATCGATATATCGACTTATGAAGCTGGCGAGTTGGTTCGTGGTAAAGAAATGTTAAAAATGACCAATAGCATTGTGGGGGGCATGCTGAATGCTTTGTATAAAGGAAACGCAGAGCCAGCGCCATTGATCTACGCATCAGCGTGCTCTGCCGGACCGATTACTCGCGAGTGCTATCAGCAGCTTCGTAGCGAATGGTTCGAGCGACTAGAACAATCGCTGCCAGTCGATGGGGTCTTATTGCCATTGCACGGTTCGGCTCTTGTAGAAGGACTCGATGACCCGGAAGGTGACTTGATTCATGCGGCGCGAAATTTACTTGGACCTGATCTACCAATTGTGGCAACACTTGACTTACACGCGCATGTCACGGACGAGATGGTGCAACATGCTGATGCATTAATTGCTTGGGAGACCTATCCACATCGCGATCAATACACTACGGGCCAGCGAGCAACTCGGCTACTGCTCGACATGCTCGCTGGCAAATGCAAGCCGACAATGGCCATGGGAAAAGTGCCCGTGATTACCAGCGCTGTACATGGTTCAACAAACGACGATGACCCATTTGCTGAACTAATGCGATACACGAAATCGTTTGAAAAGCAAGATCGTGTGTTGTCAACCAGTTTATTTCTAATTCATCCCTACATGGATTGCGAAAACATGGGTAGTGGGGGGCTTGTTATTACTGACAATGACCTTGAACTCGCCAAAACGATAGCTGGTGATATCGCCCAACAATATTGGGACCGTCGGCATGATCTTGAGCCGGAAATATTTACGCCTGCCGAAGCAATAACCAAAGGTATGCAAGTTAAGGGGGGGCCTGTGATTCTAGTCGAGGCAGCTGACTGTTGTGGTGGAGGGGCTGCCGGTGACAGCATCGCAATGCTATCAGCACTCGTAGATAGTGGTATCAATGTACCATCAATTGTCCCCGTCGTTGATCCAGATGCTGCACAGAAGTGTCATGAGTCGCATACAGGTGCAGAGTTATCGATTACGATTGGTCACAAACTTGATCCACGGTGGGGAGCCACCCGCACATTTACCGGAAAGCTAGAGAGCCTATGCGATGGCAACTTTGTATACACGGGCGGTCAATGGGAGGGCCATCACGAACAGATGGGACCAACGGCTGTATTTTGTATCGGATCGATACGCGTCATTATCACGAGTCGAGCCACTTATGATTGGTCTGATGAGCAAATCCGTACCGTTGGTTTGGACCCACTGGATGCCAAATTCATCGTCGCTAAAAATCCGATGAACTACCGTTTTGCTTATGGGGCGATCGCCAAAGCAACGCTTGTTCTGGACACACCAGGACCAACACCGGCAACATTGAAGCACGTTCGCTACAAAAAACTCCAGCGGCCCTATTTCCCAGCGGACTTAAATATTCCAGAATTGCAACCATCGATTCTGAATTAGCCGAGGCAAATTTCTGCAGCGACTGGCCTTGAGTCAGTTCAAGGCCGAAGGCACGGCGCGTGCTCTGCAACACTCGAAGCTTTTGGGTTTCTTGAGGAAGCCGAATTTGTGACAGTGTGAAACGAGTCACTTTCATGACGGTGGTGATCAGGCGCAGCAAAGCGATGAGTCGGGCGTTGCGACGGCGTGGGAGACGAGAACTCGCGCCTAAATGTCTGGAATGTCGTGACAAACAGCAGGGTTTTGTACGGGACGAGAAAAATCGCCACGCGATAGACACGGGGGGGAGGCGATGTTAAAATGGAGAGTGGTTTAGGTTTGGAGCGGTTCCAGGCTGAACGTAAATGGGAAATCCCGGCTGAGAATACAAAGAGTGTGAATAGATGGCGTCCGTTTTTACAATCGAGGCCTCTCAGGGGATGTCGATGGATGTGGGGTGTTGACTGGATGTGATTTAATTGAGCTTAATGGAAGCATGCCTGTTCCCGAACCTTCAACCCTCACCCTGCTGGGATTGGGCCTTCCAGGAACCTGTGGATACTCTTACCGAAAACGCCGCACGAACCGAATCCACTATAAGGTTGATTGAGGATGGCCATTTCAATGACAGTCATCTGAAATAAACTTGTTATGGATTCTTCAAATCTTGGCCCCTTAGCGAAAAGCCCACCTTACATCATGCCGAGAGCTCTTTGTTTAGTTTTGATGCTCAGTTTCATAATGGCTCCTGTCTCACTTTATGGTTCAGAGGCCCCAAAAATCTATTATGAAACCGCTGTCCGTTCAATATTGAAAGCCCACTGTTTTCAGTGTCATGGTGAAGAAAAGGAACTGTCGGGCGGTCTTGATTTACGACTGAAACGATTAATCGTCAAAGGTGGAGAATCGGGCGCCGCAATTGTTCCCGGCAAGGGGGACGAAAGTCTGCTGATCGACTACATCACTTCGGGAGAAATGCCTCCTAAAGAGGAATTGAAGCTCGATAAACAGGAGATTACCACGATCACCAATTGGGTTATGGGGGGGGCTCTCACTCAGGATGAAGAGACCACGATTGATCCGAAACCGGGGGATCTGTTAATCACGACCGCCGAACGCTCGCATTGGTCCTATCAACCGATTCTGAAGCCCGATATCCCGCTCAACAACAGTCCACAGTTCAAATCCACAAACCCCATAGACGCATTCATTGCCCGAAAACTCAATGCGAACAAATTGGCATTTTCGTCAGAAGCAAATAGAATCAGCATAATCCGTCGGGCCTCTTTTGATTTATTAGGACTTCCTCCAACGCCAGAAGAAGTTGACCTTTTTCTCAAAGATCGTTCACCCAATGCTTATGACAAGTTAATTGATCGCCTGCTGGCATCACCTCATTATGGTGAACGTTGGGGGCGGCATTGGTTGGATGTGGCAGGCTATGCAGATTCCGAAGGTTTTAACGATATTGATATGGTCCGCAATGATGCCTGGAGTTACCGTGACTATGTAATTCGTTCATTCAATGAGGATGTCGCATGGAATCAATTTCTGACTGAGCAGATTGCTGGAGACGAGTTGGTCAATGCGAATAATCTAAATGCATATACCCTGGCCAATTCAGACAAACGTGCTTTGAAGAATCTGATAGCAACCGGTTTTCTTAGATTGGGCCCCGACGGAACGGGATCAGATCCAATGGATCCCAAAGTCGCCCAGAATAAGGTGATCACAGAAACATTGAAAATTGTCTCTTCGGCGATATTGGGCACGACGGTTGGGTGTGCGGAATGTCATCATCACCGATTTGATCCAATCCCGCAGGACGATTTTTATCGAATGCGAGCCATCTTCGCGCCTGTTTACAATACCGAAAACTGGTTAGAGCCAAAGAACCGTCGCCTTGAGATTCTTTCAAAAGAGGATAATGTCAAATCTGGTAAAATCGACGCTGAAGCAAAGAAGTTTGATGATGAATACAAGAAGATCAAGAACGGCGTGATACAACTTGTATTAAAACGAGTTTTGGATGGCATCCCTGAGGAAAAACGAGATTATGGTCTGAAAGCATACGAGACTCCCAAAGAGAAACGGACTCCAGAGCAAACAAAATTTGTCGAGGAACAGTTTCCCATGCTGGGGTTACTCAATCCCGTAACCTTGCCTCTTTTTCTGGCTCGCTATGAAGATGGACCAAAATTACAGGAAAGCTACGAAAAGGAAGACAAGAAAGCTGCCGAATTACGAAAACTCAAACCTAAACCTTATTACATCCGAATTGCGGTCGAAGATCCGAAAAAAATTCCCAAAACTTTTCTATTCACTCGTGGTGACATTTCCTCTCCTGAGGGAGAACCGCTGGCTCCAGCCGGGTTGACTCTGTTTTCGAATTCAAAACAGACAGAGAAATTACAACATCCAAAAAGAGAAAAATCATCCGGTCGTCGATTGGAGTACGCTCAGCATCTTACCAACGGCAAGCATCCCTTAGTCGCACGAGTTTTGGTAAACCGGTTTTGGCACCACCATTTTGGACGAGGATTGGTCGAATCGACAGGAGATTTCGGGAAACAAGGTGACAAACCGAGCCATCCAGAATTGCTCGATTGGTTGGCATCTGATTTTATGGAACATGATTGGAAGCTCAAAAGGTTGCACAAACTGATGATGACTTCTCGGACATATCTCCAATCCTCACTTCAACACGAATCCGGAGATCAAATTGATTCACAAAATCGACTCTTGTGGCGGATGCCCGTACGTCGAATTGAATCAGAACTGGTACGTGATGCTATTTTGGCGGTCAGTGGTCAGCTCAATACAGAACAGTTCGGTCCTCCGATTCCAGTTGAAACCAACCAGAGTGGAATTTTCACTGTTGGTGGCGGTAAAATCTCGGCAAATAAAACTGAATACAAACGGTCGATTTATATTCAGGTCCGACGGACTAAGCCGGTCGCGATGTTAGAGGCCTTTGATTCTCCGCAGATGGAACCGAATTGCGAGCGCCGAGTGGTTTCAACAGTCGCCACACAGTCTTTGGCGCTGTTAAACAGCCACTTTATTCTCCAACAGGCCAATGCCTTCGCCAAACGGACTATTAACGAATCTGGTCAGGACGCATCATTACAGAAGAAAGTCACCCGGGCCTGGAAGTTGGCCTATAACCGTGACCCATCCGAAACAGAATTGGCCGATGCTGTTTTCTATTTACAGGAACAAATGAAAGCATTTGAGGAACAGAAACTCAAAACACCAAAAATCACAGCCCTGGCTTCATTATGTCAGGTTTTACTCTGTTCCAACGAATTTTTGTATGTGGATTAAGGGAGACTACTGCTGATGAGCAAACACGATCATTCCTCCAGACGTCATTTTCTAGCTCAAAATGCACTGGGAATCTCTTCAATCGGTTTAGGAACATTGTTGGCCGGCGACAAGGTTGTTGCGGCTCCTGCAAAACCAGCACTTGAACCGGTTAAATATGATCTGCTTGCCAAACAGCCCCATCATCCACCAAAAGCGAGAGCGATGATTTCGATTTTCACAGGTGGAGGCCCCAGTCATCTCGATCTGTTCGATCGCAAACCAATTCTCGACAAATATGCCAATCAGCAATTTCCCGGAAAAGATATCAAGTACGATAATGCTGGACAGGCAACGTCCATTGTCATGCCTTCTCCGTGGAAGTTCTCCAGGGTTGGCGAATCGGGCATGGAAATCAACCAACAGCTCTTGCCGCATTTTTGTGACATCGTGGATGACGTCACACTCATTCGTTCGATGCACCTGCCCAACATCCGTAACCATGTCGCCGGCATGCGTGCGTTTACAACAGGGCGGGGCAGGGAAGGTTGGCCCTCGTTGGGGAGTTGGCTTGTTTATGGGTTGGGAGCGGAAACCCAAAATCTTCCAGCATTCGTGGCTCTCGTGATAAACAGTAATCCGCCGGGAGCCCCATTTTGGGACAGTCGGCATCTGCCTTCAATTTACCAAGGAACCGTTGTCCGAGAACAACAGCCTCGGATTGCCAATCTGGTACCGCCGGTTCACTTACGAGGTGAAAATCAAAAACGCCAACTCAGCCTGCTCAAAAAACTGAATCAGGTTCATCTCGACCAACATGCAGGGGAAAACGATCTCTCAGCACGGATCGCCAGCTACGAATTGGCTGCCAAAATGCAGACTGCCGCAACGGAAGCACTGGATCTGAAACGAGAGTCCAAAGCGACTCAAGAGATGTATGGCATCGAAGGTAAAAACACATCTCAAATGGCAGAAGCCTGTCTTTTAGCTCGACGCTTGGTGGAACGAGGTGTTCGATTCGTTCAAATCTGGAATTACGGCTGGGATATGCACGAAAATATTTTCGAAGATCTTCCGACAGCTTGCAGAAAAATCGATCAACCCTCTGCCGCACTCGTTTCTGATCTGAAACAACGCGGAATGTTAGACTCCACCATCGTCCAGTGGGGTGGAGAAATGGGACGACTTCCTGTTGTACAGGATCGGGGTGAAGGAAAAAATCCCGGCCGGGATCATAACACCGAAGGCTTTTCCATCTGGATGGCCGGCGGCGGAATCAAAGGAGGCCACATTCACGGGGCCACAGACGAGTTTGGACATCGGGCCGTAGAAGATATCGTGACTCAACACGACTTCCATGCGACGCTTCTCAACCAGTTGGGACTCAAACATGAGGAACTGAACTTCAAATCCAATGGCAATCCGATAGCCCTAGTGGAAAAAGGCCAAGGAAAAATCGTTGACAAGATTTTGACTTGATTTTCTGGTCGAGACCGCTTCATTGGATACTCAATGTATGGACAACACAAATTAGGGCGTGATTGTCTTTTAATGTCCTCAGCAATGGAGCGTTGATTTACATCTTGGCTTTGTGGATCTTCCCCAATTGTTTCAACACTCACTACAGTCGATTACTGGTCCGAGAGAAGACTTGGCACTATTGGCATTTATGTGCGCAGCGATGCGTTCACGTTTTGCAAATTATTTCTTATTTCATACGTCTGCTAATTGGGCAATTGAACTCTAAAGGACTGCCACTGTTCGTCGGGTACCAAAAGACTGTCGCTCGTTAAGTCCCGTAGCCAATTGATATTTGAAAACAAAAATAGAGTATCAGCCTTCGGAACCGGGGGCTGTGGATTATTCTTCGAAAAAGACGCCACTCAGCCTGTTAGATTTCACACGATATCATGACTTCTCCCCACTGTCTCATCCATTTAAAGAAAATAGTCACACAGAGTAAATTAAGTTTTTGACTGAATGACTGAATTCGCTGGTCAGGCAATGATATCCTTAATGACGTGTGCTTCTTCAACACCCGTTAACCGGAAATCGAGTCCCTGAAATCGATAACTGAACCGCCTATGATCGATGCCGAACAGATAAAGCAATGTGGCGTGAAAGTCACGGACATGGACGGGTTTTCTGCGGCAGCGTATCCGAACTCATCAGTCGTCTCGTAACTCTTTCCCTGCTGAACTGCTCCGCCACCAAGGACCAGTGAAAAACCTTTAATATGATGGTCGCGGCCACTGCCGGACGGACTGGAGGAAAACTTTACCTACGATTACCTCAACCGGTTGACAACCCATGTCTCGTTTGAAGGGGTAAAAACCGTTTATGTCTACAATGATAGCCTGAACGGCAGCGGGCAGCTGATTGAAAAGCAGTTTTTTACAGCCGATAACGTTACCTTAACTCCCAATGAGACGTTTACCTATGAGTACGACGAACAGGGGCGGGAAATTCGGGTCACGCAGACGCTCACTATTTCACCCCAGGATGCTCGTGTCAACACTCAGACCTATAACGGCAAAGGAGAACTGATTCAGATCGCGTCTCCTGAGGGCATTGTCAACTACGAATACGATGCATATGGGCGTAAAATACGCACCTATACCGGAGATCCGGCTGATCCCGTTACCGATACGCTTTACACCTATGATGAGCTGGGACGCCTGGCAACCGTGAGTGTTGTCGAACGTAATGACGTCACACTCTCAACGCCGGAAACCACACGTTACGAATATGATCTGGTAGGGAATCGTCTCGTCCAGATTGCCAAGCTTAACGGCAAGCACATCCTGATCGGACCAGACGGCCTGGGCAATGAACTTCTGCAATGTGCGTATTACCCCACCTTCGATTGTTTCAGCCATGTTCTCCAC
Source organism: uncultured bacterium (assembly GCA_963974925.1). Taxonomy (GTDB): domain Bacteria; phylum Planctomycetota; class Planctomycetia; order Planctomycetales; family Planctomycetaceae; genus Gimesia. The sequence continues at coordinate 4,128 of CAXBFD010000027.1, read as the reverse complement.
GTTTCGTCGGTCACCGCCAGCAAGCAGTCCCTGCAAGATCGTCATCGCATCCCCTTGATTCTGCACCCGTCCAAAGTGAGGCAGGTAGGGACTCACATAAGATTCCAGCTCCGGCATCAGCGACTCAATCGCTTTCACGTCCATCCTTGAACCTCCCAGCTACAGAAAAACCGGTCAAACGATTGATGTTATACTCCAAAATTACTTTAGCGTAAAAAATCAATCGTTCAGACGCTGTAGTACTAGTGGAATCTCAATTCACGGAGGATTTCACATGCTGATTTATTCAAAAGAACGGCATCTCGAAGTTCTGAAAACGTAGGAAGAGGGTCTGACGACACGAGAGATTGCATTGCAATTTCAATGCAGCGAATCGTGGGTCAGACGAGTCAAACAAGAATTTCGAGAGCAGGGAAAAAACATTCAACCAAGCAATCGCGGTTCTTCAATGGCAGGAGCGCATTGGCACTGCCTTGGACGTTATACGACGCCGACAGCGACGATTCATTCATCGACTTTGCCATCTTTTTTGCTCCAGAAATCTTATTTCATGTAAAAAAAGGCGACACTCAGCAGTGCAGGTGCCCTGACTTTTCTTGACTCCTATCGTTGACTTGAGATATTATAAATCTCCTAAATCAACCAACCTTAAAGGTCGATTCAGCCATTGTATTTTGAGTATCTGTCTAGGATTGACTCGATAAACTCTGCGATGGCAGACTGGCAGGCGAAGGATGGGATGCGAAAGGCTTGATTCGCGTCTGAATTGAACTCGAAGAATTGCGTTCGTTTTTCACAGCTTTGACTTTTTGTCATTGCGGGAACCAAACAAAGGACTAGTTGAAAATGATCTTCGCATATCTCGGACCTGGTCTCGGCGCAGGTGCGCTACTGGTGGTAATCGGAGTATTCTCACTCATTACAATTACACTGTTCACATTCGTGTGGTTCCCGCTGAAACGATTGCTGAAGCGGATCTCGGAGAAAAGGAATTCATGATTTATGAATTCCTTTTCGGCGTTGTGGTCTCCCTTATTCTATTGATTGTGCTCAAGGGGCTCAAAATCCGTCGTTCCGTCGACAGCTGGATTCTTTCGATCGCAAAATTCGCCTACTATAGCGGTCATCCCCGATTTGACGATGATCAGCGGTTTAGACTTGCTAAAAAGGCATACAAACCGGTGGTCTTCTCTTTTTTGCAGGTGCTTTTTAGGATTGTATTGCTCGTTCTTCTTGTCGGCGCGACGATCGCTCTATTGGCCATTACTTTGGAGTCGGCCAGAGGGGAAAACCAAAATTCTTTTTTTTCTCCTGAGCTCTGGAGAGAGTCGGCTTTCCCGCAATACTTGCTACATTGGACTTTCATCGCCGGGACTTTGCTTCCGCTCATCTTGTTGCCTTTCCTTCCGAAAACATCTGGTAGTTGGGAATACTCTACCCTGGACAAATTTCTTCACTACCTCTTCCTCGGCAACAGATGGTTTATGAGACTCCAATGGCGGTTCGAGTGCAGTATGAACAGGAAGGAACTCCATCCGCCCTTGCAACACGTCTACATCGCCGGGCTGGCACGGTCTGGCTCTACCTCGTTGATGCAGTACCTGGGCCAGTTGCCAGAATTTGTGAGCCTTTCCTATCGAAACATGCCATTTGTGTTGATGCCTCGAACTGGCCCAAAACTGATCTCACGCAAGACAGACAAGGAGAAGGAGCGGTCGCACAAGGACGGAATGATGCATAGCCTCAGCACCTATGAAGCATTAGAGGAGCCGTTTTGGCTACACTTCGCCGGGCCCGACTTTGTTCAAGAGGAACACTTGATTCAACATAACGTTGCCGAAGACATCCACGTTGAATATCAAAAGTTTCGGAGCATGGTTGCAGGTGGCAAGGCCTATCTGATGAAGAACAACAATCATCTCCTTCGCGCCAAGTCACTCCATCGACTTGATGCAGGGAACGGGCTGACCACAAGGACCGTGATTCCATTTAGAGAACCGTATGCTCAAGCGAAATCACTACTTGAGCAGCACAACATTTTATCCAAATTGCAGAAGGAAGACGATTTCGCCCTCGACTACATGGATCTCCTTGTCCACCACGAGTTCGGACTCCATTCGAAAATTCTGTTACTCGGCGAATATGATGACGAATCGCTTACAGCCTCTGACCCGAGTTGCCTTGAACATTGGCTTCGCGTCTGGCACGTTTTCTACCGCGACGCATTCGATCTCTACGCGGGCGAACCCGACTTCTGTTTCTTTTGCTATGAGAAATATTTAGCAAATCCATGCGGGTCGTTGTTGAGTCTGTGTCCGTTTCTCGATATTGATGCCAAACGATTCGAAGCTATTGAAGTCAAGGAGTGGCGACGCACTCGCTCCGAACAGAATGAATTTACTGTTCCTTCAGACTCCAGACAACTCTATGACAAGCTGGTAAAGGTAGCCATCAATCATGAAGTTTAATCGCGACCAGGCAATCCGAGTTCTTCGACGCTTTCTGGTTCTGTTATTTTGTCTTTGGGGGCTTGTCTGGCTGAGTATAAGAGCTGTCGAAAAACAGCCAAACGACCGAAACGTCGTAGATAAAGGCTTACTGGCCGCCGCAAGCGTCCCTGAAACAGTGAAACTCTGGTTCTCTGTAAAATCGACCGGGCTGGAGCATCAGGAATTCGTGATGAATACAGAATCTGGTCTTGCCAGGCTGGGTGAACTCTCTGATATTCAACACCTGAACAACCACCTTTACCTGCTATATTACCGCTACGAAGGGACCGATAAAGGTAGCGTTTATCTGCAGAACATCAAGACTGGTGAAGTGGTACATACCTGGCACGTTCCGCTACGGAAGATCTTCGAAGACATACAGGGGTTAAAACAAGAAGTGAAGGCCGATTTCGAAGCACAGGAAATCTCAGTCTCCTTACATAAGCGGTTACCGAACAATCTCGCCGCGATTCGAATTCTTTCGCCGATTATGGGAGATGACTTGTCCCTGATATTCCACTGCGGAGTACTGGGGTACATGTACAAGCTTGACGAGAAATCAGACCTGCTCTGGAAAAGTGAGGAGCTTGTTCATCATTCGATTGAACTGGACGAAGACGGCAATATCTGGACTTGCTCCGTTGATTTGAGGCACTCACTCGCCAAAAACTTGCGATTTCGTGAGGACGCAGTGTTATGCCTTGATGCGGAGGGCAAGAGGCTTCATTTCTACTCACTGAGTGACATGTTTTCAAACAACGGTTTGCTTCAGACGCTGTTGGAGGCGACGCCGGCGACAATAATGCCAGACGGTCCCTACCGGGATCCGTACCATCTGAATAATGTGTTGCCCGTCAAGAGTGATGGCAAGTTTTGGAGGAAGGGAGATTTGTTTTTAAGTCTTCGCGATAAGAGCGCGATCGTTCAGTTTCGGCCCCAAGATGGCTCGATTGTGTGGTATCAACAGGGGCCTTGGCTTGCACAACATGATATCAACATCGTGAACGAGTCGACCATTTCGGTTTTCAATAATAATGTGAGCTTTACGTCCTGGGACTGGTCGGACATTCAAGGAGGGGGTAGTAATATTGCCTTTTTTAACTTCTCTGATAAGACCACAGAGTACTTCGGCAAAGGTCTCTTCGCTTCGAAAACAGAGGGGCGGCAAACGCAAACTGTAGACGATTGGATTCTGGTTGAAGAGACAAATAAGGGAAGATACCTCTTCATAGATTCTTTTGGCACCGTCCGCTGCCAATTCTATATCCCGTACCACAACGAACCTTCAAACGCCATGAGTCCAAATTGGGCGCGTTTATATCTCAAGAGTGGGTCAGAGTTTGTATTGCAGGAGTAAACGACTCTCTGGAAAATCGGCAACCTTCAGATTAACTTCCAGTCACTGTGAGGTGGACCTACAGTGACGTCTATTGAGAAGCAACGCCAATTCATCTTGCGATAGTGTCTACAAACAGTTTTGCCGCTTTGTCGTGAGACGTTCGTGTTACTTTTAGATACGGATTAACACCGCGCCCACTATTCCTGCGGAAGTCAGTTATAGGGTTACAACTCAACGGCAATCAAATAAGCGGAGAGAGGGGGATTCTCTGACCGCTGAATTGTTGCCGGGTTTCCCATG
>CAXBFD010000026.1:0-68181 GCA_963974925.1 uncultured bacterium | reverse complement strand
CTGCACGGATCGCCCTTTGATGTCCTGCACATTGGGGAATGGGATCTCCTGCACGATGCCGAATTCGGCGATTTCGCGAATTGAATCTGTAGGGCCTGTATGCAAGGCGATGAACTGGACTCCCTGCGGGCCATATTGCTGTTCCAGGCGTTTCAGCTTGGGCAGATAGCGTTTCACGAGAGGGCAGGTCGTGTTACAGGCGACCAAAACGAACGCCTTTTGCTCTTTGAAGTCATTCAGGGAGCGTGTCAGATAGCGGATATCCTTAAACTGGAGTGCGCCCACATTCGAGCCCATTTTCGCTCGGGGAGTGACCTGATCGGATGCGATTAATTGCGAAAGGATAACCGCGGCCAGCAGGGTTGGTGTCAACAGCATTCGAATGAGAGGCATTATCGCAAGTCCATTTTAAAGGTCGGATTAGCTTTTTGTTATCGACTGTGAGGCTCTGGATAAAGTACCAGGGATCACGGCATTGCGTTTCAAGGAAATTTACCGGATCGTGATTTTTTACTTTTTGTTTCCATTAAATGGCAATATGGCGTACGATATCGGCAGGATCGCCGACTTTCGCGGTCCCTGGTGTTACGAACATGCCAACAAAGATCAAAAACAGCTGTGTCGGGAACTGGTCATGCTGCGCGAGATGCTGCAAGGCTGGATGAACGAAGCCGAACAAGTCAATTCCCATCAATGAACAAAATCAGGGCAGAGGAGTTTCCTGATAAGATGTTTCCATCCACTTCCCGCGACGTCTGACCCACGATTCGACAATTTGTACGCGACCAGGAAGTTTTGTTCCAGCGTAGGTTCCTTCCAGATTGGCTTCATACGCGACGAGTGCTGTTTCAGGAGTAATGCGAATGATCCGTTTCGGCCCCGATTTGAAGACCAAAATTTTCAGTTCTGGTAACGCCTTCAACTGATCTTCCTGGTTGAAAAACTGATAAGTGGGGGCAATCGAAATGTGATTGGGATCTGTCAGTTTACGAATGACATTCTTGTCTTGTTTTTCGAACGCGGTGTCCAATGTTTGGATGGCTTTCAAAAGCTCTGCATTCTTATTATCCGGTGGTTCTTGAGCAGATGAAACTGATCCTGCAAATAAACTGCAATACACGGCGAGCAGAAGGGGGCGAATCGGCATGAGCGTTTCCTTTCAGGCGGAAATCTGTCATGAAAACTGAACCAGAGATGAAACCAAGTAGCGATTGTGTTTTGTTTTTTGTCTGTATTTGAAAGTGCAGCTTAAAATATAAGTTTTACGAGCTATGCGTGAAAGATGAAATTCAGCGATTAATGGAAAAAGAAAGCAGCTTCGTACTAATCTATCAATTCGTATTTACTTTGCACAAATCCATTTTCAAATGTGCGGGTCAGTATGTGGCGGAGATTTTTGTCTTTGTCTAAAAGGCCAAACAGGGGAATACCGCTGCCGATCAGAACCGGAATGCGGGTAATGATCATGTCCTCAATCAAACCGGCGTTGAGAAAACTTTGAATGGTTTTGCCGCCGTCAATGTAGATGTGTTGACAGTTTTCCTTAGAGAGTTTCTGGATCAGTTCGGCTGGAGGACAGGATGTCGATTCCACCGTGCCAGGTATATCGTTCGGGATTTGAAGTGGCTGACTGCTGAGAACAATCACCCGCTTATCTCCATAAGGCCATGGTTCGAATAACCGGACCGTTTCAAAAGTGAGACGTCCCATAATCAGGACATCGATAGAATTCATGAATTCGTGATATCCGAAGTCTTCTCCCTTTCCGTCACTGCTGTCATCAATGCCGGGCAGCCAGTCCAGTTCACCATTTTCGCGGGCGATAAAACCATCCAGGCTGGTGGCGATATAAACGGAAACTTTCACGGAGTACTCCAAATTATCTCTTTATAAATCGGTGTCAGGTTGGATGGATGGTTGTTGCTCGGCAGCGGAGTAATCACGTTCTTCGATGGGGGGGTGTCCCAACGGGCCGAAGGTGCCAAATTCTTCGCATTGGTCATTGCCCGGAATGAAGGTTACGTCGATACCCGAGTCCGTTACATCACAGTGATGAAAACCGAAGCGGGTATCTGCTTCAGGCCAGCGTTCTGATAACTGCCCGGTGTTGCCTGCCGCCTGCGTACGATAGAGGCGAATGCCGTCCACAACCTGCACGGGACGACCTGTGTGGACATGTCCGCAAAACAGGATTTCGACATTCGCTGCTTTGAGGATCTCCCATAATCGCTGCCGATGGGGAGGATCGATCGAAAAATACCAGTTGTCATACTGGTCGCCATCCGTCAGGTCCCAGGCCGGTTCATCAGGAAATTCCATAAACGGCCAATAATGCATGACAGCAACGTGATGTTTGGCAGCAGGCAGACTGGGAAGCCGTTCCAGCATTTGCCAGAAGCGTTTTTCGTGAGGCAGCCCTGTTCCCGCGACAGCGGCGTAAAAACCGGTGAATCGTACCTCGCGATGCAAAAACGACCATTGCAGCGGACCGAAATAATTACTGAACAGGTCCAGGCGTGTGGCGGTCATATTCAATTCAGGATCATTCCAGCCCAGTCCCTTCGGATCCCAGCGAAGTTTGACCCCTGTTTGTGACGCGTGTTTATTGCCGACATCCATATTGCCGGGAATCACAAACGTGGGGAAGGGGAGTGTGTCCAGATCTTCGCGTGCCTGCTGATATTCGAATTCATGCGTGTCGCCATCGCGGGTCAGATCGCCGCCGTGTAACAGAAGATCCGCGTCAATGGAGGCAATCTGTTGTTTAATCGCCGCCCAGCGTTTGTTAATGGCAGGCCGGAACCGATACGACCGCGGGGTTCCCATATGACTGTCGTTGACATGCAGGAACGTCCATTGTTTCTCAGGTTGATTCATGTTTTACCTGTTCTAAATACGACTGAAATTCAGATGTCAGGACCAGTGATTGAGGATGTTAGATGTAAGTATTCAGAAACTCCGAAACCAATGGGCAGTCATTTCCAGCTATCATCTTAAAACCAGGCAGGCACCGTCGACAGATAGTGGGGATCATTTTTGCAGAAATCGATAATTCTTCTCGATCTGCATACGGATGCATATTTGTGTGTTAGGATAGACGAGTGTGCTGAGTTTGCCTCAATAAGATTGCAGGCGAATGGATTAACAATACAGCCGAGGCTCTCTCTATTTGCCACAGATTATGAGTATGATTTTTCATTGGCTGGCATTCATAATGGCATCAGGAAAGAGGATTTGATCATGGACTGCCAACATTTAAGAGAACTCTACTAGCGTTGTGAAAAGAATCCGTTGAAACTGGGAGGTGCTGATCTGATCCATATTTTTTTCACAAACAGTATGATCAGGAAGTAACCTGTCCTTCTACGCTGATGATGAAGACGAAACGAATTCGAAGGCGGACGCCGATCGTACCGCCTGATTGAAACCAGTGATCTGAATGGACTAACGGATCATGATGCAGGACGGGCTGGGCATTTCAATGGGATTTCCCACGGGTGTCAGCTTGCCGGTTGTTTCATCGATTGCAAATACAATCACATTATTACCGGGCATATTTGCACAGAGCAGGAATTTTCCGTTTGCGGTGATCGCCAGATTTTGTGGCCCTTTGCCAAGGCTCGGTTCGATTTCAATCAACGTCAGTTTTCCTGCATCATCAATCTTGTAAGCAGCGATACTGTCGTGTCCACGATTGGTTCCGTAAAGAAAACGACCGTCGGGAGTGATCTTCAGGTCGGCACAATGACTCGTGCCTTCAAAGTCTGCTGGCAGCGTGGAAATGGTATCCTGCTCAATCAGCGTGCCGGTTTTCGGGTCATATTCAAATTCCGTGACAGAGTTTTTCAACTCATTGATTGCGTAGAGATGTTTTCCATCAGGGTGAAATGTCAGATGCCGGGGGCCGGCACCCGGAATCGTTCTGACAAAGGATTGCTGACTGGGAGTGAGCTTGGCGGTTTTGGAATTGAGATCATAGGCCAATATCTTATCGAGTCCCAGGTCGGCGGCGAACACAAACTTCTGATCGGGGCTGATGACGCTGCAATGCGCGTGGGGCTCTTTCTGGCGCGCGGGGTCAACGCTGGAACCGGTATGCTGAATGAATGTGACCGCTTCTCCCAGTGATCCATCCTCCTGGACAGGCAGCGATGCGACACTCCCTGTCGAATAGTTGGCGACTACGACCGCCTTACCTGATTTGTCGATATCCAGATAACAGGATGCCGTTCCCAGAGAAGACTGTCGATTCAATAACTTCAATTTGCCGGTACGTCCCTGTAATTCATAGGCAGCAACGGATTCATTCTCTTTACCACCAAATTTGCCTGGTGCATGAATCGAATACAGGAATTTGTTATCCGGAGAAACTGTCAGGAAAAAAGGATGTTCCACATCCGTTGTCCGCTCCACAAGTTTGAGCTCTCCAGTTAGGGGATTGAGTTCAAAGGCGTGAATGGCTCCTTTTTCTCCGGGCGCAAAAGCCGAGATGAATACCAGCGGCTTCTCAAACGCGACAGCCTGTGTTCCATTGCTGAAAACCATACCGGCGACGATTGGAAACAATAACAGTATCTGCTCGTATGACATGCTCAACTCCTGTTGTAGAGACCAAGATGAAAAGTTCAAAGCTGTTGAAGAATTATATCAGGCTGATTTTGTCGCTGCCATCCTGGCGTTTAATATCGTATTTTGGAATCGTCAATGCCACAGGACCAGGCATCAATTCCTCCCTGCATGCTTTTCACATTCGTAAAACCTTCCTGGAGTAACCAGGCGGTGACCTGCATGCTGCGCATGCCGTGATGACAGTAGACAATGATTTCTGCCTCGCGATGATCATCCAATTCGGAGACCCGCTGCTGAATTTCGCTCATTGGTAGTAACCGGGATTCCGGGATATTGACTAAATTAAATTCTTCCTGCTCCCGGCAGTCGAGTAATAAAAACGGATGGTTGCTGTCGAGTTTCTGTTTGACCGTCTGGCAGTCGATTTCCAGGGATTGCATCAGTCTTCTTTCAGTGGTTTAGTAATAGATCGTTTAGAATCAGATGTTAAGATTATTTTATAGAACTTGTTTTGAGTGTGGGGGGCACCGGGTTTTCAATTTTTCCCGGCTGACGTTGATTGGCACCGGGACGATTCGTATCCCCCAGGTCCGCGCGTCCCTTTTCTGCCAGAGCCATCAGTTCCTTGACAGCTTCCGGGTGCTGATCAGCGACGTTGTGTTCGGAACTGATATCGCTGACCACATTGAATAACAGCGGCTGCATGCCTTCCCCTTTTTTGAAGTGGGGGTGGCTGTTGAATTCTTTCAAGGGTACGAATAATTTCCAGGGGCCTTTTCGAACCGCCTGTAACTGCTTCATTGCATAATAATAAAAGACGTCATATGGCGTTTTCGCGCCGGCAGTCCCCTCAATCAGTGGGCGAATATCGTGACCATCGATGATGCGATCTGCGGGTACTGTTCCACCTGAGAGAAGGGTAAAAGTTGGCAGGAGGTCCATGGTGGTTGCCAATTCGTCACAAATAGTTCCCGCAGGAACCTGACCGGGCCACCACATGATTGTCGGGACACGGAAGGCGCCTTCAGACGTGGTGTAGCCGCGACCATTGAGTGGTTTGTTAGTGCCTCGTTCGGTGCTGTTCATGTCTTTTGCCATTGGCGAGCCATTGTCTGACGTCCAGATCACCAGCGTGTTCTCATCGATTCCCAACTCGACCAGTTTGTCCAGAATTTGACCGGTAGACCAGTCGAGTTCCTCAACGCTGTCTCCCCAGGGACCACTTTTACTTTTGCCGCGAAAGGCCTCGCTGGCGAAAGGTTTGCTCGTACTTCCAGGCATGGCTTGCGGGAAATAGAGAAAGAATGGCTGATCTTTGTTCTGTTCAATAAACTCGATTGCCTTCTCGGTGTATTGTTTGGTTAAGAGATTGCGATCGACGCCCGCTTCAATCACGGTGTCATTCAGCATCACAGGGAGGGGAGGCCAGCGGTTGCCATCCAGTCGATCGCCCAGACGTATTCCGACGGCTTCTGTCATATCGTCGCTGTAGGGGATTCCATAAAAATAATCAAAGCCTTGTGCGGTGGGGAGGAATGGGGGCTGGTCTCCCAGATGCCATTTCCCGATCATGCCGGTTATATAGCCTTCTTGCTTCAAGACTTCAGCAACTGTGATTTCCTCGGGGTTTAAACCGTAAGGAGAAATGGGCCGCAATACCTGGCCATCGCGCGGATTCCAGTGCATACCCACGCGTTGGGAATAACAGCCGGTCATGATCGAAGCACGCGAGGGAGTACAGACACCGGCGGTCACACAGAAGTGAGTGAATTTGCGGCCTTCCCGGGCCATACGGTTTAAACAGGGGGTGCGGTTGACGGTAGAACCGAACGGTTCGATATCGCCATAACCCAGATTGTCGCAGAAGATGACAATGTAATTAGGTTGTTTTGCCTGTGATGCTGCAGAGACCGATTGGACGGGCAGACCTGACAGAGCGACAGCCAATAAGATGAAATTCAGCAAATATTTCACTGCACGATCCTTAACTTACAATTGTCTGAATGTGGTTTTGAGCGGCTGTTTCAAAAGTACGAGCGGTTCTGATTTGAGAAAGCCTGCGATTCTATCTTAGATGGTACATCGACTGTTTCCAAAATAAAACCGGACAAACGGTGAAATGGATTGTGTATCGCAGCCGGTTTCGCATAATAAAACAGCAAACGTGTTGCATTTGTTATACGATGACTTACCCCCCTCTAAGGATACTCGGTAACGTGACTGAAGAACAAGCAATAACGGTGAGGCCACACTGGTGGCAACGGATTGGTCCTGGATTGGTCACGGCCTGTGTCGTCATAGGTCCCGGCAGCATTTTGACGAGTTCCAATCTGGGAGCCAAAGAAGGCTACAGCATGATCTGGGTCGTGCTGGTTTCTGTGATCTTCATGTTGGTTTATACATCTCTGGGCGCACGGCTCGGGGCAGTAACGACTGAATCCACGTGTACGCTCCTGGCGCAAAAGGTAGGCAGGCCTTTGACGATTCTGATTGGCTGCGGTGTCTTTTTCATTTCCGCTGCGTACCAGTTTGGAAACAATCTCGGCGTACATTCGGCCATTGAAAATTACACCGACATTAAATATGGAATCGTATTCTTCAATGCAATTTCACTTGCTTTTTTATTCGGGTTCAAAAATCTGTATAAACTGGTTGAACGTCTGATGTCGGTTTTCGTGGGCTTGATGCTGGCCTCATTTGCCATCAATCTTTTTTTTGCAAAACCGAATCTGCTGGAAATGGCGGAGGGAGTCATCCCCGGATATGGAGGCAACGGGGTCGATTCAATACTCAACATTTCCCTGCTGGGGCTGGTGGGAACTACATTCGTGATAACGGCCGCTTTTTACCAGTCTTACCTGGCTCGTTTTAAAGGCTGGAGAATTAAAGACCTGAAAGATGGTCGTATCGATGCGCGGATCAGTGCCGGTATTATGGCATTGATTACGATCATGATCATGGCGACCGCAGCCGCTGTGCTGCGAGGACAGGAGTTGAAAGGGGTCGGTGATGTCGGAAATGCCTTGAAACCTTTGTTCGGTGAAAAGGGACAAATCCTATTCTGCATTGGTCTGTTTTCTGCCGCTTATTCTTCGTTCATTGTGAACTCCATGATTGGCGGATTTATATTGTCTGACAGCCTGGGGCTAGGCAGCACTCCACAGGATAAAGCAACCCGTTATCTGACGGCGGCAGTTCTGTTGACCGGAATGTTTGTCGCGATCTACGTCATTGAATCAGGAACGAAACCTGTTGCAGCGATTGTGGCGGCACAGGCGGTGACTGTTGTCGCTGCCCCTCTGGCCGCCGGTGCGCTGCTGTTATTAACCAGCAGTAAAAAAGTGATGGGTGAATATCGCAATGGTCCCGTAATGAATATTCTCGCAGGAATTGGTTTTGTATTACTGTTGGGCATGGCCTGGTATATTGCGACTCAGAAAGTGATTCCCGAACTCCAGAAAATGCGCGGACCATCGGCGGCGGTCTCATTGTTAGCAAAGTCTGAATTGAAACCATAGTTTTCAAAAATGAAACTGAACTTCCTATGAAACGTTTAATTCAAATCAGCTATGTTGTGTTTTGCATTGTGTGTCTGAATCTGCCGATACTGACAGCGGCAGAAAAAACAGACAAGCGACCGAACATCATCTTCATTCTGCTCGATAATGTCGGTAAAGACTGGTTTCGCAGTTACGGCAGCCAGGAGAATCAGACGCCGAACATCGATCATCTGGCTTATACGGGACTGCGGTTTCGCAATTGTTACGTGACTCCGGTCTGCAGCACAACGCGGCACATGTTGCTCACAGGCCGCTATCCCTTCCGGTCCGGCTGGCATACACATCATGATCCGGCGATTTATGGCGGCGGCTATTTCGACTGGAACCGAGAGATCTGTTTTGCCCGCATCTTGAGAGATGCCGGTTATCACACCTGCATTTCAGGGAAATGGCAGATCAATGATCTGTTTGATCCGGCACAGAAAGACGCGATCAAGCAGCATGGTTTTGAAGAATACTGCCTCTTCCCAGAGGGCAAAAAAGGACACCCGGCACATAAGCAGCGTTACTGGGATCCGTATGTGATTCAAAATGATCAACGTCTGGAGACGAAAGGCAAATTCGGCCCTGATATTTTCACGGATTATTTAATTGAATACATGAAAACACATCGGGACAAGCCTTTCTGTGCTTATTATTCCACCATCCTCACGCACATTCCTGTGGTCCATACTCCCCATAATCTGGGGCAAGAATTAACGAACCGGGAAAAGTTTGCCGGAATGTTGAATTACTCTGATTACCTGATTGGTCGTCTGGTCAAAGCAATGGACGAACTCGGAATTCGTGAAAATACGATTCTTTTTATTGTTCCCGATAATGGCACAGACAACGGGACCGACCAGAACGCGGAACAGAGTCTGGGCGGTCGCATCAATGGTCGTATTTCCGAACAGGGAATTTATTCTCTTAAAGAGCAGGGCATTAATATGCCGTTGATTGTGAATTGTCCCAAACTGGTGGGATCTGAACGGATCAGTGATGATCTGATTGACGTATCAGATATTCTACCGACCTTGGCCGATCTGGCGCAGGCGCCGCTTCCGAAGGGTGTGACGATTGACGGGAGGTCATTCGCGCCGCAAATTCTGAATCAACCACGCAAAACCGTCTGGCGTCCCTGGTGTCTGACGCAGTATTACAAACAGCGGGTCGTGCGGGACGATCGATTTAAACTCTATTCCACGGGAGAATACTTTGATCTCGCGGAGGACCCCCTCGAACTGCACGATCTGTCTAAAACTGAACGATTGAAAACAGAGAGAGCAAGTCTGAAGTCATACGCACAACTCAAGAGTGTGCTGGATTCTCTGCCGGAAAACAGCCAGCTTCCCTGGGAGTTTCGCAGCATCTCCGCACGAAAAATCCGCGCAGAGGAAGCCTTGCAGAAACAGCCTGCCAATTCTCCCGCGAAACCGTAATGATCGAGTCAGAAGACACAACCCATTCCGACTTACAAATGGTGTGCGCTCTTCAATTTGACATCATTATGATCAGAGAAATTCATTCAGTCTGTATCAGAGGCCGGTTTTGGCGAACGCCTGGGAAGTAGTTGGTAGAATTCCACTTTCAAGACTATTTCCCCTGACTGGAACCAGGATCTGGCGAAATTCGCGAAATTACTCCAAATTCTGAAAACTGCTCTTTATGTTCGAATAAGCTCGTATATGATAGGACAAGATAAGATGAAAGCTTGTTGAACAGGCAAAAAGAGCCTGTTTTTTAGTTTCCTGCCCCCATTGCTCAATGCTGCATTGAATAAAATGCCGCCACTGTGAGTCGACTTCGAGCCGCCAAAATATGCAGATGGGGAAGAGCCCCGCTTGATGAGGTTTCAGCGCTATCGTTGCGGAACCTCTTGTAAATAAATAAGTTAGAATTGGCTGCTATCACAGATTTTAATCAAATAATCGCGATTCACCCAGTACGATCTACCTCTGTCGATTCAAAGATGTAAATGGTCTGAGAAGAGATTGACCTCAAATTAGATGTGAAGAAATTGGAGATTTTAAAGGATGGTTTATCCTGTTGCTGAAGTTGTACGTTTATTACCTTCGTCCCGGCTTCCTGAGTATACCTTTGTTCCTGGTAGAAGCCTGCCGCATCCCTACCGTGATCCGAAAGGACACAGTTATGGTAATAAACCCAAACCCCCTAAGGCGCTCACCGAAGATAACTGGGTTGAGCACCGAAATTACCTGAACGCCATTGATTTTTTCAATCTGGGGTTCTATTGGGAAGCGCATGATGAGTGGGAACGCCTGTTGCGCGTGTGTGGACCAGATTCGATTCCCGGTCGTTTCCTGAAAGGGCTAGTGAAACTTTCCGCTGCCGGGATCAAAGTTCGGGAAGGTAGTATTCACGGCGTGCGTCGTCATGCTGCTTCTGCCGGTGAAGTCTTCGCGGATGTTGCAGCAGAATCAAACGCCGATCATTACTGTGGGCTGGAACTGACGAAACTGCAATTTGCCGCCGACCGTGCTGCCCAGCTTCGGTATCCGGATGATTTGACACTTGGCGAACCGATTCGCGTGTTCCCGTTCCTGTTGGAGCCGGAGCCGTTTCCTCTCGGTTAATAATTGAATCAGCTTCTCCATAGTGGCTGGATTGAAACAGAGAGCACACAGAGAAAGAATTCATTGAAGTTCTTATTTGTGTGCTCTATTTTTTGTCATGCTGATCGGAATCGGCTTAGTGAAATGTGCCGCGAATGACACGCCCGAGAAGGCGATGTTTGCTTTGGAATTTCCAGGCGAGGTTTTCCAGTAAGGATTGCAGGCCTCGATCGCCGGCGGGAATTCCCTGAAAGACCTGTTTGACGTCGGACAAAACGGTGATATTGTCGGCGTGGTAAGAGTGCCCCAATGCAAATAGGTTGGTATCGATGCCAGAGGCGTCGACGACATTTATCTGTTTATAGTTCGGGAATACTGTCAGGTACGATCCCCCTTCTCCCAGTCGTTCATGCCAAAACGAATTGGCGACACGAGACGCTTTTAACGCCAGGTCTTCTGAAGAAGAATAAATGGTAAATCGATTCGCTGTCTGAATAATATGGGGGGCAATCGAATCTTTGAAAACCTGGGCATCGATATCCGGGGCTGTCAGAATCACTTCGTTAAACAGTGGCTCTGTTTCTCCAGAGACAGCCAGTTTTTGCGAAATGTTTTTCAAAGCCCGTGATAGTACCCGATTTCCCATGCTGTGCGCAATCAAATGGATCTTACGAGCTCCCGATTCATATGCAATGGCTTCGACGAACAGAGTCACATGCTCCTCACACCACTGTGACGTTCGCGCATCTTCTTTATAGGCCCAGAGCGTCCCTTTTGCCTGAGAGGGCCAGCTATACATCAAAGGCGCCCCTTTGAATTTCAAGTCATAAGCGATTTGTGCCGTTCTGCGTGCGGATTCTTCAAATGAGTTGTTATAGCCGTGGATAAAAATGAATGCTTCACCGCCTGTACTGATTTCTCCCTCGGGAGTTTGCTCGACTTCGATCGAGTTCTGAATCGTTTCTCGCAGGGTCGTGAGAAACTCGGGACCAGATGCCGGCTCTACTGACTTTAGTACAACATGTTTATCCGGATTTTCGCGAAATTCCAGCTTCCAGATTTTTGGGGATTCCAGTTTCCCTTCCTGATGGCTTTTCGGGATGCTGACGTCGCAGAAACCGAGTGACAGGCTGGCTCGTTCTGAACCAAAAAACTGTTTGGGATAAGTAGAACCAGTCAGGTTGCGATTTGTGCCATAGAACACTCTGACTGTCTCATGTTTTTGTTTACCTGGTACGCTCGTGTCAGACGGGGAATCGGCCCGTTCTTCTGGCAATGGTTCTGCAGCAGCTGGCATCGGACTATCTGACTGTTGTTGCGATTGTCGATGCTTTTTGTCAGACATCGGAGATCTGGCGCCACCACATCCGGAAAGCGTGAATCCAATCAATGTCAGAGTGAAAAAGAATTTTAAAGCGTTCATCATGCATCCTTGCAGATTGAATCAGTTTCAGCTCCGCTGTCCGGCCTGTCAGTGCGAAAAATAGTGTATCTTACGGTTTGGCTCAAGAGGGAATCGCAGACCAGTCGGCACTTATTTAGCCTGTTTTGATGCTGGGGAACAAGTAGCAGAACGTGGCATAACGAAATCTGGAAGGGATCGCCCGACTGATGCTGTTCTGAGATGAACTGGATGAGCAGATTTCCGCTGCCATTCGTGATTTCACTCTGTGGACTTCCGGCTTTTTTCAGCTCGTTTCTAATCTGATCAGCAATCGGTCTTGCAGCTTGTTAGGTTTTTATTACTGAAACGTCGAGTTCGCATTGAACCGGATGTTGCCAAAATCCAACGCTTTCCGTTTGCTTTTCGTAGTGAATACCAGACATGACAGGACAAATCATCTGAATTTGCAGTCTGTTCAACAGCAGGAACAGTCATGATGATTTTTTACATCAGACGTTGCCCGGATGTAGTAAAATCATAACAGCTTTTGTTAAGGGATAGTGAATATTGGAAGAGGCGAAATTTCTTAAGTCTTAAGATGTCATCAGCTTATCTCTATTGTAAACGAGAAGTAAATGATTCTGGACAAGAATGGTCCGCTGTTTGCGTCTATTCAATCTTCTTAACAGTTCACTGTTTAACAGCTTTGATGGTCAACAAGCAGAAAGAGAGAACGACGGCATGGCTTCAAAACGCGATCGAATGAGTGTTTATGTGCGTGAGGGAGTAACCGTCCTGGATTTCGGAACAATGGAAATCTGGGATGGAGCCGATCTGGCTTTGCTGCGTGAAACACTGACCCGTCTGATCGAAAAAGAAAAATGCAAATCGGTCGGCGTGGAATTGACCTTTGTAAAATACATCCCCAGCGGCTTTTTCGGGATGCTTTATGATCTCTATGAAAAAGGGATCGCCGTGACACTTTACAGTCCGCAACCAAATGTTGCCAGCATGCTCTGGTTCAAGCAGTTCTGTCTGCATACTGAAGACGGACGCTATTTACTGAAGAGTGATCACTTAATCGATCAGGAAAAACCGAGCGAAGAGCAGGTCAGAGCTGAAAAAGAAAAATGGGAGAAAAGTCTGAATCAAAAGTCTGATTATTCCACGACCGCTTCATGAAGGAATCAGCGGGATATCGATTCGTCAACCTGACTTCAGCATCTAAAAAACGTAGTTCAAACTATTCGTTGGTACTCAGTGCCGTATGTTTTTCCAGACGGTTTTTCAGCGAGAGATAGTTTCTGGCCGCCGTTGATTCTTCTCGGAGCTCATTATCGATCTGTTCGGCGATTTCAAACAGATTGAATTCAGGCCAGGCTTCATTCAATGCCAGCAGTTGATTTAATCCGTTCGGATCCTGTCTTAAAGGGTCCGGAATCAGGGAAGCCACTGCTACGGCAGCCGCCGGCGTCTTACCCAATTCTGAGTCTGTCAGCAGATTAAGCCCCTCATGATGCAGGTAGACGGAACAGATCAGATCATCGGGAAACGACCAGTCCAGCATCACATTCGCAGCGGCAGCACAATGATCCCAGCTGAAATGCCTGCGTTCGTATTCTTTCAACAGGCTGGGATCGCTATCCTGATTGATAGTAAATTTCAGGTAGAGGTCGAATAATTCTTTCGATAAGACAGGCAGTAGAAAATCCTGCAGCATGGCAGCAGAGAATGCGACATCCTGATCCACCTTCATCAGTCGGGCGACTTCACGTGCTGCTAAAGCACGCTCCAGGTTAGTGCTCCAGAAGTTGGGAAGATTGATCAGTTTTGAGTCGTTACTCGACATCGCCTGTTTCAGACCGGTCGTGATTAAAAAGAGTTTTGTAGAGCGAATCCCCAGCAGGGTGATGGTTTGCTGGATTGAAGAAACTTTTCGCCGCAGAGCAAAGGTACTGGAATTGACCAAACGCAACAGTTCGCACGAAATACCGGCATCGTTTTCGATGATTTTACAAAGCTCTTTAGGCGTCGAATTTGGATCTTCTGCCTTTTGCGAAAATTCCATTACAGCCTTCGGCAGCATAGGCAACTTGATTTGGGGAGGAAGCGGGCTTTGTTTTCCTTCGCCAATCAAATTTTTTCGTAGTTTCATCCAGTCAGTCATGGGGGCCTCGATAGTTCAGTTCGAATAGAGGAGAGATCCTGTCTTCGTTTATAAAAAAACGGGTTCATCCAGATTAAAATCAGTTAATAAGATCGCTCCCGCTTGGGAGGTATTTACGAGACAATTGTCAGAGTATTCGCTTTAATTGTATTGAAAGCTTAGCTTAAAGATTTCGTCGGGGAGTGCCTGTTTTGTACAAATTTGCCGCCCTGCATGCAGCGGTTTCCATTTTCAGAAAGTGCAATCTGGAAACTCTCTGGAGGGCGGATTGTAATCTAATCATAAGTTACTAAAATTAAGCTACTTACATGCTGTATTAGAGACCCGCAGTTCTCGAGCTGCGATCGGTATTTTTGTATATAAGTCAAACACCTCAATCTGTCAGAGGACGAAAACATATGGACGCCACATCGCTGGATTTTCTTAAAAAACTGCTACATTCCCCGGCACCTTC
Source organism: uncultured bacterium (assembly GCA_963974925.1). Taxonomy (GTDB): domain Bacteria; phylum Planctomycetota; class Planctomycetia; order Planctomycetales; family Planctomycetaceae; genus Gimesia. The sequence goes on along the minus strand of CAXBFD010000026.1, from coordinate 53,492 downwards.
CGGGTACGAACGTCCCATACAAGAAGTTGTGCGTGAATATGTCGGTCAATTTGCCGATGCGATCCAAACAGACCTGCATGGGAATGTCATTGCAACCGTGAATCCCGGTGCGAAACGACGGGTGATGCTTGCAGGGCACTGTGACCAGATCGGTCTTCTCGTGCAGTATATTGACGATGAAGGTTATCTTTGGGCAAATCTGATCGGCGGTTGGGACATTCAGATGTTGCTGGGCCAGAACATGCAGGTGCATACTGCTGATGGCCCGATCCATGGTGTCATCGCCCGCAAGGCCATTCACCTGTTGACCCCTGAGGAAAGAAAAACGGTTCCGGAAATTAAAGACCTCTGGATCGATATCGGCGCCAAAAATGGGAAAGAGGCCCGCGAGCTGGTGGCGATTGGAGATCCGATTACCTTTGAGCTCGGCTTTCGGCCGATGTTGAATCAACTGGCTTCTGCCCCCGGAATGGACAACCGGGTGGGAGTCTGGGTGGTGATGGAAGCGTTGCGACAGGTGAGTGAAAAATCACCGCATGTCGGCGTTTATTCCGTGTCTACTGTGCAGGAGGAAATCGGTCTGCGAGGTGCGAAAACCAGCGCATTCTCGATTCAACCGGAGGTGGGAATCGCCGTGGATGTCACACATGCCTCTGATTGCCCGACTGTCAGTAAACAAGAGCAGGGGGACATCAAATTAGGACACGGTCCCGTTGTATATCGCGGTCCCAATGTGAATCCGGTTGTGTATTCCTCATTGGCGCGATTAGCCAGTGAAAATGAAATTTCCTGGCAGATTAACAGTATCTCCCGACCTGCCGGCAATGATGCGAATGCAATGCAATTGAATCAGGGGGGCATGGCGACCGGCATCGTAGCGATTCCCAATCGGTACATGCACAGTCCCGTGGAAGTGATTTCCCTGGAAGACCTGGATCACGCCGCCCAGTTACTGGCTGCATTCTGTCTGGACATAAATGAAAACACCGACTTCACGCCTTGAACGGATTTACCAGTTGATGAAGGGGGCTGAATCCCCTCAGGCAATCTCCTGCAGGACTTCTTCAGCGGCCTGAATAGTATGGACGATGTCCTCTTCAGTGAGCATCGTGGAGGTGAAGTTAGCTTCAAACTGACTGCAGGGAAGATAAATGCCGCGGTCCAGCATCCCTTGGAAATAACGTGCAAAACGTTCGGTATCATTGCGTGCCGAGACCGCGTAGCTGGTGACTTTTTCCGGATTGAAAAACAGCGTAAACATCGAGCCGCATTCCGCCAGCGTATGAGGCAGCCCGGCTTTTTCAGCGGCAGAGAGGAGTCCCCGCGTCAAATGCTGTGTTTTTTCTTCCAGTTGTGGATAGGGGTTGGTTTCTCTCAAACATTCCAGCGTAGCAATTCCCGAAGCCATTGCGATCGGATTGCCCGAGAGCGTTCCTGCCTGATAAACGGTGCCGACCGGCGAAATCGTATCCATGATTTCGGACTTCCCACCATAAGCGCCGACAGGCATACCGCCGCCAATCACTTTTCCCAGCATGCAGAGATCAGGAGTAATGCCGAACCGTTTCTGCGCGCCTCCCAGAGCGACACGAAAACCGGTCATAACTTCATCCATAATGAAAACGGAGCCGTGCTTTGTGCAAAGTTCGCGGATAGTTTCCAGGAAACCGGGCTCCGGAAGCACAACCCCCATATTGCCGACAACCGGTTCCAGAATCAGACAGGCGATTTGATCGCCCTGTTGTGCAAAGGTTTCTTTGAGCTGATCAAGATCATTATATTCGAGTACCAGTGTATCAGCCGTACAGCCTTTAGGGACACCGGGGCTGGAAGGGGTTCCCAATGTCAGCGCGCCACTACCGGCCTGGACCAGCAGGCTGTCTACGTGCCCGTGATAACAGCCGGCAAACTTGATGATTTTATCCCGTCCCGTAAATCCACGCGCCAGACGAATCACACTCATCGCCGCTTCCGTACCGGAATTCACCATCCGAATTTTTTCAACAGAGGGGACCAGTTCTACCACGAGTTCGGCCAGTTCGGTTTCCAGTAACGTCGGGGCGCCGAAACTGGTTCCTTTTTTGAGCGTTTCTTCTATTCGGGAGATCACACGCGGGTGGCGATGACCCAGGATATGAGGTCCCCAGGAACCGACGTAATCGATGTAACGGTTACCATCGATGTCGTAAAGATATTGCCCTTCGCCCCGGTCAATGATCACGGGATGGCCTCCCACTGCGCCAAATGCCCGGGCAGGGCTGTTCACGCCTCCGGGGATCACTTTCAGGGCTCGTTGGAATTCTTTTTCGCTGTGGGAGCGGCGGCTGGTTGACATCTTCAGTTCAATCCTTACTTCGAAGTGGCTTTCTCGGGTGTAGTTTTTGGCGTCGTTTCTGGAGCAGGTATTTCCGTTTTCAGTTGCAGGCATTTCAGAGTTTTTTCATCTCTGATAAACAGGAGCCCGTTGGATAGTGCCGGCAGTGCCCGGGTTGTCGAATTGAGAACTTGAGCGCGGCCCAGTTCTTTATATTCTTCCAGAGAGGCTTCTGCCAGAACCAGCGTGCCATCGGTTTTCATGAGAATCAGTTTGTTGTCGGCTTCCAGCAAGGTGGCATAACCAAAGTTATCCTGTTTCCAGTTGATTTTTTTGGTTTTGGGGTCAAAGCAGAGCAGCCGCGATTTGCCGACATCCTGACGACCATCGATTCCAATCAGGGTCCCTCCGTATTCAATCGGCGTTGTGTATTGGCTGGACATGATTTGATCATCACGCCAGATTTCACTGGCATGCGCCCGTTCAATATTGCCCCAGAATCCGCCAACTCCATAACTGGCCGTGGCAAATACATGATTCCCAACCAGTACCGGGTTCGCACCATTGACAGTCGGCCCCCGTTTGCCGAAAGGGAATTGAAACAGGATGTTTCCATTCTGTGGGTCTAGACCTGCCAGATGCATGCGTGTGATGAAGATTGCATAATAACGCCCGTGTAAAAATGCGGAAGTGGGGGAGGAGTAGCTGGCGTCGTCCGGCATTGCCTGCCACAGCGTAAATCCCTTGTCGAGAGAGAACGCAACGATGCCGGCATTTTGACGTTTTCCGCCTACATTCACCAGCAACCTGTCTTCCACAATAATCGGAGTGCTGCCGACCCCAAAATAGCCTTCGCCGACCTGAAAATCCTTATGTGTCTCGCGCGACCAGATTCGTTTGCCGGTCTTAAGATCGAGGCACTGTAAATGACCGGCGATTCCATAGACATAGACGCGGTCTTTGTGAATCAGGGGAATAGCGATCGGGCCGTCATTGGGGTTAAACGTGCCGCGATAATTAACGGGTGAAGAGTGTTTCCAGAGGACTTCCCCCGTTTGGGGCTGCAGGGCTTCAACGATTTCCTCGTCACCGATGCGATGAAATAGTATCGCAGTGTCCTTGAATACAGCCAGTCCTGCATAACCATTGCCGACCTCGCGCTGCCATTTGACGGCAGGGCCGGTTTCAGGCCATGCCGCGTCAAGCAATTCGCCTTCCGCATGACCATTACGATACGGGCCCAGAATTTGCGGCCAGTCGCCTGCTTGACAGATTGAGGTTGATGCCGTGCCGAACATCAAGAGCAGGATGTATTTCAGAAAACGCATATTTCCGTCTCCGCGCACCGGGTAAATGTGACAAGATTTCGCCGAATCCCATTTTAATAGGATCGGGGCTTTGCTGCATAGGAACGTCTGTTATAGTCTGATAAGATAAAAAGTAAAACCGAACTGAATGCCGAATTGAATGTTAGACTGCGCTTACCGAAGAGGAATTTCGTGAGATCGCTTTCTTTGCAGGAGAAGACTTTGGATTCTAACCCACTACGGTTATTAAGAAATCTACGAAGAAGCCGCGAGATCGTCACCGTTCTTGTAAATTATGGTTTTGATGATCTGGTAGATCAACTGGGACTGAGGCGGTATCTTCGCTGGGGCCGCCGGTTGCTGTTCTGGAAACGTACCGAACCCGAAATCAAATTAACCCGCGCCAAACGCATCCGACGTGCATTGGAAAGTCTGGGAGTCACATTTATCAAGTTTGGTCAGGTCGTAAGTACGCGCCCTGATCTCGTACCCCGGGATGTCATCCGGGAGTTGTCAAAACTTCAGGAACACGTTCCGTCTTTTCCGAGTAGCATCGCAATCGCGATCATAGAACGGGAATTAGGGGATTCGATTGATACTCTGTTTGCGGAATTTGATCAGAAGCCATTAGCGGCCGGCTCGTTAGCACAGGTACACCGTGCCCGTCTTCATGATGGCACACAACTGGTGATCAAAGTGAAACGTCCTGATATCGACCGGGTGATTGAACAGGATTTAAGCCTGATGTACGAACTGGCAACAATGATCGAGCGCCATTTCCCTGACGCGGAAGTGTTTGATCCCATCGGTCTGGTTAATCAGTTTTCCCGCACGATCCGGCGGGAACTGGAATTTATGAGAGAGGCGCGTTCGACCGATGAGTTTTACCGGCTGTTTCAGGACGATGCGACATTATATGTTCCCAAAATTTACTGGGAGATGACGCAAGGCGATATTATCACGATGGAATATATCGACGGCTATCGGATTGATGATGAAAAAGAATTGAAAAACCTGCCCATCAGTGCGCATGAAGTTGCCGCCAACGGGGCACGCATTTTTATGAAAATGACCTTTGAATTTGGTATTTTTCACGCCGATCCCCATCCGGGAAATTTTCGTGTCCTGCCTGACGGGTCACTATGTCTGATCGATTACGGCATGATCGGAGTTCTGGAAGAAGAACGCCGGGATATGCTGGTTGACTTATTATTGAATGTGGCGAGAAAAGATACGGCTAAGCTGGTCGATGTGGTTTTGAATATTGGCAAAGCGAAACGGGCCGTTGATCATCAGCTGTTACGCGCCGATCTGCGTGATTTCATCGGAAATTATTACGGCATTCCGCTGGATCAGATCAGCGTAGGAAAAATGTTGACCGACTTTATCAATATTCTGGCGATTCACCGCATCCGATGTCCGGTCGATATCATGCTGCTGATTCGTGCTTTGATTACTCTGGAAGGAGTTGCGACCCGTATTGCTCCTGAATTGAATATTGCGCAGGAAATGGAGCCGTACGTTTATCAGATTTCCTCTGAACGATACCAGCCTCGCGCCATTGCCACCCGATTCTGGTCAGAAGCCTGTAACCTGTCAAAAGTCATGCATGATCTGCCGGAACAGATCGGTCGTACTTTGGGGAAATTGAGCGACGATGAGCTCCGGATTCATCTGGAGCATAAAGGCATCGATCATCTGACAACTGAGATGGATCGTTCTGGCAATCGGCTGGCGATCGGAATGGTGATGTCAGCGTTGATCCTGGCCTCGGCGATTACTCTTTCTTCTGACACGCGGCTGGTTTATATCAGCATTCCGATTTTTATGATGTCGAGTCTGTTGGGAATCTGGCTGATTTACGGCGTATTTCGAAGCGGGCGATTGTAAGGTCGTATAACCTTACAATCGCGATGCAACTTTCTCCTGCATGTCAGTTCTTTCGCCGTTTATTTCTGGTAAATCCGCGATTTCGGATCACCGCCGGACAGCAGGTACGCCATCAGATCCCGTACTTCGTCGCCATTGAGCGCGTTCAGCATCGCCTGTGGCATTTGCGAAACAGGGGAAGGCAGGATTTCTTCCACCTGTGCAAGAGAGACCTCGATCGGTTTGGCTTTCGCATCAGCCGGATAGACAATGACTTTACCGTCAGAGTTTGCTACCAGGCCCGTGAGAGTGCGTCCATCATCGGTTACCACAATCGATGACTGATATTGATCGGAAATGACTTTACTCGGCTCGATGATGGATTCGAGAATATATCTGGCATCGAACTTGTTTTTCACCGTTGTCAGGTCCGGACCAACATCGCCTCCAAGACCGTCAAATCGGTGGCACGCTGCACAGCGCAGAGCGTGGAACAGGTTGCGACCGCTTTCAAAGTTTGCCGCACGCAGCTCGTTTCCAGCAGTGTGTCTGCTCGCGTCGCCAATAGTCCAGGTCCGGCCAGGTCCTTGTGGTGCGGTAATTTCGAAATTGGGTACGGGGTTGAAGTTCTCGCCGCTGATGTCAGCCAGTGCAGCGCGATCGGCGTTGCTCAGGTAACCAAGAACCTCGTCTCGCAGGTTGCTGAGAAACTTTCCATAGCTGTTGCCGCCGGGATATTTCGCGGCGGCGTTGATGAATTCGATGTAAGCGCGGCGCTGGTCCATCGTCCAGTCTTTGCGCAGGTTGCGAAGCATGAATGCATAATTGACTTCGTGTGTCGGCGGATGATTCGCAAGCATCTCAAGCACGCGACCACCATAATTTTTATTGCGACTGGCGAGTTCAGTCCAGTCGGGCACTTCCGGCTCCCCGCGGTTGGCGATGAGTTCGATGGCTTTCGAAATGACGTTTGGTGCTTCGAGATAAACTAAAACGCGAACCAGTTCGGTGTTGATTTTTTTGTTTTTGTTCGGCAGATAAGGGTCTAGCTCGGCGATGATCTGCGTGCGTTGTTCTGCCGTTGGTTTACCGAGACGAATAAAGGTCAGAGAATAGGCACGGAGGAGACCGAGGAACTGAGACTCACTTAATTCAGCCGGGTCCAGTTCGAGCAGGGCAGCAATTTGGGCATCACGATACGATTCGTTCCCCATCCGTGCCAGAGCAACAGCACCCGAAATACGGGTCTGCGAGTTCTTCTCGGAAAAGACTTTCTTTGACCATAAATCAACGGGCTGGGATTCGATCGCGACGCGTGCTGCGTGGCGTAACCAGCGGTCTGAACTGGAAAGATGAGGCCAGGAAGCGTCTACAGCGGCGGGGTCTTGCCTGCCGTGAAATGCTTCGAGGTTGCGACGGAGTTTCCGTGCTTCGGCCCCAGCGATTTCTCCCGTTACGGGTTTGGTCGATTCTTCACCGACGTAGGTGATGCGGAAGAGTGCCGATTGTGTGCCACGACCACCAATAGTGAAGTACAGCGCACCGTCTTGTCCAATAATTGCATCAGTTAAGGGTAGCGGTGAGCCGTAGCAGAATGCTTCCTGTTCGCCACGGTAACCAGCGCCGTCCGGAGTCAGGTGAATGGCATAAATCGTGCCGAAGGTCCAGTCGAGTGCGAAAATTGCGTCCTGGTATTTGGCAGGAAACTTCGCGCCCTGGCCGCTGATCACGCCGGTCGGACAGCCGGGGCCGATATTTACGACTGCAGGCAGGCTGTCTTCATAATATTCGGGCCATTTACCGGAACCGCTGCGCCACCCATAGTCAGAACCGCTGACGGCACAGTTGATTCTCGTGGGGCGATACCAGGGTGTTCCGAGGTCCCATTCCATATCGGCATCGTATGTGAAAAGGTCGCCGAAACGATTAAGGGCAATGTCATACTGGTTGCGGTAGCCGGTTGAGATAATCTCATGTTGTTTTGTTTCGGGGGAGAATTTCGAAATCCAACCCCCCGGTGCGAGACGACCGCGGGCATGACCGTTCGCATCCCATTCGCGCGGTAACAGAAGGTCTTCGTCCCAGGTCGGTACGCGCGAGCGGACAATACTGGCTTTGGGGGGTAATTCAGCATGATTTCCACCGATGACATAAAGGTGCTTTCCATCCTCCGCCACGATCACGGCGTGGTTACCGTGCTCGCCGCCGCTGCGTTCGCTGGGCAGCACTTCGGCTAAATCTAACAGGTCATCGCCATTGGTATCGGTGACTTTGTAAAGGTTGCCGCCGCTCTTGTGAAAGAAGAGTGCGTCGTTGAGCCAGGTCATGCCCTGAGCGCCAGAGAGATCGATCTGCATTTTTTCCACGTCGACCTGTGGCTTCTCAGCATCCTCAGAGATGGTGATGCGGTAGAGGCCTTTGTCGCCTTGATCGCTGGCTAATAAGCGTCCTTTGCCGTCAGTCGTCAGCGAAACCCAACTCCCTTCTTCGTTGATCGGAACTTCATAGAGCAGCTCCACTTTGAAACCTTTGGCGATCGTAATGGATTCGGTAAGTCCCTCCAGATCGATTCCACTGCGTGTTGTGATGCCTGGTTTGCCCCAGGGGCCACTGCCGAAGTTACCCATTTTTTTCAGCTTCAGTTTCCAGCTGGAGTCGTCGAAGTGGGCGATCTGCCAGTCTTTGGTTTCGGCATCGGTCAGTTTCCATTCGGGAGAGGAAATAATCTGCTGCTTTTTGCCATCAGCGAATTCGATTTCCAGTTTCAATACAAACGCCGCAACGCCACCGTTATTCTTTGCCCGAACCGCAATCTGGTTAGTCCCGGTTTGGACGAACTTTTTGGCGTCGCTCAGCATGATGGGATTGCCCCAGTCGGTCGCTGTGCCTGCGTCTTTTCCGTTGATCCAGACAGTAGCGCCGTTATCACATGTGAAATAGAGTCGCGCCGCTTTAATCGCGTCCGGGACTTCAAATTTCTGACGCAGGTAGATCGGATCATTTCCAGTTGGATTGTCGGTGCGCCAGACCCAGACTGGAGTGGGGTTTTCTGACACCCAGTCAAACCGACCAGTTTTTTTTGATTTCGAAGTTACCGTTTTTGGGGAAGAGGGCGCTTTTTTGTTGTTCTCGACGGCCGCTTTGAGTACCGCAGCCGCTTCGGCACCGGCCAACGGGCGATACTGAAGATTCTTGAACTCAACCCTCATCGGCGGACCAGCGTGGAGCTGCAGTCCCAGAACACCTTTCGAAAATGCGTCGGGATGCGTATCAGTCAAATCGATGGTGTTGACGCCATTAATCTGGTGCACCATGCGGTTTCCGACGGCAACGATCCGAATTTCGTTCCATTCCCAATCAGTGAGTTTTTGTTTTTTATCTCCAATCTCCGCAATGACTTTCGCTTTCCCCTCGACACCCGTTTCAACGCGTTGGAAACGTTCTGCGAGAATCCCGCGACCAGTTCTCTCGCCATACATCATGCCGAAATATTCCGGTTTCGGATGCAGATCGGCCTGGTAACCCTTTAGCGCGAAATTTTCGGGATCAACCAGCTCGCTGCGATATTGAACGCCAGAGTTGTTGCCTTTGAAACGGACGGTCGCTTTGAATTCAAAGTCGCCCACCTCTCCCCCTTGCCAGACGAGGAATGTGTTCGGTTTTGCCGGTTTATCCTCTGTGGTTTGGCCGACAATCGCACCATCTTTGACGGTCCAGAAACCTTCTTTTCCGGCCCAGCCGCTCAGGTCTTTCCCGTTAAAGAGGTTCTGAAATTCCTGGGCGTTTACAGTGTCGGCGGTATATGCGAAGAGGGTAAGAAAAATACAGACAAATTTTCGCATGGTGCTATCCCGGTTGAATGGACAAAATGCTGTTTTAATAGCGGAAACGTTATCGAGGTTTGTGAAGTTGTAGCACGTAATGAGGCCATCTGGCATGGGGGACTCCCGTCAATATGACCCATTTGGATGAATCTGGAAGGCATGCCACATTTTAACACTCAATCCTCTTCCGTGTCGAGTAACGAGTGGAATTCCTGTTCGGGATGTGCGATTTTCTTATAAACGCTGAGTTCCTGGTCACCGATAATTTTAACCAAAAATCGTGTAGATATCACAGGGCGCAAGTGTTCGTCGGAAGAGATTGCCAGGGTGACAGACAATGGCAATCAGTTTGCAGGGGCAACTAATTAGAGCTGCTGGCGTCGCTGATCCGCTGGCGAAGATAATTCGCGCGGGCGGCGTTCCGTTCGCTTGATTCCAGTTCTCCCCCCCTCAGTTTCTGCAGATGCGCAGGCTGGGTGAAGATGAACATCTCATTGACTGTCGAGATGGGCAGGCCTTCGATCAGTCCCAGATTGACTCCCATCCGCACGCTGGAAAGCAGGTGCATGGTTTCCTCTGAGCTGATCGTCTGAGCCGTACTTAATATTCCATAAGCCCGCGAAACCTGATCGTGTAGTCCCTGACGGTTTTCTTTGATTAATGAGTTTCTGACGCGCCGTTCATAGGAGATGATATTGGGGACGACTTCCTTGATGCTGTCGATCAGCTGCTGTTCCGTCTGCCCTAAAGTGACCTGATTCGAAATCTGGTAGAAGTCACCCATTGCCTGGCTCCCTTCCCCGTACAGGCCACGTACCGCCAGATTGATTTTCTGGAGTGCCTGAAACACTTTCTGGATTTCTTTAGTAATCACCAGTGCCGGCAGGTGCAGCATGACGCTGACCCGAATTCCGGTACCCACATTCGTGGGGCAGGCAGTCAGATAACCAAACTCTTCGTTGAAAGCATAAGTGACTTCCTGTTCCAGCAGGTCATCAATCTGATTGATGGTTTCCCAGCATTCATTAAGAGAAAATCCGCTGCGGAGTACCTGCAGCCTGAGATGATCCTCCTCATTGACCATGATGCCGATATTTTCCTCGGTATCCAGACCCACGCCACGCGGACCAGATCGTTCGGAGTGTTCACGGCTGATAAGCTGGCGTTCGACAATGAACTGCCGATCCAGACTGCCTAATTTGTTTACATCCAGATACGACAGTTTGACGCTCATGGGAAGTGTGGTGATAATCGGACGCATGAGCTGCTCAATCTCACCCAATGTCGATTCGTTGCAGCGACTGATAAAGGGAAACTGTGCGAGATTCCTGGCCAGTCGAATCCGGCTGGACATGACAATATCCGAATCGGGACCGATTCCTCTCAGCCATTCACCACTTGTGCGAGTGAACGCGTCCAAATTCACCCTGTTTCTCCTTTAGTAAAATAAAACGATATTCATGATCGATTTGCTGGAAATCTGGCCTCTCACTGGCATTGTCTCTCGCGTGACATTCATTCCCAATCGGTGTAAACTCTGAGAACGAATACCTTAATCATTCAGTCAGGGAAAACAAAGCCTCATGAACTTCGAACTCATTGAAAGCTTTATAAGATTGAATGACTCGTTTTATTTTATGCAATCAACGTCCGTAATTCCATTCCTCTCATGAGAATCAAAATCTTAATCACCGGAAACCCGGAATAAAATAGTCGGTCAGAATTAGTCATTTTAGAGATTTTTGAGAACTGAGCCTGCCCGCAGCTTGTCTCGGAGATGAGAAATGTTCATAAGAGAGTCCACCCAGAGGATTTGAAAACCGGGATGCTTGTTCATCCATAGACCGTTCAAATTAAGATAATTCATGAAATACGTTCCCGATTTTGAAACATTTAAAACGCTTTCCGGTCAGTCAAACCTGGTACCCGTATATCGGCAGTTGACGGGGGATACTCTGACTCCCGTCAGTGCTTATCAGTTGCTGGAAAAAGGGCCTTATTCTTTTTTGTTTGAAAGTGTGGTCGGCGGGGAACAGATCAGCCGCTACAGTTTTCTGGGAGCAAATCCGTTTCTGACGATAGACGCTTACGAAAAGCGAATGGTTATCCAGCAGGGGGGGCAGACAGAGGAACGCACGGTTGACGATCCATTGCGGGAACTGGAAGCGATTCTTGGGCAATATCAGGCGGCAGAGTTGCCTGCACTTCCTCGTTTTTGTGGCGGTGCGGTTGGATATGCGGGTTACGATGTGGTCCGTTATTCCGAGAATTTACCCAATGCCCCGGAAAATGACCGTCAACTCCCTGATCTGTCCTTTGCATTATACGACCATATGGTCGTCTTCGATCAGATCAATAAAACGGTTCTGGTTGTAGCACACGCGCATATCCAACCGGGTTTAAGCGAACGCGATCTGAAGGCCGCCTACCAGGCAGCCTGTCATCGCATTGATGAAATCTGCCTGCGATTTCAAACCGGCAAAGCTGCGGTATTGAAGATGGCCGACATTAGTGTGGACACCCACGCTGAACCAGATTTGAACTGGACGTCGAATTTTACACAACCGAAATTTGAAGCCGCCGTCGAAGCCTGTAAGGAATACATTGTCGCTGGTGACATCTTTCAGGTGGTCTTGAGCCAGCGTCTCAAGTTGGAAACGACGGCGACACCGCTGGATATTTACCGCAGTCTACGCGTGGTTAATCCCAGCCCTTTCATGTTTTTGCTCAAAACGCCCGAAGTCGATCTCGTGGGCAGCTCACCAGAAATTATGGTTCGTGTGGAAGACCGTCTTACAACTGTTCGTCCTTTGGCGGGTACACGAAAACGGGGCAAAACCGAATCTGAAGACAAACGTCTGGCAGAGGAACTGCTGGCCGATCCCAAAGAACGTGCCGAACATGTCATGCTGATTGATCTGGCACGAAACGATGTGGGCCGCGTCTCTGAATTCGGCTCGGTCGAACTCTCGGACGTGATGGTTGTAGAACGTTACAGCCACGTGATGCATATCACTTCGAACGTGACCGGCATGCTCACCGAAGATCGCAGCTCGCTGGACGCCCTCAGAGCGGGGTTGCCTGCGGGAACCGTTTCAGGCGCTCCCAAAGTACGGGCGATGGAAATCATTGACGAATTTGAACCACATCGACGGGGGCCTTACGCAGGCGCCGTCGGATATCTCGATTTTACCGGGAATATGGATACGTGTATTGCACTGAGAACGCTGGTAATGCAGGGATCGACGGCCTATGTTCAGGCCGGCGCCGGGATCGTTGCAGACAGTGTTCCGGAAACGGAATATTATGAAACATTAAACAAGGCAAAGGGGTTGCTCAAAGCGATTGAAGTTGCAGAAAAACAACTCAATTGATTTCGATGAGAGTTCATACTGTTTGAATTCTTCCGGCTCTGAGCAGTGTTTCGACGTTTACCCTCTGTCGAAATCAAAGGTGAAGCAGGAGTACGATGGAATCTCAACAGGAGAGTAGCGCGCTCGATCCTTCCCTGAGTCCCGAGAAAGAGGTAACGCTGATTGCCCCCACCGACTGGTGGGGAATCACGAAACGTCTGGGCCCCGGGTTGATCATCGCCGGCAGCATTGTCGGGTCCGGCGAATTGATCGCCACCACCAAAACCGGGGCACAAGCCGGTATTGCTCTGTTATGGCTGATCATTGTCGGCTGTGTGATCAAGGTGTTCGTACAGATTGAACTGGGACGTTATTCCCTGACCTGCGGCGAAACGACTCTGGCAGCTTTAAATCACGTTCCCGGTCCCCGCCTGGGTTTCTCGCGCGATCCGAAAAAACTGGCGCCGAACTGGATTCTCTGGTTCTGGCTGGTAATGAGTATCTGTACGATCGGGCAACTCGGCGGAATCGTCGGAGGCGTCGGCCAGGCAATGGCTCTGACGATGCCGATCAGAGGAGATTATCTGAAAGCGATTCAGGTTCCCTCGGAAAAAGAGTTTGTGAAATATCTGGAAGTGGAAGAAGAACTTCTAGGCGAACAGAAAACACTGTCCGCATTATCGACCGCCGAGCGCGAACGTTATCTGCGCGGTCATGCCAAAGTCAAAGAACGGATCGAACGCCTGCAGGAACAAGGCCAGCTCATTCTGCAGAAAATTCATGATCAGGAAAAACTGGTCGATGCGAACGGTGTATCCATGCTCGAGCCCCAGACCTGGGACGATAAAATCTGGGCAACGGTAATCGCCATCTTGACCGCATTCCTGTTGTATTATGGTCGCTATAATCTGATTGAGCACCTATCAACGGTGTTAGTCGTTTCATTTACCTTCATTACGATTGGCAATGTAATTTCTTTGCAGACTTCCGAAGTCTGGAGCATCTCAACTGAAGAGATTATCCGCGGACTTTCTTTTGGAGTTCCTGCTGCCACTGATGGAATGACGCCGCTGCTGACAGCGCTGGCGGCGTTCGGGATTATTGGCGTCGGTGCGACCGAACTGATTGCCTACCCATACTGGTGCCTGGAAAAAGGATATGCTCGTTTTACCGGACCTCACTCGGAAGACGAAAACTGGGCTCTGCGAGCCAAAGGCTGGATGCGGGTGATGAAAATCGACGCGTTTGCTTCGATGTGTATTTATACCTTCGCGACGCTCGCATTTTATCTGATGGGGGTCGCCGTCCTGCATAAGGAAGGTCTGGACCCGGATGGCATGCGGATGGTGAGTACGCTGGCAGAAGCATATGTGCCGGTTTTCGGGACGTACGCCAAGTGGTTGTTTCTGGTCGGCGCGATCGCCGTGCTCTATTCAACATTCCTGGTTGCTAATGCGGCGAATGCACGTATCTTCTCGGATGGGTTACGTTTTTTTGGTATGGTCGATGAGAGTAAACCGAATGCCGTTCAGAACTGGGTGAAGATGATGTCACTGATTTTACCCATCCTTTGTCTGGCGGTATTTCTCACGGGAGCCAATCCGGTTCGGCTGGTTTTAATTGCAGGCACGATGCAGGCAATCATGCTGCCCATGCTGGGGGTCGCAGCCATCTATCTGCGTTATACGAAGATAGACGCACGCCTGACACCAGGGCGGATCTGGGACGTGCTGTTGTTCCTTTCGTTTCTCGGACTGTTACTTGCCGGCAGTTATGGCGTATATAAGCAATTGTTCGCCTAGTGCTATTCTCAGCGAAAAGCAAGTTCGAAACCGGCAGTGTACGTCGATGTTCCCGTCCTGTGATTGATATAAATATTTGTTTTGAATATTCCAGTGGTAAAGCAATCGGGTGAAAACAAAGCTTCAATTTTTAATGTTAAGCAAATTGTCATGCGTTATAATCGGTATAAGCAGGTTGTCTGGATCTCGGGTCGTGATTTTTCAGAAGGCGACAGCTCGGTCAAGTCCGTCTTTTGCTGTTTTTCTCGTGAAATTCAAAATAGTGTCGAATGAACTGGAAAGGATGCAGGTTAAATGTCAGGTGAGAAAACCGTTTTCAAGAAAATTATTGATCGTGAAATTCCGGCAGAAATTGTTTACGAAGATGAGTTATGCCTGGCGTTCAAGGATGTCAATCCGCAGGCGCCCGTGCATGTGCTCGTGATTCCCAAACAGGAAATTCCTTCGATGGCTCATCTGGGAAATATCGACCAGGAACTGGTCGGGCATTTAATGCTGACTGTCGGAAAACTGGCAAAAATGTTCGGGCTGGAAAATGGATATCGTATGATTGTGAATACGGGTACGGAGGGAGGCCAGACAGTGGATCATCTGCATCTGCATCTGCTTGGAGGTCGTTCGATGCATTGGCCCCCCGGTTAAAAGTGGGCATGATTTTACTTTAAGAGTCGTTGAGAGTCAAAAACTCATTGCGAATACCGTCGCCCATCGATCATAATGAATTCAGAGAAAAATATTGTTTCGAGTGAACAGGGGAAAAGTATCGTGTTCAAATCAAAAAATCGGTGGGGAATTCGTGGTCTGATTCTGGGGAGTCTGCTGGTTTTTTCCATGACAGCCTCACCTGCAGTCGCACAAACTGCAAGTAAGAAAACGAACGTGAAGCAGCTCAATGTGCAGGCGGAGAAACTTCGCGATTCGTTTATCAGGCAGACAGCAGATATTGCCAAAAAGTATTCAGAAGCCGGAGACTACGAGAAATCACGCGAAATGTTGCAGTTGATTCTCAGCATCAATAAGGACGTGCCTGGCGTCGATGCCATGATTAAACAGTTGAATGAAAAACTGCTGACGTCCAATGAATCTGACTTCGAAATAGATGCTTCCCGTAACTGGAGCACTCCCGCCGGTTATGTTGCCAAGGGGAAAGTCGTTCGCATTCAGGCTACCGGAACGTATGACATGATGACAGACCTCAAGGTTAATGTTGCGGGGCTTGCCGATAAAACGCCAATGAAAGATCTGGCCAGCGGGATTCCTGTGGGAGCCGTCATGGGAATTTTAATTTCTGAGGATAAAGGAAAACCCCAGATGAGCAAACCGTTCAACATCGGCGAGAAGACGGAATATACCCCGAAAGATGATGGCGTATTAATGATCGGTTTAAACTTACCGGCCGGTCATCGTTCGACAGGAAAGATTAAGGTTCGTATCAGCGGTTACATCAGAAGAAGTTCAAATTGATCGCCGACCGTTTCTCGGAACCAACTGATAGCTATTGTTTCTTATTTCGTGAATGGAGTTCAGCACGAATTTCTCGTTGCAGCAGTTCCGTCATCTGGCTGCGTTCCTGAAGCAGGGGCGCTGCCTGAGCGATCACTTTTCGCATGTCGGCGATGATCCCCTCTTCAAGTTCCTCTGTGGTAATCCCATCACAGGCATTCACGCAGGCAACAACTCGGCGAACCAACACCTGATTCTCTGGCGTATCTTCTCCCAGAATCTCGCCCTCACTTGAGATGACAAAGTGAGGAGGTTGAACGGATTGACGCTCTCCAGCCATTCGCCGAGTACTCCAAATACTAGAAAGAACACCAGCTAATGCTTCTGTTCTTTTGTTCTGTTGTAGAGGTTGATTGATATTTAAATCACGCTTGGTAAAGACTACCTGTTTATTAATCTATCGGCGAAGTTTTAAGCTCGTGTTAAATCTCTCTCGTCTATGTGCCCAAAATGAAACCTGATTTTACAGGATGATACTCGGCAAAACAAATGCTGGTGCGATTAGGTAGTATGGGATGAGTATCGATTGGTCCTCAGCGAAAAACCGCGTGGAAAAACCACCCAATTTCCGATGATTTACTGGGATGGAAATGAGGTTTTACCCTGTAGTAAAAAGCAACTATTGCTCTGACGGAAATGGGGAATATTCCCCAGTCAGCAACGTGGTTTTTTGATCGACAAAAAGGGGGTAATTGACAAAAAAGTAGTTACTCCAGCACAATCAGTAGATCACCCGATTCCACCTGCGTTCCCGCCTCTGCCAGAACCTGACTCACAACGCCATCCTGTTCGGAAATCACACTCGTCTGCATCTTCATTGCTTCCAGCATCAGCAGTTGATCTCCGGCTTTCACTTTGCTTCCGACTTTGACGGCAACGGAAACAATTACTCCGGGCATCACCGCTCCAATCTGTTTCGGATTGGAAGAGTCGGCTTTGAGTCGCGAATCTCCTTGTGGCTTCAATGCTTTGTCGACAATCACGACTTCGCGCGGCTGTCCGTTCAGCTCAAAAAAGACGGTGCGGCAGCCATCCGTTTGTGGTTTTCCGACTGCCAGAAACTTGATGATTAACGTTTTTCCCGGTGCAATCTCAACGGAGATTTCTTCTTCAGGATCCATTCCGTTGAAGAACGCGAATGTCGGTAATCCGCTCGTATCAAAGTACGTTTGCTGGTGTGCGGCGAAATCTTCAAATACCTTGGGATACAGCAGATAGGAAACCACATCCTGATCGGTCGGCGTGCGATGAATCATCTCCTTCACAACTTTCGCAGCATCCTCAAAATCAGCCGGCGGAAGAATACTTCCCGGTCGTTCGGTGAGCGGCGCTTCGCCTCGCAGAATACGTTTTTGAACTGTTTCCGGGAACCCGCCCGGCGTCTGGCCCATTCGCCCGCTGATCAGATCCAGCACCGATTCCGGAAATGCCAGATCGCGGTCGCCGTTCACCACATCATCACAACTCAGCTCATTGGCAACCAGAAACAGTGCCATATCGCCAACTGCTTTCGAGGTCGGCGTGACTTTGACAATGTCTCCGAGAAGTTCATTCACTTCCGCATAAACATGGCAGACTTCCGACCAGCGATCACCGAGTCCCAGCGACGCAGCCTGCTGTAACAGATTCGTGTATTGACCGCCGGGCATTTGATGTTCGTAAAGGTTCGCACCGGCCGGCAGGGTGGGGCTTTCAAACGCAGTATAGAAATTCCGTACTGCACGCCAGTATTCAGAAATATCATCCAGATGTGTCACATTCACCGTCGATTGATGTGCTGTGAAACGCTGCGCTTCGAGAATCGTATTCAGGTTGGGTTGTGATGTGCCGCCCGACATCGAAGGTACCGCACAGTCGGCAATATCCAGGCCGACTTCAGCCGCTTTCAATATCGAAGCTGCCTGTCCGCCCCCCGTGTCGTGGGTGTGGAAGTGGATCGGAATCCCGATTTCCTGCTTCAGTGTTTTAACCAGCAGTTCTGCCGCGTAAGGTTTACAGAGACCCGCCATGTCTTTAATCGCGAGAATATGCGCCCCCATGTTTTCCAGTTCCTTGGCCATGTTGACGTAGTATTTCAAATCGTACTTTGTCTTCTTAGGGTCAAGAATATCGCCCGTGTAACAGATGCTGGCTTCGCAGATGGCGCCGCTCTTCTGCACTTCTTCCATTGCCACTTTCATGTTGGGAATCCAGTTCAACGCATCGAATACGCGGAACACGTCAATGCCGGCGTCGGCAGCTTCTTTCACAAACGCTCGCACCACGTTGTCCGGATAGTTCGTATACCCGACGGCACTCGAGGCACGAATCAACATCTGAAACAGGATGTTAGGGACGCGTTTTCGCATTTCAGTCAGTCGCTGCCACGGCGATTCCTTCAGGAACCGCATCGACGTATCGAAGGTCGCTCCGCCCCACATTTCCAGTGAAAATAACTGCGGGCAGTTGTAGGCGTATGCTTCAGCGATCTGCAGCATGTCGTAGGTACGAAACCGGGTCGCATACAATGACTGATGCGCATCGCGGAACGAAGTATCAGTCAGCAGTAGTTGTTTCTGATCCAGAATCCATTTGCCGAACTTTTCCGCCCCCAGTTCCTGCAGCTTCTGGCGCATACCGTCCGGCGGTGAAATCTGTTTTTTGTTAAATGCGGGCACAGGTGCCGCTTTACGACGCAGCGCTTTAGGCCGGTCCTTGACCAGCGGATTTCCGTTGACCACTGTTTCGGCCAGATAAGTCAGCAGCTTCGTCGCTCGGTCATGCCGTTTCGGAAACTTGAACAGTTCCGGTGTCTGATCGATGAAACGCGTCGTACATTCCCCTTTGATGAAGGTCGGATGCGTGATCAGTTTCAGCACGAATGGAATATTCGTCTTCACGCCGCGAATTCGAAATTCCTGCAGACAGCGTTCCGTCCGTGCGCAGGCATCTTCGAAAGTCCGTGCCCAGGTGGTGACCTTCACCAGCAGTGAATCGTAATACGGGAATACCATCGCTCCAGAGAACGCCGTTCCCGCATCCAGACGCACACCCATCCCGCTGGCAGACCGGTAATGCACCACGCGTCCGTAGTCGGGCATGAAGTTATTCGCCGGATCTTCCGTAGTCACGCGGCACTGCAGCGCAAACCCGTGCGTGCTGACGCTTTCCTGAGAATCAATTCGGATTGCCGGATCAGACAGCAGTGCCCCCTGAGCCAGTAGAATTTGTGATTTTACAATATCGATGCCGGTGACTTCTTCGGTTACCGTATGCTCAACCTGAATGCGTGGATTGACTTCGATGAAGTAAAATTGATTTGTGTCGGCGTCCAGCAGAAATTCCACCGTTCCCGCCAATTCATATTTGACCATCTTCCCGATTTTCAACGCCGCCGCACATAGCGCGTCTCTGACGCCTGGATCAATATTCGGCGCGGGAGCAATTTCCACCACTTTCTGGTGGCGTCTCTGAACCGAACAGTCGCGCTCGTAGAGATGCACCAGGCCGCCATGTTTGTCTCCCAGCAGCTGCACTTCAATATGACGTGCGCGCGAGATGAATTTTTCGACGAACACATCAGCACTGCCGAATGCAGACAGCGATTCGCTACGAGCCTGCTCGAAAGCCGCGTCGAATTCTTTTTCTGACTTTACCACCCGCATTCCGCGTCCGCCGCCACCATGGGCCGCTTTCAGAATGATCGGGAAGCCAATCTCGTTTGCCGTTTTGCGACCGGAGGCGGCGTCGGTAATCGCTTCACCACTTCCCCCCAGCACAGGGACGCCCGCTTTTTCAGCGATCTTTCGCGCCGAAATTTTATCGCCCAGTTGACGCAGCGTTTCGACCTGCGGGCCAATAAAAATAATACCGGCGTCTTGACAGGCCTGCGCGAACTCCGCATTTTCCGAGAGAAACCCGTAACCCGGGTGAATTGCATCAATTTTTTTCTGCTTGGCCAGCGTGATAATCGCGTCGATATCCAGATACGATTTCACCGGATGCCCCGGTTTACCAATCTGATAGGCCTCGTCCGCTTTCGTCCGGTGCAGCGCATAGCGGTCTTCATGGGTATAGATACCGACCGTGCGGATTCCCAGCTCGTGAGTACTGCGAAAGATCCGGATCGCAATTTCACTACGGTTGGCGACGAGCAGCTTTTTGATTTTACCCTCAGACATGAATTTCCCTAACTCTTTGTATACTTTTGATTTGATGGCTTAATTCAACTCAAATTCCAACTGGCTTTCCTGGCAGGACAACGGTCACTAGGGTACATCCCCGAGCCCGGAAATACAACACAACCCAGCCCTCTGAGTCACTTCTACCCTGAGCTGGAACCCCTGCATCCGGAACAGTTTTCGTACTCGACCAGTGACAGGCACAGATTTCACTAAACCCGCCTGAGAAATAGCCTTGTAAACATTCACCTTGACCTGTTTTTCCTCTCCGATTAGTGTTAACACCGATCTGATTCGTTTGATGACTGCTGGCTCGGCTCTCAGAAAACAACGCGGTACCAAACTCACGCAAGTCTGGGGTTAAAAAGTAGTGAATCCAATGGAACAAAAACAATGCGATTTGTGTGCAGGAACCGAGTTTGAAACAATCGGAGATCGGGATCGTCACGGGGCTCCGCTGGAGTCCGTCATCTGCAAAACCTGCGGCCTTGTCGCCCACGGTAAAATTCCGACCGACGAAGAACTCGCCCACTACTACGCCACCGAATATCGTCAGAGTTATCATGGAGAGATAACCCCCTCGGATCGCCGAGTGATGCGCGCCTGGAATAACGGAGAACGAATTTTCAGTCAGCTTCAGCCCGTAATAAAACCGAACGCGGAAGTATTCGAAGTCGGCGCGGGCATCGGCTGCACGGTCAAAGTCTTCGAATTGAACGGACACGCATCGACCGGCATCGAACCGGGCGAAGGCTTTCAGAAGTATTCGCAAAAATGTCTGCAGACCAAGGTGGTGCGAGGCGATTTGTTTGAGCAGCCCCGCGATCACAGTCGCGAACTGATCCTGCTCGTGCATGTGATCGAGCACTTCAATTCGCCGCGTCGGGCACTGGAATATATTCGAGGCATGCTTGCCGACACCGGACAGATTTATATCGAGTGTCCGAACATTGTGGCTCCTTTTGCACGTCGCAGTAAAATGTTTCACTATGCTCACATTCATAATTTTACGCCGTCGAGTCTCAAAATGCTCGCCGAAAGTTGCGGGTTCCAGCTTGAACAGCAGTTCGGCTCCCCCGAAAATCCGAATCTGCAGATGCTCTTTTCCTGCAGTGAAACAAAAGCACCCAAGATCGACGCCACCAACTATCAACAGACTATGAAGTTGATTAACGGCTCCACTTCGCTGAGTTATCACATGCGTCGGTATTACTTCACTGCGCGCTTCACCAAAGTCGCCAGCTACTTGAAAGAGCACCTGACCGCGAAGCAGTTCGTCTCGAATGTCGTTCAGGATTGTCAGCGGTTCACCGAGGAACAGCAGAGCGACCAACCCGCGGCTCTCCGTTCTGTTGCCTGAAGTCGGAGTCTGCCACTGAGTGTTGATGGAACAGTGCTTGATTTTTTCGGCGCTGTTGAAAACACGCATTTCTAACTGGTTTTTCAGATTTATTACTCGGCTTGACTCCGCCGCGGCAATCTCAAATATGCGTGTTATGCGTCGCGCGCGATGGGAACTGATCTGGCTGCTGAACACGTCGCAGGCTGCGGATAGTCGCACTATAAAAGCCTCTGTGTTTTGAGCATTTTCTCTGAAAGCCGTATGGCTGGTACGCAATGTTCCGTATCGCGTCGTCACGCTATGGCGCGTCTGGGGCGCCCTGATACTACCGGTTTGAGCACTGGTCTGACATTTTTTATGCGGTTCTGTGGTCGACTTCTGCTTGACCCGCGCGTGCCGTTTCCCAAGATGCGGTCTGTTCGAAACAAGACCGTTACTTTTCCCATCAGAAACAGGAGACAGATTCATGACAGAACCCGAACCCAAATCCCGATACCGCGTTTCAAAAGAGCAGCAGGAGTTAGTTGTGCGTCTCATTAAGAAATTATTGAGCATGGGCAAATACACTTCCCTGATTAAAACCGTGGTCTCCGAGAAATTCCAGATCAGTCGCCGTTCGGTCGAGCGTTATATCAAGCGCGCCCGCCGTGAAATGATCGCACATATGGAAATCCCGATCGAGCAGCACCGTGCCGAAGCATATTACTTTTACCTGTCCGTGATCGATTCTGAAAAAGCAACCTGTCGCGACCGCCTCCGCGCCCGTGAACGCATCGACAAACTTGTAGGAGCCGAAGCCGCACTCCGTTTCAACAACGATACGCGAATCAAAATCACCACGGAAGAAATCAAAAACATGACTGACGAAGAACTCGAGGCAACCTACGAGAAAATAATGAACGGCATCCCGCTGGAAAAACCAGGAGAATCATAATCAATAGACACAAACGCCAGGAGATGAAAATCCGGCAGTGAAATCACAGCAGGAGAAAAGGCAATCAAAAGAAGCAGCAAACACAACGAAGGCACACGGAAATGCGGGCACATTGGAGTAAATGTGTTTCGTGTGCTTTCGTGTTTTTCGTGGTAGTGAAATTAACATCACCGCGTGCCACCATCAGCCTGATGATTCCCGCTTGACCCGCGCGTGCCCTTCCACAAGATACAACCTGTTCGCAAACCGTTTTAACCATCAGTAGAGGAAGAAAGGAAATACAATCATGACCGATTTCATGTCCCGGCCCCGTTTTCAGATTCCGAGCGCCAGCGAGCTTAAGCAGGCCCGAATGATCAAGGAACTCACAAAAAAAGCTCTGGCCAGGGTCGAATTTAAACTCGCGCTGACCACAGAATTCTTCCTCCGTGTTTTGGAACAAAAAAAGACTCTCACCCGAGCAGATCAACTTCTGAAGATTCGACGTGAGCTCAAACGACGCAGCGCCGAAGTATTTTATCTGAGTATTATCAGTAACCCGAAAGCAACCGTACGGGAACAACTCTTCGCCCAGGAACGAATCGACAAACTCTTCGGCTTAGATTACTGCGATGAGACAACCCCCCAGGACCAGGACCAGCTGATATTGCCAGAATTCCAAATCAGCGACGATGAAGAACAGGAAGAATATTAGAAGAAGGGCAAGAACCTGTCTGAGCAGAGGGGGGGAGAATCAGACACGCTGGTCACAGAGCAGGAAACCCATAGAGGGCATCAGCAAAACCGCTCATGTGTCCGGCCGAAATACAAGCCAACAGTGTCACCCCGCCTTGGTAGCAAAAAACGACAAGATTACATTCTCAGGTGGTAGATTAACCTGTTTCTGGCTTCCTTTTCAGGCGATTCAAGGGAACAAGCCAGCGTTCTCAATCATTTGCCGGACTTTTGAATATCGGAGAATAATTCCCAATTTAACTGCACACTCTGGCCAGGCTTAACTTCAGCCGTCAATTCACTCTTTTCGTTATAAACAGCAGGAAGATATTGTTCGGTTTCGATAATGTCGTACTTTTTGTAAGGTTTTCCTGTCCAGCGAGAAGCATGAACTTCCACGCGTTTCTCTCCGACAGGTACTGTGACAACGTATTCTCCGTTGTGAATTTTCCCCTGCGCCGAATGGGTCGTATTATTCGCCGAAATAAAGGTAATCGTTCCCTCGGGAAGAGGTTTTCCATCTAACATGATTAAACCACTGACCTCCGATTCAGTGGAATTGGATCCTCGAAAACATCCCTGCATCGACAGAATGATGATCGATAAAACCAGGATCTGTTTCATTGTTCGCCCCTATTATGGATACAGCACTTCACATTCACCGGATTGACTCACGCACACTGGTGCCCTTAAAGCGAAATAAACAGTTCGGCCCCAAACGACTTGTATTGAAAGACCAGTCGATCACGCTCCTGGTCTTCTGCATGATTCAAGTCGTACTGGAGCTGAGACTAAGGTCGGTTAAAATTCGCCAATCACTTCTTGCTCAGCGCGTGTGCCTAATGCCTGAAAGGTAGCACGATCGATATTCTCAGAGATAAAACGAACCGCGCCATCTGCGAGTAACCCATGCACACCGCCAACATGATGACTCCGTGCAAAAGTACGACTGTTGGTAGTGCTGTCGGCTCCACAGGGGGCATGGGGAATATCCTGGCAGGCGATCAAGACGTCGCCAACATTCGGATTAGGTGTTTCTAATGTCGTGAAAAAAGTTCCCATACAACGCGGATTCATCAGTCGGCCACGAACATCATGCTTGGATTGATCTGCAGACAATATCAGCTCACTGGCCATCAGGGTCGTCGATGAGCCATCTATGACATCGCGGAGCCTGGTTCGAGAGCGTGAATAAAACATTCCATTCAGTTGAGTGTAACTTCCAGCAGCCCCAAAATGAGTTGATCCCGCGCAGACTGCATAGTTTCCATGAAACCCCTGTGATCCATTACTGGCAGGGTCTGTCTGCCCATAAGTAATATTTTTGGGACCGGCTGGATCGCTGGGGCACATCATCATCGGAACCACTGAATCTTTTTGACTCCAGTAAATGGCGCCTGTGCGAGCCGGATTCTTCTGCTCCTCCATAAAAACGTTGTAGAGAGAGCCCATTTCGATATACGGCAGAATCATTGGATACCAGCCCGTATTATCTGTCGCAGGACGTGGGGATCCAGGTAAATCATCATTCGTCGGATTGATCATCCCGAAAGGAAATACTCGAAACGTATCATGGTAATTATGCAGCGCCAGCCCCAGTTGCTTGAGATTGTTTTTACACTGGCTGCGTCGGGCTGCTTCCCGTGCCTGCTGAACCGCAGGGAGTAACAGGGCAATCAGTATGGCGATAATCGCGATGACCACCAGCAGTTCAATTAACGTAAATCCTCGAGCACGGCGAGACATGAGTGCCTCCTTGTAAAAAAGAATTAAAACACAAGTAGCTCCGTCATGAACAGAATAATAAATGGCTCGGGCTACCCGCTGTGAAATTGACTTATCTATCTGAAATGTAAAAAACAGGTTGTTTAAGTATTAAGAATGAATGTTTTCTGGGTCAGAAATGCCGCAGATAAAAATGCCTTCCACTGCGCGATCACAGGTCGCTTGTAAATGTCCGGCCATGGCTGTGGCTACCGCTTCCTGGTCTCGGCGGAGCAATGCTTCCAGTACCTGCAGGTGTTCTTCCAGCACTTGATCCAGGTAACGTTTTGAATCTTTCAGTACGACGCGAATCATATGCATCAGGCGGTCATATCGAGTCAGTTCTGCCTTCAGACGTTGGATGCCCGCTGCATTTACAATTGCAGTGTGCATTCTTCTATCGATATCAGAACAAAGTACAGCCCATTGATTATCACGCGCAGTCTGATGTAATGCCCGTGTCATTTCTAACAAATGTTTGATTTCTTCCAGATCGATGCATTTACATGCACAGCGTGCTGACTCAACTTCCAGGATGCGGCGGACATGATACATCTCACGAATTTCTGAAACCCCGAATGGAATGACAACCGCCCCCCGGTTGGGAATCAGTTCTACCATGCCGATCCCTGTCAGCTCAACGATCGCTTCGCGCACCGGCGTTGTACTCACGCCATACTGCTTTGCCAGGTGCTGCACCTTCAGACGGGTTCCTGCTGGATACTCGCCTGTAAAGATCGACAACAGAATCTGGCTGAAAATGTCCAGTCTGAGTGAGCCAACCGGCAAAGGATGTGATGAATGGGTATTTGTCACGCTCAAAGACAGTCTCCCTAAACTTTGTGATACGAGAAGCGAATCAGACAATTCCAATTTGAATCACCGGATAAACCACCAGAAATCACACATAATGCATTGTGCATAATATATAATAAAGTTGGAGGTGTCAATGAAATCGTGTCGGGGGGTGTGAAAAATGAGAAATGGGGGTCTGAATTGACACTGGATGCCCTGAAATCAGCTCATATTGCTTGATTCGAGGCCCACGGGATTATTTCGTGTGGGTCTCGTTTTTTCGTGGTAGTAAAAACAGAAGCCGGAATGAACGGCGGCTGATGCCGAGCCACTCATTTTAAGCGACAATGTGCAGGCCGGATCTAACTCGTACCGGCACTGTCGAATCACCCGCGCAGCGACACACGGGAAGCATGCCTGAGGCACAGATTACGGGATTGCGTTCGAAAGCATTACACCATCGGCTGTGGCATCAGGACGCTGGGTTCCGGTTTTGCTTCCGGGGTTTCTTCTGCCAGCACGGTTTCGCAGAAGAACTTCAACAGTTGTTTGAAGTCTTCGTTCTCCACGCTTTCAGCCAGCTCTTCGGCCCGTGCCCGCGATTTATCAACCAGAGCTTCCGCTTTGGGGAAAACGTCGCAGTCCTGATAAATTTTGCGCAGGCGGCCGATTCGCATGCCGTCGGATGGATGTCCCTGCAGAATATCCTTGAGATCTGCTTTCTGCTGGTCGTCTGCGGTCTGCAGCGCGAGCGCTAACAGTAAAGTGGGCCGCATCGCTAAAGCATCCTGGCCGGTGATCAGCTTGTTATTGTCGTCACCATTCCAGTCTTTGAGGTCGTTCAGAATCTGGAAACCAACGCCGATATGTCGGGAGAACGAGGAGATCAGCTCTTCATACTGGCCGACGGAGCCGGTCATGCGAATGCCTGCATACAGGGCCGCTTCGAATGCGGGCGAGGTTTTCAGAGCATAAATCTGTAACGCATCGAGGGGGGCGAGTTCGAACGACTGGCTTTGCTGCCACGCCATTTCTGCGCCTTGTCCTTCACAGAGCTTGAGATGCGCGGCGGCCATTTTTTCTACTAAATCCCCGGCAGCTTCCGCACCGATGTCGGCCCGGGCTTCATTCAACAGACGATAACCGATGCCGATCAGGTAGTCACCCAGATTGATGGCCATGCCAGTGCCATGCTGGCGGTGTAATGTTTCCTGCCCGTAACGGTATTGATCGTCGTCTTCGATGTCATCGTGAATCAGCGAAGCTTTGTGGAAGACTTCGATGGCCATCGCCGCCTTCTGCACGCCCAGCGGATAAGTCTGATCGGCTTCTGTTGTGTCCGTTGCTGTCTGGACTTTGATCAGCGCGTCGTAAGCGGCCAGTGTGATAAAGGGACGAAAACGTTTGCCGCCGTGTTTCAGCCAGTCGTAAGCGATGGCTTCGGTTTTGCCGAGCGGTGTCTGGGCGGCGGCTGCGGTTTTGGTTCGCAATGGGGGGAGAATCTGATCGAAGTTTTCTTCGAACAGAGAATTCGCGGCCCGCATGGTTGGCAGATAACTGCGGGTCAGCGGTTCGTCCAGAGGACGGTATTCTTCAAGGACTTCCCAGATCCAGGGTTCATCCATTTTGGTGTTTTTGCAGTCACCGGAATGCAGGGGGACCGCATATGAGGGGACGCCGGCGATCAACACTTTATCGATCGATTTTTCCAGCACGTTCAGACAGGCGACGCCTAAAATTCCATCGACGTAACCGCCGACGATAATTTTGAGGACCACCGGCGAACCTTCCGCCACGAGCACTTTATAACCAAGCTGTTCGGCTCTGACTTTGTAATCGGCAATCGAACAGGCGCCACATTTTTCACAATCGAGCCCGAACTCGTCGTATTCCGCGGGACAGCCTTCCGCGTGTTTCAGGCAGTGCGGCAGTAAGAGTAAACGTCGCTCAAAGGGAATCGCCAGGAATTGTCGCTTCCAGAAGAAGTTGCCGATGAGCACCATCATGAAGCCTAAGAATTTATCCGGCTGATTCATCTGCGCGAGCAGATCACGCGACCATTTCTCCAGTGTTGATTTCGTAAACGGATTGGCGCAGTCGAGAAACTCGACGAATTTTTCGGCTTCGGCCTTCATCTCTTCGCGCAGCGCGAGCGTTTCCGGCACGGCTTTGAGGTGGCTGGTGCTCTGACGTTTTCTTTTGACCGGTTTCTTCTCTTCGGAAGCACGCGCTGCAGGCTTCGCTGAGCCCGAGACGATTTGATCTTCCGAATTTTCCTGATCTAAAGGCGCAATGGACACGGAACACTCCTCTATATAAGTAACTCAATCGAGCGATGATTCAATTAATGAATACAAAATCTGTCTGGGGTCTGTGGGGGGATCTAGTTTTTCTCAACGCTCATTATACGGTAATCCTCTTCTTCAAGCGACAATCTTAAATTGGCATCCGCACATTTTTTCAAAACCATTTTGGCCCGATGCAGGGCGGAAACAGTAAAGATAATTGGATAAAGTTGTTCGAAATACCATAATTTAGCGAAGTAGAAGCCAATTGGCGTGGATTCGGTAAAACCGCCCGTTTCCACCTGTTCCAGCAACCAGTTCAGCCCCGCAATCATGACCGGACTGTCATGATCGACGTCAAACTGCAGTAAAACGTCCACAGCCAGTGCGGTTTCTTCGACACTGGAAGGGGCTTCCGCCGCGCCGCCCCAGCCGCCATCCTTGTTCTGTACTGATTTCAGGAATGCGATCGCCTGTTCTGCTTCAATGGAACTGCTGCGTTCCGCCGTCGCATAAGCGGCTAAAACGCGGGCCGTCCCATACACGGGATTTTCATCATTGCTGACATATTGATTTCCAAACCAGAGCGGCAGCCACGAACCATCGGCCCGTTGTGAGGACGCCAGATAACGGAACGACCGCGCGATGCCGCGTTCTGCCCGCTTTCGTAGTGCCTGTTCTTCCGCCAGTGATTCTGTGGCGAGCCAGGCCTGCAGGGCACGAATCACATGCGCCGAGATGTCGGCGGCACTCTGGTCAAAGGGGAGCGTGCCCCAGCCACGACAAAAGGTCGGCCAGCCCCCATTGCTGTTCTGCAAGTCAAGCAACCATTCCACGCCGTTCCGCAGCGCAGTGCGCACTTCCGGTGAGCGTTCGGTTTCATCTTCCTCTGTATTCAAATTCAACAGTGCCAGAATCGCGCCGGGGGTATCGTCGGCATCGGGGACGCCGCCGGGCAGATCGGTCCAGGCCCAGCCTCCGGGTTCTGCGGATGTATAGGGGTGCAGTTCCTTGTATTGCTGCTGCAGTAACCAGTCGCGAATTGGTGCTTTTTCAAATTCGAGCAGTTTTCCCTGAATCGCATTTACCGCAAGTGTCGTGGTCCAGGTCGCCAGATTCGTATCGATGGGCCAACTGCCGTCCGGTCGGACGGAAGCGAGCAGAAACTCCAGTCCCTTTTTCACAACCGGATGATCAACGAGTCCCATGCCGGCCAGGCTCATTGTAACAAAACTGGTCAGCGGAGCCGCTTCCAGGAAACCGCCGTTCGAGGGCTGGATGGAAATCAGTTTCTTGAGACTCCTCTGAATCGACAGATTTCGAATGACACGCAGCAGCGGGTTTTTCGGTTTGCAGAAGTGGTGCCGCACCTGGCCAATAGCGATCAGCGCGGGGAGCGCGTAACTGACTACCGGCAGACGCACCGTCTTATAGAAATTCGCAGGCAGACAGGAGAGTTCAAACGGGAGCGCGGGAATGGTTTCCCATTTGACTAATCGCGCCAGCGCACAATGTGTGAGGATCGGCACTGAAAATGTTTTGTCTTTTCCGTAGCGGGCGATCACCGCTTCGACGCCGCCGCTGCGATCGATGTATTGTTTCGCATTCACCGTGACGGAGGAATAATTGATCGCGTTACGCGTCGCGTGAAACACGGCATGGCAGAGCATGCTGGTCGAGATATTGCTGATGCTTTTGCATGTATCGCCCCAGCCGCCATCTTCGTTTTGGTGAGTGGCCAGCCAGTGAATGCCCTGTTTGATATACGAATCGAGTGAATGATCGTCGGTAGGTCGATGCCGGCGAATCATCTCCAGGGCCATCACCGCCGTTGCGGTGGAGAGTGCCGACGTGGAAAGTTCTCCTTCCCAGTGACCGGCGATGGTCCGTGCAGAAAGCAATTCCGCGCGAGCCCGCTGATAACCTTCCTGCACTCTCTGGTAGGAGACTGTTTCACTCATTCCGGAATCTAACTTGTCAGAGTGGTTTTGTTTTTAAACCGAACGCCTATAGTTCCATCGCATCCAGGCTGTCGATCAGATCATCCAGTTCATCACTGGTTGACTGTGAAACTTTCAAGCGACTGGGAATGCCCACGGATAACCCCACCGCATCCCGCCCTTCGGCGACCAGTTCCACATCACGTTCTCTTGCTGCCATTTCCAATGCATCGGGCGCACCAAACAGTTTGGAGAGATCAATTTTCAGGCCGGCCACTTCGCCATCCGCGCCGGCAATGCCCGGAGTTTTATGACCGGGAAAGATAATCGCATTTTCGGGACAGACGCGGCTGCAGGCAGGACAACCTTTTTTACAGCTGTCCTGTTCTTCGACCAGAATCTGTCCCCCCTGATCCACGCCATACACGCCGAACAGACAGAAGTCGATACACTCCATGCAATTCGTACACAACCCGTAATCAATGACCGGATACCAGCGACGTTTGGTCGGTTCCAGCTGATCCGCTTCGGCAACGTTCCCGCCCATTTTCTGAGCACTAATAATGTCCAGCGGCTTCAAATATTTTTCAAGCTGCGCCGGTCTGGGAGTTTCCTGAAGCATGTTGCCCAGTTGAAACGTCTGCACCTGCGCATCCTGCGAGAGCCGTTTGATTTCGGTCAGGTAGTCATCAAGGGTGGAGCTGACGCGTAAATCGATGGAATAAATTTTTCGATCAGGAATGCTCTTCTGTCGCTCCGGATTTACAAAAGGAACGGACGTGCTCTCGGCTGCTTCCGGGTCCTCCTCCGCTTCGTCGACTTCTTCTTTGAGCAGTACCAGACCTTCACGGCCTCGCACGTCCAGTCGATCGAGGACCCAGTGACACGCGCGCGGATACAACCATGACAGAACTACAACATCGCCGCGAATTGCCTGGAGAAACAGGGTCCCTGTATGATCGGCAGAAAGATCGTAAAGGTGGGGGACCAGCGAGACTTCAAGATCGGCTTCCATCAGGAGTGCCGCTGCCAGCGATTCTTCCAGCTCGCGTTTGGCGGGATTTTTCCCCTGCGCCTGCGAGATCACCACTGTCAATTTTTTGTCAGCCATTCCGAAAACCTTTTCAACGCGAATTTGTTCTATCTTAGAACGGGGGGCCGCTTTGTCGTTTCTTAGTTGAGTTGTCCTTTAATGATCCGCTGGGCCTGCTCCCACCCGTCCTCTAATATTTGCAGGTACTCTGTCGGCGTCAACCACTGTGCTTCTGACTCCATCTCAAACAACCAGCCTTTATCATAGTTATCCGCCTGATTGATGGCAGAAGGGTCATTCAATAATTCTTCATTAAATTCCAGAATCCGGCCTGCGGAAGGGGCGTACAGGTCGGACAATGCTTTGGAACTCTCGATTTCACCAATTTTCTGCTTCTCGCGTACCTGTGTGAAGGGATCAACGGCCCAATCCAGAAAATAGACGTCCTGTAATAATCGCACGGAATACGCAGTAAAGCCCACACGCCAACGGTCTTCCCCCGGCATCAACCACAAGTGGGATTTACTATAAACACGGTCCTGAGGAATTCGGGCCTCGAAATTCCCCATCATAAAGACTAGATCGTCAGGCATGGTTCATTTTGCAGTGAGCTTCGTTGGCACTAAGCCCAAGGTGAAAAGGGAGTTAATCCCATGACAAATACAGGCAGGAATTTTCGCAATATACACTATCTAAATAGTAGAAACAGTTTACGCGCGGGATGCAAGCACGATTCCACTACGATTGGTGGTAAGAAAAAATTTAATCGATCTGCGCCCGGATACCCGCCTTGGTGAGAGGAGTGACCTGAAAGCGGTTCTACAGGTCAGTCTCAACTTACATCCATCATGATCATCATGACCTTACATTTTCTCCCGTGTTGTCCCTCAGGCTCTGTCCCTCCTGCAAGTCACATTAAAACCATCAACTGGTACGCAATTAGTACCTACATATCGATTGAAAACAATGAACTGCCGCTCAACGAAATCTGTGATCTTGACCTCATACAGCCAAAATGATGTGAATATTCGTCACTATTTTAAGATTTTTTGTTTGACAGGAAATTTTTCTGCTGTAATATAACCATCAAACAAGTTGTACTCTGTTGTACGTACCTATCTTAAATGTCTGAATTTTAATACCTGAGGACACGGTAAATTGTTATCTCAGAACGAAGTCCTGGTAGCGACGACCCCCGACAAGCAGTCTGAAAGTGGATTCGGCCTTACCAAATACGAACGAATTGGTGAACATCTCAAACGACAGATCAGGGATGGGCAGCTTCCTCCCGGCACCGCACTTCCCTCTGAACAACAGTTGGCCAGCCTGTTTGAAAGCGCGCGAAGCACCGTCCGCCAGGCGATGGGAATGCTGGAACAGGAAGGCCTGGTGAGCCGGGTTCAGGGGAAAGGGACCTTCGTGCATCAAAATGCCCGACAACGACTGGCCAGCGGTCTGGACATTCTGGCTCTGGTCATCCCTGAAGTTTTGTCTGGTTTCTATCCTTCTCTGCAACACAGTTTTGAAGAATCAGCCAGCCACTCACAGAACCAGATGCTGGTCTGCTGCACACGAAACAATCTTGACAAGCAGGGCAACGTCATTCTTCAGTTGATCGATAACCAGGTGGGGGGCGTGGCGATCGTGCCCGCCAGTACGCCCCCGACTCCTGCTTATCAGATTCGTCAGTTGCAGAAAGCGGGTATCCCTGTCGTCCTCTGTCACCGTCCGGTAGAAGGAATCACAGCGCCGCTCCTGGGGCTCCCCTTCCAGAAAATCGGCAGACTGGCGGGAGAATCTCTGGTCGCCCGGGGGCATCGCCGTTTTGCATTCTTCGCACCGCATTGTACACATACGACCGATCTGTATCTGGAAGGGTTTCAACGCGCACTGAACGATGTGGACTGCAAGTTACAGACTCATAATTGTTACTTTGGTGCGGATGGCGTCATCGACATGCAGGAACTGGATGCCGAAATTGCAGGTTCACTCAAACGCATACTGAATCATCCGGAACGCCCCACGGCGCTCTTCACTACCTTTGACTCCATGGCCGAGCGCGTTTATCTGCATCTGACCAAAATGGGATTGCGAATGCCCGAAGATATCTCCCTGATTGGTGTGGGTGACCAGATTCGTCATAGCGTTCTGCAACAGCAGATTGCTTCTGTCACCGTAAATGAAACACAACTGGGGCATCGGGCGGCTGAGCTTTTGAATCAGATGCGCAGTGGAGAACTGCCCATTGAAACTTCACTGACAGAAGTCATGCCGGCAGAGGTTTATCCCGGAACCACACTGGGGACCTGTCCTGAGATTACATAAATTTATCCGACACGGATATTTTGCCTATTGAAATACGTTTGACTTATTTTCTGTTTTATTATCGCCGTGCTTTGTAATGCCAGCTCCAACATCTGTCTGGCATCGCGGCGGCCCATATCATATCCGATTGAGAGGAACAAAAGATGAGAAGTCACGTCTTGAAACATCGCGGATTCACGCTCATTGAACTATTGGTGGTGATCGCGATCATCGCCATTCTGATAGCCCTGTTGTTGCCTGCAGTACAGCAGGCGCGCGAGGCAGCCCGTCGATCTGAGTGTCGAAACAAGCTGAAACAAATCGGCCTGGCCTTGCATAACTACCATGATACCCATCGTGTGTTTCCTCCGAATCATGACTTAAACACTGCGACTTCGAACGGGTGGAGCCACCGCGTGATGCTTCTGCCATTTCTTGACCAGACAGCACTGTACAACACGATTGATTTTAATGGACACCCCAGCAGCCCGGGTGCGAATCTGGCCGCTGTAAAGACTCCCATGCCGATCTTCGCATGCCCCAGCGAACCATCCACTTTGACTGTCAGTGGTGATGCACGCCTCCGCGACAATTGGGGATGGCCTTTTTGTGGTGGATCACTGGGACCTTGCGATCAGGACAACATCGCCGTCACAAGCTATAAAGGCATGGGAGGCATGAGTCGTGGTAATGCTTCTGATGGCCCCGACGGCATGTTCCAGCAAGAAAATGTGAGGCCCATACGCATGAGAGATCTGACCGACGGCTCGTCAAACGTGCTGGCTGTCGGCGAACTCTCACCCAGTTGGACGACTTGGAACACATGGGCTCCGACGCATGCCGAAATGGTTGTTGCCAAACCGATCAACTGGATCAAGACCCAATACGATACTCCTTCTGCCAAGTGGGCGGTCCAACCAGGCACGCACCTTTGGGAGAATGTCCAATCTGCCTCCTCGTTTCATGTTGGAGGTTGCCACTTTTTGCTCGCCGATGGCAGCGTCCATTTCCTCAGTGAGAATATGGACCTGAAAACATACCAGGATCTGGCTGACTTTGACGACGCTCAACCGATAGGCGGCTTCTCACAATAACGCGAATGTTGATTGTGGTTGTAATATCCCAACGGCAGGATGTCATCTGAAAATCTCTACGGCGGTTTGTTTCGTATTCTCAAGACAGCTCTAAAATAAGGCAACTTCAAGTTATGACACGTAGCAGATTAATTCTAGTGGTCGTATTATTTGTATGTCTGACTGCTATCGGATGTGGTGGTGCGAACACGGATTTACCGTCTACAGCGCCGGTTACTGGCAGGGTTACCTATCAGGATCAACCTGTGAGTAACGGTCTGGTCACCTTTCATCCCGCCAACGGATCCAAGCCAGCCTCAGGCCAGACGGGCAAGAACGGAGACTTCACTCTCTCGACCTTTGAACGGGGAGACGGAGCCATTTTTGGCAAGCACAAAGTGACAATAGTAGCCTATCAGGAGGGGCAAGACGTCTCGATAGTGTCTGCGGACAAACTAGCTTACGCCGTACCCAAAAAGTATGTGAATGAAGCGACCACTTCGCTGGAAGCAGAAGTCAAAGAAGGTACCAACGACATCGTTCTGGAACTGAAAGATTGACGTCGGTTGACTACAAACGGGACTCTCCTCTCGCTTGTCGGTAAGGTGATCGTACAGGAAATAAAACTCACCATTCGATAGACACAAGGAGTGGCACAACAGGTCACGATTGTGGCGCTGTATCCTTGGATTGCATTCAGCTCCAAACCAAATGGGTATATCTAACTGGAAAATGTAACTGACATCCTGGAAGGAACACCATATGACTCTTTACAAGCAGCTGTTAACAACACTCACCTCCGCTTTTTTTATGGTAATCTGTTGGGTAACACCTTCGCTTTGCGCCGAGCCGGTTGACATTGGCAATCAGCTGGAGCTGTTCGTCGACAACCATCTAATCAGTAAAATTCACGGAGACGTTCAGCAGCAGTTGCTAAAGCCTGAACCAAAGGAGGTCGTTTTCGTAACTGATGCTCCTTGGGAAGGCAATACTTCCGGGTATTATACTTTTTTCCAGGATGGCGACATATATCGTATGATCTATCGCGGCTGGCAGCATGATGAAAAGAAAAAAATGGCTCACAAGGAAGTTACCTGCTACGCCGAAAGCAAAGATGGTATCCATTGGAAAAAACCAAACATCAGTTCATTCGAATGGGAGGGTTCCCAAGAAAACAATATCGTAGGTAAAGGTCCCGGTGCGCACAATTTCACTGCATTCCGAGACGACAACCCCGAAGCTCCTGCAGAAGCGCGTTATAAAGCACTTGGCAGCACCAAAGGGGGGTTACAGGCATTTCAATCACCCGATTGCAAGCATTGGAAGTTAATACAAGAGAAACCAGTGATTACACGTGGCGCGTTCGACTCACAGAACCTCGCATTCTGGGACGCGGATCGCAAAGAGTATCGTGCGTATTGGCGAATTTTCAGCAATGGTGTGCGTGCGATTCGAACAGCGACCTCAAAGGATTTCATTCACTGGGAAAATGAAGCCGATCTGACTTACTCCAAAGGGACGCCCCCCGAGCATCTCTACACCAATGCCATTCAGAAATATTTCCGTGCTCCTCACATTTTCATCGGTTTTCCCACACGTTATGAAACAAAGAGCCAACAGGTCGAACCAATTTTAATGACCAGCCGGGACGGGACTACGTTTCACCGTTATGCTGACGCCGTAATTCCGCGCACTGCTCCCAAAGACCGCAATCATAACCGTAGCAACTACATGGCTTGGGGCATGTTCCAACTCCCCGACAAACCGAACGAAATTTCAGTCTACGGAACCGAGAATTACTACGAGTCCACACCAGGCAGAGTTCGGCGATTCGTCTACCGCGTCGATGGTTTCGTTGCGTTACGAGGTGGTGCCGATGGCGGACAAGTTACGACGAAACCCTTACGATATAAGGGACAACAACTGCTCCTTAATTACATCGTGCACACTGGCGGTTCCATTGGAGTCGAAGTCCTTAACGAGTCGGGAAGAGCCATCGGAAAATCAAAACCGTTGAGTGGGGATGCCATCGATTCCCCAGTAACCTGGCAACAGGACCCAGATCTCAGCCAAGGCGTGGTTCAACTCCATTTCACACTCAAGAACGCAGACCTGTTTTCACTTCGCTTTGCGGAACCATAAAAACATAAAAGAGTCCCGATCCTTATTATAAAAACGACATGGATACTTTGCCTATTGAAATATATTTGACTTATTTTCTGTTTTATTGTCGCCGTGTTTTGTAATGCCATATCCAGCGCCTTTCTGGCGGCGCGGCGGCCCTGTCACATCCGATTGAGAGGAACAAGAGATGAAAAATAACGTCTTGAAGCATCGCGGATTCACGCTCATCGAACTGTTAGTGGTGATCGCCATTATCGCTATTCTGATCGCCCTGTTACTGCCCGCGGTACAGCAGGCCCGCGAATCAGCGCGGCGGAGTCAATGCAAAAACAATCTCAAACAGATCGGACTGGCGACACACAACTACCACGATTCACACCGGGTTTTTCCGATTAATCACGGAGACACTGGTAACTCCTTCGGCTGGCAGGCAATGATTCTGCCTTATCTTGATCAGGCACCGCTTTATAATCAGATCAATTTCAGTGGCAGCATTATTGATACCGACAATCTTGAAGTCGCGCGCACTGTCGTGGTTGCCTATCTTTGCCCCAGCGACCCGACCCTTCCCCGGGTCAGCGGCGGAGTCGAAATCTATTCGAACTGGTGCTACCCCAACCCCAGTTGCCCCACAGCATCACGCGACAATATTGCCGTCTCAACTTATAAAGGCATCGATGGAAAGGGCTACGACCAGACAGCCTCCGCCTCGCCGATACCACAGGGAATGTTTGACCGCCGCATGGGACTTGAGGTCAGCGGCGGCGGTGGGATCGTCACTCCCAATCGCACGATGAAAATGCGCGACGTGACAGACGGCACATCGAACGTTCTGTTCGCCGGTGAAAACTCACCTGGCTTCCATGCGTGGTCTTCCTGGGCTGCCTGGCATTCGCCCATGACAACCGCTTATCCCATTAACCATCCCTGGAAAGTTTATACGAATCCCCAATCACGGATCAGTTCAAACAACCACGGCTGGACAAACGGCTTTGCCGCCTCAAGCTACCACGAAGGAGGCGCGCACTTTCTTTTGGTCGATGGCAGCGTGCATTTTCTGAGTGAAAACATGGACTTTCTGACATACCAGCAACTGGCCAATCCGCAGGATGGCCTGCCCACAGGTGGTTTCAGTTATTAATCCCGATTTGAATTGGCAGGAGTCAATCATGAATCAGGTTCTGCGCCTGACTTTAGCAGGCATATTATTGACGGCTGTAATCCAATTAGAAGGATGCGGCGGACAGAACGATGAGAACCTTCCGGAAACGGTCGCAATCAGCGGAACCGTCTCGTACCAGGGAAAACCGGTGCCCGGCGCAACAGTCATGCTCTATCCGGTTCAGGGACGCAAACCGGCATCCGGCCTGTCTGATGATACCGGTCAGTTCACGCTGACTACGTTCAACAAGAACGACGGCGCACTTCCCGGCGAGCACAAGGTGACCGTGAATGCCTATGAATCTACGCCGGCCGGGCTCTACATGAAGAGCTCGGTCCCGGAGAAATATGCGAATGAGAGCAGCTCTCCGTTGATGGTGACCATTTCCAGGACAGACCCCGAACTCAAGCTGGAGCTTGTTGACTGATATTTCACTCATACGCGATCTCCCGGCGATCAGATCTCGCCGGGATCGTGCATGATGACCGGACGGTTCACCAGAGAAACCAGCACGAAGCTGAGCATCATCAGCAGATACCAGGCGGTCAGTTTGGAGAGCGGGACCAGCTGCCACTGGTGTTTCTGTGAGGGATAAATCCAGACGTTCGAATACGTGGCCAGATTTTCCGCGAACCAGATAAACAGCGCGACCAGCAGCCAGCCGATTACCAGAGGCATCTGGCGGTGTACGCTGTCCATTCGGAAATAAATCGTCACTTTGCCGAACATCAGCAGACTCGTAAAAATGAGCAGCCAGCGAATATCAAACACATAGTGATGCGTAAAAAAATTGGCATAAATCAACGCCACCAGCACGATGGTGCTCCACAGCGGCGGGTAACTGGAATATCGAAAATCAAAAATGCGCCACACACGGGCAATGTAACTTCCCACTGCGCTGTACATGAAACCGGCAAACAGAGGCACGTTTCCGATGCCAATCACAAACGGTTCCGGATACTGCCACGAGCGAATGCCGTCTGACGTCTTGAACAACTCCATTATCGTGGCCACGATATGAAAGATCAGTATCACCACCGCTTCCCGCGGCGATTCCAGCCGAAAACTCAGCAGCACGATCTGAAACGCGATCGCCGCCAGAAACAGAAAATCGTAGCGGTACAGAAATTCAAACGGATACCAGAACCGCGTCAAAATCATCATCGCCAGCAGGAAACCGCCGAAAATACAGGCCGATGCCTGCTTGATTCCGAACAGCCAGAATTCGTGGAGAAACGTTTTCAGGAGCGAGACCTCGTCAAATAAAACAAAACGGATCATCAGCGATGATCTGAATTGTAGTGTAATCTGAATGGTCGATCTATAAAAACAGGGAGCAGACACATTGTCTGCTCCCTGTTCGGAACTTGGGATGGCTCCAAGCCATCCCTCGCACACTTCCGTTACTCAACGACGACTGCGGCCAGCTGTGGAGCAAACTGCACATCGATGGGGTTTGAAACGGCGCTGTCTCCGCGAACCACAACAAAGGTTGCTTCCGCGACGTCAACCAGCGGCAGTTCGGGCATCTTGACCTGAACACCCAGGTCATACCAGCCGTAGATTTCCGTTTCGAAATTCATTCCATTCAGAGACATCAGCACCTTGCCTGGTTCCGGTCCGAAACCTTCTCCCGCCAGATTCACCATGGCGCCACTCATAACCACATCGTTATCAGCAGAGAACAACGCAGGATCAACGGGCAGCACATCCACACGAGCGATGACCGCACCGTTATTTTCTTCGAATGCTTCAGGAATTTCCCGGTGTGAATCGATCAGGACATGCAGTTGTTCGAAGGGAATCTGATTTCCTTCCACGTCGGTTGATAACAGGCTGGCTGCGAAGGGCAGACGAATATCAACAGACTGCACTTGACCGGCGGCGATATTATCAACGCGTGATCCCGCTTCCGGCACTCCGCCCGCCTGTTCGCGTGAATTGGAAGCCATCAGCAACACGTTGAACGGTACATTGATATCGACGTTACTGTTGTTTCGGAACCAGACACGGAAGCGAGGTCCGAGTTCCTGTTCGGCATGACCGGAGTCAACAAAACGTACTGCCAGCATCTGCAGATCCAGACCACTGTTGATGATGACAGGATCAACGTCTACCCAGGTGCCGCAAGCTACGATCGGCAGTGGCTGCCAGACCGGGCAATCGTACCAGACCCAGGGAACACAGGGATCACAGATGATCGGACGGCAGATGATTGGACGAGGGTCGCAGATCGGATGACACCAGTCCCACCAGCACCAGTCAACCCAGGCACTCCAGTGAGGGCTCCAGCAGTAGTTGGGGTACATTCCGGGGCCGGCGTACCAGGCACCAAAGTGCGTTTTGGTAAAGGAATTCGCCATTTTTCCGAACAGATTTCGGTTCCGCCAGCCCCCATTTTTGTGCAGGTTCTGGTTGAAGTGCATCTGGCGAGCCACATCTCCTTTTTTGTGCAGCTCGAACTGTTTTTTCATGTTCCAGTTCTTATGGTTTTTATTGTAAATGAGCGTATTCAGTTTTCCGGCTTGAAGCTGTTTGTCGAGACTGGGACGGATGGGTTTGATATTTTTATCTTTGAACAGATCTTTATTCAAAGGCACGCCATTTTTGCCGAGCCATTTCTTGGAAGGATCAAACTGCTTCCCTTTCCCTTTGGAAAAGTCGTTGTGTTTTGAAAAATCAAAGCGCCCGGGATTGTGCCCCTTGGCACCTGGTTTGAGACCATGATTGCCTTTCAGATCATCGCGTGACAAACCTTTTCCCGGAGTTGTCTGTTTCCCTGGTTTCGGGACGAAGTTTCCTGTGCCTGGTTTGATTACGTTGTTGCCCCGGCCCGGTTTCGGCTGGATCATGTTTTTTCCCGGCTTGGGAACAAATTTTCCGCCGCTGCCTTTGGAATCCGGAACTTTGCGATCCGGAATCCTGAGTTCCGGTATTTTGCGATTTGGTATCTTCCGATCCGGTGTTTTAAGTTCGGGAGCCTTCCGATCCGGAACCCGCGGTTTCAGCTCTTTGGTACCCAGGCTGATTCCATTCAGTTTGCCGAACTGAGGTTTTCTGAAATCAGGCCGCGTGTTTTTCGGCGTGACTTTGAAATTCTTCTGAACTTTACTGCTTCCTCGATCAATGGTTTTGGGAGCCACGTTCCCGGAAATGTTTTTGAAGCCTTTATTAGCTGGACGCGTCTGACGCTGCGAAGCCGGTTTTGACTTTGATTTTGATTGAATACTCCGAAAGGGAGTACTCTGGGGACGACTGCTGTTTGACTTGCTGCTCTTGGGGCGGCTGGAACTTGCAGGCCGACTGGGTCGGCTTGAGGAGCGTTGTGAACTGCCACGATCACTGCTTTTACTGCGACTGCTGCGGTCTGATGACTTTTTTGAGGAATCGGCGGCCATTAATGGTGCCCCGCAAATCCCCCCCATCAAAGCCATCGAAAGCAGGACGCGAAATGGTCGTTTTAACAAACTGACTGGTTTCTGGATCATCATGACTCTCCCCTTTTGGCTAAATCGTAACTGCCCGCGATTTGATGTGAACGATTTAAGAGAAGAGCGTAAAATATGCCAATTATGCCGATTTGGTGTCATGCAAGATCAACAATAGACTTAAGGTTAATAGATATAGAGGCTTATAAAATATCTCCCTGCTGAGACCTGGCACCGGTTCTGGTTGTAAAATCCACATCGCGAACCCATGCGCCATCGGAATGATTTCACTTCAAACTCATTTTCGCGCCAAAGTATGACAGTATTTCGGTAGATTTTGCTGCTGTCAGCCGGCTGTGGCGAGCGAAGCGTCGTTCTGCTGTTTTCGCCAGGCATTCAGCTTCTGCAGCAGTCTGTTCCGGGTCTCCTGATGAGACGGTTCCCGGGAAAGATCGTGTTGCTCAAGCGGATCATTTTTCAGATCGAATAACTGCACGCGATTGAGATGCGGATACAGGATCAGTTTCCAGCGGTCCGTGCGGATCATCCGCTGGTAGTCGCGGAAGTAACAATAGACTTCGTCGTAGATCGCCGTTTTGTCGCCTGTAAGAACCGGCTTGAGACTCTTGCCTTCCACGGATTCAGGAATTACAACGCCGGTCAGATCGCAGGTCGTGGGATACAGATCGCGCAGATAACATTGGGCCGCGGAACGCTTGTCGGCAGGTATGTCGGGGCCGACCATGATCATGGGGACGCCGACTGTGTGCTCATACATGTTCTGCTTCCCCCGCAATCCGTGACTGCCCATCGCCAGACCATGATCGCTGGAGTAAATCAGAATCGTATTTTCCCACTGCCCTGATTTTTTCAACGCATCCACCACACGCCCGACCTGCGTATCGAGGTGCGAAATCACCGAGTAATACAGGGACAAATCGTTCTGCACGATTTTTTTCGTCCGCGGCCAGGGGAGCAGCGCTTCATCGCGGCCGTCAAAGTTACCATGATCAAATGGATGTTCGGGCAGAAAATTGGCGGGCGCCGGGATTTTGTCGGGGTCATAATATTGCTCATAACCGATGGGCATCAGCAGAGGATCATGGGGCGCCGTGAAGCAGACGTGCAGAAAAAAAGGCTGTGCATGCTCGCGTTTTATGAACTCAATCGCAGCGTCGGCGAAATGTTCGCTGATATTCGACGACAGCCCGACCCCTTTCCCGGGGAAAAAATGACGTTCATCATCCTGAAAGATCCAGCCGCGATAACCGGTGACCAATACGCCGTTCCCGTCATACGAGGGGACCGCCCAGCGACCACCGCCGCCGGTAAACAGCCCCAGAGTTTCATCATAACCGCGCAGAACCGGCTTGCCATCGTTATGCCATTTGCCGACATACCAGGATTGGTAACCCGCGTTGTGCATGGTTTGGGCCCAGGTCGGCAGTTCCGCTTTGATTGGCTTGCCGAAATCCATCGA
The DNA here is from genome assembly GCA_963974925.1 of uncultured bacterium. Classification (GTDB taxonomy): domain Bacteria; phylum Planctomycetota; class Planctomycetia; order Planctomycetales; family Planctomycetaceae; genus Gimesia. Next base: position 10,982 of record CAXBFD010000026.1, on the reverse strand, counting down.
GCCGTTATGAAACCCGCCAACGCCAGTCAGAATTTCTGCGCGGCTCGGCGTACAGATCGGATTCGCACAGACGGCCCGTGTAAAACTTGTCCCCTGTTTGACCAGTTGGTCCAGATGCGGCGTTTTGATGATCGAATTGCCCAGTGCGGCGATTGTATCCGGCCGCTGGTCATCGCTCAGCAGAAAAACGATATTCGGGCGGGGTGACGCGGTTTTCGCGTCTGGCTCAGCCGCCTCACTTTGCGGGGAAAGAAACCAGATCAATGCCGCTGTGAAGTAGAACAACCGCCCGTGCAGGGGCTGCGCCTGTCTGAATGAACTCGCGTCCGTCATTTCGAATTCGTCTTTCACTAAATGCCTGATGCTGTTAACTTTCGTCTATTAAAAGTGTCATTCCGAACCTATTATTAACTTTGTTTATCTATTCTGGACAATGTCGTCATGCAGGGCAAGCGTATTATCAGTTGGATGCTGGGAATTGCCATTCTTGCCGGGACGGGCTGGTCATTCTGGCAAAAACGGCAGCAAAAACTGGCGGAACTGTCGGAAACGGTTCAGAACGAGCCGGCAGAGCCTTTTGTTCCCGAGCAATCACTGGATCCGATTATTGAAGCACAGAATGCCTCGTTGAGTCAGGAAAAGGTAGAGGTTCTGGAACTCAATCTGTCAGTGAATCAGCGGTTCCCGATGATTAAAACCGTGGAACAGACACTGTCCCAGGCCTCAGCGGTCGGAATCTCACACAGCAGATCGAAGCTGGAACTGATCCTGGCACTCACCGTCGAAGAGATTCAGGCGGATGGCCGCAAGCGTTTCAAAGTGCGTTATACCGGCGTGAAATACTCGCACGATATTGCCGGGGAACGGGTCGAATACGATTCGAACCGCGCGAACGGTCCGGCGCCACCGGAAGTGCAGGCCTACCAGCGGCTCGTGAATAACGGGTTTTCATTCTGGATCGGTGCCGACAACAAAATTGATGAACTGGTCGGCTTCGATGATTTTCTGGAACGCTGTCTGCAGAATACATCTACCGATCAGCGGGAAACCGTGCTCGCCAAAATTTCTGAATCGTCGGGCGATGACGGCATTGCAAATTTCATCGATGACAGCATCGGCCTGCTTCCTTATAACATTGATGAAAACCACAAAGGGGGCGCAATTCGCGTAGGCGAAACCTGGGTAAAAACCCGCCGCCTGACGCAGCCGATTCCGATGGTCCTCAAAACGGAATACACGCTCCGTGAGTTAAACGACAAAATAGCCTCGATTAACATTGCCGGCGATATCGCCGCTTCGAAAATCAACAGCCCGATGAACCAGAAAGGCAACTCGGTTCAACTTCATATTCGGGGGGGGAAGTCATTCGGCACCTGCCTGATTGACCGAAAAACAGGACTGCCTCTCGAATCAAAGATTGATCGTTTCCTGGAAACGACGGTCAAACTGACCAACGGAAAAGAATTCGAACAGCAGAAACATATCATCACCACCATCAAGGCCTTTCCGCATCAGGAAGACCGCCCCCTCGGCCCCGCCGCAAAAATCTCGCCGCCCCGCAACCCGAAGCCAGTTGCAAATTGAATGCTGTCGCAAGCAGCAAGATTCAGCAGCAGTCCACTTACTGAGCGGATCGATGCAAGCCGCCGTTGGGGTATTGTGACAGGTTTTTGATCATGGTACCTCGCGCCACTCCGCTCACTTTGATCGTGGTCTTGTAGATTTATTACTACCACGAAAAACACGAAACCGCACAAAATAGCTCAGGCAGGCCCTATTGCGATTCGGAGTGTGCAACGGCAACGGGAAACTGTCAGGGGACGAGAACGGTTTCATGACAACGAATCGAACAAGAGTTCGTCAGGGCAGCCTATGTGACTGCCCACAACAACGACTGAGCAGGGTTGGTTGTGAATGTGCTACCTGTGTGTCCGGTCTTGAAAGAAGCTTCTTCATGGATGCCACACAAATGTTTTTCTTTTCGTGTGCTTTTCGTGGTAGCAAAAAAAGCTCGACTCAAACTAATCTAATTGTGGCGGCACACTGCCATAAGCCCAGGGATTATTATTGAAGACTGGGGCTGCGGGACGTTCGGAGAGTTTGTCGGGCGTGAACTGTTTCGAGAGTTCGACCGCCGCGTCGACCATCTGCGGGCCGGCAGTGATAATCAGGTTGCTGTAACCGGTCAGGCGGGTTTCATAACCGCCGCCGTTTTTGTCGAACGCTTCTTTCGTCGGCACATAACCGACACAGCCGTTTGCCAGTGACACGGGAAACGTTATCGGAAACGGGCTGCCCGCTTTGATGTCCAGTCCCAGTTGGCAGAAGAATTCCGCCGGGTCGGTCAATAGAACCACAGGGCCAAGTTGTATCGCCTGCACTTCCACCTCTGCTTCTGGTTCTTTTTGCAGACGGGCATCAAGCAGCACGGTTTCTTTGGCAAAGATCCAGTCTGTGACATTGGATTTGGCCGGTCCCGCTTTGACAATCTCAATCGCTTCTTTGAGATGTTCAGGAGTTGGTTTGCGGCGGGTTATCTGCAGCATTTTTGTTTTACTGTCGATGGTTTCAAAGTTGCCGCGGGGCATCGAGAGCAGCACTTTGACCGCTTCTGCGCCGACACGACCGCCGACAAAACGGGCCGAATCTTCACTCGGACGTCGCTCAAATTGCGAGAGATTATCCACCTGCGTCACATCGCCTGAAGCGCCCGCCAGGAAGACAACGATCGCGTCTTTTCCAAACATGCCACGAATGACCTGCTCGACATAATAAATGTAATTGGCTGAGATGCCGCCGGGATTCGTGGTGGCGTGGCAGACGAAATTCACAATGCAGCCCTTGAGTTCTCCCTGTTCATCCCAGACGCCGATCACACCCACTTCCGGATCAACGGGCCCCGCCGGTTTTACGATATCGGGATTGCCGGGTCGTGGGTGCGTGAACGTCAAACCGTTTCGCATGAAGAAGCGGCGGTTGAAGGCGACTTGTTCTTCAATGCCCACCCCCGCGCCGCACTGAGAGGCATTTCGTTTTTTGTACGCTTCGCAGATGGCTTCCACCGTCTGATCGACGACCGTTTCGAGATAAGCGGGGTCTCCTGTGGATGATTTTTCATACGCCAGCTCTTTCACGAAGTCAGACGCGTGATCATATTCGCCGGGCAGAATCATGCCCGTCGGACCTGAAGAGTGCGAGTGCGTCGCGTGCAGTAGAATCGAATTTGCCGGGATTTTGCATTTGGCTTCGACCCGTTTACGAATTTCGTCGACTGTCATCCGACGAATAAACAGCGCGTCGAGACTCACGACGGCGACCACATTCGTTCCGTTATCAAACACAGCCGCCCGCGTTTTGCAGGGATCGTGAAAGGAGCGATGAAACGATTTTCCATAACCGCCGGGCTGCTCCATACCGATCTCGGGGGTGATGTCCCGCTCCGCAAAGCCGACTTTAACCTGCGGCGGTTCAGCAGCGAAATTCAATGCCGGAAAAAGAAGCAGGAGTGAAAGTGTGACCGTTTTCAAGAAAAGGGCGAACATGTTCATGGCGAAAACTCGATCTCAATGGGAAGGCGGGAAACGTGCGGACTCTGTCTCACTTTATTTAAGCAGAACCCAAAACGGACGGCTACTGAAGAAAGTTAAGAAAATCTTGGTTGAGACGAAATTTCCGGGTCGGGAGAAAATCGGGACCGGGAAGCGGCAGTCGGTTTTATTAATCGAGCTGTTTCAGGTTGCCGAACACATTGTCCACAATCTGGTTCTCTTGACCACCGCTGACTTTGATCGAATGTGCCTTTTCATTGCCCGGCAAATCGCTTCGAATCAGGCAATCTGAGACGCGGCTGTCAGTAACGTTTTTCAGCAGCAGTCCCTCTTGGGCATAATCGAGAATTGTGCAACTAGTCACATTCATGCGGCGGGAATCGCGAATTTCCAGAGCCGCCGTTTCATCGCCGGTTCCATTAATGTGATTGCCGCTGATCGTGCAGCCGTCGCAGTTGGTCAGCAGCATGCCGACTTTCGCGGTGCTGCCATCGGCGTAATGATAACGGGGACTGCGGTCCAGTACGTTATTTGAAATGATCACATTGTGACAGTCATCGATGCGCATATTGTGTGTGTAACCTTTCCACATGGTGTTCCCGGTGACGGTCACGCCACGGGCGCTGGTGATTTCGATGTTCGTCTGCACGTCGGACAGGACATTGTCGGCGATGGTGATGTTGCCGTCGCGGTATTCTTCGGAGTGGGGGCGGATGTGGGCGTGTTCGTTAATGCGGATGTTGGCGGAGCCGGGTGCAAAATGATCATGTTGAATGGTGCAGCCGACGATGGCGATCTCTCCGACCATGGCGCCTTCTGAATCGATCAGCACATTTGCCGTCGGTTCGGAGTTTTCATCGCCCATATTGCCTTCGATGTCACATGTGCCGATCTGAATGTTGCGGATATCTCCTTTGCGGACGACGATACCTCCGCCTGCATTGTAGGAAATGTGACAGCCGACAATATTGGATTGATGAATGTTGACGTGATCGTAAAAGATACCTGCGCCGCGGTTCTGATAAATATGGCAGTTGGAAACGATCAGGTTGCGATTGCGTTTCACAAAATGAATGCCGTGCAGCGCGCGGCGGATGGTGAGTCGGGTCAGTGTGATCTGCATCGTTCCCGTGGCTTCGATGCCGCAGGCTTCCGCGTGGCCTCCGACAATTTCCAGACCGTCTACGAGCGGCGAACGTTGATTCAGCCAGACATTTTCTTTCACCGTATGCGGGCTGGCAGTTCCCTCGTGTGTACCGATGAAGCGGAAGGCGGGACCGGCGCCGGCCATGATAATCGTAGCGGTTCCATCGGAGCTGATAGAGGTTGGCCCGAGTTTCTCCAGGTCGACGCTGATGGTTTTTGTGATGCGATAAACGCCTTTGGGAAACAGAATCGATCCCTGCCGGGAATCGACGGCGCGCTGGATGGCGGCTGTATCATCGGTGGTTCCATCGCCGGTGGCTCCGTATGATTTCACGGTTGGCGTCGCCGTCGTTTGCATTGGCGACGATTCATTTTGTGAGCTGCTGTCTTGCGAAAAAGTCACAAGAAAACCAATGGCCAGGAGAGTGGAGAAACAAATCACGATTCCGCGCATGAGCTTTTACCTTACACTGCTTTGATTGAATTTCTGAGAGATACGGGAAACCACATTGTAGACAGAACGTCGGGTGGAATACTATTGTCGCTGACATTTCCAGAGGCGTGTCTTGATGAACGCGGTTCACGTGTATCTGTTTGTGAGAGAATGAAAACTCTGCAGACGAGATAAACTTCAGCGCGACTTTCATTCCGGACTGCACTGGATTATCTTGTACGGAACCCGTTTATATCCTTTCTTTATTAAGCGTGCTTAAAGAATCGTGATTGAGATGATTAATCGACCAGACGAACCTGAATATTTACCCGGCGATCGGGAATTATTACAGCTGCATACGCACTGGATGCGTTATGCGTTTGCGGAAGCCCGCGCGGCGTTTGAAGAGGATGAAGTTCCGGTGGGCGCGGTGATTGTGTATCAGGATCGGATCATCGCCGCCGCTCATAATCAGCGGGAGATGTTGAACGATCCAACGGCGCATGCCGAGATGATTGCGATTACGCAGGCGGCGGAATCTCTGGGTTCCTGGCGCTTGTCGGACTGTGTGATGTACGTCACACTGGAGCCTTGCCCGATGTGTGCCGGCGCGATTATTCAGTCGCGTCTGCCACTGGTGATTTATGGCACGCGTGATGAAAAAGCGGGTGCATGTCATTCGTTATTTCAAATTACCAACGATCCCCGATTGAATCATCAGAGTACAGTGATCAGTGGCGTGATGCAGGAAGAATGCCGAACGATTCTGCAGGAATTTTTTCGTCGCAAACGGGCCGAAGGAAAAAAGTAAAATCGAATTTCATTTCGTTTTCACTAACATAAGTGGAATCACTCACTTTTGTCTTATGTTTATTTCTCAGACTGCCGGTGTATAAATTTCGAAACAGTAATGTGGAAAATATTGTGACAGAAACGATGAAATGGAATTTGTCAAGAGACATTTCGCTAAAAGAAACATCCTTAAAAATCGTTTCATTTTTTGTTAACTTTCAGCTTGTCCTTCTGATTGCAGTACGTCAGAATGTCATTCACAATAACTATTCACAATTCTCAGATTCAATTCTGAATTAACTTTGAGGCGAGCGAATGCATATTATCTCTCGTGGTGCGAATGAGAGTATCCTCATCGGGGAACATACCGTTGTTAAAGTGCTTGAAGTATTTGATGATCATGTAAAACTTTCGATTGAGACTCCCGGTACCGAACCTGGTGCAGAACCTGCTTACTGGGAAAAGATTGTGTATCTGGAACAATCTGTTGAATTCGAAGAAAGTGCAGAATTCGAGTCGCTGGGAATCAGCGGCTGATCACTTTTTCAGAACAGTCTTTCAGAGCAGAAAACATTGTAACTGCTGTGGCCTGAAGGTGAAGTTCTGTTTCATTCTCTAAAGAAGCTGTGCTTTCTAGTCGCGCAGCCTTGGCGTTTCTACAATAATTTCTCACAATACAGGTATCAGGGGGGCGTATCTGCCTGCTCTGATTGTGAGGTTCCTGCCAGCAGGCAGAGACGCCGTTTCAATCTATCAAACAGTCACTGTGAGGCAAATTGTGCCCGCGATATCAGAACAGGATGGGGAATCACTCGGCCTGGAGTCCCGGCAACTGCCCAGGCACATCGCCATTATTATGGATGGCAATGGTCGCTGGGCGTCGCGACGCGGGTTTCCCCGAATCGAAGGCCACCGTCAGGGGGTCAACAGTGTACGCACGATTGTCGAAGAAGCCACGCGCCTGAGCATTGAACAATTGACCCTGTATTGTCTCAGCAGCGAAAACTGGAAACGGCCCGCGCTGGAATTAAATCTGCTGATGCAGCTTCTGAAAAAGTTTGTGATCGGCGAGCGCGAAGAGATCATGCGGCAGAATATCCGGTTCACAACGATCGGACGTCGGAGTGATCTACCGAAAGATGTTCTCGTAGAAGTTGACAAAACCATCCGCGAAAGCCAGGAAAATACAGGCATGCAACTATGTCTGGCGTTGAATTATGGTAGTCGCTCCGAAATTGTCGACGCCGTCAAATCGATTGTTGACGACGTGGCACAGGGAAATCTGAAATCGGAAGAAATTAGCGAAGAAGTGATTTCTGCGCATCTTTATACCGCGGGTATGCCCGATCCCGATCTGGTGATTCGGACTGCCGGCGAAATGCGGGTCAGCAATTTTCTGTTATGGCAGATCAGTTATGCCGAACTGTGGGTGACCGAAACGTATTGGCCGGACTTCTCCGTATCTGATTTCTGGCAGGCGCTGCGTGACTTTGCCGCCCGTGACCGCCGCTTTGGTGGTTTGAAAGGATAACGCAGCATGCTCGGCTGGCGGCTACTTGTCTCTGCAATCCTGATTCCCCTGTTATTTGGCTTGTTTTATCTGGATCAACGTGCGGGGGTCGGCGCGCCCTATCTGTTGGCGCTGTGTTGCCTGCTGGTATGGCGAGGCAGCTGGGAGTTAACAAGCCTGCTCACAGTTCGTAATCTCGCGCCCCGTTTTCCACTGGTCTGTCTGCTTTCGCTGGCGATCTGCATCGCCGCCTGGATTCCTTTTCTGATTCCCTCTCTGCAGGACGGACAGACCGATCCACAGACACTTTCATTAGCGCTGATGGCGGTGGTATATGCGGTTTCGATTCTATTAATATTTCTGAAAGCGGCGATCCTTTTTCAGGAACCGGGCCAGAGTATGGAAACCATCGGTGCCGAAATTCTCTCGGTGTCCTATCTCGGTTTTTTACTTGCCATGCTGGCACAACTGCGTTGGGTGGCGGGCGCAGAGACCGGTTATCTGGCGCTCGGTGCTTTAATTATCAGCGCGAAGATGGGCGATATTGGCGGTTATACCTTTGGCCGGTTATGGGGCAAAGCAAAACTGGTGCCCCGCCTCAGTCCAGGCAAAACCTGGGTCGGCGGTTACGGCGCGATTTTTGGTGCTGCGTTAGGCGCGTTTCTCTGGCTGCATTTTACACCCGCGCTGTTTCACGCGGGATGGGTTTCAGCCCCCTGGTACTGTTCTGTTCTGTTTGGAGCCATCATCGGCGTTGTCGGACTGGTGGGCGACTTGTGTGAATCGCTCATCAAACGGGACGTGGGAAAAAAAGATTCTGCCGAACTATTGCCCGGCTTTGGTGGTCTGCTGGATCTGTTGGACAGCCCGCTTTACGCTGGTCCGGTTGCATTTCTGCTCTGGAAACTGTTACCCCTGGTCACTGTCGCCAATTGAAGCGGCCCGCGATCTGACCGCAGATTACACCAGCGAATTGTCGGCAGGCAATCTGAGAGCGTCGGCAGATAAGAGTCGACGAGGCCCGCATCCGCGAGGTTGGAAAGCGTTTTGTTTTCGGGAAGCGCAACCGACTTCAATAAAATCAGTTCCTCTGCAGGCCAGGTGAGAGTAACCCAGGCAGCGATTGAATCACTGGTCACATCCCACGAAGCGGGCAGGTCTGCGAACGGAGGAGACGCGGTCTGTTTTAAATAGGTGAAAGCGCAGAGAATGGGAACACGCTGCATTTTCCAGGCGGCGGCGGCTTCTGCCTGCGAAGCGACCATACACGAATCAGGCAGTAAGTGGCACAGCAACTGGTTGTTCAACATCATCGCTTTAATGGCGAGCCAGTGTGCGGCTGTTTCCCCCAGGTGATGTGTTTGATCCCAGTCTCGAACCAGGTTTGCTGCAGCGCCGCCTCCACAGACAATCAGAGAATTCGTGTTTTCCAGGCCGTCCCGCAACCACGAAAGCCGCGCTGCCAGATCCGGCAAGTCAAACAGGCTGCCGCCGATTTTGATGACCGCTGTTTTCATAAAATCAAAACCGATCATGGTGCCGATCTGGAAACAGGCCCGATTCTGTCAGCTCTAGTCAATGATTTTCGAAATCTGATATTCCACAAGACCGCAGGCGCCCGCTGATTTCAATTTTGGAACAATGGAACGAACCACGGTTTCTTCCATGATCGTACTGATGGCGACCCAGTCGGGATCGGAGAGCGAAGAAACGGTGGGCTTCTGCAATGCAGGCAGCAGACTGAGCACGTTTTCGAGATCGGATCGTTCCACGTTCATCATTAGACAGACTTTGCCTTCCGCCGCGAGACAGGATTCGAGCATCATCGCGATATTTTCGAGCTTCTGGCGCTTCCAGGGATCGGCGAATGCTTTTTTATTGGCGATGAAGCGGGTCGTGCTCGACATCAGTTCTTCAACAATCCGCAGATTGTTGGCACGCAGCGAAGATCCGGTTTCGGTGACTTCGACAATCGCGTCGGCCAGTTTAGGCGGTTTGACTTCGGTGGCACCCCAGGAAAATTCGACGGTCGCCTTCACGCCGTGTTTTTCCAGATAACGCTCGGTCATGCCGACCACTTCGGTGGCAATTCGTTTACCTTCCAGGTCTTTAACGCTTTTGATCGGAGAATCTTCGGGCACACATAAGACCCAGCGGACCGGACGGCGACTGACTTTTGAAAAGAGCAGTTCGCAAATCTCATGCACGTCGGCGTTAGTTTCCAGAATCCAGTCATGTCCGGTAATCCCGGCGTCCAGAATGCCTTGGTCGACATACCGGGCCATCTCCTGAGCGCGAATCAGTAGACATTCGATTTCGTCGTCGTCAATCGTGGGATAGTAGGAGCGAGAAGAAAATTTGATGACATAACCGGCACGTTTGAATAACTCCGCCGTTGATTCCTGTAAGCTTCCCGCGGGAATACCGAGTTTTAAGACCTTTGCAGACATGGCTCTTGTTTTTCTGAATTCGTGGGTTGAATGCGTAATGTGTGTGATATTAACAGTTTATATTTACTGCCCCAGCCTGGGATGCGAACAATACGAAGGCCGAATTGTATGTTTGTTGAGGACAGTCTTTCCTTCAAAAATCCCGTGCGCGTACTCTAACAGCTAAAAAACCGCAGTTCCAGTAGCCCGGAAGAAGAATGTTCCCAGAAAATCCCAATCTGTGGACTTCCATCAAAGGAGGAGTTTCTCTAGGATCGTGCAAACATGTACTCAGGATATACAATTTCGGGTGAATTTTCACTGCAGGAATCTGAATATACAAATTGTTTCCACAGATATTTTTTTGAGCAAGGAGAAAGTCCTCGATGGCCGAGCAAAAAGCCACTAACGTCACATGGCATGAACACCGTGTTTCCAAAGCAGAACGCTGCAAACAAAACGGGCACAAAGGTGCCGTCCTCTGGTTTACCGGTTTAAGCGGATCCGGCAAAAGCACTATTGCCAATACCGTCGATCACAAGCTGTTCGAAATGGGCAAGCACACTTTCGTTCTGGACGGCGATAACATCCGAATGGGGCTCAACAAAAACCTGGGCTTCTCTCCTGAAGATCGTACCGAAAACATCCGCCGCATCGGCGAAGTTTCCAAATTGTATACCGACGCCGGTATTCTGGTCATGACTGCGTTCATCTCCCCGTATCTCGAAGACCGTGATCAGGTTCGGGAAATCATGGGTGATGGCGAGTTCATCGAAGTTCTGGTGCAGGCCTCTCTGGAGACCTGCGAAGCACGCGATCCTAAAGGGCTCTACAAAAAAGCCCGTGCTGGCGAAATCAAAGGTTTCACCGGGATCGATGCTCCTTATGAAGCACCGGAAAAACCAGAACTGGTTCTGGATTCCGACGCGAAAGGCATCGACGAACTGGCTGACGAAGTCATCGCTTACCTCGAATCAAACGGATATCTTTCCGTCTAAGTCGACCGTGACAGCAGGAATGTTCTTGCAGCAAAAATTAAAAACCTCAGACTGCGAAATGCTGTCTGAGGTTTTTTCGGTTTGCCAGGCATGTTTCTCAACTCGGGGGTGAAAGTCCCCTGTCCA
>CAXBFD010000025.1:0-71293 GCA_963974925.1 uncultured bacterium | reverse complement strand
CATCTGTCCGCCTGAACCTGCTTTTCGAATTCCTCCCGCGCAGCAAACCGCACGTCTGACAATTGAAAAACGCAAAAGAGGAAAACGTGTGACAGTAGTGCGCGGTTTGCCTCTTGAAGGAAATGACCTTCCCGAGTTATTAAAACAACTCAAGTCTCAATGCGGCGCCGGCGGCTCACTGCAGGGGGATGAACTGGAAATTCAAGGCGACCAGCTGGACCGCGTGCGCGAAACGCTGAAAGCGATCGGTTTCAAAGTGAAAGGTTAGCCCGCGTACGGGGCAACCTTTCGTTTCAGATTATGATTTCCAGAGCGCATCGTGTTTAACCAGGGCGTCTTTCATTCAATAAGACTCTTTCCCAGTCGTAGCAAAAACGCGACAGAAAACCGGAACACCGGCTAAATCTCTGGAGCGGACTCGTAAGGAATTTCCACCGGGTAAAAATCTCTGGTTCTCCGCTGGTGATTGAGTTTGCCGAAATCATGGGTATGAATGGCTTTCGCCTCCACATTAAAGATCGAACCGGCGAACGGCTCAAAACTGGCGCGAAAATGAGCCGAGGATTTGACGGAAATATAATGCATCGATTCACAGTCGATGCCCAGCGTTTTAGCGAAGGCAGGGCCGAAGGGTTGCTCCCGGGCCGTTACAACAACCACTGAGATACCATCCTGTTGAATCCAGGCAGAAGGTCCCATGTTCCCCGTCAGACCGGCATACATGGGACCGTCATATTTGAATTTCCCTTCTGAAAGCGCTTTGACTTCCGCCTTCATCTTGACCGGTGGTCCTTGGACAGGATGCGATTTGCCGCCGACTTCCGTTTCAATGATTCCGCCTACGCCGGCTTTTTGAGCCAGCGCAACCACTTTGGGATCGACGATATACAAGATCAACGCCTTGTCTAATTTCTGATCGAGAAACGTCTGCAGGATTTCCGTGGAATCACCGGCCGTCCCGCCTCCCGTATTATCTGCGTGATCGGCAAGAATGATCGGAAACTTGCCGATTTCCTGTCCCTGGCTGATCGCATCCTTGACGGAAAACGGCAGTTTATACCAGCGCCGACGCCGTTCCCAGATCCAGGAACTGAATTCCTCCGCCGTTTTATCCGCCAGATCCTGATCATTGTCAGCGACAACAATAATAGATGGTCCCACATCGGGGACGTCTGCCCAGGGAAATCCGGTAGAAACGGTGACACTTAAAATGCCGGAACGTGCTTCAATTTCATGCGCATAGTCCATCACTTCTTTCATCGGTTGATGAGCGGTGACCTGGCAAGCGGTACTCCAGAATAAAGGAATCTGACGTAGAGTCATCACCGGTTTCACTTCGCCTTGAATGATTCGCACAATCAGATCAGCTGCTTCCTGGCCACGTTCATTCATATCGATATGCGGATAGGTATCATATCCTAAAATCGCAGTCGCCTGCTGCACACGCAGAGGGGTATGGTTGCCATGCATGTCCGGGGTGACCAGAATTGGCCGATCGGGGCCAATGTATTCCCGAACTTTGGATATGAAATGTCCGTCTCCGTCCTCAATGCCGTCAACCACCATGGCTCCGTGAAGATCAAGTAATACTCCGTCAACAGGGCCTCCTGATTCTTCTGCCTCTATGAGCCGTTTCAGGAATTCTTCCAGCAGATCATCGTAGGCTTTTCGCTCGATTAACCCGCTTGGAAAGGCAAACGTCCATAGCAGCGGAATTAACTCAAAACCATGTTTCTGGGCGCCATCGATGAAACCGCCGATGCAGACATTCGCCCCCGGAAACGTTTCCATGATTTCCTGGCCACGAAATAAACCACGATCATTGATAAAATCATTCAGAGTTGTGGGAAGCGAAGAATAGGTACTTGTTTCGTGCAGGACGCCGCCCGTCGCAATTCTCATGGTTGAAGCTCCTGAAAAGTATTTTTGCATTTGAGCACTGGGTTCCACATATCAGCATGACTTTATTTAAGATAGGCAATCATTGCCAGAAATGAAAGTGACCCTCAGAAAGAGAATTCCGGCTTCTCAGAAACCCCGCTTTTCGCTATGAACGGGATTTCTTCTTCTTCGAATCGCCGATAGAGATTCACTCCGCTTTGATCGAGTTGATTTTATGAAAATTGCAATTGCAGGATGTGGCATCGCGGGAACTGCGGCAGGATATCTGCTTTCACGACAGGGGCACGAAGTCACTATTTTTGAACAGGCAGTACACTGTGGCCCTGTCGGTGCCGGGATCCTGATTCAGCCGATTGGTCAAGCGGTTCTGAAATCTCTGGGGATTTATGAAGACATTTATCAACAGTCAGCTCCACTGCATTTGATTGAAGCGCTCAAGCACTCCGGCAAGCGGCTGATTCAGCTGGAATACCAGAATCTAAGATCCGACCTCTACGGCCTGGGGGTTCATCGCGGGCTGTTATTCAGCACATTGCTCACTTTAGCGCAACAGGCGGGAGCAGTGCTCCGAGAAAATGCGAAGATTACGGGATATCATGTTTCGAAAACAGGAGTCTCTCTGGAACTCGAAGCGAACGCACATACAGAAACGTACGATTTTATTCTGGCTACAGACGGGGCGCGCTCCGCTCTCAGAAGCGCTTCCGGTATTCCACATCAATGTGTCGACTATGAATATGGGGCTCTCTGGACAACCGGTGATTGTACGGCTGTGGCTGACAGATTATTTCAAGTCGTGGAGGGCACGAAAAAACTGACCGGTCTCTTGCCGATTGGCAACGCGAAATGCAGTTTCTTCTGGGGACTGACAGCTTCACAGTTTGAAACTTATCAAGGGCAGGGAATCGAAGTCTGGAAAAATGATGTGCTGGAACTTTGTCCGTTGTCAGAGGAACTGGTGTCGCGCATCAATTCGTTCGAAGAGTTGACGTTTGCAACGTATCGTAGTGTTTCGATGAAATCGTGGTGGGCAGACCGCATTCTGTTTCTGGGGGATGCAGCCCACCCCACAAGTCCGCATCTCGGGCAGGGGGCCAATTTTGCTTTGGAGGATGTGTGGACTTTTTCAGAGTGCTTCAGACAGGAAACCGATTTTAATTCGGCCTGTTTACGTTACGAGACTCTGCGGAAGAATAAAATCCGCTATTATCAGCAGATGACGCGTTGGTTAACTCCCTTTTTTCAATCTGACGGAGTCATCAAAGGCTGGGGGCGTGATATTTTCTTGCCGATCATGAGTCAGACGCCAATTCTGCGAACACAAATGCTGAAGACGTTGTGTGGATTTAAAACGGGCTGGACAAAAAGCCAATTCAGCAAACCGTAATTATGTTTTTTTTCTCGACTGACCTTTCATTAAAAATATATGTAAGGCAAATCCCAATACCAGGCCGGCTCCCACCATGATCCAGAAGGGATACGGAGTCATGAACTGTTCAAATCCGTGACGGAAATTCGACCCGAAAATCGTGCTGAGTGTGGCAATTGGGAAAAAGTAGGCAATCAGCAGGTTCAGGCGATGTGTCGAGAGTTCAATCCGGGCAGAAACCTGTGCCTGTTCTTCTGCCTGTTTCACCACGATATACTCCAACGCGTTTTTTGCATCCTCGAGCAATAATTCCGCGATTCGTTCGAGCCGATAAGCGCTATCGCGGAAATCAATGAGGAATTTATCTTTGGGAACTGCTTCCCGCGCCACTTGCAATGCCTGAGTTGTGTGACATAAAGCTCGATAAACCGGCCCCAGGTGGTTTAAGACCTCAAGATATTCCCGTGAGTTGATTGCCTGGTCTACTTTTTCGTCAAAGTCTTCCAGGATTTGTTGATACTCATCAAGATGTTGATTCAAGGCATCGGCTCCTCCCTTAAATTCGGAACTGTGCCACATTGCATCAGGTTGTCTCCAGAAAAAACGCCCTTTGCGGTACATGTCCTCGGGACTGGGGGGCGCGTGGAGAATAATCAACAGATGGCCTTCTGCTATCATGGTCCGTTGACGGCCCACCTGTTTACCAAGTCGATCGAAGAATTCTGCAGGGACATCCCACGTTGCAGGTAAGAGTGAAGATTCATGCATCTTTCAATCCAATCTCTTTTTCCAGGAAATGAGAATTGCAATTCCAGTGATTTTGTTTGTAGTATGCCTTTAACTCCAGGCAAAGTGAATTGGAGTGGTTAAGATTCATCGATTCTTAAAGACAAATCTGTCTTGTATGATATTAAAGGGAGAGTTGTGAACGAATTGCCCACAAGGTTATGTTATCTGACATTGAGTGGTTTACTGTCTCTTTTAATGATCACCTCAGGCTGTAATCAGCCACCACCTCTTGCCCCGATAAAACCGCCTGCAGTGACTGTGGCCGAACCGGTCCAAAAGACCGTGATCTTTAATCAGGACTTCACCGGCACTCTGGCATCGGTGGCTTCAGTTGATATCAGGGCACGCGCTGACGGAATCCTTGAGAAAGTCGATTTCACAGCTTCGGATACGGTCAAGGAAGGACAGTTGTTATTTCAAATCCAGCGCGATCAATATCAGGCAACGTTGGATAAAGCCAATGCGGCACTGGCTGCCAGTAAAGCCCAGTTGGTCGATGCACAGGCGACTCTGGATCGGAACCTGATTCTATTAAAAAAGCAGGCTGTGACACCTCAAGATGTGAATGATGCAACAGCGGAACGTGACAAAGCTCAGGCCAGCGTCATGGCTTCGCAGGCCGATATCGAACAGGCGACGATCAATCTGAATTACACCAGAATCAGTGCCCCGATTACCGGGGTCATCGGTCGTACACTGGTTGATGCCGGTAACCTTGTGGGGTCAGGTGAAAATACATTGCTGACCACGATTGTCACGATGGATCCGATTTATGTTTATTTTGATGCCAGTGAGCGATTACTCCTGCAGGCTTTAAAAAAGAAAAAAACTCCGGGAAGCCCTGACCCGCTCAAAGTGAATGTAGGTCTGTCAGATGAAGAAGGGTATCCGCATAAAGGCACACTCGACTTTGTCAGTAATAAGGTCGACCCGGGTACGGGAACGGTTCAACTGCGTGCCGTTCTTGAAAACAAACAGGGATTACTTTATCCCGGTGTTTATGTACGGGTACGTGTTCCCGGCGATCCTATTCCTGGAGCCGTTCTGGTGCACGATGTGTCGATCGGAACGGATCTGGCGGGAAAATATCTGCTCGTAGTCGGTAAAGATAACGTTGTGGAAAAACGACCCGTTGAAATAGGTCAGTTGGAAGACAACATGCGGGTGATTTTAAAAGGGATTAAACCGGACGAAAAATATATTTATGAAGGGGTGCAGCGAGCCCGCCCCGGTCGACCGGTGACAATTACGAATACGGTACCGGCAGCGAAGGGGTCTTCACAGAAAACGCCATCCAATCCTGCAACCAGTGATAGTAAAACAAAACCGGCATCCGCTGCAAAATAGGTGGATGAGCTGATAAGACGCTTCTTTTTGCATTCAATCGTTTATTGATATTTTATTACGAAACGGACGACAATGTTTTCCCGGTTTTTTATCTATCATCCTATCTTTGCCAGCGTCGTTTCTATTGTGATTGCCATTGTTGGTGCGATAGCACTCCCCCTGTTGCCGGTGGAACTGTTTCCGGATATTACACCGCCGACAGTCGCGGTGACAGCGACTTACCGGGGCGCTGATGCGCAGGTGGTCGCCGATACGGTCGCAACTCCCATTGAAGAACAGGTGAATGGTGTAGAGGACATGCTTTACATGTCATCCAGCAGCACCAGTGATGGGAATATGACATTGACGGTGACGTTTGGAGTCGGCACCGACCTGGATATGGCAAACGTGCTGGTTCAGAACCAGGTGGCGATTGCGAATCCTACTTTGCCCGAGGATGTGAAGCGGGAAGGGGTAACGACTCAGAAAAAATCGACCAGTATGACATTACTGATTGCTTTGAATTCTCCTGAAGAGACTTTTGACGGCCTCTATCTGAGCAATTATGCGTCGATCAATATTAATGATGAGTTGCAGCGAATAAATGGAGTCAGTGACGTCACTATAATAAATGCGCTGGATTTCGGTATGCGTATCTGGATGAATCCAAATCAGCTTGATACACGAAACATTACCACGACTGATGTGGTCAATGCGCTGCGGCAACAGAACGTACAGGTAGCAGCAGGCCAGATTGGTCAGGAGCCGACTCCTGAAAATCAGGACTTTCAGTTAACAGTGACAACATTGGGACGCTTATCAGATCCAAAAGAATTCGCCGATATCATTGTCAAAACGGGTGAAGATGGTCAGGTCACTCAGATTAAAGATGTGGCCCGGGTGGAACTGGGAGCACAGAGTTATGACGGATATTCACAGTTAGATGGCAAGCCGGCTGCGTTGATTGCCATTTATCAGTTACCGGGGGCGAATGCGCTGGATGTGGCAGAGCAGTCCAAAAAACTGTTGGCGCGTCTGTCCAAAGATTTTCCCAAAGGGCTTGATTATTCGATTCCCTACGACTCAACGGAATTTGTCACGGCTTCGATTGAGGAAGTCGTTAAGACATTATTTATTGCCCTCGGTCTTGTGTTCATCACGATTTTCGTCTTTCTGCAGGATTTCAGAGCCACTTTAATTCCCGCTGTGACCATCCCCGTCTCCCTGTTGGGAACGATGGCGGTCATGCTGGCGATGGGTTATACAATTAATACACTGTCATTATTTGGCATTGTGCTTGTCATCGGGATTGTGGTTGACGATGCCATTGTGGTGGTCGAAAACGTGACGCGTATCCTCGATACCCAAAAATGTTCTCCCAAAAAAGCAACGGAACTGGCGATGCTCGAGATCACAGGGCCGGTGGTTGCGACGACGCTCGTGTTATTGGCGGTTTTTGTACCGACCATGGTGCTGCCGGGAATTACCGGTCGTTTGTATCGGCAGTTCGCTTTGACAATCTCAATTGCGACGCTGTTTTCTTCGGTCTGTGCATTAACACTCAGCCCGGCAATGTGTGGCATCATGTTACGCCAGACTCACGAAAGACAGGGATTTTTCTTTCGGATTTTTAACTGGGGCTTTGATGGCTCGTTGAATATCTATATGAAATTAGTGAAGACATTTGTCAGGCGCGCTTTCATTATGCTCATTCCCTTGCTTGTCATTTTTGGGGCAACGGGAGTCGGGTTCATGTCGGTTCCCAGCGGGTTTTTGCCCGATGAAGACCAGGGATATATTTTCATTAATACGCAATTACCTGATGGTGCCTCTTTAAATCGAACGCGCGCTGTTCAGAATCGGATCAACAAGATTGCCGCCGATCTTCCATCTGCAACCCATGTGATTACGATGGGGGGCTTTTCGATTTTGAATAACTCGAATGCTTCCAACTATTCGACGACGATTATCGCGCTCGAAAACTGGGACAAACGAAAATCTCCTGATTTACATGTGTTTGCGCTGGTCCGCCGTTTGCACGGTGCTTTGGCTCAAATTCAGGAATCGATTTCTTTTCCATTCATACCTCCGGCCATTCAGGGGTTGGGAAATGCAGGGGGGTTTCAGATTCAGATTCAAGATCGCGGCTCTGCCGGATCTGATGTCCTGCAGATGGCGGTCACCGATTTAATGGATCGCGGCAATGCTGACCCCATTATTACGGGGTTGAATACGAGTTTCAGTGCCACCGTGCCCCAGATCTATCTGGACATCGATCGTGAAAAAGCGATCAAAATGGGAGTGCCACTCGATTCCATCTTTGATACGTTGCAGGCGGAGTTAGGCTCCACCTATGTGAACGACTTCAACATTTTCAATCAAGTCTTCAAAGTGATGGTTCAGGCTGATCAGGATTATCGAAACAAGGTAGAAGATATCACGCGACTGAAAGTACGAGACCGCAGAGGGAGTATGGTGCCGCTGCATACGCTGGTCAAAGTCAATAATTCTGCCGGCCCGCAAGAAGTGGATCATTATAATTTATATCCGACAGCCGCCATTACCGGAAATCCAGGGCCAGGTTACAGCTCAGGGCAGGCGATCACGCGGATGGAGCAACTTGCTGACGAAGTTTTGCCGGAAGGATTCGGCTATGAATGGACGGGAATCGCGTACCAGCAGATTGAAGCCGGGAACATGGCGCCGTTCATTTTTGCGATGGCACTGGTCTTCGTATATTTGTTTTTATGTGCCCAGTATGAAAGCTGGTCGATTCCCCTGTCTGTCATTCTCTCCGTACCATTGGGGATCTTCGGGGCGATTTTTGCCACAATGCTGCGTGGACTGGATAATAACATCTACACACAGGTCGGTTTTGTTTTGTTGATCGCATTGGCCAGTAAAAACGCGATTCTGATTGTGGAGTTTGCCAAGCTCCAGCGTGAAGCGGGAAAATCAATCACGGATGCAGCCATCGAGGCCTGCCATCTCCGTTTTCGTCCCATTCTGATGACAGCCATCAGCGCGATTCTGGGCGCAGTACCTCTCGCGATTGCAGCAGGAGCCGGAGCAGCCAGTCGACAGGCATTGGGGACGGCTGTGGTGGCGGGGCTGACTGCTGCCACATTCTTTGGTGTATTCATGGTGCCCGTGATGTATGTGATTATTCAGAAGATGAGCGAATGGGTACAGGGGCCACCCAAACCGGCTCTGGAAGAAGAAGGGACTAACAGTCCTGCGACACCGGCAAGTTAATGGGGCGAACGTTGACGAATACCGTACTAACTGAAGTGGCGCTGTCGGCTGGCTTCATACAGCAGAATACTGGCGGAAATCGCGACGTTCAACGATTCTGTTTTCCCCTGCTGCGGAATTCGGACCAGATGAGAACAGGTTTCGATTAACTCCTGGCTGATGCCTGAGCCTTCATTTCCCACGACGATGGCCGTCGGTTGGTGAAAGTCATGATTCGAAAGGATATCGGGAGCATGCATCGCCGTTCCTACGACGAAAATTCCTGCCTGTTTCAATTCGCGACAGAGTTGGACGAGATCGGAGACTTCTGCAATCGGAATACGATTCACTGCACCGGCGGACGTGCGGCAGGCGAGGCTGTTTACTTCACATTGTTCATCCGTTCCTGTGAAAATGCCATGCGCACCCAGAATTTCAGCAGAGCGAATGATCGCACCGAAATTATAGGGATCCTGAATGCGGTCCAGAATTAAGTAGAGTGGCGCTGTGATTCGTTGCTGAATCATTTTCTGCGCAGAGGAATAGGGGAAGGGAGCCATTTTCGCAATCATTCCCTGGTGATCAGTGGCGCGACATTTTTGTGTAAGATCACTTTCTGATGTGATGAAAACCGGAATGGATAGTTGCTTCGCACGCTGTTCAGCCAGAGTCATTTCGTCTGCGCTTAACTGTTCTGATAAATGCAATTCCCAGATCGGCCAGAAACCTGCCGATAATGTTTCCATGACCGCATTCCTGCCCCAGATCCAACACTTCTGATGGTTTCCCAGGAGGGGCTTGTTTTTCTTTCCTTTAGAATGCTTTCCAACCATAGGAATTCTTTATCAGTTTGATTATTCTATGAATTAAAATGAACGCAAGTCCCATAGTTAACTTTACCATGAGTCATGATTTCATTGATTATGAGTACGTAAATGGCAAAAACTGAGTTGTCTGTCATTTCGATTGATCGAAACAAAAGCTGCTTAGTCTGCTATACTGGATTATTAGCAGTTTGGTGCTGAAAATTATATAGAGGCGGTTATTTTGTCCGGAAATCCAATTATATACAAACCATTCGAATGGGAACGATTAAGAATCGCGTCTCAGTTTAATGCACAATTAATGGATCATTTACGTCCGTTTGTCAAACCGGGCATCACTACTGATGAAATCAATCAGGTGGTTCATGACTATACGGTTTCTCACGGGCATACGCCGGCGACTCTGGGTTACATGGGTTTTCCCAAAAGTTGCTGTATCAGCATCAACGAAGTTGTTTGTCATGGCATACCCGATGACACGGTTCTCAAAGAAGGGGATATCGTGAATGTCGATATCACCAGTATTGTCGGTGGCTGGTATGGAGATCAGTCCGAGACTTTTCTGGTGGGACAAGTCTCGGAGGAAGCACGAAAGCTGGTGCAGGTAACGTTTGATTCGCTTTTTCTGGCGATCAACACAATTCGTCCCGGCTCCAGTGTCATCGAGATTGGCGAGGTGATATACAATTATGCCTCAGAGTTAGGTTATGGCGTCGTGCGTCAATATCAGGGGCACGGAATCGGTCGGGAATTTCATACTGATCCTGGAATCCCGCATTATCCGGTTTCCGGTTCAGAGCGTGACCTCCTCTTACCTGGTATGTGTTTTACGATCGAACCGATGTTGAATGCCGGTACCTGGAAAACTGTCGAAGATCGGGTTGATGGTTGGACAGTACGCACGAAAGATAAGAAATTATCTGCTCAGTTTGAGCATACGATTCTCATGACTGAATCTGGTCCGGAAATCTTAACTCTGACAAAAGCAGGTCCTCAGCCGGATCATCAATTCTAAACTGGCAGCTTAACGATTTCTCTGGTCAGCAGTCTCGAGAGTGCGCTGCTTGTTCTCCCAGCCCCGGGTCTGCGCCTGCCGGGCAGAGTTTTGCGCAAAACAGGATTTTCAGATCGTGTGAAGCAACTCTTTTTTATTGCCTGAGTCATTGCTTGTGGGCAGTAAACGCTTGCAACTTCGTGAAAAAAACAGGTATCGTAGTAATTACGAAACTTGTTTAACTTAAAGACTCGCATGGTTCTTTCAACCAAGACTTTCAGCACGTGGAGCATCTATGATTCGACAGTCCCTCCTGACGACACTCTTGTTCTTGATGGTGGTTACTTCTCTCTTCGCAGAAGAGAAGAAACTGAACTGGGTTCAAGTAACAGAGAAAGCCGGCTGGCAGCCACGCGATTCACAAGGCGAGCTGGTTTTCAAGGATCAGTTATGGATTTTTGGTGGCTGGTTCAATTCCTTCGAAGCACCGCCGCGTGATGTGTGGAATTCCTCTGATGGAAAAACCTGGAATCTCGTCACGAAACAGGCTCCCTGGATTCACAGTGACCTGCCGATGACGATTGCTTTTAAAGACAAGATGTGGCTGATGGGGGGCTGGTATAACGGCAGGTTGGAAGGGCATTCCGCGGGAAATCAGGTCTGGTCTTCAACGGATGGCAAGCAGTGGGATGAGGTCACGAAACAGGCAGAGTGGACTCCCCGACTGGCGGCGGCACTTGTGGAATTCAAAGGAAAAATGTGGTTGCTGGGCGGGACAGAAAACTATTATTTTGGAGACGGTAAAAGTCTGAAAAATGATGTCTGGTCTTCAACTGACGGCAAAGAATGGAAGCTGGCCACGGCAGATGCCGGCTGGTCGCCACGTGCGTATCATCAGGCCGCCGTACTGAATGGAAAAATCTATGTCTTTGGTGGCGGCAATTATACGCCGGAATACCATGCGACCAATGATGTCTGGAGTTCTGAAGATGGGATTCACTGGACAGAAGAAACAACTGAAGCCCCCTGGCACGAACGTCTCTGGTTTTCGACGGTAGTTTATCGCGACCGGATCTGGGTGATTGGCGGCTGGTCGAATAATCCTGCCAAAAACAAAAATGATACCTGGTATTCGCAAGACGGTAAGAACTGGCAAGAATTGAAAACGAATGCCGTCTGGAAAGCGCGGCACGAGCATTCGGCGTTTGTTTTTCAGGATAAAATCTGGCTGGCAGGTGGACACGCCCAGCCGCTGAACAGTGAAGTCTGGACTTTGGATGTTCCCCAGGACTGGTTCAAGCAGCCAGGGGGAAATGCTGCTCTGCCGTCAGCGTTATCCAAAACCGTGGAAAAACTGAAGTCCGGAAAACCCGTGAAAGTTGTCTGTTTCGGTGACAGTGTTACCGGGGTTTATTATCACACGGGCAGCCGTCGCGCTTATACGGATATGTTAGGATTGGCACTAAAGAAGGCCGTTCCTGCAGCAGATCCGACAATGGTTAACGCAGGTATCAGCGGAAATACGACGGTGAATGCGTTGGCGCGAATTGATCAGGATGTGTTGAAGCAGAATCCGGATCTGGTAACAGTGATGTTCGGTCTGAATGACATGACCCGTGTTCCACTGGAACAATACCGCGAGAATCTGCGTTCGATTATCAATCAGTGTCGTGAGGCGGGAGCCGAGGTCCTGCTTTGCACGCCAAATGCCGTGATCACGACCTCGGGACGGCCTGCAGAAAAACTGGTCAAATATTGCGAAGTGGTCAGAGAAGTCGGCAGAGAAATGCAGGTGCCGGTGTGCGATAACTATCAAAAACTGACTGCATTGCGGGATCAGAATGCGCTGACATGGCGATTGATGATGAGCGATGAAATTCACCCCAATATGGCCGGTCACAAAAAAATGGCGGAACTGATTGCGGAATCGATTACGGGAAAAAAAGTTTCACTGGCGGACGTTGCATCGCCAGCCCTTGCTATTCCGCGCACAAAATCGCGATTGGAAAAAAAACAGCCAATCCGGATCATTGCGATGGAGCCACTGGATGAGATGATTCAGTCAGCCATGAAAAAAATTGCCCCTGAAGCGCAATTGGTTGTCACAAGTTGGAAGGTGGAAGGCAAGACATACAGTCAGATCGAAGCCGATGCCAAAGCAATGATACGCGCTCAAAAGCCGGATCTGGTTCTGCTGGCGATTCCAAGAACCGCTAAAACCGATTCGCAGGAAGACTTCATTCACAGTTCTATCTGGACCATGAACTACGCGCTTCACTTCGGGACAGGTGGCTGGGATTGTGTTGTGTTTCATCCTGATGTCTTTGACGCTTCCCATCCGCAACCTGAGTCTGATCAACTGACACGACGACTGGTCCTGGGGCAGGATTTAACTCTCGTCGACCGGAAACCAGGTCAAACAGCAAGCGCAGAAGAGATTCTGCAGCAGTGGCTGCAATCCCAACTTGATTGAGGATTCACCAAATCTGAGCAAGTTGAACTATCTCAAAACAGGATATCTGGCATGAAACAGCTTTCTTTCAGTTCCTTTCATTATGAATTTAATCGCTTTCAGGAGCCAGACATCTGGATCGAATCGGGGGAAACGATTCGTGTCGAAACGGAAGATGCTCTTTCGGGCCAGATCCGTAATATCGGCGATCAGAGAGATAAAGTAAAAGTGCCGTTCAGCAATCCGGTAACAGGGCCAGTCTACGTTGCAGAGGCAGAACCCGGAGATATGCTGGCGATCAAAATTGAATCAATTGAGTCTCGCGATGGGCAATGTGCGACTTACACGGGAAATCCGAAACAACTCTGTCAGTGGCTGGGGACTGATGTCCCCGGGGGAGCCCATGTTTGCCCGATTCGAGACGGTTTTGTTTACTGGAGTGAGTACATCAAAATTCCCTATAAGCCCATGCTGGGCTGTATAGGCACAACGCCCGCGTATGGGATGCCCAGTACGATGCCGGCAGGGGCTTATGGCGGGAACATGGATATCCGCGAAGTCACGGAGGGGAATACGCTTTATCTGCCGGTGTTTGTACCAGGAGCTTTGCTTTATCTGGGGGATGCTCATGCAGCGATGGGGCAGGGGGAATTATCTGCGACCGGTCTGGAGATGGCAGCTCAAACGACTTTGACCATTCATCTTGTGAAAGGCAAAACCATTGCCGGGCCGCGGATTGAATCGCCTGAGGAGATCATCACCGTCGCCAGTGGAACTCCGATGGAGCGTGCCACTGCTGAAGCGTTCGCGCAGATGATTCTCTGGATGGAAGCCGAGCATGGCTGGAATCGCTGGCGGGCTTACGATCTGCTGACGCATGTGGCGGAAATCTCCCTGGGTTACTATGAGGGTGGCGGCCTGGCTGTCAAAATTGCGAAAAAATATGTGGCGCATCCTGATTGATATTACATTGTTTCTTCTCTTAAGTTACGACATCAGTTCTCTTACGTTATCGGAATGGATCTTATGCTAATTGGATATGTCAGCGACGAAAATTATCGTGCGCTTTATGATGTTGCCGTCGAGTTTCAGGCGGACGGTCAATTCTTCAGCACGCGCTCGACCGCGTCGGGAGCGGTAATTGCAGATCTTCCTGTTGGTGCCTATGAAGTGATCCTGCAGCACCGTGATTATTGTTCCAAGCGAGTTCAACTTCAGGTGGAAGCGGGGCAGGTATATCAGTTTCGATTACTGTCAACGAAATTATACGGATTTGCCTGGCCACGGTGTATCAGCGCGGGAGAATCCTCGGAGTTCCGCGTGCATTCGACTTCTGAATACAGTCTGGAATTGTGGCGGTACGGGAAAGAAAAAGAGTATATTCGGCGGATTGGCACATTTGACGATCATGCCCCTCTGGCGAATCTGCAGATAACACCGGACGGTGATTACACGCAGTCGGGTGTCGACTGGAATAACGTCGGTTATCAAACGGTGACACAGAAGCAATCGGTAGTCGGGCCGGAACGCTCCGGATTGTATATGTTTCATTTGAGTAACAAATCGGGGGATGTATTTACCTATCCCTGGGTCGTTGCGCCGAAAACACCTCAATCCGATGTAGCCATTCTCGCCAGTGATTTAAACTGGAATGCCTACAATAATTTTGGTGGACGCAGTAATTATCTCAATCCGGAAGGACTGCCGCCGACGCCTGTTGTCAACAGCCGCCAGGAACTCAGACGTTATCTCAAGCCTTCGTTCGGGGCCTATTATGTTGATGAGTATCCCCCTTTATCCCTGGAACGGCCTCAACCTTATTTGCACATCGACCTGAATGAAAAACTTCGCGATCCCATCTACAGCCGCATGGGGTGTGGTATGCTGCATTCGGAATGGCGATTACTGGGTTGGATGGAAGAGCAGGGACTGGATTACGATTATTACAGTGAAACGCAATTTCATTTCGGGCAGCTTCCGCTAGAGGAATATAAAGTTCTGATTCTGAGTTCGCATCCGGAATACTGGTCAAAGCAGATGTATGACCGTCTGAAAACCTGGGTCTTTGACTCAGGAGGGAAGCTCATCTATCTGGGAGGCAACGGTCTGAATTGTGAAGTGGAATTTCTGGATGACCACCGAGTGGTCTATCATAATACGGATTGCACTCAATGGTGCGGTGTCGCAATGGATCCGCCGATCCCGGAATCCGAGTCGACCTACGAAAGCCGTTATCACGCGCGACAGGAATCCGAAGCGAATCTGCTGGGGGTTGTTTTTTCCTTTGCCGGCATCATGACGGGGGCTCCCTATAAGGTGATCGATGATCAGCACTGGTGTTTTGCGGGAACGGATTTAAAACAAAACGATCTGTTTGGTACGGAAAGCCAGCACATGCGAATTCCGGGTGGTGCGTCTGGACACGAGACCGATAAAATTTCTGCCAGTTCACCATCCAGCGTGCATCTGGTCGCACAGGGAACCAACCCGGATCAGGGGGGCGCCGATATGGTGCATTTTAAAACCCCGTCGGGAGGGGAAGTCTTTTCCGTGGGATCAATCTGCTGGATCACTTCGATGCTGGTGGATGATGATGTCTCGCGAGTTTCCAGAAACGTGCTGGATCAATTCACAAAATCAGAATGCGAGTGAAACGATTCATGAAACGCGATCACGTAATATTAGCCAGAACTGATTAACCATGCTCCCGTTCCAGGCATGTACGTTGAGTCGAAAACATTTGCAATAGAACCTGAGAGTTTTTAATCTGCTTTGATATAAGAAGGCCCATCATGCAACCATATTTCTGTTTGTGTTTAGCTCGTTTTTCTACTTTGTGTTCGTTTTGTCTGATCGCCAGTCTGTGGTTCGCAGTGCCAGCCACGGCGGGAGAAAACAAAGATGATTCAAGTGCTTCGTCGCGTACCATTCTCTGGGTACAACAGGCGGGGGGCATCAAGCACGACAAAATCCGCGGCATCGCCGTCGATAGTGCGGGCAATTGTTTTGTTACGGGTGAATTTACAGAGCAGGCACAATTCGAAGACCAGACCGTCACTAGCAAAGGCAGCATGGACTTTGTTCTTGCTAAATATAACCCGCAGGGAAAACTACTCTGGGTACAGACAGCAGGAGGAACGGAGATTGATCGAGGTTACGCTGTCGCCGTCGATCAGGCGGGCAATTCTTATGTGACAGGTCATTTTCAGAGCCCTGCATTTCAGATTGGAGACAAAACGTTCAAAAATCACGGCGATTACGATTATTTCATCGCCAAATATGACCCTGCGGGCAAACTGCTCTGGGCTGATACTGCAGGGGGCACTGGTTATGATTACGGGCACGGCATTGCAGTAACACCTGAAGGAGACTGTTATGTCGCCGGCTCATTTACAGGAGAAGTAACCTTTGGTGATTCCCAGTCCAGGAGTAAACAGGGCCGTGCTCTGGTCGTTGCCAGGTATGATACCAACGGAAAAATACTCTGGAGCAAGTTCGCCGAAAACGGACGCAGTCATAGTGGAAACCAGATCGCCGTCGATCAGGCGGGGAACTGTTATGTCTGCGGCAGCATCACAGGTCTGGTCGAACTGGACGGACAAAAGGCAGGCACGGACAGCAAAGTTCAGGATATTTTTCTGGCCAAATTGTCGCCAGCCGGCAAGCTTGTGTGGTCAGCGAATTCAGGTGGTCAGGCGAGTGGATTGAGTACAGGCGTGGCCGTTGATCAACGGGGGAACTGTTATCTGACTGGCATGTTTAAAAATGAAGCGAAGTTTGGAGAGACGACTCTCAAAAGCACGGGCGGTTATGATATTTTCGTCGCCCGGATCAACGCCGATGGCACTCCCGCCTGGGCATATTCCGGAGGAGGCGAAAAAATTGATTACGGACTGGGCATCGCCACGGATCACGCTGGTAATTGTTATGTGACAGGAGAGTTTACGGATGATGTGAAATTCATGGGTCAGCATCTGACGAAGCTGGGAGGACGCGATCTGTTTGTTACTCGTTTTTCGCCGGATGGAAAACTCGACTGGCTGGAAATGCTGGGAGGTGATAAAAGTGATTTGAGTTATGCGGTCGCCGTAGATCGTAACAACCATTGTTTCATTTCCGGGGCCTTTTCACCGACGACTCAGTATCAGAATCATCAGTTGAAAAGTCGCGGCAACAACGACATCTTTTTGATCAAATTGAGCCAGTAAAATGACCGTACGTATCTTGATTTTTCTTTGGATGGTCACAGCCGGTTTCTCGTCTGGTGATGCGCAGACCGTCGTTGAAAAACCGGTGGTGACTCCTTCACAACGTGCAGGGGGTCCCCTCGCAGCAACACGGCGTACAGCGATTAATGGGTTGTCCTTTCAGCGACCACTGGATGCTGTGAAAATCAAAAAATGGCTTGAGATCAGTTCTCAGTGTACGATGTCCGAATTTGAATTGTTCCTGTCGCCGTTTTCTGTAGAGGAAAAAAAACTGCTGAAAGTGATAGAGGACAAGCCTGCTCCAATCGTCAATCGCTTACATTTTGAGAACCTGCGACATGTACTGAAAGAGAAGGCGCTCGTCTCGTTACGGATCGAAGAGGAATTGCAACACGATCCCTTAACACACACGACTCCCGCTGTGGAAAATCTGCTCTATGGTGCATTCGATGCGGTGTTTGCCAGCGTCGGTCCGCCGCATGGTTCTCCCCGCTATGGTGATGTAATCATTCATTTGAAAGATTCCGTACGGGAAAATGGCTGGGCGACACCGTTCAGTGGCATGCATTTTATGTATGCGATTCGCCATAAAGATGCGCGCAAAATGCAGGACATGCTGGCGGCCGGAAAAACACTGCCGACATCACCCTACAATCCACTCCATCTGGGTTTCGATGATCGTTTGCACTTTTCACATTATGTGGTCACAGAAAAAAGCTGGAACAAAATGCTGGCCTATCAGGCGATTCTTGTGCACCGCAATCTGGACGAGTCTCCTGCCAGCAAAAAAGTCAGGCAGCGATTTACCGATCTGCTGACAGAGAAAGACCCGCAGAAGTTCTGGAGTCTCTACATTCCTCCCCGTCTCAAGGAGAGAACACCAGAGCAGGATGCTGAAAACATTCCTTTCGGTTATCTGGAAGGCAAATTTGATGACCAGATCTCGATTGCTTTCTTCACAGCGATTGAAGTCCCACCGGAAAAACTGTCCGAAGTCCGATCCTGGCCTGAAGCGCAGCCTTTTCTGCATTTGATTCATGCCAGGTCTGCAGAAACACCTTAGCTTGCCCACGAGTGGTTTTTAACATTTCTTAGTGTGGTGCCTTGCCGTAAGTCATATCCATGAATGAGATGTGGTTGATTTGTTGAGTTATCCGCTTTGCTTTTAATGATTCGAAATCGTTAAACCGTGATCATAAAGCGAGTATTACTTGACAGTTCTGTCGACAGTCGACATCATGGGGTATGGTCGTAATCTCAGACCTCTTGAAAATGATGACTTCCCCTAATAGAAATCTCAGGTGGAGACGCTCATGAAATCTGTCTCACGATTTGCTTTCTTACTCCTGATGCTGGTCACCGCATCGGTTTCATCTTCCGCTCAGGAAACAACTGAAACGATTTCGACACGCTTTGCCGATTTACAGACTCAATTTCAAACCAGTCAAAAAGCAGTGTTGCAAAAGTATTGTGTTAATTGTCATAGTACGGAGAAAAAACAGGGCGAACTGGATCTGGAACGATTTAAGACGGTTGCCGACCTCCGGCAGGATGTCATGCCCTGGCAACGCGTGATCGAGATGCTGAGGGATGGCGAAATGCCTCCTGCGGATGCGAAACCTCAGCCAACTCAGAACGAGCTGAAAGCATTGCAAAGTTGGGTTCAGTCCGTATTGGACACAGAAGCGAGAGCCAATGCCGGTGATCCTGGACCCGTTGTATTGAGGCGGTTAAATAACGCCGAGTATACCTATACCATTCAGGATCTGACCGGCATCAGCTTGGAGCCAGCCAGAGAATTTCCCGTTGACAGTGCGGCAGGAGAGGGATTCACTAACGTCGGAAATTCGCTGGTGATGTCTCCTTCGCTGTTACAAAAGTATTTGGGAGCTGCGAAGGGGATCGCCAGTCACGCTGTACTGCTCCCGCACGGAATTGAATTTTCAGGCCAAACATCCCGACGCGATTGGACGAACGAAAAACTCGCAGCCATCCGTGATTTCTACGCTCGTTTCAGTGACATGAGTGATGCCACCACGGTCAATTCAAACGGATTTCAGTTCGAAACGAATGGTGGCGGACGGCTGCCACTCGAAAAATATCTGCGAGTGACACTCATCGAACGTGAATCGCTCAAATCGGGAACGAAAAATATTGCGGAGGTCGCTCGTGATCATTCTCTTAACGAAAAATATTTACGAACGCTCTGGGATTCACTCAATGATTCGAGGCCATCACAATTACTCGACTTGATTCGGATGCAGTGGAAGACAGCGAAACCGGAAGATACCTCACAAATCGTAGCAGAAATTGGCCAGTGGCAGCAGGCACTCTGGCGATTTACTACTGTCGGCCACATTGGCAAACGTGATGGTCCCGCAGCCTGGCAGGTTCCGGTAGAACCTGTTGCCACCCAGCAGGAGTTTCGGGTTAAAATTCCCGAAGCAAAAGAAAATCTCTCGCTTTTTCTGGTGACATCCACAGCCGGCGATGGAGATACCGGCGATTATGCCATCTGGGAAAATCCCCGATTTGTGATGTCAGGTCAGCCGGATCTGCCGCTACGTGATGTCCGAAAAGTTATGGGGGTTCTCTCCTCCTATCTTGAAAAAATTCTGCAAAATGCATCACTGGGTCTGAATGCGGCGATTGAGGTCGATGGGGCGCTTGATGATCACAAACTCGATGTACTTGCTCAGAAGTACGCTGTCGACCGAGTTGTGTTAGCTTCCTGGTTTTCCTATCTGGGTATCGGTGGGCAAAAAGTATCGATCAATAACTACATTACTCGAAAAATGAAACGAGTTGAAAACAACGAATTCATTCAGGGGTGGGGAGGCGAGAATGCACTGAGTGTTGTCGCAAATTCGTCAGACCAGAGTGCGCTCATACCGGGTGAAGTCCTGCCTCACAGTATTGCCGTTCATCCCACACCAAAACTACGTGTGGTTGTGGGCTGGAAAAGTCCGATTGATGGTGCCGTCAAAGTGACCGGGCAAGTAAAGCGAGCCCACATGAGATGTGGCAATGGGGTGAATTGGCGACTGGAATTACATCGCGGCGGATTGCGCCAGGTACTCGCGTCCGGAATTGCTGAATCTGCGGAAGCAAACTTGTTCGGTCCTTTTGCAAATCTCATGGTAAAACAAGGAGATCTGCTTTCTCTCAGTATCGGTCCGCATGACGGGAATCATTTCTGCGATTTAACAGCGATTGAATTGACCGTGAATTCTGAAGGGGATGCTGCTGAATGGAATTTGGCACGTGACGTCTCTCCCCATATTCTTGCGGGCAATCCACACGCCGATCTGCAGGGGAATCAGGCTGTCTGGCATTTTTATAGTGAGCCGGACGACGTTAAGTCGAATAGTACTATTCCCGCCGGTTCTCTGTTGGCCCGCTGGCAGGTTGCTCCCAATGTTGAAGAGAAGAACAAACTGGCAGCCCAATTGCAGACTTTAATTTCAAAAGGCCCGGGAGACTTGCCGGCAGATTCACCAGATGTCGCGCTTTTTCGGCAGCTAACCTCACTCAATGGGCCACTTTTTTCCTCAGCACGCAAACAGTTACTGACAAACCAGAGAGTTTTAACCGATAACGCTTCGAATATGCCATATGGATTGGATCCTGCGCTGTTTGGAAAACATCCACTTGGTTCGGCACTCTCATCAGCCGATCTTTGTGTGCAGGCACCATCGGTCCTGGAAGTGATCATTCCGGCTGATCTTGTGGCAGGATATGAATTTGTTGCTACGGGAAGATTACACGCGGAAACGGGCTCAAAAGGTACGGTGCAACTGAAAGTGCTGACAGACAAGCCAAAGCATCTGGCGAGCCTGACAGCCGGCTCAGTCAAAAGTACCGGCCGCAAATCGACATGGTCCGATGGTGAGAATCCGGTAATTCCTGTTACACCAGTTCTGATTTCTGAAAATAGTGAAGTCAAAGAACGTGTGCTGGCGCAGTTTGAGGAATTTCGCCAGCTGTTTCCTGCGGCTCTGTGTTATACGAAAATCATACCTGTTGATGAAGTGATGACATTGACCTTATTCTATCGAGAAGATCGTCATCTACAGCGCCTGATGTTGAATGAAGCAGAGACAGCCGAACTGAACCAGCTGTGGAATGACCTGCACTATGTGAGTCGCTCACCGCTCACACAAGTGGATGCCTATGATCAATTATGGCAGTTTGCTACGCAAAATGCTGATCCAAGCGCATTCACACCGATGCGGGCAGGCATTCTGGAGCGTGCAAAACAGTTCAAGAAATTGCAGTTGGAAACTGAACCCGTGCATCTACAGGCAGTTTATGATTTTGCCGATCGTGCCTGGCGGCGTCCGTTCATATCTGCGGAACGCGATCAATTGCTTGCGCTCTACCATCAATTGCGCAAACAGGAACTTTCACACGAAGACGCCATTCGAATGCTGCTGACCAGGGTGCTTGTCTCACCGGCATTTCTTTATCGTAGTGAGCAGGCATCGCCGGGAACAGAGCCGACTGTTATCAGTGACTGGGAACTTGCATCCCGGTTAAGTTATTTTCTCTGGTCCTCGCAGCCAGATCAGGAATTACGAAGCCTGGCTCTCGAGAGCAAATTACATCAACCCGAAATATTAAAAGCTCAGGTTCGCCGAATGCTGCGTGATCCCAAAATTCGACGCATGGCCATTGAATTTGGTTGCCAATGGTTACACATTCGCGATTTTGATGTATTCGACGAAAAAAGTGACCAGCATTTTCCGGAATTCAAGAATCTGCGAAAAGACATGTATGAAGAAGTGATTCGCTTCTTTGCTGATCTGTTTATTAATGATCGCTCAGTCATCGGATTACTTGATGCCGATTACACATTCGTAAATGGTCCCTTGGCGGATTTCTATGGTCTGACCGGTTTAAAGAATAATGAATGGCAGAGAATTGAAGATGTTCAAAAACACTCACGCGGGGGGATTCTGACGATGGCGGCGACACTGTCAAAACAGTCAGGCGCCTCTCGTACCAGTCCGATCTTGCGTGGTAACTGGGTCTCAGAATTCCTGCTCGGCGAGAGACTTCCGCGGCCTCCCAAGGACGTTCCTGTACTTCCGGAAGAAGTTCCAAAGAATCTGACCGAGCGGCAACTCATAGAGCAGCATAGCTCCAACCCCGCCTGTGCGAAGTGCCATCAGCGAATCGATGGATTCGGATTTGCCCTGGAGCAGTATGACGGTATTGGTCGCCTGCGGGAAAAAGACGCAGGGGGGCATATGATTGATGTCTCGGCAGTTCTTCCCGATGGCACTGCGGTGCATGGTGCAGCCGGTTTACGCGATTATCTTCTCACCACCCGTCGTAACGATTTTCTGCGAACATTTAACCGTCGGCTATTGGGTTATGCCTTGGGAAGATCGGTTCAATTGTCGGATGAACCGCTGATAAATGACGTGTTGAAGCAACTGACTACAAATGAGTATCGTATCTCTGCTGCGATCGAGACGATTGTACTGAGCCCTCAGTTTCGCATGATTCGGGGCGCGGAACGAAATGACCTCAGCAGTGTGACTGGAGACGACTGAAATATTTCTACTGGAGTGAACTCCGCTTGTAAAAAGCAATCAGCGGAATTCTTTAATATGCCAATTCAATTTTTAAACCGAGGAATCAACCCATGGCTGCTTATCTGACAACCAGACGTACCATGTTGCGTGGACTTGGCGTGGCAATCGCACTGCCCTGGCTGGAATCGCTGCGAGTTTGGGGCCAGGAAGCGGGGACAACCGCCGCCAGGGGAGAAGCCCCCCTTCGTTTCGCAGCCATGTTCTCCGGTAATGGTTTTCATCGGGAGCACTGGTGGGCAAAAGGCTCAGGAAAAACCATGGAGCTCGGTCCCGTTCTCGAACCGCTCAAAGAGTTTCGTGAGAAACTGCTTTTCATCCGTGGTCTGTATAATGAAGAAGCTCTCAAAGGGAATATTCATAGTTCTCAGACAGGCAATCTGTTGAGTGGAGCGCCTTTAGAATCAGGGGGAGGCATTCGCAGCGGGATCAGTATCGACCAATTTCTGGCAAAACATTATGGCCAGACTACAAAGGTGCCGAGTCTGGTGCTGGGATGTGAAAAATCGAATCCATCGGTCCACAAAAACTATTCGATGCTTTACAGCAGTCATATTTCGTGGAGTTCTCCGACGACCCCAACCCCACTGGAAGTCTATCCCGCTCTCGCTTTTGATCGCCTGTTCCGACAGAATACCAGCCAGAACGATCAGAGTGTCCTGGATGCGGTATTGGAAGATGCGAAAGGTCTGCGTCGTTCCGTCAGTCGCAGCGATCGCCAGAAACTCGATGAATACCTCAATTCCGTACGTGAAGTGGAACAACGCATCGAACACGCTGGTCAGCGAGGAGAACTGCAGGGCTGGAGACCGACGCTCGATAAGCCGAATATCGCTCGACCGGCCGATGGAATTCCACAGGACATCGCAGAACATATGCGGTTGATGTGTGATATTCTGGTGCTTGCTTTTCAAACCGACACGACGCGTCTCTGCACATTGAAACTCAATAACGATCATTCGTCTCTTCGTTTTCCCAATCTCGGAGTCGATTATATGATACATCACCTGTTATCCCACCAGGAGTCGGACGACTGGCTTAAAGTCAACCAGTTCTTTCTGGAGCAACTCGCCTATGTAGCGCGTAAACTGGATGCGATTCAGGAAGGAAGTCGAACGGCACTTGATAATTCCATGATCATGTACTGCAGCAGTATGCTGACAGGCGGTCATGATGCGACCAAATTACCGGTAGTGATTCTAGGCGGGGGAGGCGGTAAGCTGCAAACCGGTCGCGTGCTGGACTATCTTGATAAGCCAAATCGTAAAATGTGCAGCCTGTATCTGTCACTGATGGATAAGTATGGTTTGCACCTCGATCAGTTTGGCGACTCTACAGAGCGGCTTGCAGAAATATAATCAGGATATCTTGAGATGAAAACGAATCGTCGAACAGCTGGGAAATCTCCAGTCGCAATGAAATTGAAACGTCAAACTTTGACACAAGGCGTTGAAGAACGGTTGCGCAGCGAAATTATTCAGGGGCTGCATGAGCCGGGCGTGACGTTGTCCGAGCCGGTATTGTCGGCGGAAATGGGGGTGAGTCGCTCTCCCGTACGCGAAGCGCTGCTGATTCTGGAACGAGATGGCATGGTGGAGTTTGACGATCGCGGGCGTACGCGTGTCTGTTCGATGACGGCAGCCGATTTTGAAGACTTGTATCTTCTCCGGTTATCTGTTGAGCCGCTGGTAGCTGTTCACGCGGCAGCTCAGGCGACCGATGCCGATTTTGCCGCACTTGAAGACAACATTGCGACGATGGGAAAATCGAAAAGTGTTGCACAAATCAGCCAGCTTGATATCGAATTTCATACCTTGATCGTTGAAGCCAGCGATCGTCCGAGACTGAAAGCGGCATGGCGTTCGCTACGCCCTTCGCTGGAACTCTGGCTGGCTGCATTGCATCGAAAACATGAGCACATTACAGGCCGTGTTCGGGAAATTACCATTGAAGGTCATATCGATCTGGTGAATACCCTTCGCACTGGTAAAAGCGAATCCATTCGGAATCTGATGCAGACTCACATAGAAGGCTGGTATCAGTGGTTGCCTGAAATGGATGATCTTGTTTGAGATACGCTTTGTTGACTGTGTTATAGAATTGTTGAGCGTTATTCACCGGGCGCGGTGAAATTCGAGCGGACGATCACTCGACCAGCAAAACAAACTGATCTGCGATCGTCCCCACCACGAATGACACCAGCATATGCTAAGTTATCAGTGATTATGGTTGCTGATCGGTCCGTTGTTTGAGCATGTCTTTGACATGTAGCAGGACGGCAGAGTCTGCTGTTACCTCTTCGGATTCCAGCAGCGTCTTTTGCAGAGCCGGTGTGAGTTTTTCTCCCCGTTTTTGATAATTCGAGATCAGCTGTTTTGCTGTCGCACGGGGTGCGCTATATTTATTGTCGCCATCCACATCCAGGAAGATCGGGTTTGTAATTGCCTGAGTCGCTTTGTCATAGGTTGTCCAGCCTGGCAACGTAATACCGTCACCGAGGACGAATGCTACAACATATGCATCATGGGGAGGTCGTTCAAGCGAAAATTCAAGCGTCTGGTCTGTGGGCTCATTCAGCGTGGAATTGATAGTTTTCTGTGCGACTTGTTTTCCATTCACATAAATCATTGCTTCGCGAGGGTGGACCCATGCAGGGGCTGCGACTCTTAAGGTCGCAGTCAACGTG
Source organism: uncultured bacterium (assembly GCA_963974925.1). Taxonomy (GTDB): domain Bacteria; phylum Planctomycetota; class Planctomycetia; order Planctomycetales; family Planctomycetaceae; genus Gimesia. Next base: position 45,909 of record CAXBFD010000025.1, on the reverse strand, counting down.
GGGCTTTGGTTTTGACTGCTGTTTGAGAGTGCTTCGGCCGGAACGAGGTCACCCATGTTAAATGGTCCGTTAATTTTCAGATCAGCAAAAATACCTGCTGCCGCTGTTGCCCGGCCTGCGGTGAATGCGCGATAAACCTCTTTACGATCGATTTGGGAAACGTCGTCGGTATGACTTTTAAGATAGGTACGGGCCTGTCCGACCGGGTCATTGACCGTGTGGGAATCGGTGGCGCCCACGGCGGTGAGATTTAATCCACGATTCAGGAGTGACATCCAGTCTTCGAGTGCGTAGAAAAAATCAGGGGTTTTATTTGCCGGCTGTACCACTTCGAATCCGTCGAAGTGAAATGCAGGGCCCTCACTCCGCTCGCCTGTACCGCGATTGAAATGAAATCGCCCGAAAGGGCCTTGGGGAATGGTAGGCCAATAAGGATGGTTTAAGATGACTACTTCGGCCCCTTTCTTTCGCATGTCGGCGATCAATTCAGGCCAGTTTTCATTTTTCAGGAACAGAGGGTTACGTCCTTTTACACCCCCGGGAACTGCCTGCGCAGGATCAAGCGGGAATGCGGTAAAATGACCGTTGCGAGTAGTGACTTCATCTCCGGAGATCGAATGAAAATGAGTTTGAGTCCCCGAGGGCTTTTGATATTTCGTGTAATCAGTAATGTGGTTGTGATCGGTGGCTACGGCCACTTCAATACCTTCGCCGGCGATTGTAATCATGCGTTCTTCATAAGTGGCATTTCCATGTCCGCTGCCCGGTAATGTATGAATATGACTGTCACAGGCGAGAAAGCCGGTTGTGTCGACTTCGCGTGAAATGACCAGCGTCTGATTCTGGGGTTTGCTGTTCTGGACAACAATTGGCTGCCGGGCCGCGCCCCATTCCATGCCGCGCGTTGCATACAGCGTGTATTTTCCCGGAGGCAACTCAAATGATTCACCGGTTCCCAGTGTATAGAGAATTCCAGGTCGAACCGCGTTGGTCGGCTGACGTGTATTGTAGAGTTTTGCGAGTTGGCCCCGCTGGTTCACCACGGTAATGCGTGCAGGAACAGGCTGCCCCTCTGGTGTGTTCACCTTCACAGTCACCGTTTCCAGCTGAAGTGCCTGTTTCAGGGGGCGGGGTTCCAATACAAAATTGCGCAAGACCGCGGGTTGTCCCCGGCCCGTCACCGTCAGCCTGTTTTCGCCTTCTTTGAGAACATTTGAAGGTACAGCGAAACCGATGCGGTGAAACGCATCATGCTTTTTATCATAACCAATTTGGGGAGTGTGTGCTTCAAGTCGTCCAAGCAGTTGATCATTGATGTGAATATTCCAGTATCCACCCGAACTTTGTTTTTGCAGATCCTGATCGAAGAGCAGTGCGAATTCGGCCGGATTGATCTGGGCAGAAAACGTTTTTTCATAAGTGACATTGCCTTTGACTTCATGCGACTCACGATCAATGACGATTGACTTTTCGGCGGCTTCCAGAGTGCTTGAGAGATTTCCCATTCCGCAGGCAGCAAGCAGGATGAGCGTTCCAATATGACACAGGTTCATATGCCGGACTCCTTTAGTGTTATTCATTTTCAAAACTGGCAGGACAGTCTGATGTTATGCGAGTATCCAGAGTGAGGGATCTGTAACGGTCTGATAATCGAATTTCGCTAGCGATAATATTCAATAAGTAATTCTACATATTTGTGATTATAATTGAAATCGATATGATCATGCGGAAATTACTCCCGGCAATGCCAGATGCCTGATCCTGTCCCTGATGTAGCTAAAAATTCAGGGGGAATGTCGCTCGACTGCAGGATCAGGAAGTCAGGACGGATCGGCGAGGTGGCACGTAAAAAAACAACCTGTGGTTAGCCGAACGGTTACCGCAGGTTGTTTTCAGTGATTCAGGAGTAATGTCCGTAAGGCTGGTGTATTATACTTCCATGTGGGCCTTTATTATTTGCTGATATCCGATCTTGATAATTTCCACACATCCGATTGAAAGTTGTTGCCGGTGACCATCCAGAGTGCATTGTCAAACACGAAAACGCTGGCGGCGTGGCGGGGGTTCCAGGGGGTATTGGGAAGTTCATACCAGTTCTCGCCGTCATCGGAATACCAGACGTCTTTTCGATTGCCACCTTGTCCGTTGTATCCTTCCATGACCCACATGCGACCATCAAACACAGCCACATCGTGATACTGTCGAGGGAACCAGGGAGCCGCCGCAGTATGTTCCTTCCAGGTGACTCCGTCGGCAGAACTCCAGACATCGTTATAGAATTCGCGCGTGGGGGTCGTTGGTGTATCGTAGGTCCCACCACCCAGAATCCACATGCGATCCTTGAAGACAACGTTGCCGCCGATCATGCCGCGGGCCGACCAGTAAGGCTTCTGCGGTTTGACTTCTTCCCAGTGAATGCCATCTGAGGTATTCCAGATATCACGATAGAATATTTCCTGCGCAGGGGCAAAGCCGGGTATGGTCTGTCCGCCGATCACCCAGATTTTCTCTTTGAACGTCAGTGTGTGGTGTAAAGCCCGCGGCGCCCAGGGGGGGACATCGGAATCCAGTCGTTTCCAGGTTTTTCCATCAGACGAATTCCAGACATCTTGATGATAGTGCCCCTGATTCACATCACCTCCCACGATCCACATTTTATTTTGAAAAACCGTATAACCGGCCGTGTGTCGGCCTTCCCAGTCCTGGTGCGGATCGAAGTTTTTATCGAGAAATGTATTTTCTTTGATCAGATCCCAGTGCAACCCGTCGACTGAGTTCCAGACTTCATTATTGCAGATGCGCGGGAAGTAGGTTTTATCTCGCGGATTCCAGCCACCCAGCAGCCACATTTTATCCTTATAGACCAGGGCTCCGGCACCGTCGCGGAATGCGAAGGGGGCTTTCATGGTAATGTTTTTCCATTCGTAATTCGTCACTTTACGGGATGGTACGATTTTGAGAGAAACAGTTGACTGCTGTTTGCCGTCCGCGGTCTGCAGACGCAACAGGCAGGTTTTTCCCGGTTGATTGGGAATCTCCCACAGATATTCTGATTCGGAAGCGGTCAGTTGTTTAATCGGAATCCAGCTTTGTCCCTGATCGAAGGAACTGGAAAGATTCAACTGGGATTCGGAAGCCGGGGATGAATCTGTCTGCCAGCGGATCCAGTGCAGACTTTCTGCAGCAAGCGGAGTTAGTTCTGCCGGTGCGAGAATTTTGATTTCATCGGCTCTGATTTCCTGGAGACCGACTGGATAACAGACAGCGAGTAACGCAATCAACGGCAGAGTGGTTCGGAGCATGGTTTTCCTCAAGGTCAATGATTCAAAGGGACAAAAATGATTTGTGAATGATGCGTTCCGTTTTTGCGACCGTGTAAAATGCCATTACGGGATGTCAGGCAGGTTCCACCTTAATCGGCAGCGTATCCGAATGAACGTTTTTCAGAACCGTATTCACCAGTGGGCTGCTGAACCCCGGGGCTTCAATTCTGATTTCATCCCCGGTTTCGTATTTCCAGTTGCGCGTCGAATGGCTCAGTTTACTGGTTCCCAGAAAATGCAAATGGACATCGCCGGGCTGTCGATGCTGAGGATATTTGAAATGATGATCTTCGCAGTTCTCCAGCGAATGGCACATGAACTCAGCGCCTGTTTTAAGGTCGCCGCTTTCATAGATAATCTTTCCTTCGCGGCGGACCGTGCAGCGGATGGTCAAATCAACAAAGTCAAAGTCGGTATTCAGCTCTGGACCGATCGCACAGGTTCGTAATTTGGAAGGGGCCAGGTAGAGATAATTGATGGTTTCCGTTTCGTGATCAGACCACTCGTTTCCCAGGACAAAACCGAGACGACGGGGAGTTCCATCAGGGGCAATCACATAACAGCCGACAATTTCCGGCTCTTCACCACCATCCAGGGCAAAACCGGGTATGTCTAACCGGTCTCGCTGACCGCGGAGTATGGTGCCGTTCCCTTTGTAAAACCATTCCGGAGAAACGCCCCGTTTTCCCGATGACGGTTTTCCCCCCGCGAGTCCCATGGCAAACATTTTGGCCGAATCCGTCTGGCTGGCATCTTCTGCATGCGCGTGCATCTGATCGCGAGACTGCATACTGCCGGTATGCGTCAATCCGGTTCCCGTTACCAGCAGGCAATGGGGGTCCGGGTGATCGACGGGCGGCAAGAGGTACGCGCTGTCTTCTCCAGGCGTCCCCTCCAGTAAATCGGAGTAGGAGTATCGCGTGTTCCCCGGAGCAGATGCTGCTTCTTTCAGAAACCGGGTGAAAGAGATCTGCTTTGCAAACGCGGTTTGAAACGCAGCGTATACGCTCGTGAGCCGGCAATCACCGGTTGTCAGATCGACGACCGATTCTTCTTCAATCACGCCGACGCGTCGGCCTTGTCCGGGGAGCATGAATTGGACGACTCGCATTGGTTTTCTTTCTCAAGCTTGAGTTTGGTTCGGTCTTCGTGGTTTGTTATTCGGTTAATCGGGAACCTGTTTCAAATCCGCGGCAACGCGGGCGGCCAGTTGATTGCTTTTTAGCCAGGGTACATAAAATAAAATTCCTGAAAGCAGAATTACTGGCAGCAACCAGCTTACCGTCCCCCACTGTAACAGGGTCGCAGAAAACAGGGCAAATGTAGCAGACAGGCATAACGAGATTCCCCCCATCGCGGCAAGGAGATCCAGTCGAAATTCCCGTTTCTGTGTTTGAGTATTAATCAACCCTTCCTGTTCGAGCTCCGATCGAATCGGCCCCCAGAGACCAGGAGGCTGCACCTGCAGATAGAACTTCTTTAAGTGATCGTCAGGTTCAGGTTTACCCAGAAAAGCCAGACAAACACTCCCCAGTAGTCCTGCGCTGAATAAGATTCCGGCGGGATACCAGAACGGTTCGCGAATTTCCAGGACGAACCAGACGAGGTATGCCAGGGGAGCGGAAATGATGATCGCAAAGATTTCGCCCCAGACATTAAATCGCCACCAGAACCATCTCAACCAGGACAACGGTAACGCCGGAATAATCATCGCCGCATTAATGAACAGCACCCAGTTTCCAATTTCCTGAATCGAAAGCGCGAGACCGGTTGCCAGAATCATCATCAGAATCATGACGAGACGGGTCACCCAGATGTATTCCTGCTGGCTTTGCTCCGGTCGTATGTGACGGCGGTATAGATCATTAATAATGAAGGCAGATCCCCATTGCAGTAAGGTGTCGACCGTCGACATATAACCGGCGAGGACCGCTGCCAGCAACAGCCCGATAAACCCGGGGGCTTTATCGCCATAGCGTGCCACCATGTGCCCCCAGACTTCGACTGACGGAATTTCCTGTCCAGACGGAAGCAGCATTGCATCAGGTTGGGCCGGATCGACTGCCGGATAGAGGGCGATCGCCAGGAGACCCAAAGGCAGGATCGGCAGCATGCGGATTACGAGACTGAGCAGAGCGTTAAACATCTGTCCGAGTACGGCGTGCCGTTCATTTCGTGCCGCAAGGAATCGCTGTGCCGCCCAGCCTTCCCCCGCAAAAGGACTCCCGGCCATGAACAGTCCCATAATGATAATGGCAATCAGCGTGACCGGGTCGATGAAGGAATTGTCACCGGAGGAAGGGGGAATGATCTGCCAGAAATCAGCCGGTCGTTGAGTGAGTGCGCGTTCAACAATGCTCTCATAGCTGCCGAACTCCTGAATTCCAAAATAAAGGATCACAAACGAGGCGATAAAAAAGATAAAGAACTGCGGCACATCGTTATAGGCGGCACCGATCAACCCGCTCATCAAAGTGTAAGCCAGAGTGATACCGCCAAATATCAGCGTGATGGTTAAAATGTCCCAGCCGACCAGAGGCGCCAGCAGCTGTGCGGTCATGGAGGCACCGTATCCCAGCAGAACAACGGCCCAGACCAGACAGGCATAAGCGCCATAGAAGCCGCGAAACCAGCCGGCTACCTTGCCGCTATAGCGAAATTCGATCAACTCTCCGGTTGTCACCAGTTGACTGCGGCGCCACATCTTGGCCCAGAAAATACAGACCAGCGGCATCCAGATGGACCACGAAATCCAGGCGATCTTATTCAAGTACATGAATCCGCCGAAGAAAAAGATCCAGACCCAGGCGCCCCCGGCATCAGAGTAGGTGGACACATTGGAAAAACCGATCACCCACCAGGGCAGGTTCCGATCCGCAATCAGAAATCCATCGGCTGACTGCGAAGCCCGTTTCGAGAAGTAAATTCCCACAGCCAGCATGGAAATCAGGTAGAGTCCCAATACCAGCCAGTCTGCAAGTTCCAGTGAGAAAGAGACGCTTGCCAACAATTCACTCCTCATGTGAGATCACCTTTCGGAACGATTGATGTGGCGTCGGCGGCAGACAGCGGGCTTTGATCCAGCTTTAAGAGTCGGGCTGCGTTCTGATACAGGACACGATGCAAATCGTCCGGAGACAGGTCCGCTGCATAAACGTTATCGAGGCGCTCTGCGAGCAGGAGCCATTCAGCAATTCCGAAATCGCTGCCAAATAAAATTTTGTGACTGCCCGCTTCCTGGATCAGATACTGCAGATCTCCACAGCGCGGTCCGCATAAACAGGCATATAAATTAGGAATGTCCCGCAGCAACTGCCCGGCCGGATAAACATAATCGGCGAGGCCGGCGTGTCCTAATACAATATCTGCTTCGGGAACCTGTCTGGCCAGATCGGCAATTTGAAATGTAGTGGCATAAGGGGGCGTGCCGTCATGAAACAACACGGGAACTTTATGCTCGGCAGCGCAGTGCAGGATGTCAATCATCGTTTCTTTTACCATGGACGGTGCAAACGATTGAATCCAGGAATGAAATTTCATGCCCCGAAAGCGGGGGTTCGACAGACAGCGTTCTGTCTCTTTGACGGCCTGTGCTCCCTGTTTGGGATCGACGGTGACGAAGGGAATCAGTCGATCCGGATAACGGTCGGCCCGTTTCAACAGTAAGTCATTGTGCCGGGGGCAATCTTCGTAAAAACCCTGCATTGTAAAAATGCAGGCGATGTCCACGCCAGTTTTATCGAGGCCTGCGATGAAATCTTCACTGTTCATGAGTGAGTTTCCCAGCCAGGCTTCATCCAGATGTGTATGGAAATCAATAATGCTCATGTCAGGTGAAAAATCCTCTTCGCGTTGCCGGACAGAATGGATTCCCGCTGTGTTTCGGGCAAAGCGAGTCGTTCCAGAACTTTAAGCACCACCTGGATGGAATTGCGCGGCTCGGCACTGGCGAACAACAACCGTGAAGCGCCGGAACTCTCGAGAATACCCTGAACGGCTTCCCCCCAGAGCAGGGACGTATCCAGATAGAGATTTTCCGTCGCACTGAAAACTCCGGGCAGCTCGAACCACATATCGGCAAAACCACCGAAGCCTGCGATGAAATTCAGCGCAGGAAACTGGCGTGCCCGTTCCAGCACGGATAACACATCGGCATAGATATAGGTTCCCGTATGAAACATCACGGGCCATTGAAATTCTTCGGCCAGTTCCAATAACGGGGTGATCCGGGAATCGGTCGGGAAAAATCCCTGACGGGCCGGATTCAGAAACAGGCCGACGGCTCCCTGGTCGCGGCAGCGCTGCAGTTCTTCAAGGCAAAATTCCGGTCCCCACCAGGGATTAACGCTGACCATCGCCTTGATGCGGGGATGCGCCTGCAGGAGCGCGTCATTGCCTTCCCGGTTACGGACGATCAACTCTGCGCCCATCGGTCTGGCTATCGCGGTTTCGACACCATTCAGATCCATCCGTCTCAAGAGATCATCAGGTGTTAAAGACAGATGATCTTCGGTCCCTAACAGGACATGTGAGTCAACGATCGTCAGTTTAGTCATGAAGCGGCTCCACTCCAAATCCGGTGCCGAGAGGAGTCACCAGGCGGCCGTTTTTTAGTTCCACCGCGGGCGACGTGGAAGTCGCGGTATAAATCAGGCCCGTCATCAAATCCGAAGCATATTCCTCAACAGGAAATGCGGTCAGACTGGCTGCCAGACAGACCATGGCGGCCTGACCGAGGTCGGTTTCCATATTCGAGCCGATCACGCAATACTTGCCTGCATTCTGAGCCGTTTGAGCCATCTTTAGTGAATTCGTGAAGCCCCCATTTTTTCCCGGGTACAACGAGAGCAGATCCATGGCGTCGCAGTCCAGAGCTTCTGCCAGTTCTCCCGGTGTGAAGATGCTTTCGTCGGCCAGGATCGGAACATCCACACGTTGTTTCACACGGGCCATCATGCCGATCCGGTCCCGGGGCGTCGGTTGTTCAACAAGCGCCAGGTTGAATGGCAGCAGTTCCTCAATCGCGGCGACTGCCTGGTCTTCCGTTTGATAAGCACCGTTGGCATCAATGGTTAAAATCGGTTCCTTACCCAGTCGCTCCCGAACCGCTTTCAGGCGGGCGACATCATCCAGGCCTGGTACTCCCGTTTTGATTTTCAATGTTCGGATGCCCGCTTCCCACGATTCGACTGCCAGCCGCACGGTATCTTCCACGGAATAAGCGCCAATACTGAACCGGGTGGGAACCGATTCCACAGGTTTCCGATCGCCGATCAGCGCGCTGACTGGTTTTTCCTGGCGTCGGGCCCATAAGTCCCAGGCGGCGATATCGATACTGGCTTTCAGGAACGGGTTTCCCTGCAGGGCGCGATCCAGAATTGTCAGGATCTCACTCGGATGATCATAGTGGCTGCCTGTTAAGAGAGGTGCAATTCGATTTTGGACAATCCATAACCCGGTCTCGGCTGCTTCTCCGCTCCAGATCATGACAGTTGCCGCTTCACCGAATCCCTGGTTTTCCAGTTCATCCGTCAGGGTGATGATGAGGTAACGGGAGCGGTCATGGATTCCCAGGCTGGTGATGATGACACGATCCTGGTGCAGCGAATAGTTTGCGATTCTGGCTTCTACTTTTGTAATCTGAAATGACATGCAGTGAGCTTTCAAGCGGGGATCTATTTAACGGGGCAGGTCAGTCTTCCAGCCCCAGAAGCGGCAGGGCATTACGAAAAATCAATGATTCAATCTGTTCGGTATCCAGTCGGGGCAGGGCTGTTCCTTCCAGCATCAGATTGAGATTTCGCAAACCATCGATCGAGGCATTCACGGTCGTAAAGGGATAGTCCGAACCAAACAGCAGTTTGTCCCACACACCATATTCCTGCACGAGCATCAGACTGTGGTACAGTTGAAACGGGCGATAATGGAGTGCGCTGATATCGGCATAAACGTGGGGGTGTTTGCGAATCACAACGACGGATTCCCCTTCATAAGGATGAGAGAGGTGTGCCATCACGATTCTAACTTCCGGAAACCGGATCGCCACCCGATCGATGTGTATTGGCAAGGTGCAATCCAGCGGCGCCTGAGCCACAAAGGTGGTGCCGGTATGTAACAGGACCGGCAGTTTATTTTGAGTGGCAAATTCCCAGAGCGGATCCAGAAGCCTGGCATCTGGACGAAAACCGGCATACATGGACAGTAATTTGATACCCTTTAGTCCTAAAACTTCGTATCCCTCTCGCATTTCATCCTGCCAGCCGGCTTGCGTCGGATCCAGCGACATGTAACCGATGAGAGTCTCGGGGTGTGCATTGACATAATCGGCCACATACCGGTCATCCACCCAGAGGCCGCTCAACCGCGCCTTACCTCCGAAAACAATGGTGCGTGTTTCTGCGGGAGCAGTATTCCGGTAGGCCTCGTATTCGACAGTCAAATCGAGTTCCACGCCCGCCTTGGCCCGTCGTGCCGCCTGCAGACGAAAATCGTCATTGAAGTGATCGGGAAATTTCCAGGCATGACTGTGAACATCAAAGATCATTTAAATTTTACCCCTGATATGGGTTGATAGACCCCGTCAAATTTACAAAAACCGAGTGCCAAACGCCAATTATTTCTGATGCTGATGCAGAAAGAGCTGGTCCGGCTTAATCTTCTCTAACGGCAGACGGGATTGTTTCTCTGTTTCTGTGATGACTTCTATCTGAAGAGGTGTTTCAGTAAAGGTCACGGTACCAAAGGCGATTCCCTGTGACGCATCCAAAGCAAACGCGGCCGGTTGCCCATTGACGAGCACTTTCAAAGCGGGTTGTCGGCAGTTGGCGATATAAATCGTCTCCTGCAAACCGGGGGGACCATCGATTTCGAATCGCAATGATTTTTGAGCGGCATCCCATGACTCTGAAAGACGTTTCCCTCCCCAGAGGTGCATTGGATGCGAGTCAGAAACAGGTCGAAGATACAGGAGTCTGAGACTGCCCCCCGGAATCTCCAGATTGGATAAAGCGGAAGATACATCAGCTCCCGATGCGGTTTTACTGGTATGCTGATTGACATCAAACACCAGATAGTTCTGGTCCTGTTTGAGTTTGATTGCTTCCGGCTGATGGATCTCCAGTGAGGTTGTTTGAGTCTGCGATGACATGTTGGCGATGGGAATCAGAAAATCATTCCACGTTCGATTCCGATAGATGGTCGCGTAAGTTTGTGGTGTGGATGTGGAAAACAGTTTCTCCGATTCTGCGAAAATATAGGACTGCGATTCATAAATTCCAAAATTAGCCTGCGCGGTACTATAGGTACGGATATAAAGGGGTTCTTCTTCTGCAACCCCTTTCGCATACGGGAATTTTTTCGGATACAGTCGCCAGTCGAGGTAGCTGTACTGGCCGCCCCCTGTGAGCAGATCGTAATTATACACAATGGCTGCAGAAGTCCGTGTGTTTTCATCATCTCCCGGCCAGAGACAGCCTTGCCCGTTCAGGCTTTTGGTGATTCCAAAGAAATTCCAGTAGTTTTCCAGTGAAGGAGAACCATAACCTTCGCCATACAGGTGCATGTCGAAGGCACTCATGACAGGCAGCACCATGGCAGTGGTACAATGATCAATCAAGACTACGTGTGGACATTTTTCAATCATGAGCTTGCGACGTCGCCAGCTCATATCATGCAGTTCAATCAGGCTGTCGTATACGGGATGCGGGTGCTGATGTTCCTGGTGTAACGGGCAACTGGGATAAGCCAGGTTGTCATCAACATAGATGCCATCAACGGCGAATTTATCCAGCATTTCGGAAATGGTTTTCAGTCGATATTCGGCCAGTCCATTGGGAGAGGAGAGACAGGTAGCGGTCATATTACAATACGAGTCCATGTGCGGCTGGTAGTGGCCGCCGTAGTTAAACCCCTGCCAGAGCTTCCACTGATTCTGCTCCCGCATTTTCTGGACCCCCTCCGAACTCTCATACATCATGTCTGCCATGGTGCACCAGATGAATAACATACCCGCATCGTGGACCTGTTGAATGACTCGTTCCAGCGCGCCTGCCGGAGGCCGCGGTTTGCCGGGAGTTCCCGGACGATGCATTTGAAACAGGGTAAATCCCAGGCGTGCCGCGTCCAGAATTTCCTGATGCGTCGGATAAGGATGCTTTTGATCCCCGACCCAGGTAAACATTCGCAGGCCGCTGTTGCGCGGGTGGGGCACCCGATTCGGTGCCAGGCTGAGTCCCGTGCGAAAGGTCAATTCTTCTCCGGCTTTCATCAGATAGGGCTTTGCCCCTTCGCTGATGTTGATAATATTCTGCTCAAGCACCACATCTGCGGTGACACCATCGTTTTGAGTGATGTTTAATACCGCTGTCGGCAGGCCGGCTTTAGAAAGATGTGTGGCACCACTGTCGGTAAACAGGGCCAGTGCCGCTTCGGGACTGAATACTTCGAGGCACGAGGTGAGAGTTGTCAGGGGCAGTGCTTTTCCCGTGGGGGGCAATGATCCACTTTGCGAGCCCATTCCATGTTGATCTCTACGTTTATGCAGATAACTGTGGAATTTCCCCTTCGCTGACAGACGGGTACTTACGTTTCGATGGATGACCAGATCCTGCTTCGGCTGCAGCGTTACTTTCGATACGACGACACCATCATCAAAAAAAGTTGACTGAAGAGTATAAGGGATCGCGCTGCTGTTGTTCGCCTGTGGTTCCAGGAGTCCGGTTGTTTTCAGGATGACCTGATGCTGACTTTTGAATTCCAGTACGGTCTCACCGCTATTCTGTTTTGCGCTCAACCGGTAATCATCCAGAATCAGATCAACGGGTCCACTGAGCTGAATGACTTTCTCGTCGTCGCGACGGACCTCAAGATTGGTAATGCAGCCGGTATTTGGATCAACCAGATATTCAAACACAGGGCCTTTGAGATGGATGCCGACCGAATCGATTTTATAGCTCAGTGACTCTTCAGGCAGGGGTTCTTTTAAAATAGAGCGAAATGGTAGACTGACCTGCTTCTCTGCCGCGTCAGTACTCTCATGCAGAATGACTAATGTGATGACCATCAGGCTGACAATGCGGAGAGTCACTTTGAGGGAGTTGCAAACGGGCACGGTATTTATCCTTGAGTTTTGGCGGTGTTGTTGAAGCACATTCAAGTTGTAATTGACAAATTCACCTCGGTCTTTAAGTTTACTTATGTTAATATATTGACGCGCCAGATGTTTGTCAATGATTGTTATGTAAATATATGGTGTCGGAGTGACGTTTGCCGTTGCACGCTGAAGAGTGCCGCTCTAATCACTGATTGCAGCTTCTATTTCAGTCGTTTCTATAGGGTAAATGTTGTGGGCCATCAATAATCTATACCGATTCTTGCCCCAGGTGAGGCTCAAGACTCTTTGCGAAAATGATGTCTCAGTCTAGATGAGCCTTGGTAATGTTAACGAGCATGAACTGTTTGGATGTTAAAAGGTGTGAGGGTCAGCTGGGCTTACCTGGGCTCAATCGTTTCGGATTTTGCTGTTTCGCGGGCAATCCTGTTCTGTTGCCTCAAGAGTTTTGAGCGCGGCAGTGTTTGTGAACAAAACCGCCATCGACGCGCAGGATGGCTCCGGTGATGTAGTCTGCAGAGTGGGAAGCGAGGAACGCTACTGTGCTGCCGATATCATCAGGAGTCCCGAGGCGACCGAGTGGCAGCTTAGTCGCTTGTTCCTGGATGTATTCCTCAGAGAACAGGTTGCGCTCCCCCGGTGTATCAATCCAGCCGGGCTCGATCACATTCACATTAATGTGGTGGCGCGCCAGTTCCACAGCCATTGTTTCAGCCATGTGATTCAAGCCTGCTTTTGCGGCACCATAGGCGATGGATCGCGCCACAGGCATTTCAGCATGCACACTGGAGATGAAAATGATTTTTCCGCCTGTCTGCTGTTTAACCATCTGTCTGGCGATCTGCTGGCTCATGACAAAGCCGCTGATCAGGGTGCTTTGGATGATTTGTTCAAAGCGGTCGATGTCGAATTCAAGAAAGTCGGCGTGATGGGTCAATGCCGGGTTGCTGACTAGGATATCGATCTGCGATTTCCAGGCAATCGCATCCGCAACGAGCTGCAAACTGGATTCACGCGAAAATACATCCGCTTCCAGGACCGTACATTGCCGGCCCAGTTCCTGAATCTCGAGGGCAGTCTGCTGGACTGTCGGCGATCCTGGACGGTCATTTAAGATCAGATCAGCTCCCTGTTTTGCGAGCTGAATTGCGCACCCTTTTCCAATTCCCTGTCCCGCGCCAGTTACAATCGCAACTTTGTGTTCCAGATTCATCTCAATGCCTTCAGGTTTGTGTAGCTCAGTTGGAGTCATATTCAAAACAGGTATCCAGGGTGGTGACCGCGGCACCAAGGCAGGCAATGCGTGACAGTTGTGATTCGACGGTGCTGATGCGCAGGCTGAGGTGTTCCGAATGCGAGGGGAGAATATTTCTTTTGATTGACTGAAACAGTGATGCGACGGCATCCGGTCCGGCACGTCCGACGACTTCTTCAATGAGGACGACTTCCGGCGCGAGTGTGTTGATTAATCCGCCGATCGCCTGTCCCAGTTGGTCGAATGCTTCGCAGACAATCCGAAAGGAAAGCCGATCTCCTTGAGCGGCGGCATCGAGTACATCATATCCAGTGAAGGATTCCAGATCGGCCAGTACACTCTCACTTCCATGTTGCAGCGCTGATCGGGCATTATTGGCGATTGCCGGTAATGCGGCGAGTGCTTCGAGGCAGCCCACGCCGCCACAACGGCACTGAACAGGTTCGTCTGTGACTTTCCAGTGGCCAAATTCACCTGCGAGCATTGCATTCCCGGAAATATAAATTCCTCCCAGTTTAAAACAACAGCCGATGCCGGCTCCGAACTGGACGAAAAACATATTGTCAAATTCTTCCCGAATCTCCAGTCGGTCGATGGCGCGAATATAAGTCGAGGCACCGTTCAGCAACAGGACCGGCAATTGGAATCGCTTCTGGAAAATATCCACAATGGGAACGTTGTGCCAGTGCTGGAGGATCGAAGACCATTTCGCGATTCCGGCTTCATGGTCGATCACACCGGGGTCAGCCACTGCCAGGCCGAGGCAGTCCCCTTTCAGGTCACTGGTTTGAACGAGGATTTCATCTACGCTTTCAAAGATGGTCTGCAGTCGTTCCTGTTCGGTCATCGGGTGCAGATCAACCCAGCGACTGGTTTCAGCGACCACCGTATACGAGGTATCCATGGCCATGACATTGAGTCCCTCTGCCGTGTAGGCAATGGCAATGCAATAGCCCGCCTCGGGATTCAGCACCAGCCCATCTTTCCTGCGCGGACCTTTGGAGTCAGAAAGTGCCGTTTCAACCAGCAGTTCCTGTTGGAGTAAGGCAGATACGGTTCGGGTAATGGCGGGCCTGGAAACACCACAATTTTCTGCCAGTCGCGCGCGTGAAATGGGTCCCCATTTCCTGATACATCCCAGGATTTCAGAAGGGATACGGTTGTTGACAAGTTTGTGCAGCTTGAAGTTGTTGCTTTTTTTCACGGAGAAGAGAACCTGTATTGGGTCAGCATGAGCAGGATTCTGATAGATCGAGTGGTCTGATTATGCTCTGATGGCCGATTGAGTACAAACAATACAGAAATAATACAGCATAATTTAGTTCAAACAAATTGAAATCGTTATTTGAGGTCAAAATCACGCTGGTTTTCCTGTCCCTCTTCAACGGTCACGCTTAATGTTGATTCTGTATTGTATTTTGCAGGCAGGACTTGACGGGTTTCTTTTTCCGTTTTTCCTCCCGCACCGACAATGATTTCTTTTCCGGTATCCTCGTATCCCAGGATCTCGACCTTGCATTCACCCACCGGGACGCCCCCCTTCCAGTCGATCCGATATGTGCCTTCCGAGATCGGCCCCATGGCTACCGGGCCTTTCGCGGGAAGAAAGGTGATCTGCCCGCTTTGAATGGATTTCTCATTGAATTTTACCTGGCCTGCGACAATGGCCCGGACCGGTGCTGGAGTACCGCTTGAATTGCCGCACCCCAGTTGAAAAACTCCCAGAAGACAAATGCCAGTCATGTATAAATAGAATCTCACCAGAGGTCCTTTCAGATTTAGTATCAGAAAAAAATGATTCGATGCGGAGGCACGCTTTGTTAATTTGAAAAATAATCGTGTCGCACAAATGCTGTTCGGGCTGATGTCGCCTGTTACGGATTTCAACAGTTACGACCATCAGCCTGATCAACACAGTGACGATTAGTACTCGCCAATCACTTCACCGTCCGCACGCATGGTGAGATTGTCCAGGGTTGTCTGGTCAATGTTTTCTGAAAGGAAGTGGACCGACCCGTCGGCAAATAACGCATGGCATCCGCCGACATGTTTGCTTTGCAAAGCTGCGGGCCGTGCACCTCCACAAGGAGCGCCCTGCGTCACATTCGGTCCATGGCAGTCTGCT
Organism: uncultured bacterium; assembly: GCA_963974925.1. Taxonomy (GTDB): domain Bacteria; phylum Planctomycetota; class Planctomycetia; order Planctomycetales; family Planctomycetaceae; genus Gimesia. Next base: position 30,097 of record CAXBFD010000025.1, on the reverse strand, counting down.
CCGAACTGTTCCCACTGGAAGTTGATTCCGCCCGTTGATGAGTACCCGATCTGTGTCCCGAATCCATTTGACCAGGATGGTTTTCCCTGACCATTGCCGGGATTGCCGTCATGATTCATCACCCAGAGGACTTCTCCCATCGCAATGGTGTTGGATGTGCCATCGGTAACATCGCGAGAGCGTTTGTTGCCATTCACCAGGAAAATACCCGTCAGCCCCAGTGTCGCACTGGGAGTGCCTCCTGTGTAGAACTGCCAGGCGCCGGCCCCGACGGCGAATACATAGTTGGTGCCTCCATTGTGGTTACCCGCAGGGAAGGGGAACTTGAGGCATGCTCCGATCATCTGAACGGTCTGGTTAGGATCAGAAGGGCAAAGGAGTGCCGGGAGATTGGTGCTCATCTGCGTGGCGTTAATTGTGCCGCCCGGGTCGGACTGGCCAATCGCAAAATTGTACTGATTATAGAGGGCTGCCTGGTCCAGATAAGGCAGCATTAAGGTCAGACCGCTGATATTGGGTGCCCCGAATCCCGTGCAGCCATTCGGGCTGCCAGCCTGAGTCGAGATGCAGAGTGGAGGGAATTGGCGATGGGTGTCGTGGTAGTTATGAATCGCCAGTCCCAGTTGTTTCATGTTGTTCTTGCACGTGCTTCTTCGCGCTGCTTCTCTGGCCTGTTGAACCGCTGGCAATAACAGAGCAATCAGAATTGCAATGATGGCAATGACGACCAGCAATTCAATTAAGGTAAACCCACGAACGATTGATTGACGCATTTTCATGACTTCTTTCCTTGAATATGGAATGAAAGAGAGATGAGAAAAAATCAGCGATCAAGTAAACATGTAACTTGATTAAGTTGAAAAGCGCATTTATAAAATTCATGTATGTTAAATTAACGCCATGTTAAAGTATTGTCAATAAGATTTGATGAATTTGAGAGAATTATCAAAAGTTCGCAGACTGCTTTGAACGTGATTTGGAAAAGGAAATACTGATATTTAAGATGTAAATCCTGAGTTCTGGTGAAGCAGAGCATCTTGCGCCGAGTCATCGTCTCAAAGGGCAAAAGACTGTGGTTTCGTCATTATGAATATTAATACACAGCAGTTAAAGTTGTAATATGTAAACATAAAGGCGGTGTCTGGGGGAGTGATGCTGGGAGGCTGTTTAGTATCCCTTTAACAAAACAGGGATTATCTGACCTGAAACTTTCAGACTGATCTTATTTGTGTTGCTCCGATACCCATTACTCCGGCGGTACTGACTCCGGTTGACTTGTGGTGCGCAGCAGAGTGTGTTTTCGAGAAGGTCAAAATGGTTTCCTGACTTTTTGGGTCTGGTTCTAAGTGGTTCATGAATTGATCTTGCGGGAACCTGCCTTTGGAGTTGCTGTTTCTGATAGACACGGTCCGCATGGCGGGCCGGCACTTGACACCACAGTCTCGCAGGATCTACTGAACGAGGCTGTACTGTGGCTGGTTGACGAGTTTAATGTTGAAATGTCCCAGGAATGTCTCCCGTTTGATAAGATGGCTTTCCGCTTTCGGGAGCTTCGAAATGTCACTTCGAATGAATCACTTCTGGCAGAGGCAATAATTGCGAGCCGTGGGTGGAAAATCTTGCACATTGGTGTATCATCGGATGCAGTCATTCTGGATGAGATGACACGCTCGAGGGAGGCTGCCGGGCCGAGAATCTAAGAACCAGAGTCGGTACTGGGAGCAACCTTCAGAAACCACCTTGGATTGATTACTACCGGTCTTCGGATCCGACAGCTGATTCCAGCCGCGCAGCACATTGGAGGTGCTGCTGAGAGGGGATAAAACAGTTGAATGGCCAGAGAAATCGTCTGTCACCACGGTCGTTAATTATTCAATCACGATTTGCAAAGGATCCTATTTTGGTCGACTCCGAAGCCGAAGCCACAACTGTGCCCGAATTGCCCTCGAGTAAGGAACTTAAATTGGCCATGAAGGCGTTTCGCAAACGTCTCAAGCTTACATGCCTGGATGACGAATCCCGGATGGGCTACGGCCCCACATCCTCTGGACAGCGGTCAAGCGTCGTTGCCATTGAGCCGCCGCACCAGTTTTCCCAGGCCATTTGGCAGGAACTGGTGAAGCAGGGAAAACTGAAGCACGATGGCAGAGGTCTTTATTCGCTTGCTGAATCGTAAGCTGGTTTACAGCATCGCCTCGCAACCGGGTTCGGCAGTCACCTGTGGAATGAATTGGATGAAATCTGATTTCCCCGCCCCGGATGATCCAGGATCTTCTTCAGGGAGTGATGGAGTGTCTCTGTTGGGGTGCGCCTTATTCGCACTCTTGAAAAAGTCATGAATCACTGGCAGGAACGGTACGATCTGATCGAACGTCTTGTGTTCAGCAGACTGGATTGTACCGGCAAGGCTGATTTTCAGTCTCATGGGGCGTCAGACCCGGCCACGAATATTTTCCTGGCTGGCGATTCCTGTTGACGCATTCGGTACGTTGTACGGTTCTTGATCTCTTTGTACTCAATGCTGTTTGTGATTGGTCGAGTGGGTTTGTCTTCACTCTTCCAGCCGATATTTCAGCCACGAATAAATACTCGCCCCGATTTGCTGATAACCGGCGTTGTTGGGGTGGACGCCGTTGTTGACGGGATAGCCGTTAACGATATCGAGGTTTAACTCGGTGGGGATGATGAACAGGTTTTGTTTTTCGCAGGCGGCAAATTTTTCGATTTGCCGTTGCACCAGCCGGTGTTGAATTTTCTTCCAACCCCAACGGCTGTATCTGTCTTTGTAGTTGGCGAAAAATGCTTCCTGACGGGAATTCCCGGGCGTGGTCAAACAAATCCCCACTTCCGCCTGCGGCGCGGCAGCTTGCAGAGCTTTAATTAATATATCAGCCTGGGCGAACATACCATCGATTTTTGCATCAATGGCGTCCTGTTTCGCGGCGAAACAATCATTGATGCCCAGCATAATAACCACAGCGTCTGGCGTGTTGCCGTTGCATTCTTCCTTGAAGTAGCGTTTGAAGTCGAGGCCTGGCTTGCCGTCCTTGTCGAGGTACACGAAGGGGCTGCTGCGTTTGCGGTAAGTACCATCGGGGTTTGGTTCGTACTGCGAGACGAACCGTTGCCATGTCCAACCGCCGTAACCTTCATGGGCAACACCCGCAGCGGCGGATTTCGGTTTGTGTGTCCCCAGCATTTGCCATTTCGGATTGCCGGGTGTAGAGAGGAGTCGGGCGATTTCGTTCGAGTATGCGGTTGCGTGTGTTAAGCTGTCGCCGATAATCAACAACCGAAACATGTCGTGACTGGAACCCGAATCAACCGGTGAAACATGCAGGATTGTTTTTGCTGTCTCCAGGATCGTTCCGTTGGCGTCAGTCACTTTGACAGACAGCGGATATTGTCCTACATCGGAAGGTGTCGGTGTAATGATCCAGTGGTCCTGCCCGGCAGTGCCGATTTTACAACTGACTTCAAACCGGTATTTTTCTGGTGTTTCGGTCAGGACGATGTTGTCGTAGTAGAGATTCATCTCCACGCCGGGCACTGCGTAAATCGTGGGTGGTAACGTCAGTTGTAGAGATTTAGTTTTCTCCGCAGCGGATGCGGGGAACGCTGAAAGAAATAAGAGGAAAGATAAACGGATCAGCAATCGGGGAGCGTTCAATTTTTGCACGGGTCACTCAATCTGCTTTTAGCTGGTATTTCCCATTTGGGTTGAGCCTGAAACCACTCCAGGCATAGTCCGACACCTATCTTAACATCGTTCCCGCGCATCTTCAATTAATTCCGCTGACGGAAAAATGACTTTGGCAAGGGCAGGGCAGAGAAGGAGATCTGCCCAAATCAGAATTGGTGAAGGAATATCTGTTGGAGTCATTAAAAGTTCTTCATCCGTATTTTGAAGAGCGTCACATGCCGATCACACTTGATTCTTAACTGCAAACTCATTCAGACCAACCAGCGTCTCTCTCCTGATTCACGGATCCTTCGCATGACCTTGCCCAAGCGTCTCATCTGCTGAACATACGGCGAACCATGAAAAAGACGAGGTCCCTGAGAAGGCCCACATTGAGTGACACGATCGAAGGAAACAGCCATTGGATGCTGTCAGGCCTGGTCAAACCTCTCGATTTTCTCAGTGGTTCTGCGGCCAGCTTTTCAGCCTGTGTGTAGCGGATTTCGTAATCGCGTGATGGAACGACATTGCTTTTATCAGATTTGGAAATAGTTCACAGTTCATGAATTCATCCCGCATTTTACACCGCATCGACGTCTCGCAACTTGCGGACAATCTGTTCCGGACTATGTCGTTTACCGCGTCGTTTCGTCATGGTCGTCTCCTGATAAAAAGTCGATTGGAAACACTCACAACAAAGGGATCAAGTTAAGGGGGCCATTTCAGTCGGGTACTTCGAGTTTCTGCAGACCTTAAAATGCAAGGGGGGACTGCTCATTATTACCTGATGTCCAATTGTGACAGGATTTAGTCTGAAATTAGATCTATTTCTTAAGTTTAATTCGTAAAATCATATCATGGAATCAAGATAAAAAACACGACGAATGTACTGATGAGTCAACGAATTAACAGCAGGGGGAGACTGCATTGTCATTTTAGTTTCGTTGATAGAAGCCGAATGGACTCCCTGCTTCACTTTGTTCGGTTGATCACATCTCTGTCGAACCTGTCCAAGATCAGCGATTTCAATGAATTGAAAAGCGTTCATAAAATTATAATTTGAGACCCTCATTTTTAATTTAGTAAGGAACAGAACCGTGAAATTTAATCATTGGCGCAGGCAAGGGTTTACTCTGATCGAATTATTAGTGGTGATCGCGATCATCGCGATACTGATTGCATTACTGCTCCCCGCTGTTCAGCAGGCGCGTGAAGCGGCTCGACGTTCTACTTGTAAAAATAATTTAAAACAGCTGGGGTTGGCATTACACAACTATCATGATACTCATCGAGGTTTCCCTTCTGGCAGTATCGGTCGCTGTACAACGCCAAACCTGGATGCCTCTGGTCTGGTAATGTTATTACCCTTTATTGATCAGGCTAATATCTATAACCAGTTTAATTTTGAAGGCACGATGTTTAGTGGTAGTAGCAGCGGTACAAGTTCAACAAATGCAGGCGATCCCACAACAAATGGGAACATCGAACCAATGCGAAACGTGCTCGCAGCATTCTTGTGTCCTTCTGACCCTAATGTGCTTTATACACTCAAAGATAATCTCTACTACAGTCCCTCGACATTGAACACCGGAGATGGTGCTGCATTAACAAACTATGAATATGTTACAAATACCGATAAGCATAGTGATTGTGAAGACTGGGCTGGTTTGGCCCTGTCATCACGTGCCATGTTCGGCGACAACAGCCATTGTAAAGTTCGTGATATTACTGATGGCAGCAGCAATACGATAGCAATGATTGAGACCACCAGATCAGTATCAAATGGTGATGCACCTGCATGGGGATTCCGTGGGCATGTGATGATTGGAATCCGACTGGATACTTATGGAATCAATGATTTTGTAGCCGGTAGTGAGGGAACTGGTTTTCTCCCCACTTGGGGCCAGCCAGCCAGCCTTCATGTCGGAGGGGTTCATGCACTGCTGGGAGACGGGGCGGTTCGATTTCTGAGTGAAAATATCGACTCTAATACACGGGTTTACCTGTCTCGTATTGCTGACGGTAACGTCATTGGTGAATTTTAATCCTACCGAAATTTCATGATTTCATTTTGTTGAGAGGGGACTGCTGGTACTGCTGGCAGGCCCCTCTCATCACTTACATCTAGATGAGGAGAATTGCGTGATGTTGCGAACGTCGGTTTGCCTGTTTTTAGTCGTTGGTTTAGTGGGCTGTGGATCATCTGTACCAGAGAAATCTTTGCCGAAAACGGTCCCCGTCTCTGGAATTGTCACGATGAATGAGAAGCCTCTGGCATCTGCAATAGTCACGTTTTATCCTGAGAATGGTACCAAGGGGACAGAGTGTCGTGGGAAGACAGACACGTCTGGAAAATATACACTCACTCAACTACATGGGGCAGAAGGAGCTCCTCCCGGAAAATATAAGGTAACCGTCAGCCTGCTCTTGCGAGCAGACGGAACACCCCTTCCAGAAGAGGGGGCTGGAGATGGACCAGTTGCAGTTGAAACAATTGCCCGCCAATACAACGATGTCTCCAAAACGATACTCAAGGCAGAGGTTCCTGAATCCGGAGGCGAGATCAATTTTGATTTGAAAGGCAAAAAGAAATAATCAGTCTGCCTTACAGGCAGGATCATCATCCCATCCAGCTCAAAAAGTCTATCAGAGTTGTAAGCCCACCTTGAGCTTACAACTCTGTTTTGCATCTGCTGCACCAAAATCTAAAGCTATCTGTTGTCAGCTTTGATTGAGTAAGGCTCAGGGGCTCCCTCAACGAGAATCAACTCCTGATCACTCTCCAAATCATAGAAAGTCTGTGTAGTACCGCTGGGCCATGAAACAGTCAGTTCATCGATCTGTTTCTGCTCTCCCAAACCAAAGTGCAGTTTTCGTTGATTACTTGCCTGGAAACCATCACCGGTTATCAGCTGTCGAGATCGCGTGTATTTGCCTGTTTTAACCCGAATTTTTGTACCGATTGCGTCGCGGCTTGATTGAACGCCGTGCAATTTTACTGTCAGGAAATGACCATGTTGTGCCGTTCGGTTCGTCAACAAAGCGACCGGCATATCGACATGTGTTACACAGAAGTCATCCAGTCCATCACGGTTCCAGTCCAGACAGGCAATGGCACGACCAAGATTTTTTTTCTGAAAATACGGGCCCAGTTGCTGATCAGGAACCGCCATAAAGCGATTCATTCCGATATTGGCATAATAGACTTGCGGCATGCGTGAGGCGATCCCCACATCAGACAGGTTTTCAAGATCGCCGTTGGCAACAACCAGATCGAGCAGCCCATCGTTTTCGCCGTCCAGGAACTGAGTTCCCCAGCCCATATAATAGAATCCGGAATTGTGCAGGTCTGCTTTTCGAGCCGAGTCGACAAATATGTGATCCGGCTGATGAAGGTATAGGTTATTCGATTCACGGCTGAAATTCGTCACAAACAAATCGATTAAGCCGTCGTCCGCGAGGTCCCCGGCAGCAACGCCCATGCATGATTGCGCTTGTCCGTACTCACTCAGTGCTAACCCACGCAACAATCCTTCCTCCGAAAATATTGCATGACTGTTTTCGGAGTGGGTTTTATTGACAAAAAAGAAATTAGCCGTTGTGTCATTAGCAACAAACAGATCTAACTGGTGGGAATCACAAAAGTCAGCAACAATGATCCCCATGCCTTTACCACCACTGGCAACAATTCCAGACTGTTTTGTGATGTTTTTAAAATGTCCCTCTCCTGAATTCTGATAGAGTTGATCCTGAGCTGCGGAAAACATGGTCGGATCACACTGAACGGGACGATTATTCTTCATACAAGTACGGTCAAAAACGTCTTGCCCACCGAGATAATTGACCGTATACAAATCCGGGAGTGAATCTCCATTCAAATCAGCCAGGGCACAACTCAGAGTCCATTCGTTTCCCGCAGTTCCGGTGGAATCCGTGACATCGGTATAAGTCCCATCGCCATTGTTTTTTAATAGGCGGTTGCCTCCAATGTTGGCAACATACAGGTCAGCAAATCCATCGTTGTCGAAATCGGAAACACTTACACCTTGACTGAAGTCGTTGTTATCAGGCATGGTCGATGCTGTAACATCCAAAAATGATCCGTTCCCCAGATTACGAAATAATCGATTCTTGTTGCTGATGCCACCTGGTAATGGCGGCCATGGACCTCCCTGAGTTAAGTAGATATCAGGCCAGGAATCATTATCATAGTCGAGAACCGCAATCCCACCGCCGCTGAATTCAAACATGTATGCATGGTTTGGTTTGGAATTGGCACCATTTTGATATGAGAAATGCAATCCCGATGCTTGCGCAGAATCTTCCCAGGCAACATTGACGCCTTTATTTGCAATCGGTTCATCAGAAGGATTCTGAGAAATGCGATCCCATTCGGGGAACGGGTATTCTGAAAGGGAAAGGTCAATTTGCCGGGCTGGATTCCCTGAGGCAGGATTAAGCCAGGTGTCGGCTGTTAATCCGACAACAGCTTTTTGGAATCCTGTTGTTGCCCATGCTTCTCCGGGAAACATTTCAGTACCTATTTTGTACCAGGCAGCAGCTTCCCAGGGACGTTCCAATACTTCCATCATCTTGGCCACATCTCGAATCCGAGAAGGGTCACTTCCTACCTCCTTGATTAAATATTCTAGATCAGCAAGATGTTTTGCCCTGTTTGCAAAGGGTTTGGCTGCTGCTTGCTTTTCTAAGGCAACCAACAACTGGGAAATTTGGTAATTGGCACGCAGGTGGTTCGGATTAAGGTAGAGGACTTCTGCAAAACAACGGATTGCCGTTTTCGGCTCATCACGTCTCTGAGCAAAACTTCCCAGTGCAACCCAATAATCCGGATGGTGAGCTACTGATGGGGGGACATTTTGAGACCACTTAAAAAACTCTGATTCCGTGCCACTGCCTGCCAGTAGTAATCCCAGTTGCGCCTGCGCATCGGCCTGATTCGGGGCCATTTGAACAATTTTTTCTAAGATGAATCTCGACTGTTCTAAGTCATTCGTATCGACTGCCATTTTCGCTTGTCCCAGAGATACGAGATAATCGTCGGGGACAGTCTGTTGGCATCTTTGTACAAGTTCCAATTCATGGGGTTCTAACCAAACCCATTCCGATGCTCCCACAGATCTCAACGGATAAATCAAAGCCTTGACCGGAATCATTGATTTATCATCAGGGCTCAGTAATAAATGCTTTAGAATTTCCAGAAAATGAAGTCGCAGTTCCCAATTTCGTCCTTGGAGTCGCAGTAGAGAGACGAGGTTGATATGAGATTGGATATGCTGCGGGTCTATCTCCAATACCTGTCTTGCAGCAATCTCACTCAGTCTGGCCTGTCCCGTTTGAATAAAGATTTTACTCTTCAGAGATACGCATTCGATTGATTCTCTGCTGCCATCTGGTTCAACGTTCTTGATATAATTCAGGGCTTCTGCGGGATGTCCCTGTTTCTCTGCAGCTTGAGCAGCGATCAGCGAATAAAGTGCCGCATGGGGCTGTTTCTCCAGGCAAAGTCGGGCAAGAGTTTCAGCTTTTTGATAGTGTTCCTGGGCCAAAGCGGTTTTTGCTTCGGCAATCAATTGCTCAGGTGATTTTGACAGACGTGACTGAACCACAAAAAATACGAGAACGCAGATCGCTAATATGCTGAAGGCCCACACCGCCTTCTGGATTTGTCGGGGGGGACTGGCATCCTCATTCCGGGGGGGCTCATGAGATTGTTTCACAATGATGTATTTCCTACAAATCATTTACCGCTTGTGGTTTTTTATGATTCCGAATTCAAATCTAATTCCGGGTTCTGAATTGGATTGAGGGTTGGTTTGTTTTGTTCTCAAAATGGATTGACTCGCAATGGGGGGCATTGAATCAGTTAAACCAGAATTTCTCATCACACTGATGCCGGAAACTGCTTCATGCAAAGATGATTCCTTATGTTACCACAGTGCGCCCCCCGCTTGTCCAGAGCGTTAGACCTGTTTTCCAATGCGGTTCAGAGATTCCGTTTCACGAGATGTGCGAACAATGGTCGGGGATTCCAGGCATTTTGTGTAAAGCTCTGGTTCGACGGTCCGAGATTGATCTTGTTGTTGCAAGGTAGATTTTAACAAACTATCGCCGACATGAACAAGCACCCCATGCGACGACCGTTGTGCGCGGTTTCTGCCCGGACTGGATCGCAAAGCAATGCCGCATTTTCTCGGGAGTCACAATGGCTAGACAACATCAAAAAAACCGACATAAGATTTGTCTGGAACAACTCGACCAACATGGCCAGGACCTCATTCATGGTGTGGAAAGGATCGCCCCCCCACTTCAGTTTATGTATGCGGGCCGCTGATCGTAGAGACGCTCCAGCGCTGCGTTGAAACCGGAAAGTGTGGTCGGCCCAATGTTGCTGAGAAAGTGCTTGTGGGTATCCGCTATCGAGTTCCTGGCCGTCAAAACTCGGCGGGCGGAAAAAAACACATGCAATGACGTTGAATCAAATGCGGCTGGGACTCGCTTCGATACTTCGAATGGAGTTCGGATGCGATTTACCCTGAAACGTCAGATGGCGAACCGAGCAACGATTGCTTCGCCATCAACGCCTGTATCATCGGAAACAGCATAACCGACTGCCACCCAAAAACCGGGAACGAAAAAGAATATCGGCCAGTCAAACTAGCAGCAATCTCCCTATAAACGCATTGTGGTTTATGCATATGTCAGTATAAGCAACGGCTGGAACACGTTGAATGTAGTGGGGATCTGACGTTTTCGTTCAACGTGATCAGTGTCCGTTTCTTCACCCTGGTGCGGGGTGTTTATCTCTTATGCTTTTGCTGCGATCTGGTAGGATTTGTTTGTTTGAGAAGCGTTACTTTTCACTGGCATCTACCGGCGGACAGGTCGTGTTTATTTAATGTTTGAACGTGATGACCAAGATCGCAACCTGAGTCAAACCGGTATTAACCGCGGCTAACGCCGTGCGGCTGATCCGGTTTCAGGTGACTTGCCAACCGGAATAACTTATTAGCCGAAGGGCGTTAGCACCAGTTTTTGAATTAAGAATCGTTATCTCGTGCCGCCTCGATTACTTTTTTGTTGGCGCGCTGATTCCAGTTGATCTTCTCTTGTGGATGGGATCTCGCGAGGCGGGCGGACACATGGGGGCCGCGCCTGCGAAAGGGAAAGTATCATGATTGTGAAACGGATTTTTGCGAACGGCGTGGGGCAGTCAAGGGGATTTGAGAAACGTGATATGGTGAAACGTGTTGAAACATGTTCTCAGGATGGTGAGTGGTGTTGGTTCTGTGGTGATGTGCGCCGAAGAGTGTCGATCTACATCAATTTTTCGAGGTTGGTTTGGAAAATCGTGCTCAAACCAGCGGTTTATCGTATGGTGGCGTTTGTTTCGTTCCGGGTTTTCACCTGAACCAGTAGTGTTCTCGCGCGCGACGCACAACCAAAGATCATGGCAAACGGCGGAGCGGCGTCAAGACAATTTTATACAGGAGTGTAAAAAAGTGTCCGAAACTTAAACGACATTGATGCAGAACGAATTATGAATTTGCTTACACTTCGTCACGCTGATTCAATTGACGTATCACGGGTCGTTTATGTTATACTCGTAATTCTAGCTAAAACATAAACCGGCTCTGACCAAACATACTTTCGAACTGGAAGCCCCAACAGGAAACCTGCCATCATGACAACCTCCTCAGATACCACCCGCCGCGCTTTTTTGAAAACATCCGTCGCAGCCGCGTCCGCTTTCGCCGCACCGGCATTTGTCCGCGGGCAAAATTTGAATTCGAAATTGCAGTTTGCGGGCATCGGCACCGACGGCAAAGGGTATTCTGACATCAAGAATATCGCCAGCCACGACAAAGTAAAATGTGTCGCCTTTTGCGATGTCGATTTGTCGCGGACCGCAAAAGTCAAGCCGTTAGCTCCCGAGGCTCCTGTTTACCAGGACTACAAAATCATGCTTGAGGAACTGGGTGACAAAATCGATGCCGTCTCGGTTTCAACCCCCGATCATACTCACGCCATCATCAGCATCGACGCGATGCAACGCGGTAAGCACGTTTACTGCCAGAAACCGCTGACACGCACGGTATGGGAAGCCCGCCAGATGCGATTACATGCAAAAAAATCGGGCGTCATTACGCGGATGGGTAACCAGATCCATTCGCACTCCGCTTATCGTACCGGAGTAAAAGCGATTCAGGATGGCGTCATCGGAAAAGTGACGGCCGTGCATTCCTATGTTGGCACTACCGGTCATGGACGCAGCGGTCTGCTCGATCGGCCTGCGACAAATGAAGCGGTTCCCAAAACACTCGACTGGAATCTCTGGGTCAGCGTCGCCCCCATGCGTCCGTATGGCGGAAACCGGGTCTATCATCCCTTTACATGGAGAGACTGGCAGGACTTCGGCTCCGGCGCCATCGGCGATTTCGGCTGCCATTTACTCGATCCGGTGTACACGGCTCTCAAAATTACGGGTGATCCGCTTAGCGTGCACTCGGAACACACCGGCATGAATGATGAAGTCTGGCCCGCCCAGGAAACCATCAAATACATTATTCCCGGCACACAGTATACGGCCGGTAGTAGTCTGCCGATTACCTGGTACGATGGTGGACGACAGCCGAGTGACCGAATCGCCAAACTTTTACCCGGCCAGTCTCTGCCGAGCGGAGGCTCCATTTTCGTCGGTGAAAAAGGCAACTTGATTCTGCCTCATTACAGCCAGCCGTTCGTCAACATCGAAGGTGTGAATATAGAACCGGTAGAAAGCCTCGACCATTATCACGGCTGGGTCGATGGTTGCCTGTCCGGAAAACAGCCCAGCGACGGGTTTGAATATGGAGGTCATCTGACTGAAGCCGTGCAGTTAGGAAATGTGGCCGCGTTTTTCCCCGGCGAAACCCTCGAATTCGATGGCAAAGCGCTCAAAATCACGAACAACTCGGAAGCCAACAAATACTTGACGCGGGACTATCGCACCGGCTTCGAAATTGCTTCGATTTAGACTGTGTCCCGTTATGCCGTAGCGTCTTCATGACCATTTGGATCGAGTATATTAGATTAAGGCACGCTATGGTAAAATGTGATGTGCTCTGGAATCTTGCATTCCTCAAGATAGAAAACACCTTGTATGCAGCCTGTTGATATGCGCCGTTTTGCCGTTTTACTTGCTATTTTGTTCGGGACGAACACAGTATTGGCTGCCGATGCGGAGTTGGCAAAGCACATCACTGTTCCCGCTGGCTGGAAGGGGGAGCAGATTTCGCTGCCTCCTTCCTTTGCCAGGGAAATGCAGTTTAAAGGGATTGAAGAAGCCCGGTTTTCGCCAGGCATGTTTCAGGAAAAATCGGACACGTTTTTCTCCTACATTTTCGTATTCAAAATTGATCCCGGCAGTGAACTGACACAGAAAAACATCGAACGCGAATTGCTTACGTATTACCAGGGGCTGTCTCGTACCATCTTCAACAGCCAAAAACAGAAAATCGATACCAGCGAGTTTACCTGCAAACTGACAAAAGCCATGCCCGTGGATTCGCAGAAGATTTACCCCCACGGGCTCACAGAATATTCGGCAACTGTCGAATGGACTGAACCGTTTGTCACCCGGAAACCGCAAACGCTGAATCTGATCATCCAGTCTTGGACAGACAAAACAACCAGGCACGGCTATCTGTTCGTCTGCGTTTCGCCACAAGGTAGGAAAGCGAATATCTGGCAGTCGATGCAAAACATACGCGGCACTTTTTACCGCAATCTGCAGAAATAACTCTGCTTAATGAAGCAAGCGATTCCGAAGTGATCAAACAGCCTGATACGCTCTGTGGCCTCCCGGTCCAATATGGTCAGGTAAAGTAACTGCAGGTCTGGCGTGGTTGCAATCTGGTCAAGCAGCTGAATTCACTCTGGTCCCGGATTACTGATCTTTATCATGAATCGATTCTGATCAGAAATACTCATTCATCAGGAAATACATCTCAATTTGGCATTTAATAATTTCGTTCTTACGAAATCCATTCCGGAATGACATGCCCACCGACATCGGTCAGACGGAAATCCCGTCCCTGGAAACGATAAGTCAGTTTCAAGTGATCAAGGCCGAACTGGTTGAGTATTGTCGCATGGAGGTCATTGACGTGAACCGGCTTCTCAATAATATTCCAGCCGATCTCGTCAGTGGCTCCATATGTTTTTCCCCGCTGCAAACCGCCTCCCGCCATTAACATGCTGAAAGCATGCGGATGATGATCGCGGCCTGTTCCTACGGAACGATTCCCGCTACGGTTTTCACCGAGTGGGGTTCTGCCAAACTCTGATCCCCATACCACCATCGTTGAATCCAGCAGTCCTCGCTGTTTGAGATCCTTGATTAAGGCTGCAATCGGCTGATCGACACAGCCGGTGTTATAGGGAAGTTCTTCAGGAATATTAGAGTGGTGATCCCACGACGCATAGATGATATTGATGAAGCGTACCCCGCGTTCGACCATTCTGCGCGCTAACAGGCAGTTGCGGGCAAAACTCTGATACGTGTTATTCTGCTTTCCCCGTCCACCGATTCCCTCAGGCTCGGGGCGATTCAGACCATACGCCTCCTGGGTCGCTTTGGTTTCGCCCGTCAAGTTGATCAGCTCTGGCGCAGCCGTTTGCATGCGGAAGGCTAATTCGTAAGAGGCGATACGGGCGGCAATATCCGGATCGTGAACCTGGTCGTACTGCCTCTGATTGATTGCGCGCAGTACATCGAGCCCCTGACGCTGAAGTTTATCCGGGATGCCGCCAGGAGTCATCAGATTCAGCACCGGTTCACCCTGATTACGAAACGGCACCCCACTGTAAGAAGAGGATAAATAACCGGACTGCCAGAGTGTGGCCCCGCCCGAGGAACCGCGGCCGCTGGTAAGAACAACATAACCAGGCAGGTTCTGCGACTCGCTTCCCAAACCATAGGTGAGCCACGAGCCCATCGAGGGCAGGCCGAATGTGCTGCGACCGCACTGCATCATTAATTGGCCCGGATGGTGATTAAACTGCTCGGTATGAAGCGAGCGAACCAGCAGCAGATCATCGGCCACTCCTCCCAGGTGCGGCAGCAGCTCACTTAATTCCATGCCGCATTCACCATGTCTGCGAAACTGATACGGAGAACCCTGCAACAATGCATTCTCTTTTTTAATGAAAGCAAAGCGTATATTCTTCAGCATGGATTCCGGCAACGGCTGACCGTGCCTCTCGTTCAATACCGGCTTGGGATCAAATAAGTCAATCTGAGAAGGAGCGCCGGCCATAAATATGAAAATACATGCCTTGGAATGTGCGGAAAAATGGGGCTGCCGGGGAGTCAGGGGGTTAATCAAATCCGACTGCTGCCGTTCTCCAGATGCAGACTGGGCGGATTGCAGTAGTCCGTCACGGTAGAGTAGATCACCAACGGCGATCGCCCCGATCCCGCTGGCAGATGTAGTTAAAAAGCTGCGGCGTGTGCTTTCTGTAATTTGTTCTGTTGAGATAGGACTTCGATATTTCATAGGGGCCACTTTTATTCGTTTGTTCGTAAAAACATTGACCAGATGATACGGACCGCAGCGTTGCATCAGATGAGTAAACAATCGATCCAGTGCATTCAGCTGCGCACCAGAAATTCATCCAGGTTCAACACCATTCTGAGTGTCGTAATCCAGGCCGCGAGTTCAGCCCCGTCCACAGTTGGCACGGGATGCTGTTTCACCAGCTGATCGGCATCCTGGGGATGGGCCTGATAATATTCACGCGCCGTATTCAGCAACTGCAGAAAATGAGTCACTTCTTCTTTCTCAGACTGTCGAGTCAGAGAGAGACGTAAAGCATAAGCCAGCCGCTCTGCATCTGTTCCCTGTTTTTCATTGAGAACTCGTTTTGCCATCGCCTGGGCTGCCTCAAGAAACACGGCATTATTCAGTGTGACGAGCGCCTGGATAGGTGTGTTACTGTTTTCCCGTTTCAGCCGCGTCGTATTCGAATCCGGGCAGTCAAAACTCATAAGCGTTGGATAGGGAGAAGTTCGCTTAAAGAACGTATACATCCCCCGGCGATAACGCGATTCCCCTTGACTGGTGCGCCATTTAAAATTGTTATTGTAACTCAGCTCAGTCACTCCGCTCGGAAGCGGGGGAAATACGCTCGGGCCTCCCACTTTTTCGCTCAACAGCCCACTGACTGCAAGACAGAGATCGCGGATGATTTCTGCTTCCACGCGAAAGCGATTCTGGCGGGACAGTAATTTATTCTCCGGATCGATTACCGCAATCTCCGGCCTCACCCTGGACGATTGACGATAGGTCGCACTCAAAACAATCTGCTTGATCAGCTGCTTTCGACTGCCTCGCATGTCATGCGAAAAAGACCATGCCAGCCAGTCCAGCAACAGCGGGTGGGTGGGAATCTCGCCTCGCACTCCAAAATCGTTCACGGTTGAAACGAGACCGCGACCAAATAAATGATCCCAGACATGATTGACCTTCACGCGAGGTGTTAACGGATGATTTGGATCAACGAGCCAACGGGCCAGGTCAAGTCGGTCAGCGGGTTTTTCCCGACTTCTTTGCGGTAGTGGATGCGACTGGAGAATGACAGCGAGCACATCGGACTGTACTGGCTCTCCAGGTTGGAGAAAGTCACCCCGATTAAGAATCCGCGTCTCTCGATCCTCTTTTGCCATCACTTGAATATCCACCAGCGGAGGCTGGGGACGACTTTTTTTCAACTCGATTAATTCTTTGGAAAGGGCCGCCGCTTCCGGATCGAGCGAGATCAGATAATCCTGAATGATTGTTTTTTGCTTACCAGAACGTTTTGCAGCGTTCACCAGAAGCGCTTGAATGACGTTTTCCGGAGCTGCTGTCTGTTTCAACGAACCAGAACCGGCGCGGTCTGCCTGTTGTGAACCGTTTTCAGTTTTCTTCTGAATTGACCGGTTGATGATATCCTGATCCTTCAATACGGTCTGTAATTCCGCTAATTTTACCGAGAATCGAACCTGCAGTTGCTCCAGGTTCGATTCATACGTTTGCTTTGCTTGATGATACTGCTCCATCGCTGTTTCGCTCTGAGGAATGCTTAGCTTCGCTTCACTGGAGTTATTGAAGAAGGAATAGAACTGGAAATACTCGCGATGCGAGATCTGGTCATATTTATGGGAATGACAGCGTGCACAAGTCATTGTCAGCCCCATCCAGACGGCGGCGGTTGTTTCGGCGCGATCAAATGTTGCTTCTACGCGAAACTCTTCCGGGTCAGTGCCTCCTTCAGAATTAGTTAATGTCTGTCTGTGAAAGGCGGTTGCCAGTTTTTGCGTTGTTGTTGCTTCGGGCAGCAGATCTCCCGCCAGTTGTTCAATCGTAAATTGATCAAAGGGCATGTCATTATTAATCGCCTCTATCACCCAGTCCCGATAGCGCCAGGCCTCAGGTCGCGGATTGTCTTTTTCGTATCCATCCGAATCTGCATAACGCGCCTGATCCAGCCAGTGTCTGCCCCATCTCTCACCAAAATGTTCGGACTTCAACAGGTGGTCTACCAGCCTCTCATACGCATCGGGCCGGGAATTGTTGAGAAACGCATCAACTTCATCAGGCGAAGGAGGCAAGCCAATCAGATCATAATACAGACGTTTGATCAACGTCGGCCGAGCTGCTTCAGGGGAAGGTGTCAGCTGCATCTTTTCCAGACCTGCCAGAACAAAACGATCAATGGGATTGCGAATCCAGGACTCCTGTTTTACCTCCGGCGGAACCGGGGCATTCACCGGGCGATAAGACCAGTGTTTTTCATAAGGAGCGCCATCTTGAATCCACTGCCGGAGAAGTTTTACCTCGGATTTCGTCAGAGACGTGTCATCCGGGGGCATCTGTTCGGATTCATCTGCGGTAGACACCCGACGCAGTAATTCGCTTCTCTCAGGATGGCCGGGAATGATCGCTCGCTCCCCTGAATCTAATTTTGCAGTCGACTTTTCAGGAACATCCAGTCGCAACCCTCCTTCGGCTTTATTCGGGCCATGACAAATCAGACAGTGTTTCGCAAGTAAAGGTTGAATATCTCGTGAGAAGCTAACCTGTTGCGTGGATCTCTGATTCTTTTCAGCACCTGCGATGCAGAAACTGTGAATACAGCTACAACATAAGAAGACAATCAATGCAGTTCGATTCATTTGGTCAGCGGCCTCACGATAATATTTATAAAGTGTAGTTGAGTTTCGGGTTGTCTGTCATATCAGGCACAGGGCGCACCCAGACTGGCTTCTCCGAAAGCAGAGACAATCCGGCATTCAGGAGATTACCCTTTCTAGAAATTTGATTGGACCATCGACGCGCAGAGACATCATTTCTTTTGAAGCGAGGAATGAACGTCAATGTCTTTCGATACGTTGTCTTCGATCGGGAAATCGATCAATAAACGCTGTTCCGAAAACATCAAATCCGGTTCCGGTTGTTTTGCCAAATGCGGCTTCATGTAACCTATTACACGCACTATATGAGGCCCGCCAACAATTCCCTTATTCGGCTTGGTCTGATAGTGGCCATCGAGAATTTCGGCGACACCACCTGGACCAGAATTTCCCTGCCTGGAATCGGGTTCAAAAAAAACAAGGCCCGCTGGAACTGGTTTTCCATCATAGGTCATTAAACCTGATACGGTATAACGTTTCACGGCATCGTCATATCGACTACAGCTGGACGTAAGCACTTGAAACAGAAATACGCTCAATAGAACAAATGCCAGGTTCAGACACTTTGTTCCCTCTGGTTTTCCAAGACTATTCATTGATTAAAACCTCCCAGCGGCAGTCCGTCGTTGCGAATACCCAGTGAGTGATACGTTGCCAGATCAATGTTTTCACTGATGAAATGCACCGAGCCATCAGCGGTGCTGAAATGGCAACCTCCTGTATGGTTGCTGCCAAAATGCCGCGACTGGTAGGTCCAGCTGAACAGAGGGTCTACACCATTGATGATGTCCGTAGTCGCCGCGGTATTGGACGGGATCAGTTCAGAATTGCTGGATGTGGCATTACGCGGACCTGATGCCCAGCTGAAATAATTGATCGAGTCGCCCGTTAATTCGGACGTAATATGATACTTGGTTTCTCCCAGCAGGAATGTATTACTGGACCCATCTGTCAGGTCCCGCATGCTGGTCTTGGAATTGAAATATAAGGCACCGTTTTTAAACGCGAATCGTCCACAACTCAGTGTCGAACCACCGCCTTGCACGCCATAATAATTGTTATTTGGAATCCCTTCTGTTGAAGCAGGGTCCGAAGGGCATTGGAAACTACTTAACTGTTTAAACTGAGGAGTAATGTTGGGAAAGGTCGAAGCGGGCCATCCATTCCGATACGGAAACGGGGAATTGAAATTAAATTCATTGTACCGGGCGGTCTCTTCGATAAAGGGCAGGATCATTACAGTCCAGGGAGCACCTGAGCCGGTCACCTCAAACGATGAGGGGCCCGGGCATCCGTTCCCCAGTTTTCCCCCATCGGTTATTCCACCGGGAGGAAATGTCCTGTGAGTGTCGAGGTAGTTATGGAGCGCCAGGCCTAGCTGTTTCATCCGGTTTTTGCAGTCAGAGCGACGAGCCGCTTCGCGCGCCTGTTGAACCGCTGGCAGTAATAGCGCAATCAAGATGGCAATAATCGCGATAACGACTAATAATTCAATTAACGTAAATGCAGGTCGTTTCCGGAAATCTTTCTGGTTGGCAGTGCACGTGCTAATCATAGTCAGCCCTCTCTACAATCATCAAAATGATATGGAAAATTAATTAGTTCGATGCAATACACTCGCATCGTTTTTCGTGATTGATCTCAAAAATAAAAGTAAGTTCAACTGAATAATTCCTTGACTGGCGTTCCATGATCGGTGATGGGGACAGGTCTGGCTCCTGCAAAAAGCTCTTCCTGGGGATCAATTCCCAGTGCTGCCAGAATTGTGGCATGCAGGTCAGGAATGGAGACAGGTCGTTCCAGGATTTTCTTACCCAGTGAATCGGTAACGCCGATACTCTGTCCCGTGCGCAATCCACCACCAAAAAAAGCAAAGCTGAAGGCAGTCGACTGATGGCCGCGCCCCTGTTTGTTGTCAAATTCAGCGGGACGCCCAAATTCCGTTCCTACAATTACGAGCGTCTTGTCTAGCAGCTTGCGTTTTTCAAGATCTCTGATCAGGGTAGAAAGAGCTTTATCGAGCCCCTGAATAAGCAGATGTTGTTTCAACTGTCCTTCCCGATGTGTGTCCCACCCCGTTCCGTTCACAAAATTTAAATTGAACGACGCTTCTACAAATCGTGCGCCTGATTCAACCAGGCGGCGTGCGATCAGACAACGTTCACCAAAATCATTTCCATAATCTTCCCGTAAACTTTGTTTCTCTTTTTCAAGATTAAAAACTTTTGCAAAATCGCCGTGCATCAACTGATATGCTTTTGAGATTGTCGAATCGTAATCCTGGATGGCATCCGGCGAGCCGTGCGACACATACTCGTTTCTCAACCGGTCCAGCAAGCGTGCGCGTTCTTTTGCGCGTTCTGTCCCCACATCCAGTGGCGGTTTTAATCCGGAGGGGCCGCTTGAAGTATCTGTTAAATAGACATAGCCATATTTTGCTCCGAGAAAACCCGGACCTCGGGTAATATTAGGCATGCCCATCACGACATACGCGGGAATATCCGGAACCCGTGGTCCTAACTGATGTGAGATGATCGATCCCAGTGAGGGATATAAAATGGTACCGTCGGTGACACGCCCTGTTTTAACGAAGTTGGATGCATCGGCATGATCCACGGACAGGGGATGGTGGACCGACCTGAGAATCACTCCCCGATCAAATAACGGTGCCGTCTGACTTAAATGCTGGCAGACTTCAACACCGGGAATGGCTGTGGAAATCGAGGGATAGGCTGAACCCGGTTTATTATGGGGCGGATCACCGAGCTGTTTGGGGTCGAATGTATCCAGGTGGCACATTCCGCCTCCCATCCAGAGCAGAATACAGGCTTCTGCCTTCCCTTGAACCGGCGGAGTATCAGAGGCGGCTTGTATTTCAGGCAGCATTCCAGCAGCAAGTGAACCGGCCAGGATTTGTCCGGTGAAGGCACGTCGTGTTGCCTGACCTTCCTTATTCAATAACGGATTCGCAATCATATCTTGAATATTCTTCTTTTCATGGAATAAATATAAATTCGGGTGAATTAATGAGCGACCAGACAACATCTTCAACACGTTCTCTGAATTCAGAGCTCAGTCGCTGTGTTGGTTGTTCCCCTTGATCCACTCGTTTCTGAGCCTGCATCATTAATAATGTCTGCTCAGCCTCCAGATGTTTTCTCCAGTCTGGCTGGAATTCACTCAGCGGAGGATGAATCAGTTTCGCTTTCCCTGTCAGCCGATCCGGAAAACTGTGCGCCAGATAGTTCACAAGAATCTCCCGCTGTGACTCGGTGGGTCTTCGTGACAGAATGGTTAGAAAAATCTGATCGACCAGTTTTTCCAGCGAAGTCTGAGTCACACACAGTTCGGTCAGCTGACTGTTGTCTGACAGCCGGACAATTCTTTGCGAGAGGAGCCCGTTAAATAAAATCAAAGGCTGCTGTGGTGTCGCATAGATATTTCGAGTGTCGCGGGGAGCCTGACGATTCCCGTTCCAGCCGAATGTCGTCATGACATCCACAATCGTCTGGTTGACGGGCATCCCCAGCGCGGGACGATCACGTTCATTGGGAAGTGATGCAAACTGCCAGGCACGCTCGGGACGCGGCAGATTCGCAACCCCTCGATCAGTTGCGTCGATTCCGAGTTTTTCGCCACTGAAATCTTTCCCTGCCAGCTGGAAAAGAGAATCGACCAGCTGTTCTGCTGTCATGCGCCGCGGCGTCTCAGGATACCATTCCGGCAACGAATCAGCAGAGCCGTTTTGGGTATGCGCCGAGATTAAATTTTCGTAAGTTTGAGAAGTCAGAATGACTCTTGCCAGTTTTTTTAAGTCGTAACCGTTTTCAACGAATGATTTACTAAGGTAACCCAACAGCTTGCCGTTTGGGGTATCGGGTCGTTCTTTTTCCGTATCCAGATCTTCAATCAGATACGAACCAAAATATCGATACCAGAGTCGATTGACTAAGACATCACTGAACCGGGATGAATAAGGCGAAGTGATCCGTGCTGCCAGTTCCGCCCGCGGACGCCCCGGCTGTATCACCATTTCCTTTTGCGGCATTTTGCTGCCGCTGAGTTGATGAAACGCCCAGTCAGGCTCCAGGATCTGTCCGGAATGAAGTGTCGTCTTGATAATCGAATTGTTTTTCACTCCTGTCCCGACAGCCGCAACATTTTTTGCTGAAATGGTGAGTGGACCATCATTCAAATAAGCGGCCGTCATAAATAAATCAGACTGTTTATACTGATCCAGGGGCGAATCATGACAGCGGGCACATTTCAGATCCACGCCTAAAAATGCATTCAAAAGCACGTGAGCCTTCATTGCCGGGGGAGAATCGTTTCCGGTGGCAATCCCAAACCCTGCCGTTCCACCTGAGGAATCACTGCCTTCCATCAGAATTAATTCTGAGACAAAACGGTCAAACGGTATGTTTTCAAGAAATGATCTGTGTAAATAAAATCGAAATGCGCCTGAGTTATTGAGCGTCGGATAAACAACCGAAGGATTTTCAGCCAGCAGATCCTGCCAGTATCCCATCCAGCCATCAGACCATTCTTTCGAATCCAGTAGGCAATCGATCGCTTTTTTCCGCTTATCGGGAGCCGACTCAGCCAGAAATGTCTCCAGTTCGTCTAAAGTCGGAATCCGGCCTCGAATATCCAGGGACAAGCGACGATAGAAGGCAGCGTCGGGAATTTCGTTCGTTGAATGAGGAGGCAGGTCTTTCAGTAAAAACCAGTCGACGGCATGCGAATTCTGTGGGGGAGTGTCGACTTTCCAGCTGGAGACAATCTGTTTTGCGAGCTGGTGCCGATTCCGCCAGAATTGCTCCCCTCTCTGTAACGCCGCATCGCGCCGCTCATCCTGCAGTGTTTTGATATAGCGTTTTGTTTCTTCAGAATACTGCTTCCAGAAGACGGACGTTAATTCCAGATCATTTTTGTCGGAAACCAGACGCCAGTGTTTCGTATCTGCCGGTGCATAAGCCACCAGAAATTCGGAATGATCTTCAGCACCGGTAGATTCTTTGAACAGCCCTTGAACCGTGATCTCCTGCTGACTGCCATCTGAATGATACTTAATGATATATTCACCCGTTTTTTGCCCGGAATGATCCTGCTTCTCTTTTCTGGTATCTATCAGCTTCTTACCCCCCACCAGCAGTTGACTGGGGTGAGCCGTACGTAACAGAAGTTGATATTGGCCCTGAGGCAGTTTCAGGCTGGTCGTACCACGAATCGCGGTTGCGCCGTACCAGCCCGATTTATACCCCATCGGAGAAAATGCTTCCGGCAATCCCGGTATCGCCAGAGCACTGTACGCCAACGAATCGATTGGACTTACTTTCGAAAAATCCCAGTCAAAAGTGCTTTCGTTGACAGAATAAAATTCGAAATGAATCTGACGTGTTAATGCGGGAACCTTAAACTTCATCAATTGGCTCGGCTTCAATGCCTGTGGAGTGAATCTGATCTCATCCATCCTGCCTGCAAATCCGCGGTTCACAGTGGCACCTTCGATCATGCGGGCACCGAATGTAATCGGAGCCGAACCCGGTTCTCGCAGTCGATTGGGATTTTCCTGTCCTCCCAGATAAACAGTTCCACAGAGTTCTGAATCCAGATACCATTTCAGAGTGGCCGCCGAGGCAGTGCCTTCATGCACGAGTGCAAAGTGATGCCACACATCACGGGTAACTTCCATTGTTCCACGCCCCGTCAGTGATCCATCCGTCCCGGACAGAAAAAGACATAATTTTGGGGTTTTGTGTTGATCCTCAGACAGTCCGATTGCCAGCCGCGTCCAGTCGCCTTGCTTGTCAGCGAATTGAGTAATCAACCGTGCGCCTACTCCACCTTCGCTGGTCAGCTCGGTGGAAGAAGGCAGTAAGAAGAAACCTTCCCAGGTAAAATCGACATCCAGTCCCTTCGAGTCACCGGCAGGTCCGTATCCGATCGAAGTGCGACCATTAAAATGCAGACTGGTGGTATTAGTCCGCATTTCCTGAAAATCAATATTGCCGGGGCAATCAGGGGAATGGGTGACATTGATCAGGCGTGCCGCTTTCGATTGAGGATCTTCAGCAGTGATCTCCCAGCGGCCGTCTGAATGGGCTCGAACAGAGCCTGGCAGACAGATCAGCCAGACAAATATCGACATACTAAGTATCCGAAACTTGAATGCCGAGACCGGCGGAAGCTCTGTATTATAAATTGATCGAAAACACGACAGCATTTATTTACCTCTTTGGTGCTCTGTAGCCGGTAATACGGAACGCCAGTTTGTTCCGATGCGGATGTCATCAAACCAGCGTTTCCCCGGTCCGGGGGCAGAAAGTACAACAGTATCGAGTTGGGCATCGCTTTGAACTCCCAGCGTGACTACGTTCCAGGCAGCCGGTTCAACGACGCCGGGAGATTCCCCTTCCGCAAAGACGCGAAAGAAAATTTCGTCAGGCTCATCACGTCGGGCAACGATTTTACCAACCCACAATTGCGTCTCATTTAAGTTGACCGGATTGAAATCCGTAAAAATTTCACCGTCTCTTGTCTCAATCTGTGGTCGTAGTGATGAAGGAAGATTCAGCATGATATGGTCACCCAGCATGTCCTGCGAAGTTCGGAGCACGATCCTCAATCGTGTCAGCGGATTCACCGCCTCTTCGCCCGGCTCCCAGCGAACGATGACGCTGAAGAAATAGACTCCATTCTGATCGAGTCGAACGGGATGTTTAAATTGACGTACGATTGTTGAAATATTGTTAAATGCTTCCATCATCGTCCCGGGGACCTGCTTGCCAGGCACAGGAAAATGATTGGCCCCGATATTCATTCCGCTGGCTTTGCGGTTGACCCAGGGCGCAAGTTCCCATGGGCCGGACCAACCTTTCCCTCCTGATGTTTCAGCGAGAGGTAAATTACCCAGCGGATAATCGAATGGTTCGTAAACTAAAAGCGAGCTGTCGAGCGACTGCTGGCGGGAACGACGCAACAGTTCATCGAATCGAGTGGCGTCAATTTTTATCTCGCGCGGCAGATCGGAATCGGTCGTGTCATAACGAATTGCCTGACCAGCTGGAAGAAGCTCTCCCAATTGATCGTCGGTCCGATGTTTGCGATATGCGACCTCGCCTTCCAGAACATGAACTTCCGTGGCACCATCTTTCCCTACCTTGACTGCAAACTCGGTTCCCAGATCCACCACTTCAGTGGCGGGGGTTTGCAGCAGAAAACCGGCCGCTTCTTCAGGTGCCCGGACAACGACTTCGCCGCATTCCAGTCGAGCACTGCTGCGCGATTGCACTTTGATGCCGACTTCGCCTACCATAATCGCGGCAGCGCCTCCGTCAAACCTCAGAATCGCCATCCCCTGCAGTAATCGCAACCCGCCTGAAGAGACGCGCTGCCCCTCCTCAAGTTGCATTTCATTACCCCAACGACAATCTTCAGCAAACACCAGTGTCGCCACAGAATTGAAAAGCGTCTTTTTGACAGGGGAGTCTTCCGGCTGGATCGCTTTAATGCTTCTTTCGGACTCCGGCTCCCTGTTTGGCTGCTGGAAACCAAAGTTGAAAACAAGCAGCAATAAACAGACAACTAACAGCGAGGAAACGAAATAATGCGTTAACTTCTGAGTCGGCCCCTTCAACTTTTTTTGCTCAGCTGCCAGTTGCCCTCTGACGCTATTGACGAAGCTTTCGCGACGTTCGGCCATTCCGGCTTGCGTTTCTGAAATAAACAGTTCCGTATTCGATGCATCGCGAAGACCAATCAACCCTAACAGCCTGTGCATTTGAAATGAATCTGCTGCCTGCTGTATCAAGGACTCATCACTGGAAAGCAACTGACGCAACTCTTCATAGCCGCCTTCTTCCAGCTCTCCTTCCAGGTAGTCAGTCCACAATTCTGCAAATCGCTCAGCCGAACTCATCAGGCATCACCTCCACCGGCATTCAATTTTGCTTCCACACACTCCCGTAATTTCTGCCGTACCAGCCAAAGCTGTTTTTTGATTGCGGCCACGGATCGACCGGTGCGACCAGCCATTTCGTTTAACGAAATTTCATCTCGATAACGCCACTCAATCAGCAGGCGGCTCTTTTCTGCAAGCTCTTCCAGGCAGACAGTCAACTTACTCAACTTTCTGTCAATGGCGTCATCTGACAACTGGGTGCGGCGGCCCAGTTCCATGTTTAACTGGTTCAGAGCATATCGCGTCCGACAGTCTGCAATCCGCTGAGACCTGGTCACCTCTCCCATTAATTGATAACGGGCAATCGTGAACAACCAGGCCGAGAATTTGGTGCCGGGTTTGAATTCTTCAAGGCGTTTAAATGCAGCGATGAAAGTACGCTGTGCGACTTCGTCGGCATCAATTCCCGGAGGACAATGCGCTGCGGCCCAGGCGCGAATCGGCAATTCAAAACGACGAACAACATGGTCAAACGCTTTCAAGCTGCCAGCCTGCGATTGGCGAATACATTTATTTAAACCAACATCGTCTTCGTGATCCAGCATGATACTCTTACAATAAAAATGATTTGACTTAATTAGTTAGCAAAGTATTCATTTTCTATGAAGATATAACTCAATGCTTTCAGAAGTTACCGTTTCTGTTGAACTTTGATCGATAAAACAACCAAAGCGGTGGGAGAACCAATCAGCATCTCATTAAATAAGCCCTTTAATAATTTGACTTTATGGTTCTTTTGGATCTCTGTTTCAGAGGGGGAAGTATTTTTAAAAAACGACATCCAGGCTCTCTTTTATTAATAGCTCAAACTCCATCATGATCAGAATAGACCAGGGACTGGTCGCGATCTCCACCGGCGACTTTATCCCGAAAACGCTGTCCCACCTTGGAAGAGTCATTTCGGATGGCGATGATGCTCTGCGCAACGTCGCTTATAGTACTCCACTTTTCCAGACGCGCGGGCTCATGTGAAAATGTCTGGAATTTAGTGACAAAAAGCACCGCAAAGATTAGCAGCCCTGACCACGCCTTTGTTTGCCATCTAATTAGACCAGACACATGATAGACGGGGGGCATCAAGGTCTTTTCGGCAGAGCCTGAATTTCAACCGATCGCGGGTCAGGAATTCAGCAGTCTTATAGAGAAAGCGATGACAGCGATTCAAGAAACAGGGGCAGATCAATAAATGGAAATCCGATTTTAAAGCAGCTCAGAAATTGGCTGCCCGTCTGTCAGAATCGGGATCGGTCGGCCTGTATTGTCGTGGAATGCCTGAGATGTATCGATGCCGAATTTCTGATAGATCGTGGCCAGTAAATCGTTGCTGTTCATGACGCGATCCACGGGATGTTCGCCTTTGGGGTTTGTCGCACCGATCGCCTGGCCCATCTTCAAACCGCCTCCGGCCAGAAAGATACTCATAGCCCGGCACCAGTGATCGCGGCCCGGGCGTTTGGTTTTATCCTGATGGCGAACTTTGGGGGTACGTCCAAATTCACCACAGAAAATGAACAGCACATTCTGATCCAGGCCGCGGCGATGCAGGTCGTTGATCAGGGCCGGAACCGCTTGATCGAAGACCGGCATGCGTTCCCGGTAGGCCTGAAAAATGTCGGCGTTGACGGAGTGATCGTCCCAGTTACTGGTGCGTCCTGCTTTTTTCGAGAGACGGAAGCTGGCCTGCAGTTGTACCAGTCGTACCCCCGATTCCACCAGGCGTCGAGCCAGCAGTAAGCCCTGTCCCCAGGTTGTTCGCCCATATTCATCGCGGAGTTCGTCTGGTTCGGAGGAGAGGTCGAAGGCCTTGCTCGTCCGGTCGCTGGTCAGCATGGAGAGCGCCCGATTATTGAACTTATCCAGTGCCGCCATTGAACCGCTCTTATCCAGTTCCCGCCGAAAGGTATCGAACTGGCTCAGCAGCTGATTGCGTTTTTTCAGAGCGTCCGCCGCCGACTGGTTGACCGAAAGATTATTTACCGAGAACTTGGAGCTGTTCGGGTCGCCGCTGAACATGAACGGACTGTAGGCGGGGCCCAGGTACGCCGGCCCTCCGCCATAAAATTTTGTGTTGGCGATAAACAGGGGAATGTCGCGTACCTGATTTTCCAGATGGCTGGCCACAACCGAACCGATTTCGGGATACTCGGCGTCTCCGGGGTTGGCAGCCGTCGGGGTGTAACCGGAGAGCAGTCGACAGGTGCCGCCCGAATGTTCGTTGCGGTTATGATGCAGACTGCGGACGATCGAAAATTTGTCCGCCATTTTCGCCAGGTTCGGCAACAGTTCACTGATCTCCATTCCCGGGACGTTCGTCTTGATGGGACTGAAATCGCCGCGGTATTCGGTGGGAGCCAGCGGTTTCATATCGAAGGTGTCGATGTGGCTGGGGCCGCCGTTGGCCCAGAGCAGAATCACCGAAAAGTCCTTGTTCGGACTGGCGTTCTGTGTTTCGCCTGCCAGCAGTCTTGTCAGGTTCGGATCCAGACCGCCTGACAGGGCGCCCAGACCCAGGCCACCGATTTTCAGAAACTCCCGCCGATCCACAGGGCCGGAACATTGTTGATTCATTTGATAATTCATGATTCTATTCTCTGTTCAAAATCGTAATGTATGTGGTTGATTAATGAACGAAAAGGAATTCTTTGGTATTGAGCAGCGTCCAGATCAGATTACCGAACGCAGCCTTCTTATCTTTTTCGCTGGCGAGGTAGGCCAGCGCGTTTTTCATTTCGCGCTCAGTCGGTTCACGGGATAAGCTTTTCAGGAACAGTTCTCTGACTTTTCTTTCCTCTGTCTTTTTCTCTTTCGCCAGAGAGGATGCATAACCGCCCATCGCTTTGGAGAGGATGAAGCTGTTATTCATTACGAACAGCGACTGTGACAGGTTGGGTTCAGAAACCCGCTCGCATTCACAGGCACTCTCGCGCTTCGGACGTCCGAACAACGTCAGGAACTGATTGGAATAACCTTCGTCGGGCAACTGCAGTGCCCGTGTCGCTTTGGGAAGTCCACTGTAGCGGGTCGGGGTGTCAGTGACATCGTCGATGGTATCCAGCAGGATCTCGGCTGAGAGTCGTTGTGGGTAGAAACGGGCATAATTCTGCGTCTCTTCGAGGTTAATCTCATTTGCTTCAGAACCGATCTGGTAGGTGCTGCTGGTGCAGATCAGTTTGACGATATGTCGCATGTCGTAGCCAGACCGGGTAAATTCCTGTGCCAGCTCTTCCAGCAGGGGTTCGTTGGAAGCGGGGTTGGTGACCCGCAGATCATCCAGTGGATGAACGAGGCCGCGTCCAAAGAAATGAGCCCACATCCGGTTCACAAAGGCCCGGGCAAAATAGGGATTCTGTTTTTCGGCCATCCAGTCGACCAGATAGTGGCGCGGATCATCGAAAGGAGCAATTTCCAGATCGGGGCCGCCCAGCCCGTGTGGAGGGACGACTTCTCCCGTGACCGGATGTTTGACCTGACCGGTCTGCTTGACAGAGATCATTTCATTCGCTCGCCGTTCGGCAACGCCGGTTCCGCCGGTGCGGTTCACACGGGAAAAGAAGGCGGCCAAGCCGTAGTAATCCTGCTGACTGTATTTCTCAAACGGATGATGATGACAGCGGGCGCAGCCGATTCGCAGTCCTAAAAAGACCTGGGCCATGTCGTCGACGTAACGGTCGAGATAACGGACTTCTGCGAACCACTGTGCGGGAGGGTTGACAGAAGCATCTCCGGTTGCCGTCAATACTCCGCGAACCAGTTCGTCATAAGGAGCATTGGCGGCAATTTTATTTCGCAGCCAGCGGTGAAAGGCGATTGTACCGGGCTCGCGGTTGCGTTGTCCGCGGCGTTTGTTACGCAGCAGATCTGACCATTTCTGAGCGAAGTGATCGGCATAGTCTTCAGAGTGAACGAGACGATCGATCAGCTTTTGACGTTTGCGGGGATCGGTGCTGTGGGTATAGGTCTCGACCTCACCGAGCGTCGGCAGTTTACCGGCGATCTGCAGAGTGGCTCTGCGGATGAACGTGGCATCATCGGCGAGGGGAGAGGGAGGAACCTCCAGGACTTTCAGTTTGCGTTGAATATGTTCGTCGATGAAGTTCGTCACAGGAAACGCGGGCCAGGCGTCCGGAGTTTCGTTGGAAGGGACCAGAATTTTCGATACGGAAACTTCCCCCTGGTACAGAGCCAGTATCGAAGTTTCGCCGGTTCGTTCCAGGGA